>CAYJPA010000057.1:0-38451 GCA_964371945.1 uncultured Sphaerobacteraceae bacterium | reverse complement strand
GCGAGTTCCTCGGTGCGCCGCCGACCGGCAACAAGATCAAAGTCGAGGGGATGAGTCTGGATCGGATCGAAAACGGCCTGGTCGCGGAAGGTTTCGACGGCTGGGACAACCTCGGTTTCCGCAAACAACTGGGGCTCATCAAGGATTAGCTTCTCGTCGCCTTCGGTGCCGGGCTTCCCGCAAGCGCTGCCCGCTCGTGCTCCTCGACGAGCTGGACGAGGTCATTCTGCATGGCAACCAGGTTTTCGCTTCCTTCGCAGAATCGAAACAGCGCGAGTTGCGAAATCCCTGAGATTCCGAACTCACGGGCAACTCGTCCCAGCTCGTGCATCGCCTCAAGGGTCGAATCGAACTCTGCCGCCAGGTTTCCAGAGTCGAGATCGAATAGTTGGTAGCGTTCGGTCATCTTGGAGCCTTTCGAATCGTCGCGACCCGAGTCGCTGGGCCGGTGACGAACGTCATGATTAACTCAGGCGCGGCGTAAATGCTGTAGTGTCGCGGGTCGACGGCCGTTGGTGCGAATTCGACGCTTCCGTCATCTGGTACGTCAAGCTCCGCGATGTGGTCTCCAAGTTGAAGCCGCGATTTGATCGCGCGATTGACGGCGTGGTCGAAGTCGTCGAAGACGGAAATCGCTTCCTCCCATTCCCTTCGGAACTGGGGAAATCGTAATTGTTTTCCGAGATCCCTCGCGGTCTTGAAATCGTCGATGGTTGGCGCCGCCGACCGCACGATTCGGTAGAAAAGCCGCCCCACTCGCCCGCCTCATCGTCCGCTGAGTTTGCCTGTAGCTTGCTTATTGCGTCTAGATACTATGAGGGTTCGGCGTCACCCGCAAGGTCGTACCGCTCGCGGACGAGCTCCTCTCGGATCGTCCGACTCCGCTCGATCATGTCTTCGAGTGAAAGACCTTGCTCCTTCAGCGCTTCTCCGAGCTCGGCCAACGCACGGGTGGCGATGAGTTGCTGCGGAGTAATGAGAATACCGTCGACCGTTTGGGTCACCTCGCCAAGATCGCCGTTCTTCAGCCCGAGCCGACGGCGTAGCTCCGCTGGGAGCGTGACCTGTCCCTTCTCTTGGATTCGCGTGAGCGCTCGTTCCGCGGCCATGCAGGTATCTCCGAATGTCATACTTTCCGCTTTTTTAGCACGCTTTCTGTTCTCTCACGCAATTTGTGATTGGTCGATGTCTCAATGAAAATCGTGCGAGTGCGGCGCGACAAGGACTGACTGTGATTCCGGCACGATTTGGTCTTCGAGGACCCGCATGTCTGGGGTCGGCATGCCGGTTTCCTGGTAGATCCGGCGAGCCTGCTCCAGCGGCCAGATGTCGGTCGCGACGATATTGATCGTGTCCTGCTTCTTCTGCAACCGCCCCTCGATCAGCACGAACGGCTCCCTCCGGACGATCAAGCGGCGTTCCGCATACAACCCTGGATAGACCACGATATTGGCCAGTCCGCGCTCATCCTCGAGCAGCAAGAAGAGGATGCCCTTGGCCGTTCCCGGTCGCTGCCGAACGACGATCAGCCCGGCAATCTGAACCACGAGTCCGTCCGGCAGGGTATTGAGATCCTCGGACGTGACATAACGATCCGAAAGCCGCGAGCGCAGCAGCCCGAGTGGGTGATAGCGCGGTGAGAGCCCGAGCACGTTGTAATCGGCTTCCATCTGATCCCAGGCGCCCATCGGCCGCAATTCCGCTCTGTCCTGCTCCACGGGCAGCATCAGCGAGAGCTGGCGGCCGCGATCGGTCTCCGGCCGCTTGGGCGTGCCGAAGCGATGCGTGGGGATGAAGAGTCCGAGCTGCCAGAGCGCCTCGCGCCGGCCGAGCCCGAAGCGGTCGAAACTGCCGACCGAGATCAGGTTTTCTGCCGCTTCGGTCGAAAGCGGTGTCCGCCGCACCAGATCGGAGAGCGAGCGGTAGGGACCGTGCTCTTCCCGTTCGAGCACGAGCCGCTGCGCCGCTTCCGCGCCCATCCCGTTGATATAGCCGAATCCGATCCGGATGCCGTTGCGGCCTTCGACCCGGCAGCGAAGACCGCTGAGGTTGATGTCCGGCGCCAAAATCCGGATGCCGTGCCGTTTGGCGTCGTTGGTCAAGACATGGCTCGGATAGAAGCCCATCGGCTGGTTGTTCAGGAGCGCGCACATGAACTCGGCGGGGTAGTAGTACTTCAGCCAGCACGATTGATAGGCGAGCACGGCGAAGGCGGCGGCGTGCGCTTTCGGGAAGCCATAAGCGGCAAAGCCGCGCAGTTTGGTGAAGACCTGCTCGGCAACCTCGAGCGATACGCCGTTTCGCTCCATCGCTCCATCCCGGAACCGTTCCCAAATCCGTTCCATCGCCTCCTGCGACCGTTTGCGCGTCATCGCCCGGCGTAGACCCTCGGCTTCGCCGGCGGAAAAACCGGCGAGCGCCATCGAAACCTGCAGCACCTGCTCCTGGTAGAGGATGACGCCATGCGTCTCCTTGAGCACCGGGATCAGGCTGGGATGATCGTAAAAGGGCTCGACCGGCAGGAAGCTGGTGCGCTCGCGCTGGCGATGCTCGACATACGGTTGCACCGCGCCGCCGATGATCGGACCGGGACGCACGATCGCGACCTGCACGATCAAATCTTCCAGCTTTCGCGGCCGGGTGCGCGGCAGCATCTGGATTTGCGCGCGCGATTCGATCTGGAAGACCCCGATCGTGTCGCCGGCGCAGATCATGTCGTAAATCTTGGCGTCGGCGAGATCGACCCGGCTGAGATCGACCATCTCCCCGCGGTTGCTGTGGATCAGCTCGAGGCACTCCTCGACCAGCGAGAGCATGCCCAGGGCGAGGAAGTCGATCTTTACCATCCGGGCGTCGTCGCAGGAATCCTTGTCCCACTGGCAGAGGAAGCGCCCTTCCATCGCGGCCGGTTGGATCGGCACCAGCTCCGAGAGCGGCGACGAGGAGACGATCATCCCGCCGGAGTGCTGGGTGACGTGACGCGGGAAGTTGGCGAGCTGCCCGGCGATCTCGGTCAGGAAGCACCAGGGCGGGACGTCCCTCCGGGCGGCATAGGCGGGAATGCGCTCCAGCTCGTGGTCGATCTGGGCGGCGGAGTGGTGATCGCTCAGTTTCGCGATCTTGTCGAGATCGGCCTGGGGAATCCCGAACGCCTTGCCGACATCGCGTACGGCGCTCTTCAACCGGTAGGTGGAAAAGGCGCACACCAGCGCCGCTCGATCCCCGCCGTAGACCTCGTAGACCCGCTCGATCAATCGCTCCCGGATCTCCCGCGGGAAATCGAGATCGATATCCGGCACGGAGGCCATTTCCTCGTTCAGGAAGCGGCCGAAGAAGAGATCGTGCTTGAGCGGGTCGACGTGCGACAGACCGATCAAGTAGCAAACGATCGAGCTGACGGACGAGCCGCGGCCGCGGCCCGGCGGCAGGTTGGCCATGCTCCGCGCGGAGGTAGTGCCGCGGATTTCGTCGGCCACCTCGCGGGCGAGTAGCAGGAGATCGCGGTAGAGCAGGAAAAAGCCGCCGAGTTTGTGCTTGGCGATCACGGAGAGCTCGTCGCGAAGCCGTTCGAGCGCTTTTTCCCGATTATCGGGATAGCGGCGGACCAACTCCTCGCGGCAAACGCGCTCGAGCCGGTCGTCCGCCGTTTCGCCGGGCTCGGTCGGGTAGTCGGGGAAGGTGTAGGCGAGATCGCGGGCGAGATTGAACTCCGTGCATCGCTCCGCGATCAGCAGCGTGGTGGTCAGCGCTTCCGGGTAGCGGGCGAAGCGTTCCGCCATCTCCTCCTGGGAGCGGAGGTAAAACTGCCCGTTCGGCCGCCGTTCGCGATGGCAGCCGTCGAGCGTCGAACGATTGCGGATCGCGACCAGCACATCCTGCAGGCGGTGCCGGTCCTGGACGTGGTAGTGGACATTCCCGGTCGCGGCGTAGCGCACCCCGACCCGGTCCGCGAGCTGAACGAGCCGGTCGACCCGCTGGGTATCGCCGAAAACGAGGTTGTGCTGCAGCTCGACCACGACCTGCTCGGCGCCGAGCCACTCGATGTACTGGCGGAGCAGCGCTTCCGCATCGCGGTATAGCTCGGCGTCGATCAACTGGGAGAGCCGCCCCTGCCGGCACCCGGTGAGGAGGATCAGCCCCTCGCCGAACTGGGCAAGCAGGGCGGGATCGAGTCGTGGTTCGCGATCCTCCGGCCGGTAGATCGGCTTCGATTTGCCAATTGGACGGAGCTCGTAGGGAACATCGGCCCTTTGCTTGCGGAGCGGCGAAACGGCTCTTCCCTGGGGTTTCAACCCCAGGCTAATCCCACGAAGCCTCTCCTAGGCTGAACAACCCTCACCCCCTAACCCCCTCTCCCGTTCTGACGGGAGAGGGGGGACGGCTGCATCGGCCATTCCGTTCACACGGTGTAGCGGCGCATGGCATGCGCCCGTCGTCCGATCCAGGTTCGTGCCATCTGTGAATGCGGTCGGGGGTGAGCTCAGGCGCATGCCATGCGCCGCTACGAGGCCATTGCCGTGATTGAAGCCGTCTGGGAGAGGGTAAGAGGACGTGATCCCCTCTCCTGCCGCAGCGGCGGGTACCCTCTGGGTGCGGTTGGGGCTGGGGGCCGTCGGCAGCCGGTGAGCCTCGGTGATGAGGCGGGAGAGGTTTGAGTAGCCCGTTGGCGTCGCGGCGAGCAGGGTGAGGTGCGTGTCGTCGATCAGGGTCAGTTCGGCGCCGGTGATTGGTGCGATGCCGGCGGCGTGGGCGGATTGGGCGAACTCCATCGCCCCGTAAAGCCCGTCGTGATCGGTGACCGCGAGGGCGCTGTACCCGAATTCAACGGCGCGCGCGACCAGATCGTCGGCGAGGGAGGCCCCGTCGAGGAAGGAAAAGGCGGTATGCAGATGGAGTTCGACGTATTCAGGCTTCAAGCGCCGAGCCTCTAGCTGCTAGCCGCTAGCTTTGAGCCGCTAGCCGCGGTCTTGAATCGGCGGGTTGTGTAGGGGCGCATGGCATGCGCCCGACGCGTCGCCTCGCGTTTGTTCGAATCGACCTGCGAGGTGAAATACCGCGGCCCTCGCCGTCACACATCAATTCAAGTCGTTGTTCGGGACCAGGGCACACGGCGGTCTGCCCCTACATGTTGCAAACGTTTCCCAGGACGGCGTACCCCAGGCTGAAGCCAGGGGCTCAATTCGCGAAGCCTCTCCGAGGCTAAGAACGGCCTTGTCCCTCGCGCTCCCCCTCTCCTGCGAAGCGGCGGGTACCCTCTGGGTGCGGTTGGGGGGGTGAGAGTCGTCGTGCTCCTAGCGGCTCAAAGCTAGTAGCTAATAGCTCAGTACCCCTGCTCAAACCAGATGTCTTGCGTTTGATCGTGGTAGAGCGTGCGAACCCTCCCTGTTTCCAGGGCGACCCGGTAATAGCGGCGTTGAATCGGTTCGCGCCACCATTCGTCGTCGATGCACCAGACATCCTGAATCCGCTCGATCATGGCTCGATGGTCGCCCTCCACAACCGCGACCGGGAGTCCGTTGGTCACCTCCACGCTCACCAGGCGAGGCGTGTTTAGGGGTCGTAGCTGATCAGCGCGTGCCGACGTTCTGGGATCCTTGACCATGGTTCCACCTCCGCGATGTGAAAGAGTGGGGAAGCGCCGTATCGCTGTTTCAACTGGCGGGCGGCGTCGATCAGCGGGCGACTGCGGCGGGGCCGCAAGCTCGGGATCAACTCCTGATGCGCGACCTCGCCGACGAGACCGATCAGCTCGAGCTGCATCTCTTCCGCCGGGCCCGGCAGATCGATCTCTTGCAGGCGATGGTGCAGGGTTTCGATCAGCCGATCCCGTCCAACCGGTTCCCGGAAGGTCATCTCCCGTTCCCAGGAACGGTTGTTTTCGATCAATACCCGCAACCGAACCTGGCGCACGTAGCGATGGCGGAGCTGCGGGCGATCGAACGCGCGCAGAATGATCTGGCGCAGGGCGATCAGCAACATCTCCCGGCTGGTGATGAGTCCGCCGAGCGACATCCGCTGCGTCACGGTCTCCAGCCGGGGACGGGGCAGGATGAGGGTGTCGTCGTTGCCGCGCGCGAGCTCCCAGATGCGTCGTCCATCCGGGCCAAACCGCGCCTGCATCGCCGTGGCGTGCAATGCCGCGATCTCGCCGAGCGTGCGTAGGCCGAGGCGGTCGAGACGCGCCAGGAGCGCGGCCGGGAAGGGCAACCAGGAGGTTGGCACGGTGGCGAGCGTTGCTCGCGCCTCGTCCCCGGGAATGATGCGAATCGATCCCGGTGGGCTTTGACGAGCCGCCACCCAGGAGGTGAATTTGCCGTGACTGATCCCGGCGCGCGGCCGCAAAATCGGCGACACGAGCCGGAGCAGTCGCATCCCGGCGTCATTGAGCGATCCATCGCGTCTGCCCAGTCCACGTAGATCGACGTGACAGGTGCCGAGCTCCGACGGTTCGACGAGCGGGCTGAAGGTCTCCAACGCTTCCACGACGACCTCGAAGGCGGCCGTCTCACGCGCGGGATTGGATGGAATGAAGACCGCATCCGGGCAGAGCGTGGTCACCTCGCGCAGGAGCATCTCCGGCTTGATCCCTTGAGCGGTCGCTTCGGGGGTGCAATCGACGACACGCGGATGCGTGGCCGCCGGCGAGGTGAGGACAAGCGGAAGTCCATCGAGCGAAGGCTGCTCCAGGATGGCGATGCGGAGCGCGAATTGTGGGATATGGACGCAGGCGATGGCCATGGTGGCGTTCCCTCCCGTGTGAGACCGGCGGCGAGACGGTATGCGTCTCTGCCAGTAGAATAGAACATATGTTCTATTCATGCAAGAGGAGGGGCGGCCAGGGGGTGAGGGGGTGCGACGGTAAGGGGGTGAGGGGGTAAGTCGCCTCGTCGATATTGACGGTAAGACGACCGTGCATAATCATGGGAACACTCTGCAGGAGGTCATTCGGACATGGTCGTCGCCACCCAGCCCCTCACATATAAGGATCTTGCATCGACTCCGGAAGGAGACGGCAATCGGTATGAGCTACTCGGCGGAGAGATGTTTGTGACAGCATCACCGGCCAAGAAGCATGCGCGGCTTAGCGCACGATTACTTCGGAAGCTCAGTGATCACGTCGAACAGCACGCACTCGGCGAAGTTTTTCACACACCTGCCGATGTTCGATTGACACCATACGATGTCGTAGTTCCCGATCTCTTTTTCCTCAGCGCGGAACGAGGCCACCTATTCGGAGAAAAATTAGTCGATGGACCCCCAGACCTCGTTGTTGAGATTCTCTCCCAATCCACCCGCCTTCGCGATCTCAATACGAAACTCCGCCTCTATGCGAGGGCCGGGGTGGCCGAATACTGGATTGTCGATCCTGAACAGAAATCGGTTGCCGTTCACTTCCTGAACGCGAAGGGCGGCTACGATGCTGTGCCGCAAACTGACCATCAGATCATTTCCCGGGTCTTGCCCGAATTTGACCTTTCGATTGACGAGCTCTTCAGTGGTCTAGATTGATCTAGATCCTGCTGATCGATGGGCTTCTCACAGTTGACGCCGGTACTCGTTGTTCCATGGGGTTGCAACGGGCGTTTCGCCGACACAATCAGTAATGTCCAAAGGAGTAGCTCATGGTTCATCCATTGGTCGAACAGGTTCGATTTGCACGCAGCGAGCTCAAACGGGCGCTCGATGGCGTTTCAAACGAGGATGCGCGGAAGCGGCTCATGCCGATGAACAGCATCGGCTGGATGATCTGTCACTTGGCCGGGCAGGAACGGCGCTACTGGCTCATACGTGCGCAAGACAAAGGCGACACGATCACCGAGCTCGATGAATGGGGAGCCTACGGAGTGCCCGCGAATACGCCGCCGCTCGACGGAGCGTGGAAGGCGTGGGAAGAAGCAACCACGGCGGTCGATCCGTATCTGGACGAACTCACGACCGAACGGATGCTGGAGAATCTGACGGTCAATGGGCGGACCTCACCGGAATCGATCGGCACAATGCTCCAGCGCGTGATTTACCACTACTGGTTTCACATAGGGGAAGCGACCGCCGTCCGGCAGATTCTGGGCCACACGGATCTCCCCGAGTTCGTCGGCCCTCTCGGCGAACAAGCCCCATTCCGGTCGTAGGTGGACCCACTGAGCCCGGGATTTCGAAGTCCCGGGCTCACGTTCCAAAACGAATCACGCGGCAAAGACGGTATGGGATCGTTTGCTTGGAGCTTGGAGCTTGGAGCTTGGAGCTTGGAGCTAGCGGCTCATGGCTAGCCGCTCCGGGCTACACCCTGCTCATCTTCCAGAAATTGTACGTGCCGATATCGATTGGGTTGAAGAAGACGCCCTGAACATTGCCGCGATAGAGCGTCGTCCACTTCGGCCGCGCATAGTAAACCGCGGGCGGATCGTCGGGAGATAATCTGCTGAATCTCGGCGAGCGCGGTTAGCTAAGTGGCTTCATCCGGCGCATCCCGGGCGACGAGCATCAATTCATCCACCCGGTCGTACTTGTAGAACCCGGCGTCGGCGCCCTTCGATCCCCAGGCATCGCCAGAAATTTGTGGATAAAGGTGATTCCAGGCGTCGTTATAGGCCGGCCACCAACCCCACCACAAGAGATTCGGCCGCTCCTCGACCGGCGCGTCTCCATAGAACATGCATGTGAATGTCGAGAAATCGACTTGCTCGATCTTGAGGCCGATCCCGATCTCCGCCAGGCTCGCCTGGAACAATTGAGCGGCGACCGTTGCATTGGCAACCCCAGTTTCGAAGGTGACGGTCAGTTCTGTCCCCTCCGCGACGGCGGCCGCGGTAAAGAGCTCCTTCGCCTTGACCGGGTCTGTCGGATACAAGAAGGTGTCCGGGCTGAATCCGCGAATCGCTTCGGCCACCGCGCCTTGTGCCCGCTTCGCATTGCCCTTGTAGACGCCCTCAATCACTTCGTCATATGGAAACGCGTAGCACATCGCCTGGCGAGCCTCGGGCGACGCGAGCGATCCGCTTACGGTCATTGGGAAATAGATGACCTGGGTGCTCGTGTTGCTCAAAACAACAATTTCAGTGCTCGAGCGTAGTTCTTCGACGTCCTCAGCGGTCAAGGAATCGACGATATCCCCTTTCGCCTTGTTCAAGCAGTTGCCGCCTGGTCGCAGCTTCCGTCACCACGCCTTCAAATTGGGCGCCTTCCCAACATTCCCAGTTGCTGTCGTTCCGCTCCATTTCCAACAACTGACCTGGCTCGAATGAGACGATTTTGTACGCTCCCGTTCCCGTGCCCTCTGCATTCGTTTGCGCCCAGATATGACCCCAGTCGCCATCGACCTCGTGTTCTTTCATTCTGATAGCATTCACGATGGGCATTGCATAGGTAGACGCAAGTGCGGTTGGCAGCAGCGGTTCAGGTTTCGAGCAGGTGAAGACAATCGTCTTTGCGTCAGGGGCGGTGCTCCGCGTTTTCCAGCCGGTGATGAACCTGGTCAGCACCCCAATCGGTCCGAGGGCGAGTGCGAACAGTCGCTCGTAATTCAGGAGAACCGCGTTCGCGTCACACGGTGTTCCGTCCTGAAATGTGACGCCGTCACGAAGCGTGAACGTCCAGATGCCGATATCCTCGTTCAGCGCCCAGCTTTCGGCGATCAGCCCGACGAGCTCATCGGTCTTGTCATTTTCGAGACCAATGAGCCCCTCATATGCGCCCGCGGTCGCCAGCACCGATCGGCAGTCAAAGGCGGAATGGGCATTCAGATCGGACGGCGAACCGTCCATGACGATCGTCAGCGTCGTCGATTCGCTCTGGCGACGCGAGCGAAGACGGGACTTGGTTGAGGAGCCGGCTGAAACAGTTGCCGTGTTTGCGGCAACCGCCGCAGCGCCGGCGCCGATCGCGGCGCCGCTCGTCATCAGGCGCCGTCGCGACAGATTAGCGACGCGTGATTTCTGAGAAACCACGGATCCCTCAGGGCGTTCTTCCGAGGCCATGACTTTCCTCACTTGCGGTGTATCTTGAATGGTCGCACATGGCGATGACGATGATACCAGCGAAGCGGATTCGCACTGTGAATCATATATATAAGCCAAAATCAATGGTGCCAATGGTGTTGCAATTCCCAGGTACTTTCGTCTTCACCGATCTGGTACCCCCCGATAGTCATGGGATGTTGACCGCCCGAGTTAGGGTCATTAGCTTGTAGAGGTAGGAATATAGTCCTGGGACGAAGTCCAGGTATCCGCGGACCCGCCGCTTGCAGTCGCGGGCGACCGGGAAGGAACGACCTCTATGAGGCGCACGCGAACGCTGCTTATGCTCATTCCGATTGCGATCGTTACGCTTAGCGTAGCGGTGCCGTCGTTTGCATTCAGTGCGCCCGGTCGACTCGTATCGGTCGTTCCGTTGTTCCAGTCGGACGATCCGGCGACTTGTCGGGACATCGATCGCTCGTACATCCAGTTCGATGCCGCGCTCGCGGACGAAAACGGATTCGAGCCTGGGCGGGTCCTCAGTCTGAATAACGGCACGCTTGCGGTACTCCTGATCGTTTCTGATGTTGACGACGATGGCGCCGCGACCGCGATCGATTTCGCAACCAGCGTTCGGCTCGGCGCTCTGATCATTCAATATGGTGACTCGCACGACGTTCGGTCCTTTGATCCCCCGGCTCGTAGCGGCTCCGGCCTGCGAGCGCCTGAAGACAACGCGATCGATGTAATCTCCTTCTGTTATCGCGTCAGCATCCCTGCCCCGCCCAGAGCCGGTACCGCGGCAGCCACAATGGCCACGACACCAGGCTCGAGCGCTACCAAAACGCCTGAGCCGACCGCGACAGTCTTGACGTTCGACCTGAGCGAAGTCGAAACGGCCAGCGCACGAGCGGTCGAAATCGAACAGACCGCCACCGCCGCGGCCATCGATGCGGCAGTTGCAATTGCGACTTCGCGGGCCGCTGCCTCCGAGATCGCCGCGACCGCGACCGCGGCCGGCGCGAAGTACGACGCGACAATCGCCGCGCAGCAGGATGAGCTGGCGACGCTGAAAGCAAACGTGGTCGCAGCTCAGGCAACCGCTGATGCGTTGCGGGCAACCGTGGCGGCGCCGACAGTGACACCGGCTCCGACCGAAACGGAGGTGCCGACAAATACGCCCGCCGCGACCGAGACACCATCTCCGACACACACTCCAGCTGCGACCGAAACGCCAATCCCGACCGAAACCGCCGAGCCGACTCCCATCATGTCGAACGTGGTTTACGAAACGTCAGGGGACAATCCTTTTGCGGATTGGCAACCGGTTGAGGGCTGGGACTTGACTGGAGCGACCGCAATGACGGATGGCTCCGGCGAGCGCGGTTGGCTGGTGGTCCCGGTACCGTCCGGTCTGGCAGCAGACGCAATTGTCGACATCGAGTTCAGGGTCACCGGCGGAGAGATTTGCCCGCGCAACTTCGGGTTGGCGGTTCGAGGATCGGCAACTGGGTACTACGCGACTGGAATCGAGTGGGCGTGTGACCCAGCCGTCGTTGTCTGGGCTGGAGCGGAGCCACTAGAGAATGTCGGCCTTGAGCTCGGTTCTGATTGGCACCGCCTCCAGATAAGCGTCGTCGGCTCCCAGATCCAGGTCAGCATCGACGATGTCGTAGTGGTTTCGGCAACCGATGAGCGGTATCCAGCCGGCAATCTGGTGGCACTCTGGACGGATAGCGTCGGTCTCGAGATCAGACTCGTGCGAGTCTCGGAGGTCTCGTCATGAGGAAGTCGATTCCCTCAATGACGGCAGGACGAGGTCGGCGTTTTGCGTTCGCGGCAATGTTCTTTGCCGCCGCGATGTTGATCGCGGTTAATGAACCACGAATGCCGTTCGTCTCCGATGCATCCGCGCAGGATGACGCGATAGTTGTGAGGATTTTTGAGCGGAACGGATCTGACGTGTCGGCCCAGGCAACGTTGAGCGCTTCAGACCTCGATACCAAAGTCGTAGTTTCGATAATTGCTGGGGATAAATCTTATCTGCCCTATTTGCATCGTGGAACGTGCTTCGCGTTCAACGAGTCGGTCTCTGTGCCACTCTCGTTGGTGACGATCGGCAATCCGAGTGAAACCACGGTGGATCTCAATCTGGAGAACCTGTCGGCCGGCGACATCGTGATCGACCTACATGTTGCCGAAGGCACACTCGAGTCGCTTATGGACCCGGCGACCAGTGTCGCGTGCGGAACGATCAGTGCGGCCGAGACATCGAGCGACCGTGAGGTCGTGCAAGGGCCGGTCGCGGGTATTGGTCCGTTCGACCTTGAAGAACCCTGGAGTGGAACGACGATTCTGGTGCTTCTATGCGCAGGAATGGCGGCCGCACTCGGTGGAGTGAAAATCGGCCGGGCGCCACGCCCAGTGGAGCCCGCGGTTATCGACGTCGTCGCGATGCATAGACTACGAGGATTGTTCCTATGACCCCGCTAGCCATGTTGCTCTACCTTCAGGAGACCTTGCCGCCGCCGCCGGAGCCGACAGGCACGCCGGACATCAATACGGCGCAGGTGGTTGGAATCGTGATCCTCTCGCTCGGGCTGATCGTGATCGCAGCCCTAGCCTTGCGTCCACTCGTCGGAAGAAACAAGCAGGCGGAGGCACCAGAAGCGGAGCCCACTCCGCCTGAAAAGAGCACGGAGTTTGAGCCCGTCGTTCGGCGTCCACTGCTGCAGTTCCCCACGCCGCCTGTCAGAACTCCAGAGCCGGAGACTGAGTGGGATGAGGCGGACCCCGTCGTCGAAGAGCGCTTCGGGCGAATCCTTGGCGAGCCCGTGAACCGGCGGAAACTTGGGGATCGCCGTCCAACGCGCCGGGCACACGATCTGGCGGTTGCCGCATTGCATCGCGTCGACACCGACCCGCACGCTCAGAACGGATCCCGCGTGACCGCAATTGCGGAGCGTCTGGTCGTTCCGATGGACGAGCGTCGAATGGGCGTCGTCGATCGAGTTCCACAGGGCCAGATTCTGCAGTGGCAGGGCACGATCATTCCTGAACCGGCGGTTGCCGATCCGGCCGTTGACGCCGGGGAGCGTCTCGAAGAGTCGTTTTCCAACTGGCCTGCGAACGATCGAGTAATTTCGGCGAGGACACCGGCGTCTGCTGTGTCAAAGGGTGACGACGCGACCCAAGAATTCATCGTTGTGACGCGCGATCAGGCAGAGGATGAACGCCCCGCGGCAGCCGCTGAAGTTGAATACGGTCTAGACATAGTTGGCGTAGACACCAGTACCCTGGCCGAAATATCACAGGTATTGCGAGATCTGATCTATTGCGCCAATTCCGGGCAGCTCTTTCATGGCTTCGCGCTTTACAGCGATCCATATCTCTTCCGGTTTATGGATGGAACAGGATTGACTGAGGATGAGTTCCGCGAGATCTACGGCTCCATTGGGAGCCGGCCGCCGGAAGCCTGGGAGCGGCTCGATCGGTTGTCGGATGTGGTTCGCCGTCCGGACGGCAAGATCGAGGCAACGGTCTCCTATGTCGACGTCGCAGGCAAGCCGATCAACGGACAAGAGCGGTTTCGGTTTGCACTCGACACCGAACGTGGCGTCTGGATGATCGACGACATCGCGACGATCGAGGAACCCGCATAGAAGAGCAAAATCCTCCGCGGCCCGGATCGTCGAATCCTCGGGTATCCTTGCGCCCTAACGTTCGTGCGATCTAGGGCGGGGTCGGCCCGCCGGGACCGGAATGAAGGAAACTGCTAATGTTGACGACCCTGATCGGCCTGCCGGTGAGCGAGCTCGATACGCCCGCATTGTTGATCGACCTCGACGCACTCGAAAAGAACATCGCGACCATGGCGAGCGACATCGCGCAGCGCGGCTCCAGCTGGCGTCCTCATTCCAAAGCCCACAAAACACCGGCCATTGCCCACATGGAGATCGCCGCGGGAGCAATCGGCATCACCTGCGCGAAGCTTAGCGAAGCCGAGGTCTTCGCGGCGGCCGGGATCCATGACATTCTGATTGCAAATCAGATCGTCGGTCCGATCAAAACCCGCAGACTCGCAAACCTCTGTCATCACGCCGACATCATTGTCGCGGTCGACAATGCGGACAATGTCCGGGAGCTCGATCAGGCGGCACGTACCGCGGGGAGCCGGCCACGGGTAGTGGTCGAGGTCAACACCGGGATGGAGCGCTGTGGCGCGGCCCCGGGCGCGGCGACTGTCGATCTCGCGAAGCTAATCGCTTCCTGCTCCGGGCTGCGCTTTGCGGGCGTGATGGCCTGGGAGGGCCATGCGATGGCGATCAAATCGGAGCCCGAGCGAGTGGCCGAGATCACGCGCGCGTGCAGTCAACTCGTCGAGACGGCCGGCGCGGTTCGCGCGGCTGGCCTCCCGGTGGAGATCGTTTCCGCCGGCGGAACCGGGACGTATCTGACCTCGTCCGGTGTCAAAGGCATCACCGAGATCGAGGCCGGCGGCGGGATCTGGGGCGATATCTCCTATCTCGATCTTGGCGCGAACGTCACCCCGGCGCTATCGATGATGGCCCAGGTCACGAGCCGCCCGACATCGACCCGCGTGATCGTCGACTCCGGCCGCAAATCGATCGACCCGACCGCGCGAAAGCCCGAACCGCGCGGTCTGGAGACGACCGGCACGTACGGCTTCTCGGCCGAGCACGGCACCATCACGCTCGTCGATCCATCGGAGTCGCCCAGAATCGGCGAGCGCATCTTTTGGAGTGTTGGATACAGCGATCAGTGCAACCACCTGCACGAGAACTTCTTCGGCATCCGCAACGGAGTTGTGGAATCGGTTTGGCCGATCGCCGCTCGGGGCAAGCTGCAATAAGTGATCATTCTGCTTCGACGTTGGTCCTCGCATCCATGCGAGGACCAACGCCAAGTAACTGGACCAGCGGCCCCACTTGTTCCCCATGTTCGTTCCGGTAGGGCAGTCACGCTCCTGAAGGTGTCACCTTCATTGTCCTAGCGAGTCGAGGCTCCAGCCTCCAACGTTCTCCCAAGACTGTCAATTCAGGCGCAAGTGGATGCTCAACTCCGGGCGATCCGGTGGTGTGCGCACGCTGACGATCTGGACGAGACAAATCTGTTTCAAATTCAGCTCCCCTAACCTGCCTTGTAGGCATCGGATGCCCCGGGGATCCAGAACAAAGGGTTCTTGTCGCCATCGGCGTTGTTATTCAGGAGGATTCAAACCGTGATGAATGTCGCGCAAACCCTTCGGCGAGGGCTCGGCCCTGCCACAATCGGGCTCGTGCTCGGACTCAGTCAACTGATCGGCGGTTCCGCGCGCGCATTGCCAGTGCATCCGTCTGCAATCGTCGCCGGCACATGCGATTCCCTGGGCGACGTTGCCTTTGCCTTGGGCGATGTCGGCGCATCGACCATTGACAACACCACGCCCGATTCCACAAGGTCCGTTTCGAACACCGGTGGGGCGATCCCGGTAGAGATCGGGATGACAACAGTTTCAAGCTCGCTGGCGGATTTGGTCGGAACGGACAACGCGCTCACGATCTCACTCGATGCCGCGAACAGTGACGCGGTCATCGCCTGCGGCAATCTCGGATCGGCCGCGCCGGGCGGCGATTTGGTCGTCGGTCTCCAGGAGGTTCAGGGTTCGAGCTATTCCGGCATCGCCTGGCTGCATCCCAACGGCGATCAAACCAACATTACCGTCTTCCTCGCCAAGGACCTCTCGACGAGCAGCGGAAACGACGACGAGGACGACGACGAGAACGATGACGACCAAAACGACGACGAGAACGACGACGATGATGAAGATGACGACTCAGGGTTCATAATCGCACCCCGCGCGTAGGTTGAGGAGGCCGGCCGTCGCAGTTCGCGGCGACCGGCCTTCAGTGCCCGAGAACCTCGATCAGGACTGTGTTCCGCGCACGTCTGTACTTGGCTGACTGCCCATTTCGTGTCGGCCGTTACGCCGTCACAGGTGCGAGGCTCGATTGCAGGATGCGGGGCCGGAATCGCTCGATGAAGATCCTGTAGGCGGCGACTTCTCGTTGCGCACGCTCCTGATCCCAACCAAGGTGGTCGACCGCAACCTGCGCCGTCACAACATCAGGACCGGCTCCAACATGACTGGCGAGACCGATCATCGTCCGGCGCAGGAGGATATCAGCAAGGGTTACGGCCATCTCCTCGCGAACCGCGAAGACGACCTCGGCCGCAATAGCCCCTGTTTCGTCATCGATCAGATGCGCGAGCGCGGAATGCTCGGTGGCGATCTCGATCACTCGCTCAGCACGGCTACCGTAGACGTCGACCAATCGAGAGGTCGTTTTGCCGGGCAGCCTCGACTCATCGATAAGCCGGTTCCTGAATGGCTCAATCTCGATTCCCGCCGAGCCGGGTAAGGGCAACGATGCCGTTCGACACGGCGCCGATTTCCCCTGTTGTTCCAGAACTTCATCGACGACCTCTTCGGCCAGCGACCGGTGCGTGGTCAGCTTGCCGCCAATGATCGACAGCAGTCCCCGCAGTGCCGGCGCATGATTGAAGATGATGTGCCTGCGAGTGATCGCGCCCTCGTTGCCGTCCGGCCGGTGTGGCAAAGGCCGCACTCCGCAGTAGGTATAGAGCACATCGTCCGCGGTCAAACCCGCTCCGGGCAAAAGGTTGTTTGTTTCGTGGAGGAGGTATGCGAATTCGGCATCGTCGGTTCGCACATCATCGAGATCGCCGTCATACCGGATATCGGTGCTGCCAATCAGATAAAGGCCGTTCCAGGGAATTACGAAGATAGCTCTGCCATCTTCTTTGGCTTCATAGTAGAGCGCCTCGGCCGGGGCGCCGGGAAACGTCTCCACGATCAGATGGCTGCCTTTAGTGCCGCCAATGAATCGCTTCTTCACGGACCCTTCTGGAGCACCGGCCAGAACCTCGTCCACCCACGGGCCGGTAACGTTTACTACCCAACGCGCGTGAGCCGTCAATCGATTGTCGGAAATGAGGTCGATGAATTCGACCCCGCGCACGACCGCGCCTTCGATCAGGAGTTTGTCGACGCGGGCGTAGGTGATGATCGTCGCCCCGTGAACGTGGGCCGAAAGGGCGGTCTCGACCGCAAGCCGTTCGGCCAGTGAGGACTGGGCATCGTAGTACATCGCCGCGGAACGAAGTCCGTCGGTTTTGATGCTGGGAATTCGTTTGATCGTTTCGTTGCGACCGAGCATCCGGTGGTGATTGACCGATTTATCGTACGAGAGCAGGTCGTACATCACCATTCCGGTTCGAATCAGCGCCGGACCGCGACGGGCGCCTTCATAGATTGGAAGAATGAGTGCCAGCGGCTTCACCAGATGCGCGGCGTTGTGGAGCAGCCGTTCGCGCTCGCGAAGTGACTCGCGCACCAGTCCGAGCTCCGCGTGCTCCAGGTAACGCAATCCACCATGGATCAGCCGGGTGGACCAGCTTGTCGTGCCGCTCCCGATATCGCCCTTGTCCAACAGGAGCACGCGAAGACCGCGAATCGCGGCGTCGCGGGCGATCGCGGCCCCGTTGATTCCGGCGCCGATCACGACCAGATCGAATTGTTGCCGCTCGATGTCGGCCGGAACGGAGCGGATCATGTGGGAAGCACCAATCTGTTGGCTGGGGTGAGGAAACACCGAGAAGCGCCGGAGCTTCGGACCAAACGTAGCACGGCCCAAAAGCGCCAACAAGCGTTGAGTCGTACATGGCAACGTCGCAAAAGGCGTTGCCGATGCAAATGAATCCAGGTTGAACTAGATTAGGTGGTGGCGGAAGGCGACGCCGACCGCCGCGGCTCGAGTGTCGACGTCCAGTTTGCCAAGAATGTTGGCGACATACGTTCCGGCCGTGTGCGGACTGATAAAGAGCGCCGAAGCGATATCGCGGTTGGTCCGCCCCTCGGCCAACAACCTGAGGACTTCGAATTCGCGCTTTGTCAGCCTGAACGAGCTCGCCGGCGCTTCTGCAGGACGTAGCACGCTTGCTTTTGGCCTGTTCAGGGTCGTTTCTGACAGCCATTCCGCCAGGGCGAGAGCTATTGAGGTCGCCTTGCGCTGAGTAATCTCGCTGCCGGCCCTGAGCTCCGTTTCGAATCCGGCCTTGCCGAGCGACCGCCTCAGCTCGGAATGGAGCGATTCAATGAACTGGTGCTCTCCGGGCAGCACCTTCGTGCCAATCCGCCCGCGAATCGCCTGAGCCGCCCCCGCTAGACGAGCAGCCTCCGCGGCACGTTCGGCCGACGTCGCAAGGCCCGCGATTTGCTCAATCGCGCCGGCGACTCCGAGCGGGTTGTACCCCCTGTCGGCATAGCGGAGCGATTCCGCGAAGGCACTGTGCGCCTTCTGCTGGTTGCCCTCCTCAACTTCCTCGCACCCGATCGAGTAATACGCGTTGTGTAGACCTTTGGGATCGTCCGCCTGACGATAGAGCTCGATTGCTTCATTGAAAAATGACCGTGCATGCCCTTGCTTTCCGCGACGAATCATGACATCGCTGAGGTTGATGAAGATGTCGGCACTGGTCGACATCGTTCCGGTCTGGCGATGCAGTTCGAGCGCTCCGCTCAAGATTTCAGCAGCCCGGTCGAGATCACCGCTTTGGAGGCAAGCGACCCTCAGGTTGTTCATCACCATGGCTTTGCCGAGCGGTGCCGGAATCAAGCGTTGCCTGCCAGCGCTCCCGGGCGGTCTAGAGATCGCCCTGCAGGTAAGCAGCCGCGCCGAGATTCGACATCGCGCTCGCCATCGTTCGCCGGTTGCCGCTCGCCTTGGCCAGCTCAAATGCCTGGTTATGGAGATCGATTGCGGACTCAAACGCCCCCTGGTCGTGAGCGACATTGCCCAGGTCATCAAGTGTCCGTGCCATCCGAAACTGGTCACCGGTCTTCCGCCAGATCTCGAGCGCCTGCCGGTGCAGTCGTTCGGCCGTTGGGTAATCGCCAATGTCCTCGGCAAGACAGCCTGCCCCGTGAAATCCCATCCCAAGGTGAAGATCCGTCGCCTCGCCCGGCATCACGAGCGCCTTCTTCAGCCAGGAACGGCCTTCGTTGCCGAGATGGCGAAATGACCGGTATCGCCAGAGCGGTCCCGCGATCTTGAGCGCCAGATCACGCTCGCCGTGCTCGACCGACCATGAAACTGCCGCCCAGATGTTTCCATCGTCCGCGGTCAAGCGGCGAATCCAGACCGGTTGATCCACACCGTACATTCCGGGATCGGCTCCGGCGGCGATCTTGGCTGTGACCTCGGCATGGAGTCGCCAAATGTCCGGCCCCTCTCCGCTGCTCATCCGTTGTTCAAGGCCGAATTCTCGAATCGTTTGCAGCATCGACCAGCGAGGCTTATCAGCGTCGGCACTCGTTGCGTGAAGCAGACTGTGATCGACCAGCGTCGCAATGATCTCGCAGGAATTGCCAACACCGGAATCGGGTGACGGATCGAATTTGGCCACCAAACGCTCGGCCGCATCCAGGCTGAAGCCGCCGTCGAAGACGGATAATCGGCGGAAGAGCATTTTTTCCTCCGGCGCCAGAATGTCGTAGCTCCACGCAATCGGCGATTGGAGCGTCTGCTGCCTTGCTGGCGCGTCGCGCGGGCCGCCGGTGAGGAGTCGCGGCCGATTGTTCAACTGCGACGCAAGCACCGTGGGAGAGAGGGCTTTGACCCGCGAGGCCGCGAGCTCAATCGCCAATGGCAGTCCGTCGAGACCGCGGCAGATACCGGCGACGGCCTGAAGCGTCCGGTCGTCGAACTCGACCACTGGATTGACCATGCGCGCCCGTCGAAGGAAGAGCGCGACCGCCGGATTGGACGGAAGTTCGTCGTTGTTTTCAGGTAGCTGAAGCGGCGCAAGCGCGAATTCTTGCTCGCCACTGATTCGTAACGGTCGCCGGCTTGTCACGATGATTTTGACGTCGCGACACTCCGTTGAAATCCGCGACACAAACGACGCGATCTCGATGATCTGCTCGACGTTGTCAAGAATCAGCATCGATTCACGCTCGCGCAGAAACTCAATAATGGCGTCGGCGCGAAACTCGTCACCGAGCTCCAAACCTAGAACCCGCGCGATGGCCACGGGCACACGATCGGCGTCGACGATCGTAGCCAACGGCACAAACCAGATTCCTTCCGGGAACGGAGCGATTGGATCGCGGGCTAGCTTGGCTGCAACCTGCTGGATCAGCCGGGTCTTGCCGGCCCCCCTGATCCGACGACCGTCAGGCAAGCGAGATCGGGTCGCGCCAGGAGCGTCAGGATCTCATCGGTTTCGCGCTGGCGCCCGAAAAAGCCGTCTTCTGAAGCCAGGGATGTGGCCCTTGTCTCGGTCAATTCGATTGTCGCCGTGGGAATCATGGAAGATCGCATATTCAATCAGGACCAACAGCCGGGCATTGCATGAGCATCAACATTAGCGGCCTCTCTGAGGCCGCAAAGATGGTACCACGGAATACCGGCCTCCAATCCGCAATCAGAGTTGTCAGGGGAATCATTGCCGGCCCTTGGTTCTGATCTCACGGTGTCACCGTGCGGACACAAGTATCATCACAACGGCGGACCTTTGACACGACCACAGATGGAGCGCGAAGTGACAGAACAAATCCCGGTTGCAATGGTCACCGGGGCGGCCAATGGGATCGGACGAGCAATCACCGAGCGGTTCCTGGCGGATGGCTATCGCGTGGTTGCGGTCGATATCGACGGCGATCAACTTGCGGCACTGCTCAATGAAATCGAAGATGACCGGATCGTCGCGGTCGTGGCCGACATCGCGAACCGCGATCAGGTCGCCCATGCCGTGGCGACCGCGGTTGAGCGATTCGGCCGGCTCGATGTGCTGGCGGCGAATGCGGCGATCGCCGGCGGGGCTCCTTTTCTCGAAATCGAAGAACGCGATTGGCGGCACATCCTCGACGTAAACGTCAATGGCACCTTCTTCTGCGTGCAGGAGGCGGCAAAAGTTATGGCGGCCGCCGGCAAAGGCGCGGTCGTGGTCACATCGTCCACCAATTCATGGTTCGTCGAAACCAATTTGGCGCACTACAACGTTTCGAAAGGCGGGGTGGTCGCATTGGTGCGATCAGCGGCGATCGAGCTGGCACCACTTGGCATTCGCGTGAACGCGGTCGAGCCGAGCATGGTCAAAACCAGGGCGGCCTTTATCACGACCGATCCTGTCGCGGCGCCGGCGTACTTGAAGCGGGTACCGATGGGCAGGTTTGCGGAAACATTCGAAATCGCCGCCGCCGTCGCGTTTCTCGCCTCGGATCAAGCATCGTACGTCACGGGTCAAACGCTCGTGGTTGATGGCGGGTTGACGCTCGGGATCGATCTGCCGCTGCCGCTCGAACCGCTGCCGGGATCCTTGCGATCCGTCAACCAATCCGAATAATGAAACGGACCCCCCATCAACTGAATCGCCGGTCGTTCTTGGCCGGCAGCCTTGGGCTCACTCTATTGCGTCGACAGGACGCGCGGGCGCAAGCGGACGACCCGGTTCTGCAAATGCTCTGCTGGGCGGGTTACGACGATCCGGCCGCGACCACCGGCTTTCGGGTCCAGTCGCAACGCATCGGCGCGAACGACGAGATCTTCACTTTTCTCCGTTCAGGTGGTCCCGGCAGATTCGATCTGGTAACCCCTAGCGACGGAGTTGTCCAGGGATTGGCGAGGGTTGGGCTCATTCAGCCACTCGATCTTTCGCGACTATCGAACATCGGCAATTTGCTCCCACGATTTCAATCGCCTGAGTGGTCGATGCTCGACGGGCTGGTTTACGCGTTACCGATAAGCTGGCGAACGTCGCCGATGATCTACAACCCAACCGTGATTGCATCCCCACCATCGAATTGGACAGATCTCTCCGATCCCAGCTTCACGGGTCACATCGTGATGACTGACGATGTTCTGAGTCACTTCATCGTCTGGAACCGCGCCCTGGGCGCAACCGATCCAACACGGGTGACGAAGAGCGAGCTCGAACAGACGGTGCAAGAGTTGCAGGCCGTCAAACGCGATCGCGTGGCGCTGTTTGTGAACAACATGACCGATCTCGCCAATGAGCTCGCGAGCGGTCGCTCCTGGGTGAGCACCGCGGGACAGGAGAATGTGCTCTCGTTCGATGTCTCACGGGACGCGAACCTGCAACTGGCGCGTCCGGCGCCCGGCGACTTCAGTGTCTGCGATTCGCTCTGCATCGCTGCCGGCGCTCCGAATCTCGACGCCGCGTATGCGTTTCTCGATCACTTGATCTCGGACGAAGCGCAAATGGCGTTGGCAGAGCGTCTCTATCGGGGTACGGTCTCCTCGACCGCGATTGCGGTACTGGAGCCCGCGGTGCAATCGCTCTACTCCTATGACAATCTCGACGCCGTCTTCGCGTTCTCCCCGTTGGTCGGGTTCCCGCCGCTCGAAGCCGACGCGGGCGAGATCGCGACCTATGTCGATTGGGTCGTCGCCTGGGATCGCGTGCGCTTCACCTCGATGAAGGCCCTGCTGACACCGACCCCCAAACCAACTTCCTCGCCGACCGCGAGCGCCAGTTAGCTGTGCGTTCCGCCCAGCAGTGCCCTCCGCCGCGAAGCAATGTCATACTTTGCCGCATGCAATTGAAGATGGCGATTACCAGGAGTGATCTCAACGTCCATGGAAGAACAGCAGTCGTCCGGTCCAAATCCACCGTGTGAGATCGGCCGCACTCATCCACGAGACCGGCACCGCATGCGACCGATCGCGGGATTCCCCGGTGTCTGGGAATGCCCGAAGCACGATCTCTTTGCGACTGTTCTCCCAAAAGAACGTGCGGACGAGATCGAACGGGGGTATCCATTTCCGATGCATGACGGCAGCGAAGGGGTGGCCGGCCGAGCCGGTGAGGATCGTCCGAGCGGTGTGGTCTTCTACTACCGCGCCAAAACCGGCTGAGCGGCGCAATTGCTCCGCGTTTGCCTGCAGCTTTCGCACCAGAGTTGGACTCGCGGAGACGCTAGAGCGAAGGTTGAGCGAACCTTCGACTTGATCAAAACGGCAGATCGTGCGGGCTTTGATTCCGTCTGGTTGACTGAAGACCCTGACGGGTGGGACGCGTTCGCGGTGCTCTCCGCGGCCGCGCGGGAAACCGAGCAGATCCGCCTTGGAACGGGTGTGACCAACCCGTACATGCGGCATCCGAACCTGATCGCGGCGTCGGTTTCGACGTTGGACCGCCTCTCGGGCGGTCGCGCCTTCCTTGGTCTGGGCCGGGGACAGCCGGAGTGGTATCGCACCGCGCTGGGGATGGAGGTCGGTTCGCCGCTCAGGGCGCTCGAAACGACGATCGATCTCCTGCGTCAATGGTGGCGTCCGCCACATACCGCTCAGGGACAGGCTCCATTTCAAGTGGCAGGATGGGAACGAACGCTCGCTCCGGAAACGGCGCCACCTGGGCCGCCGATCTACCTGGCCGCGACCGGAGATAAGGCTCTCGCGCTTGCCGGCCGGGCTGCCGACGGCGTCCGTTTCAATGAGCTTGCCTCACCGCTGTTCCTGCGTGACGCGATCGCGACCGTGAAGGCCGCGGCCCGCAATGGCGGACGAGACGCGGCGAACCTCTCCTTTTTTGCGCATCCCAGCATAACGCTCACCGACCACCCTGAGCGGGCACTCGAGCGAAAGAAAACGACTGTCGCCATGATCTACACGTTACCTGGAATGGAACGACAGTTGCGCACGCCGGGGATCGATCTCGATTGGGTGATGGCCGGCGTCCGCGGACACATGAAGACCGACGAAGTCCTCGCTCGCGGCGGCGGGTTCCCCGAGCTCCGGCGTGCTGGAGATCTCGAATCCGCAAAGCGGGCGATCCCAATGGAGCTCATGGATCGAGTCGCCATTGCCGGTTCGGCATCCAGGATCAGAAGCCGTTTGGAAGAGCTCCAAAACCTCGGAATCACTCATCTCTTTCTCGAGATCGAGCACCTGATTAACACGGAGCACGCCGTTCGGGATCTGGTGTCCGAGATTCTCCCGGATTAGGTTGTAATCGCCTGGATCACCGAAACGAAATGCGGATATCGCTCGTTCTTCTGGTGCGAGACGAGCGAAGATCGCCGATTTCGCGCGACGCACCTTGATTGCTCAGGTATGATGACGTCCACGGTTCGACTGGATGTTGGAATTATCACTTGAGTCAACAGGGCGGCGCTGCGAGCGCCCGACAACTGGACCGAATCGCTCACGGATCGTGAATTGAACATAGGCGGCTTTTTGTGTTCGCGCCGGTCTTTGCCGGTTCGGGAATTATGAATGGGGAGGACGCAGATGCGCGGTCCAACTCGCCGGAATCGATCTCTGAATACGGGACGTTCAGGTCGGGCAGATTCTTCAACGGCGCAAGGACGCGTCCGGAGCGCGTATGTGCTCACCGCGCTCATGCTGCTACTCAGTCTCGTGTCGCCGCTGACTGGCGTCACGACCGTGGCGGCCGCTCCCACGGGCGCCGATACGCTTGCCGGAGGAGGATTCGCGCCGCGCGACGGTGCTCCCCCGCCGATGCCGGCGCCGAACCGCGTCGTGGTCGCGGGCGATTTCCAGCTCGCGATCGGGTGTCCCGATGATTGGGACAAAACCTGCAGCGCTTCCGAACTGCAAAACGACGGCAGCGGACTCTGGTTCGCCGTTGTTCCCGTTCCGCCCGGCAGGTACGCATTCCGGGTCGTAACCAGCAGCGACATCGATCGCTCGCTGGGGGAAAACGGCGATCCCGACGGCGGCGATCTTTCGCTGAACGTGCCGGACGACGCGTTCGCGGTCTATTTCTCCTACAACCAAAACACCGGCGCGATTGTCGCGGAACCGATTGCAAACCAGGTCGAGCTTGCCACCGATTTCGGCACGTTCGCCATGGCGCCGACCGGCAGTGGCGATTTCGAAGCGTACGTCGATGCGCAACCGGGCGCTTCATTTGGTGCTCAGGTGTTTTTCAACGGCGAGCCCGCGACCGATCCCGTGCAGCTCGATCCCGGCGACTTCGGCCGCGTACACGTCGTGGCGGATAGCAGCGGGAATATCATTGCCGCCGATCCGATCACTCCATCGACATTGACCGTCTTCAAGACGGATGAGAACGACAACCTCCTTCCAGGTGCCTGTTTCGCCGTGTATGACAATCGGGACAACGTTCTCTCCCAGGCGTGCGATGTCGACGACGGCGAAGACGGCGTTACGGTCCTGATCTTTCCGAATGGGGTCAGCGCGCGACGAACCGCGCTGGTCGAAACGTTCACGCCCGATGGGCAGAGCGAAGCCGGCGAACAAGAAATCTCGCTCGACTCGGGCGATAACCAAATCCAGGTCTTCGCGGCCGGCGGCGATGAGCCAACTGAAGAGGCCACAGAAGAAGTCACAGAGGAAGTCACCGAGGAGGTGACCGAGGAGGTCACGGAAGAGGTAACAGAGGAAGTCACCGAGGAAACGACCTTAGCGGAAGTGACGCTCGTCTCGGTCGACGAAAACGGAAACGTCATCGCGGGCGCCTGCTACGCGATCGACAACAACGATTCCGTTTGCGACGACGATTTTGACGGCTCCGTCACATTCGAGCTTGAGGTTGGCCCTTATACCCTGACCGAAACCCAGGATCCAGATGGCTATTCAGGCATCGGTCAGACCGGATTCACGGTCCCCGATGGTGGTGGCACCTACACCGTTCCTCATACGACCCTGGAGCAGCCCGAACAGTTCGGCACACTGCTTATCCACAAAGTCGATCAGGACGGAAGCCCGGTCGCGGGCTCCTGTTTCACCGTCGAGCCTCGGGACGGCACTGCCGGCGACGCCCAAACTGCCTGTGACGGGGATGACGGCTCAGAAGACGGCGATGTCGTGATAGGCGATCTTGCCGAGGGTCGATGGCGCGCCGAGGAAACCACGGTTCCTGACGGATACGAGGGTTCGAACGCATTCAATGTCGATATCGTTGGCGGAGAGATGACCGAAAAGACCCGCGAGAACACACTCGCGGCGGCCGCAACCGGCAATCTGACCGCGTTCACGACCGATGCCGATGGCAATCCTTTGGGCGGCGTTTGCTACAGCGTCGTCGGATCGCAAAACGACCTCGGCCAAACCTGTGACGAAGACGGCGACGGCGACATGGGGCTGACCGATCTTCCGCCTGACACCTACACCGTCAGCCAGGTCAGTGTGCCTGATGGCTATACGGTGGATCCCTCTTCGAGGGATGTCGACGTTGCTTCTGGCGACAATGCGCAGGTTGAGTTCGTCAGCCCCGCCGCTGAAGCAGAAACTGGAAGTCTCCGGATCCGCAAGGAAGACGAAGATGGCAATAGGCTTGCCGGCGCGTGCTTCATCGTTTCCGACTCACAGGGCCAGCAGAGCAACGAATTCTGTGACGACGAAGGCGACGGCGAGATAACCTTCGACGAAGTCACCCCAGGTGAATACACGATCGAAGAAACTGTCGCCCCCGACGGCTACCAGTTAGCCCCGGCTGAGACGACCGAAGTTGTTGCCGGCGAGCGCTCGACGGTGACCTTCATCGACCGACCGGCGGAGGCCGAGAGCGGTGCATTGATCGTCAACGTGACCGATATCGACGGTTTCGGTGTCGTCGGCGCCTGCGTTGGCATCTCGGGTCCGCGGCAACTGGAAGTTTGCGACAACGGTGAGAATGACTCCGACCCTGAGGAGAGCATTATTCGAGTCGAAGGTCTCGAACCGGGCGATTACCAGGTCGAAACCACGCGGCTTCCTGAAGGTTTCGACTCCGCCGAACCAACAGGAGCGACGGTTGAGCCCGGACAGGACACCTCCGCGAGCCTGGTCAGCGGTATCGTCGAACCAACCCCGACAGAAGAACCAACCGGCTCTGTGCTCATCAGAAAGGTGAATGCCGACGGCGATCTCATCGGTGGCGCCTGCTTCACCCTCGACGGACCGCGGTCGTACGGTGAGATCTGTGACAACGGCGACGGCGACGGTGATGACGAAGACGGCCGTATCCGAATTGACGATGTCCTGGCAGGCGATTATCAGGTCAACGAAACGACCGTCCCGGAGGGGCTCGTTGGAGCTGGGTCGGAATCGATCACGGTCGAAGCGGGTGAAACCGCGCGCGTGACGATAGTCAATGAAGAGGCGAGCGGCTCCGTGAGCGTCACGACCGTTGGCGACGACGGCGATCCCGTTGGCGGCGCCTGTTACAGTCTCGACGGCGGCGATCAAGTTTGTGACGACGACGGAGACGGTTTCGTTTCATTCGACGGCGTTCCGACAGGCGAGCACGCCATCACGCTGACATCTGTCCCCGATGGTTACAGCGCGCCGGATCCGGCCGAAGAGAGCGTCACCGTAACGCCGGGAACAGATGCCCCGCTCGCCTTTGCGCTGACAGTGCTTCCCGGCGCGATCGAAATCACCAAGACCGATGACAGCGGCAATCTGCTCGGAGGCGCGTGTTTCAGCGTCGATGGCGGAGAGCCAGTTTGCGATGATGACGGAAACGACGGCAGCCAGGAGGCGGGTGTTGTCCTCATCCTCGGCGTTCCGGCCGGAAGCTACACGGTCAGCGAAACCCAGGCTCCAGAGGGATACCAGGGAGCAGACGACCAATCGGTCGACGTTATCGCCGGTCAAACGGCCCAGCTTACATTCGCCAATAGCCAGCAACCCGGCTCGATTCAGATCAACAAGACCGATGCCGAGGGCATTCCCCTCGGCGGTGCGTGCTTCTCGGTCGACGCCGGTGATGAAATCTGCGACAACGGCGACGGAGATGGCGACGACTCCGACGGCATCGTGCTGATCGGTGACATTGCCGCTGGCCAGCACACGGTCTCCGAAACTCGAGCCCCCGATGGTTACACAGGGGCCGAGGATCAGCAGGTCGAAGTCACATCTGCCGGAACCGGAGAAGTGACCTTCGTCAATAACCCCCAAACGGGTTCGATTCGGATCATTAAGTCGAATGAGGGCGGCGAAGCCGTCACGGGTGCCTGCTTCTTAGTCGACGGCGGCGATCAGATTTGCGACAACGGCGACGGCGACTTCGACGGCGAAGAGGGTGTCGTCCAGATCGACGGCGTCGAGGCCGGCAACCACACCGTTAGCGAATCACAGGCGCCCGAGGGCTATAGCGCAGCCGAAGACCAGTCCGTCGACGTTCAGGCTGGTGACTCGGTTGAACTGACCTTCACCAACGTCCGGTTGCCAGGTTCGGTTCGCGTCACGACGACCGACGAGGACGAAACGACGCTTGCGGGGGCTTGTTTCGCGGTCAATGGCGGCGAGCCGGTCTGCGACAACGACGGCAACGATGCCGAGACTGCCGACGGCATCGTTCAGATCGACAATGTGCCCGAAGGACCGGCAACTGTCGAAGAGACTCAAGCGCCATCCGGTTACGTGGCCTCCGATGCGCTCACGATTCCGGTGACCGCCGGCGCCGTGGCCGAGGCGACGTTCGTCAACTCGCCGGCGAACGGCATCGTTCAGATCAGCAAGGTGGACGAGGAATCAGGCGACCCGCTTGCGGGAGCTTGCTTCGACCTCTCCGGCGATCAGACCGTTCAGGCGTGCGACAACGGTGAAGGCGACACCGACGATACCAAAGGCACGATCCGTATCGAAAATGTGCCCGCTGGCGACTACACACTGACCGAAACTCAGGCTCCAGATGGCTACACGGCGACCGAGGAATCGATCGAAGTGACCGTCGAGAACGGCCAAACGCTCGAGGTGACTGTTTCCAACAGCGCAGTGGTTGAGCCGACCGAGGAAGTGACCGAAGAAGCGACCCCGGAGGCGACCGAAGAGCCGACCGAAGAAGCCACACCAGAAGAAACAACCGAGCCGACTGAAGAGGCGACACCGGAGGAGACGGAAGAGCCCGCGCCTGAAACAGGCTCGGTGCAGATCCTCAAGCAGGATACCGAGGGCAACTCGCTTGCCGGTGCCTGCTTCGCGCTCAGCGGTACCGCCGATGTCGGACCGGTTTGCGACAACGATCCGTCGGACGCGAACGGTGACGACGGGGTGATCGCGATCGTGGACGTGGTAGTCGGAGATTACACGCTCACCGAGACAGAATCTCCTGAAGGCTTCTCGATTGCGGCAGAGCGCTCTTTAACTGTCCAGACGAA
This sequence comes from uncultured Sphaerobacteraceae bacterium, assembly GCA_964371945.1. Lineage (GTDB taxonomy): Bacteria > Chloroflexota > Chloroflexia > Thermomicrobiales > UBA6265 > CAYJPA01. The sequence goes on along the minus strand of CAYJPA010000057.1, from coordinate 9,321 downwards.
CCAAACGACCGAGGTAACGGTCGTGAATTCCGCGGCGCCGGCAACGACCGGTCGCTTACGCATCAACAACGCCGAAAGCACATCCGAAAGCCCACTAGGCGGCATGTGCTATCAGATCGGATCGACCGAGTACTGCGATAACGGCGGTGACGACAGCGATGCCGCGCCCGGCACGATCCTCATCGAGGGCTTGCTGACTGGCGACTACAACGTCGTCGAGACGCGGGCGCCCGAGGGCTATCAGATCGCCGATCCGCAATCGATCACGGTCGAGGAGAACGCTGAGGCAACACTCACATTCAGCCATGAGCTGGCGCCTGTGCAGACCGGCGGACTCAGCCTCGAGCTCAGGGATCCTGAGGGCAATCCGGCAGTCGGGGCGTGCGTCACGCTGAGCAGCAGCACCAACGCGGGCGGCGCCGAATACTGCGACGGAGGCGACGAGGATCAAGATCCGGCCGAGGGAATGCTTCTGCTGGAAGATCTTCCGGTCGGGACATACAGCATTGTGCAAAGCGACCTGCCGGAAGAGCTCGCCGCGTTGAACCGCTCGTTCAATGGAGTTGGTACGAGCTCGACCGGGGCACCGTTGGGATTCCGAGCTTCCATGGTCGGCGGTCAGGCTGGACGGCTCCTTCCGTCGGCCGGACTCAATGCCGCTCCTGCGCCTCATGAAAAGACGGTGACGGTCCAGGTCAACATCATCATCATCATCATCATCATCATCATTATTGAGCCGCCGACTCAGGGCGATCTCCAGATCGTCAAACGGGCGGACGACACCAATCTGCTGCAGGGTGGGGCTTGCTTCAAGGTCACGGGACCGGGCGGCGAGATCGAGCTCTGCGATAACGATGGCTTCGATGCCAGCGGCACGACCGGCGTGATCCGGTTCAATGACCTCGCGTTCGGTGACTATGACATCGAGGAGACGGTCGCGCCGGCCGGCTACGAACTTGCGGCCGACAGGTCAACGACGATCTCGAATTCCGGGGTCAAGTCCGTACTGATCAAGGACAAGCCAATCTCGGATACAACCGGCAGTCTGACCATCAACAAGATCGACGAGAACGGCGATCCGCTGACTGGTTCTTGCTTCTCATTAAGAAGCGGCAACACCGTGATTGCTGGACCGACGTGCGACGATGCCGACGGTACAGACGACGGCAAGATTTTCTTCGCGGATGTCGAGAAGGGCAACTACACGCTGCGTGAGACAACGGCGCCGTCGGCGGACTACGAACCGGCGCCTGACCAGGCTGTCTCTGTTGTTGCGGGCAACGACACCAAGGAGATCGATGTTGTCAATACGCTGAAGCCGGGCTGGATATTGATCACCAAGACCGCCGAAGACGGCAGCACGCTGCTCGACGGATCTTGTTTCGGGCTCGATCGCGGAACGGGCATCGAATATGAAGCCTGCGATCAAACCCCAAGCGACGGCGACGGCGAAGTCGGAATCATCTTCTTCGAGGAAGTCCCGGCTGGAAACTGGACGCTGATCGAAACTCAGTCTCCCGGCGGATACGACCCGGCGGCGGATCAGGATATCGTGGTACCGCCAGGCGGCGGCGTGAACTTGATCATCAAGAACACTGAGACCCCGCCGGCGACCGAAAAGGGCACGCTAACGATCAAGAAGGTCGACGAGAACGGAGATCCGCTACCAGGCGCGTGCTTCTCCTTGAAGAAGGGCGCAATCATCAAGGCCAGCCGTTGTGACAATGCCGATGGCGACAACGACGGCACGATTACCTTCGCGAATGTGGCGGTCGGCGATTACACGGTTCGCGAAACCAAGCGGCCGTCGCTCGACTACATTCAGATTGCGGACTTCTCCGTGACCATTGAGAATGGTCAGAACAAGACAGTTACCGTCGAGAATGACCTGCAGCCAGGCCGGATCGTCATTCGGAAGGTGAACCAGCAGGGTCACGTGCTTCAAAACGCCTGCTTCAAGATCACACCGGATCCAAACAGCGAGGGCGCGAAGTGCACCACCGCGTCCGGCGAGGTATCGTTCAGCAACCTGCCGGCCGATAAGATCTACAAGGTAACCGAGACCAAGGCTCCGAGCGGTTACCAAAAGGCGGCGGACAAGACGAACATCACCTTGAAGCCGGGTCTGACCACGAAGATCACGATCGTGGACAAGAAGAAGGAGCCGGAACCAACTGATGGCTCGATTCTGGTGATCAAGTTCTTCTGCCCAGCCGGCAAGGGAGGCGAGTTCTCCCTCGCGCTCGATTCATCGGACCCAGGGCCGGACAAACTCGCTCAGACTGCCAACTGCAAGAAGGGCAATGCGGTCTTCACGATCAAGCCGAAGACCGGCGGTGGCGAGGCGATCACCTTCAACACCGGCAGCGATGGTGAGTACCATGCGACGCTCAAGGCCGGCTCCTACACAATGACCGAAAAGTCCACCGGCGCGACTGAAGACTTCACCGTCTACGTCAACCAGCAGACCACGATCATCGTGCTCAACTACGTGAAGCCACCCGAACCGAAGCCGGCGACGATCAAGGTGACCAAGTACACCTGCGATGCCGGTTTCGAAGGCGTCTACTACGCGGACTTCGTCAACAATTGCGCTGACGACACGTCGCTGACCAATGGCGTTGTCTTCCGGGTCTCAGGCGAAACCGTGCAGAAGCGGACGACTGGCGCCTCCGGACAAAAGGGCAAAACAACCTTCACTCAACTGCCCGCGGGAAGCTACTCACTCCGTGAGGAGCCGCCGGCGGGGGCCTCCACGGTCTTCGCATTCTGCGGCTACGACCCGGATGCGCCGGACTACAAGGTCCTGGGCACGACAATTAATCTCGAGCTCGGCCAAGGCGATGTGATGAACTGCACGTGGTTCAACGTGCCTGACGAGCTGACCGATTCGACTGGGGCGATCGTCGTGCACAAGTACGTGTGCGATATCCAGGGCAAGATCCCGACCAACTTCGATTGGTTCGAGAACTGCTCCGTTTACACCGACGGTGCGAAGTTTGCGCTTTCGGTCAAACAGGGCACGACCTTCAAGCCGAGCAAGACTGGCGTGACGAGCGAGGACGGGTTACTCCGGTTCAGCAACCTTAAGCCGGGCACCTACCAGCTCAAGGAAGTCGGCGCCGACTGGTGCCATGCCGAGTCCGACAATGTCGACGCCCAGGGGAATCTCCTGGCCCGCGCCGGCGAGCGGACAAATGTCTGGATCTTCAATTGCATCCCAACCAAGGAGCCGCCGAACACTGGCGCCGGTACGACCGCGGGCCGGAACCTGACCGCGGAGTCCGGTTTCTTTGGATCGACACCAGATGGAGGAGCGCTGCTCTTTGGTTTGATGTGGCCGCTACTCGGACTCGCCGCCTTCAGTATCCGCCGCCGGCAGCGAGGGTATCGCCACGCGGCTTGATCGCAGCGGGTCTCGATCTCGAACGACGACGCCGGGGAGAAATCCCCGGCGTCGTCTCGTATTTGTGACCATTGGGGTCAACGACGCAGAAATCTTCTCGCTCAAGGATGCGAATGGCGCAATCTATAAGTGCAATCACATTCGGATGCAGCAAATCACCCATGAACGCAACTTCGAATACCATCACGTAGCGTATTTTCGCGCGCTGCACTTGGAGTCCCATTGTTGGCGGTCATGACGTCGTGGCGTATCCTAGAGACAAGACCTCCGGGTCGACATGCGAAGAAACACCCTCTTTGCGCCTCTTGTCCGCCGATGCGATCGTGGAGAACTGAATGCGGTTATCTCAGTTTGCGAATTCAGGTCGCGGCATCATCGCGCTACTGTTCGTGCTCTCGGTCGTGGTCACCTCTTTCGCGGATCTCAACGGTGGCCCCGGGGAACGTCGTGCAGCCGCACAGGACGAGCCAGTTCCGTCCGGTGATGTGATTGTCATTCTGGATCGCACATCGGAGCCCGCGTCGATTGTCGAAGCAGCGGCGCTCGAGGACGGCATCGAACCCGACGTCATCTTCACCGACGTCATCGACGGGTATGCCGCAACCATTACGCAAGAGCAGGCGGACGCGCTCGCGGACGATCCGAACGTCGTCGCGATCTTCCCCAACAATCCGGTCTACCAGGCGGCCCAGACCATTCCAGCCGGAGTCAACCGGATCGGCGCCGGCACGAACGATGTCGCAAAGATCAACGGTATCGACGAGCGCGTCGACGCTGACGTGGCGGTGCTGGACTCAGGTATCGATCCGAATACTGGCGACCTAAACATCGCCGGCGGTTTCGACTGCGCGAACGCCGGCACGTTCCAGGATCAATCGGGTCATGGCACGCATGTCGCGGGCACAATCGGCGCGCTTGACAATGACGTTGGGGTGGTTGGCGTTGCTCCCGGAGCTCGTCTTTGGTCGGTCCGTGTGCTGAACGGCAGCGGTGTCGGAAGCGATGCAACGTTGATCTGTGGTCTTGATTGGGTCTATTCAAACCGCTCAACGATTGACGTCGTCAATATGAGCTTGACCGGGTCCGGTTCAGATCTGCCGTGCACGCGTTCTCCGAATGCAAACGACTGGAGCTCGCCGCTTCACGAAACGGTATGCAAAGTTTTCGATGCGGGGATTCCGATCGTCGCCGCGGCGGGGAACGGTGGATCGTCGGCGGCCAATGTTACGCCGGCGACTTTCAGCGAAGTGATCGCCGTTTCGGCGTTCAACGATTTTGATGGATCTGCTGGAGGGGGAGGAACGAAGCCCGGCAGCTGTTCAACGAGCAGTTCCCAGGACGACAGGTTTGCCAACTACAGCAATTTTGGACCGGACGTTGACATCATGGCTCCCGGAACGTGTGTCCTCTCCACGAGCATGGGTGGGGGCACGGCATATCGCTCCGGCACGAGTATGGCGACGCCTCATGTGACCGGCGCTCTAGCCCTCTATCTTTCGACGAACTCAAACGTCAGTGTGAATAGTGCCAAGAGCTGGCTCTACGGCCTGGCGGTTGCTCAGAATGCCCCTAATGGAATCCTGGGAGGCGATACTGATGGCGCTGCCGAACCTGTGCTTCAAACCGTCGCGATCCCGCCGCCAAGCGATGCGCTAACGATCGTCAACAGCGACAACTCAGCAAATGGGGTAGCGCATCGATACGTGCGCGACGGCAATCTCAGTACGGTCTGGATGACCAGGAGCACAAGCACGGCGCCCACATCGGCCTGGGTACTCGTACGGCTGCAGAACAGCCAGCCGCTCGGATCGATTCGCTGGATCTTCGGCGTAACCGGCATGGCCGACAACTTCTACATCGAAGTGTCAAATGACTTGGTGACCTGGAAGAAGGTCACCACAAAAACCAACAAACCGGTCGGTGTCTGGCAGGAAGCGATTACGAAGCCCGGCATCACGGCAAAGTATGTTCGCTTTTGGTTCAACAATCCGAACAGTGAGTTGAAGCTCGGCGGGATCGCGGAAATCCAGCTTTGGGCACCGGGCGCGCCACCACTGAATCCGCCTGTGCCGCCAACCAAGTACTCAATCTCATCTGTCACATTTACGGCCAATTCTCAGAATGGGACGAAAATTAAAGACGGCAACGCAACAACCTATTGGCGCACCAGAGACAGTTCGATCATCCCTCCCACGGCCGCGGTGCAGGTGTCGTTGGGTACCACAAAGCACGTCGGCGTTGTCAGGTGGATGTTTGGGCTGCAGGATGTGGCCGATGTGTTGAAGATCGATGTATCGGTGGATGGACAGACTTGGACAAACATCGCAACGCGAACGAATGCGCCGCTGTTCACTTGGCAAGAGGCGACAGTTGACCGCGATGCGAAGTTCATTCGCTGGACGGTAAACAATCCAAACAATGACAACCCGATTGGTGGTATCTCCGAGATCGAAGTCTGGTCCGCGCCCGGCGGCGCGTTCACGATGTTCAGTGTGCCAACCCCGACGGCCGTGAGTACTCCACCATCCGGCGCTCTGCAGATCGTGAACAGCGACAACTCGCCAAACGGAGTCGCACATCGATATGTGCGTGATAACAACCTGAACACCGTCTGGATGACCTCGAACACGAGCGTTCCGCCGTCGTCGGCGTGGGTGCTTGTTCGGCTGCAAAACGTCGCCTCGGTGAGCACGATCAGGTGGGTCTTCGGTTCGTACGGGATGGCCGACCGGTTCTTCATTGAAACGTCGACCGATCTTGTGACCTGGAAGAAAGTCACCACGAAGACCAACAAGCCGATTGGTCAGTGGCAGGAGGTCCAGACGAGGTCTGGCACCACGGCGAAGTACGTTCGTTTCTGGTTCGAGAACCCGAACAATGAGCTTCGTCTCGGCGGGATCGCTGAGATACAACTCCTGGGCACGACGATTCAGGCATCGGAGCCAACGGAAACGACTACGGCGACTGCGACTCCGACTCCTACTGCGACTGGTACGCCAACTGCCACCACGACTCCGACGCCAACCCCGGAAGGAACGTTCGAGCTGACGGAGACACCGACCGCAACTCCCGAGACTACTGAAACGGAAGCGCCGACCGAAACAGTACTGCCGACGGAAACGCCGGCGGTTGACCCGGCTGCGACTGAAACCGAGACTCCGGTACCGCCCGAGACCGAGACCGCGACCCCGGCCGAAACGGCAACTGCCACCCAGGCGCCGATCGACGAAGCGGTCGTTGAGGAGCCTACGTCCGAGCCGGAGCCATACCGGGTGCGGCGAGTTCGCAAGAGCGCCGGCACAACGAGTGGCTCAGTATTGTTCGACCAGGACGAATCAACGGTTTGGGTGACCGATGAAGACGCGCCGGACGAAGCCTACATCCTCCTCGATTTGGGTTCGACGAAGCCGGTGGGTCAAATTCGATGGCTCTTCAGTAGCACCCTCGCCGCCGGACTCTATCGCGTGGAAGTTTCAACCGATCGCAGGGAGTGGCTGACGCTCCTTGATCCCGGCGCATTGGAGCCGGGAACCTGGCAGGAGATCGATGTCGGCCTCGACATTCGATTCGTTCAGATCACCTTCACGAACCCAAATGCGGAATCGCACCTCGGCGGAGTGGCCGAAGTCGAAATCTGGCCGTGAACTGTCCGGTCTTCGGACGCTGAATCGCAAAGCAACTACTTTGCGAACTGATCCAGCAATTGATCATCGCAGATCAGGTCGAGACCATCATCGACTTGAATAGAAGACGTGCCGGCATCCGGCGACTCGTGGTTCCCGGATTGAAAGAAATGGGACATCACATAATCAACGCCCGCTTTATTCACGGTCCTCAAGTCCGGATTGAAAAAGGCAGCGCGCATGGGATGTGAAGAGATCAACTCATACGATGGAAAGTACGAGATGTCCCTTTCCCAGCTTGCAAGATCACCCGCGAGCGCACGTAGGGTAGCTTTCGACTGAGTCGTCGCCACGAGCACGTGCTCACCCGATGCAGTCGCAGTGAGCGGGACCGGAGAAACCGTCAGGACCATCCTTGCGCCTGGGTTGATTCCACGCAGCAGCTCCCAGAACTCCTCGAAATCCTCCAGAATTTGAATGTATCGGAAATTCCGAAACCCATACTTGTTCTCTTCAAATGAGCCGGCGATCGTGCCCGGCGCGGTCGGGTAGACCGTCCCGTCTTCAAGCGATTCCCAGGCCTCGGTCAGTCCCAGCGTGAATACGAAGAGGCTCATTCTCCGGAACAGCTGGCGAACTCTGCCTAAGTGCTGAGTCCGTAGAGCGATCACATCTTCGGCGGTCGCGTGTCCAACCGGATCGACACCCGGCCTCATTGCGTCGTAAAAGCGTGAATTCCTGGTCCAGATTCCATCAACAGGTTTCCGCAGTCCGAGGGCTTCCTGGGTGACCTGGAGTAACTGCCGCACCGTATAGATGTTGCCGAACCGGCAGGAGAACTGTCCGAATCCATGGCGATTCGCTTGGTCCGGTTTGAACCCTGCCGTTGCGCGCTCGAGGTCGAGAAATCCGAGACCTCGCTCTCGCAAACGATATCCGATATGCTGGGCGAAGCAACTTCCCGCGGTTGCGATCCTGTCGTCGGGCCGGAAAAACGGACCAACCGCTACTTGCTCGAAATCCAGGTAATGACGATCCGCGACGGCCGGTCGCCAGAATGACTCAGTCGGCAGGTTGGCATATGGTGAGCTCACTCACGGCACCGCGTTTCACTTGCCTTGACGGCCCGTTGGATCGACTTTCGAGCCTCTCTTGCCAGGACCATCGCGAGCCTCGTGTCAACCGCGACACGCTGCTCTTGTTCTGACCTCTCCGTTGCGCAGTGTGCCGCATACTCCATTCGGGTCGATTGTATTGCCTCTGCTGATGCTGCTGGCGATGCGATCGCTGCTTTGAGCCAGCTCAACCATTCCTCGGCGGGAATCCCACCATGGCCCGGTCGCCCCCAATACCCGAGCCTCGGAATTATCTTCTTTTGATGAGCGTTATCGATTCGAGACAGAAATGGCGCGAAGTGGTTGTGGACGTGCGACGCGTCTGTCGCATTCTGCAAATAGATCACGGTGTTGTCGAATCCATTGCCGTAGGCAGTGGTCAGATCGCTGGTGATAACAGAGGAAAGCGATTCTGCGAGCGCAAGGTGGGGGCGGCAGTAGTTACGATAGTTGCGTTGATGCCATTCTGCGAAACGTTCAATGTTTGTTTGCGGATTGGTCACCAAAGCAATACTGCCCGGTTCACGCCAGGAGTAGTGAAGCGCCGCGAAACCCCCGACCGATCCTCCAACGAAAATAATTCTTTCGGCCTGACATTGTTTTGCCGTTTGCTTGATCAAGTCCGGCAGGATGCTTTGAGTTTCGAAACCCTCGTGGCCGGCGTACCAAGCAGCCGTGATATGGGGTGAGCGGGTCAGTGATGGGTCGGCAATCCTGATCACAGTACCCGGAACGCGCTCGTTCAATTTGGCGCCGCCAAACTGAGGTAGTTTGAGTTTCGAGCGATCGATTGCTCCGGCGAAAGTGACAATCAATGTCGGCGAGTTGCGGCGGTTGACACGCATTGGAATCTCACCGCCATCAATCCGGACGGAGAACGTCCCTGAAAGAGTGGGCTCCGCGATTCGATCCAGGAATTCGGCTACATCGTAGGTTTGCATTGCCTCGCCATCGGATGGTTTCCGCAAGAGGATGACTGGAACAAGTTGTCTCGTGGTCGTGACAGGTGGCTTTCGAACGTCTACCGAAGGTGAGTCAGGGATTTTGCTGAAATGAACACAAGCGGATGTCGGCCGCATAAGCATAGCGGCATTCGTGGTGTTTAGAAGAAACATGATTTCAGGTAAGTACTCAGACTGGCGTGAATAGTTGTGCGACAATAGCCGTCTTGACAGCG
>CAYJPA010000056.1:18596-38522 GCA_964371945.1 uncultured Sphaerobacteraceae bacterium | reverse complement strand
CTTCCAAGCAGATTGTCGCGGGTTCGAGTCCCGTCCCCCGCTCCACCCAGGATCAGCCACTTTTTGAACAAGCGTCTAGTTGAGCTTCCCAATCGGACGCTCAAATCGCCTTGCACGTAGCCGGGCCCCATGTATCTCGTGCCGATACCAGGCTTCGACTCGGAAGCCCCACGATGATTTCCTCTGACTGTACTGGAAGTGCGCGATTTGCATGACTCCACGAGGCATTGGCGCTCGCATCCGGCGCACATGGGGACGACAGCCGTCCGCCTTAACCTGGTCCCCACCTTCACCAAACCTCTCCCGCGGTTACGGTAATCGAAAACTCCGGTCCTGGTCGAGGTTCAAATGCACCCTCGTTCATCGGGAGCACTGACTTACGAACCGTGGGAAGTCAGGAATCTATCAGACACAACCAAGACGAGAGCCAACGTGCCAAGATCATGCCGGCTGCCGTCGCCGCCAGGCCGATCACAATACTAGCCATCAAGTATGCAAGCGCTCGCCAGGCATCGCCGGCCTGCAAAAGCCTTGCCCCTTCATAGCTGAACGTCGAAAAGGTGGTGTATGCGCCCAGAAACCCGGTTGCGATGAACAATCGAGTGGTCGATCTCCCCGGTAATCGCTCAGTCATTAGCGTCAGATAGAAGCCAAGCACAAAGCAGCCTGAAACGTTGATCAACAGAGTGGCCCAGGGAAAGTCGCTCCGCCACCGATCGGTTATCCAATGTCCCACGACGTATCTCGCATTAGCTCCTAGGAGACCACCGGCGCTGACCGCCGACATCGTCAAAAGGCGGTCTCGCCTAGAGAAGAACGGAGATGTGGGCCGATCCCCCGGAGCCCGCCCCAGTTCTGCTTCCTCGATCGCATCCGTTTCTGGAGAATGTCGCCGAACAATTGCCTGCCTTCGACCTTGGCGTCGCACCGGGACCTGTGTCGTGCTCAGTTCTTCAAACTGTTCTTGTGCGGGACGTTCATGGCTCATCAAAACTGTGCTCCGACGGCGATCCCCAGGCCAGCTCCCGCCATACCAACAAATACGCTTCCAACCACATTGATCAGAGCAGCACGAAACGACCCTTGAACGAAGAGGACGATCGTTTCATACCCAAAGGTCGAGAACGTAGTGTATGCCCCGAGGAATCCGGTCGCGACGAGAAACCTGAGATCGGAGCTGTTTCCGAAACGGTCAGCGACGACTTCCAGGATCAACCCGATCATGAAGCTACCGCTGGCGTTGACTAGGAAGGTACCGTATGGAAACCCAACGCCGATGCCGCTGGCGGCCCATGTTGACACCAGGTAGCGCGCATTAGCACCGATTACCCCGCCCAGGGCGATCAGAAGATACGGCCCCAAGGTTAAAGTCGCCTCTCAACAGTCCGATTAAACAAGATTGGCTCCTACCACTGTCCAACCAGTCGGTAGAAGCCATCAACCGGGATACCGGCGGACCGCATCGATGTCGAGCGGTCTGCGAGCCTCATCGCATCGCCATCGTGCAGCCTGACACTTCGACAGCGTCGGAATTGTAATCGCTCGAAAAACCAGAGGCAAAGCGAGTGCGCTTTGAGTGCCAGATCTCCATGCCCTTGTGTCCTAAGAGCCTTCACGATCCCGTGGCCGGGACGAGAAGGCGGGTGGTGGCTCAAGGCGCGGCGAACGATTCGATTCGGCGACGAACTGTCGGCATCGGCAAGTTTGAGAGGAATCCGGAAATTCATTTGCGATGCCATCTTGCTGTGCAGGGTCTCTCGCCTGTCATCACGATTCGTTCCTTTCCAGCAGAGTCGAGGGATTTTCATCCTCGCGGTGTACGGTGATTGACGTGATCGATAATCCCAAAACCGATTGAGATTCCATGGAAAGATCGTGAATCACTCCGTTTGGATGAATTGGGTGCGTCAGATACCCCCTGGCCGGTCGATCAAATACACTGATCGAGTCAAGACCGTTCGTGGCCCGATCGGGATCCTTGTTTAGTAGCAACCAAAATCTGTCTGATGATCGATATTGTCGCAACTGGCATGAGTCGATGAGCGCATCCGCGGATCGGATGAGGAGCGGGTCGCGATCATCCAGCATTAGCGATAAAGTAGCCAGCCCCGGGCACGGTACGCGTTCTCGCCCATCGGCAATCTACGCCTTGAGGAGATGTGCCAAATGGAAAAGAGCGATGACATCAGCGGTCAAGGGATACGGGTTCGCGCCTATTTTGGTGAACGCGATCATCACCACGGACAGCCTCTCTGGAGTGCGTTACTCAGTTTTCTTCGCGGCCAGGGCGCCGCTGGCGCAACCGTTAGTCGCGCAATTGCGGGCTACGGCGCCCATAGCAAGATCCACGCGGCGTCGATTGTCGACTTGTCGTCCGACCTTCCGCTCATTTTGGAGTGGATCGACGACCAGGAACGAGTGCAACGGCTCTTGCCACGGATCGAAGAAATGCTGCAGGGCGGACTCATCACGACCGATCCGGTCACAATCAAGCGATATCAGGCACACACCGATCGCGCTCGTGAGAAGTGATCACAGCGACGAAAACCGGCCCAGAGTCGTCGAGGAGATCCACGTTCGGGCACTGCTGCCCGTCTAGAATGGACGGCTCTGAAGCATGCACCTGCATGCTATGATCTCTCATCACGGTACGGGTTGAATCGGGCCTGTAGCTCAGCGGCAGAGCACGGGGCTCATAACCCCAGGGTCGCAGGTTCGAATCCTGCCGGGCCCACCTGACGTACCATATATCGGAAGACGTTGACAATGGGTTATTGCCCTTCGTTTGTCCACCCGGTATACTTGTGTGAAGAAGTTCGTGCAGTTTGTACGTACACTTCATTCGTTTCTCGGAGGATACCATAGAAGCTGTAAACGATATCGAGGCAGTTCAGCCGCTTGCGCCGTTCATGGTCGAGAGTCGCGACCTTGCGGTGCGCATTGCTGAGATTCTCTCCGACACCCCCGCCTCGGACACGCTTGTGCTCGATATTCACGAACTTTCGTCGATTGCGGACTACTTTGTAATCTGCTCCGGCGAGAATGAGCGACAGCTCCGCGCGATCTCTAATTCGGTGCTGGACAAGCTGAGCGACGAACGCGTTCGCCCACGCCGCACTGAAGGTGACCCGCAATCGGGTTGGATCGTGCTCGACTATGGCGATTCGATCGTCCACGTGTTCGATGAGGAGCTGCGTGATTTTTACCGCCTCGAGACGCTGTGGTCCGAGGCCCAAACGCTGGTGGCGATGCCGTAGCGGCAACGCTGAAAACCAGTCCGAGGATTGACGATGAGCAGTCGCGGCGAAGCTGGAGGAGAAATGAACGTCGGGACCCATTCTGGTAGCAACCCTGTCGTGCCATTTCTTTTGGGCACCGCGGTCGGCGGACTCGCCGGCGCCGTCGTCGGCACCCTGCTCAGCGGCCACGCGACCCACCTTGTCGCAACCATCCTGGACGTCGTCGATCGCCGCGACGACCAATCCAAACGCCGCCCCAAATTCGAATTCATGCTCCAATAGCCCAATTGGTTGTTCGTACCCGCTTCGCTTGGGCGCATGGCATGCGCCCGGTCTCAACCAGCGGGACCAATTCATGTGTGCGGCATCTCATGCCCGCTAATCATGAGCTCCCAACTGCAATCGCGATACGGCTGTGACGCCAACCACGGCGACATGCGATGACATTGCATCGAGAGCTCTTGCGAGCATTCCTACCCGTCTGGATATGCTTCAAACGTGGAGGTTCAAACCTTCCCTGCAGCGTCCCTGCGCGCCATCGTCGCGATGATGCCAAGCAGCACCAGACCCAGGAGCATGATTGCGACCAGCTTGAGGCCGCGCGACGGCAGCAGTAGGGATGACATCCCCGCGACAAGTGATATTCCGGCGACAAAGAGCACGATCTTGGCCTGACTCCACCCGCCATCTAACAATCGATGATGCAGATGTCCGCGGTCGGCAACGACCGGCGACCGGCCTTGCACGATCCGAACCAAGATCACCCACGCCACATCCAGCACCGGCAGGCCGAGCGCCAGCAACGCGGTTGCGATCTTCGCGCCGCCGATAATCGACGCCACCGCCAGTGCATACCCAAGGAAGTTCGCGCCGGAATCACCCATGATGATCTTGGCCGGATTCCAGTTGAACGGCAGAAAACCGATCACCACGGCGCCAAGCACCAGCGGAATCAGCGAAACGGTGAACTGCGGATCGCCACGCGGCCAGAAATAGGTGTGCAAAAACAGGATCGTGCAGACCACTAGCGTGACCGACCCTGCCAGTCCATCGAGCCCGTCGACCCAATTCAGGGTATTCATCATGCCGACGATCCAGAAAATGGTGAACGCCACCGCAAGCAGCAGCGGAAGCTTCACCACGTCAAAAAAGGGCATGTTGAATTGGTCGATCACGATGCCGTGCCGGTCGTCGCGCAGTCGCGGCAGCACCACGATCAACGCCGCCCCGATCTGCCATCCCAACTTCGTCAGCGGACTCAGCCCAACGACATCGTCGACAAACATGATCACCACGACAACGGCACAACCCGCCAGCAACAGCAGAATGCGCTCGGTCTCGATCGCGAAGCGATCGACATCGAGCGCAAAGGTCAGGCTGATCCCGATCACAAACGCGAGAAACATCGCGACGCCCGCGCCTCGGGGCACGGGCGTCGTGTGGATCTTCCGCGGAGTGATCGGATCGAGCAGATTGAGCTGGCGGTAGAGCGGTATCGATCTGGCAACGAGCAGCACCGAAAGCCCCGCGGTGACTCCAAACACGATCCCCGCGATCTCCCAGTTACTCACGCTGCCTCTTCTCGCGAGTGAGCTAGATCGACGAGATGCCCGGAATTGGGAAGCGGCTCGTCAACTCGGCCACTTCTTCGCCGATTCTGGCGTGCAGCGCCTCATCTTCCGGCGCGCCGAGCACGTCGGTCAGCATCCGAGCGACCTGTCGCATCTCGCCGGCGCCAAACCCACGAGTGGTCACGGCCGGCGATCCGAGCCGGATGCCGCTCGCCTGGGTCGGCGGCCGTGTCTCGCCCGGAATCGTGTTCTTGTTGACCGTGATCCCGACCTTGTCGAGCAGCCGCTCGGCCTGCCGGCCGCTCAAACCGGTCGGCGAAACATCGACCAGCATCAAATGCGTGTCGGTTCCGCCGGAGATGATCGGAAAACCGAACCCGGTCATCTCGTTCGCAAGCGTCTTCGCGTTCTCGATCACATTGACCGCGTAGTCCTTGAAGGCCGGCTCGAGCGCCTCACCGAACGCAACCGCTTTGCCCGCGATCACATGCATCAGTGGTCCGCCCTGGAAGCCTGGAAAGACCGTTTTGTCGACCGCTTTTCCAAACTCTTCGCTGGTCATGATCATGCCGCCACGTGGACCGCGCAGGGTCTTGTGCGTCGTCGTCATAGTGATGTGCGCGTACGGGATCGGGCTCGGATGCAACCCGGCGGCAATGAGTCCTGCCGGGTGGGCGATATCGGCAAAGAGATAGGCCCCAACCTCGTCGGCAATTTCGCGGAAGCGCTTGAAGTCCATCGCCCGGCTATAGGCGCTTGCGCCGGCGATGATCGCTCGCGGCTGAACCTCTTTGGCTTTGACCAGCAGCGCATCGTAGTCGATGTAGCCGGTCGCCGCGTCGAGTCCGTACGAATGTGCCTCGAAGAGCCGGCCGGAAAAGTTGACCGGAAGACCGTGGGTGAGATGTCCGCCCTCTTGCAGGCTGAGTCCAAGGATGCGATCGCCCGGAGACATCAACGCAAAGTACGCGGCAAGATTGGCGTTCGCGCCGGAGTGCGGCTGCACATTGACATGCTCGCAGCCGAACAGCTGCTTCGCGCGGTCGATCGCGAGCGTTTCGACCTCATCGATGAACTCGCACCCCCCGTAATAACGCTTCCCGACCTGCCCCTCGGCGTACTTGTTAGTAAGAACCGTGCCGACCGCGTGCAGCACCGATGCGCTGACAAAATTCTCGGATGCGATGAGCTCGATCGCGCCCCGCTGCCGGCGTTCTTCGCGTTCGATCGCGGCCGCGACCGCCGGGTCCGAGATCAACGTGCTCAGCGCCATGACCATATCGGGTAGCTCCTCGAAAAGCGTTGGATTCAGGACGAATTGCGATGCCTTTGGCATATGGGGTAGGCCCGAAAGCTAGTGTACCATGGGCTTTCTGGCCCTCTGAGTTGGGCCTGTTTGCGTTCGACTGTCGAGAATTGCGAGGAGCCATGAAGGTCCTGGTCACGGGTGGCGCGGGGTACATCGGGAGCGTCGCCGTCGAGCGCTTGGTCGAGCGAGGCGACGACGTCATCGTTCTTGACAATCTCTGGAAGGGCCATGCTGAAGCCATTCCCGCGGATGTCGAATTGCTCACCATCGACCTTCGCGACGCGCCGGCCTTAAGCGAAGCACTCAAACAATCGCGGCCGGACGCGGTTCTCCATTTTGGCGCCGTCACCCTTGTGCCCGAGTCCGTCGAGAAGCCAATCGAATACTTCGGCGTCAACGCCGTTGGTTCTCACCATTTGCTCGCTGCAATGCGGGGTGCCGGGGTCGGCAAGTTCGTCTTTTCTTCCACGGCCGCCGTTTACGGGATGCCGGAGAACAACATTATTGTCGAGGAAACGCCGCTTCACCCGATCAACCCGTACGGCACGTCGAAGCTAATCGTCGAACAGATGCTTCCCGCCCACGAACACGCCTATGACCTTTCGTACGTGATGTTTCGCTACTTCAATGTGGCCGGCGCGACCAGGTTGCGCGGCGAGGACCACACGCCGGAAACACACGTGATTCCGGTCGCCCTGCGAACGTTGCTCGGGAAGCATTCGCGGTTCAACATCTTCGGCGCCGATTACGCCACGCCGGACGGAACCGCGATCCGCGATTACGTGCATGTGATCGATCTGGTCGACGCCCATCTACTAGCGCTCGATAAGCTCGATCGTTCACTGGGAGCATTCAACCTGGGATCGCGCGATGGTTTTTCGGTCCGGCAGATCGTCGAGGCAGTTGAACGAGTCACCGGACGGACATTGCCTGTCATAGAAGCACCGAGGCGGCCCGGCGATCCGCCGGTCCTGATCGGCGACAGCACCCGCGCCCGAACCGAGCTCGGCTGGTCGCCGCGGCACTCCTCCCTGGACGAAATGATCGGCTCCGCCTGGGACTGGATGAACCGCCACCCGAACGGCTACCGATCGAAGTAGCTACTTCAGCCGACGCGTGCTGACAAGGAATTGGACGTGAATGTAGGGGCGATTCGTGAATCGCCCAACGCGTCCAACCACGACGATCATCGAACCCCGCGCGAACGACCCGCCCTGGATTAACTCGGGCTCGGCGTACGCCGCGACAAACGGCGTTCCTTGCCGTGGATCAAACGCCCGATGTTGCTCTGGTGCCGGATGAAGATCACGGCCGCAACCGCGAAGCACGCCAACGCGGCCTGCGCGGGCTCCCGCCCCGTCATCGCAAAGAGCGCCACTAACGCCGTCGCAAGTGCCGTGCCCGCAAGCGACGCGAGTGAAACATACCGCGTCAACCACACGATCAACGCCATCACCGGCAGCACCAGCAGAACCCAAGGCACCATCCCCGCAATCGCGCCTGCTCCGGTCGCCATGCCTTTCCCGCCGCCGAAGCGAATGAAGGCCGACCAGCAATGACCAACCACCGTGGCAAACGCGACGGCCCCGACGAACCACCAGCCGGCATCGAGCCAGCGAGCCAGCACCACCGGGATCAAGCCCTTGAGAAAATCGAGCACGAACACTGCCGCGGAAAAGCGCCAACCAAGCACGCGGTAAGCGTTGGTTGTACCGGTCGATTGACTTCCGTAGTCGCGGAGATCCTTCCCGGCCAGCACTCGACCAAGAACCACACCCCAGGGCACGGCGCCCAGTCCATACGCGGCCACCACCAGAACCGCGCCCGCGAGGATCGTCATGTTAGTCGCCTTCTTCCCGTCCTCGGAAACTCATGCGAATTGGATTGCCGGCAAAACTGAACTGTTCACGGAGTTGATTCTCGAGATAACGGCGGTACGAAAAGTGGACCTGCTGAGGATCGTTACAAAAGAGGATGAAGGTCGGCGGAGAAACATCCGCCTGGGTCATGTAATAGAACTTTAACCACTTGCCCGGCTTGCTCGCCGGCGGATGCTTCGAAACGGCCTCCTTGAGCATTTTGTTCAACTGCGCGGTCGGGATCCGCTTCGCACGTTCGTCGACCACCGTCAGCGCCATATCGAGCACCTGATTCACCCGCTGCCCCAACTTGGCAGAAATGAAGGTGAGCGGCGCGTAGGGCATAAAATCGAGCGATTCCCGGGCTCGGGTTCGATATTCTTCCATCGTGTTCGTATCTTTTTCAACCAGATCCCACTTATTGACGACGACGACCATGCCCTTTTTCTGCTCTTCGACATAGCCCGCGATATGCATATCCTGCGCGGTAAAGCTCTCCGTTGCGTCAATGACGAGCAGCACGACGTCTGCCCGCTCGATCGAGCGCATCGAACGAAGCACGCTGAAATACTCGATCCCGGCATCCACCCGGCCTTTGCGCCGAATTCCAGCTGTGTCGATCAGCGTGATTGGCTGTCCAGCCCAAACCAGCTGTGTATCGGTCGAATCGCGAGTCGTGCCGGGGACATCGCTGACGATCGAGCGCTCTTGCCCCAGCAACGCATTCAGCAAGCGGCTCTTGCCGACATTCGGCCGGCCGACGATCGCGATTTTCGGTCCCTCGGTCTCAGGCAGTTCCTCGAACTCGGGCAGGGCCTCGACCACGCGATCCAGCAGATCGCCGGTGCCCGAACCGTGGTACGAGGACACTGGGATTGGTTCTCCTAATCCGAGCTCGTAGAACTCAAGCGCGAGATCGCGACGCGCCGTGCTATCCGCTTTGTTCGCGACCAAAATTGTCGGTTTGTCGGTTCGTCGCAAGAGATCGGCGACCTCGGCATCGCCGGCAGTCAGACCGGTTTTCGTATCGACCATGAAGACGATCACATCCGCTTCATCGATCGCGGTTTGCGCCTGCTCTCTGGTGTGACGAGCGATCTCCGACGAGGTCGAGTTGCTGATCTCGTCGGCGTCCTGCAATCCGGCGGTATCGACAACCGTGAATTCGATTCCGCCCCAATCGGAAACGCCGTAAACACGATCACGGGTCGTACCGGGCATGTCTTCGACGATGGCCCGTCGCTCTCCGATCAATCGGTTGAATAGCGTGGATTTCCCGACGTTCGGCCGGCCTACGATCGCTACGATTGGTCTGGTCACAGTCTCACCGCGTCACACACATCAGGCGCCGATTGTCTACGTCGTAAATCGACAGCAATTCAGGCACACGCAACGCATTCCCAGGACATGCCGAAGCTTCGGCACTCGGGCCAGCGACCCCGCAGTATACCAGACGCTTTACGTGATGACTCTCCGATTCGACCCGCTAACGTCCCACCTTAGCCGCGTGATTGATCACGCCCCTCGTTCTTCTACCCTACGACAGCGCCGCCACAAGCTTGTCGATTCCGGCTTTGTTGTTCAGCTCGGTGGCGCACAGCAGCACGTGGTGATCGAGCGCGGGATCGACGCTCGAAAGATCGAATCCGCCGACGATTCCAGCCCCAAGCAGCTTGGAGTTGATCTCTTTGACCGGCGCTGGCATCTTGACCACGAACTCATGGAAATAAGGCGAGCTCAACGCAAGCTCGTATCCCGGGAGCGAGCACAGTTGCGACTGCAGGTAGTGCGCGTTCTGATAACAGCGATTTGCGACCTCGCGAAAGCCCTCTGGACCGACGCTCGCCATGTAAACCGTTGCCGCGGTCGCCATCAATCCCTGGTTTGTGCAGATATTGCTTGTCGCCTTTTCGCGGCGGATGTGCTGCTCGCGCGTCTGCAGTGTCAGCACGAAACCGCGCTTGCCTTCCGAATCGTGTGCAACGCCGGCGAGCCGGCCAGGCATCAAGCGCACATATTGCTGCTTCGTGGCCAGCAGTCCAACATACGGACCGCCGAAACTCTGCGCGACTCCCAGCGCCTGTCCTTCTGCCGTCACAAAATCCGCGCCGAGCTCTCCCGGCGGCTGCAAAATTCCGAGCGGCACCGGATACGTCGAAACGACAAACAAAGCGCCGGCACCGTGAGCGACCTCGCCGATCGCCGCCACATCCTCGATCCCGCCAAAGAAATTCGGGTACTGAACCACCACCGCGGCAACGGACTCGTCGACGGCCGCTGATATGGCGTCAACAGTCGTGGTGAATCCCTCGGTCGGCACGCCGAGATCGACGATCTCGACTGGCAGTCCGCTTGCGTACGTGTGAATCACGTCGCGATATGCCGGGTGAACTGTCCCCGCGACCACAACCTTGTGTCGTTTCTTCGACGATGACACGGCCATCAGGATTGCTTCGGCCAGGGCAGTCGCTCCGTCATACATCGACGCGTTCGCGACATCCATTGCGAAGAGCGATGCCACCATCGATTGAAATTCATAGATGACCTGAAGCGTGCCCTGCGCGACCTCAGGCTGGTAGGGGGTGTAAGCGGTATAGAACTCGCCACGTGAGAGGATCTGGCCAACCGTCGCCGGCACGTAATGGTTGTATGAGCCCGCGCCGAGATAACTGTTTCCGGTCGTCGCGGCCACATTCCTGGACGCAAGATCGCCAAGACGGTCAGCAGCTTCCATTTCGGAGAGTTGCGGCAAAAGATCGAGCGTCGGAAACCGGATTTCGGACGGAATCGGCGAAAAGAGATCGGCCACCGACTCCGCGCCGATCGTCGCCAACATCTCTGCCCGATCGGCGTCTGTGTGCGGGTTGAACGTCATTGGATTACGCGTACCTTTCCTACGTTATCTCTGAACTAGGCCACATCGGATCCAAACCTGCGTTCCTCGAAAAGGCATCCATCAACGACAACAACGCCGTCGTTCATAGTCCTGGAAGGACTTCAGGGAGTGAGCACGGGATGTCAATCCCGTGTCATGAGGCTGATCCGGTCCCTAATGCCCACCACCAGCCGTCTCGAGCAATTCGTCATACTGCTCAGGTGTCATCAATGCTTCGACCTGAGACGGATCGCTCAGTTGCACCTTGATCAACCAGGCGCTTTCATAGGGCGAACTATTAACGAGGTCCGGCGCCGTGATCGCTTCTTCGTTGCGCTCGACGACCTCGCCATTGATCGGTGAATAAACGTCCGAGGCCGCTTTGACCGACTCGACGACACCGAACGGATCGCCACCGCTGACCTCGTCACCGACCTCCGGCAGCTCGAGATAGGTGATGTCGCCGAGCTCGCTTTGGGCAAAATCGGTGACCCCGATGGTCGCCACCCCGCCATCGACTTTGACCCATTCATGGGTTTTGGTATATCGAAGATCCTTCGGTGAGCTCATGAATCGCTCCTCTTCCCCTGTAATGCGCGCCACTTGGCGCTAACGATCCCGTTTGTAGAACGGCGTCTTGACTTGAACAGCCGTGTACGGCTTGTCGCGAATGACAATCTCGAGTGGCTTCCCAATGCCCGCGACCGAGCGATCGACCAACGCGAGTCCGATGTTCTCGCCCAGCGTCGGCGACATCGCGCCGCTGGTGACGAACCCGACCAGCGCGCCACCCACGCGCACGTCGAAATGAGAGCGCGGCGAACCGGATCGCTCAGTCATCTTGAATCCAACTGTTCGTCGCGGCGCTCCGCTCTCCTTCATTGCCGCGATCTTGTCCGACCCGATGAAGGGTCCCTTTTCCAGTTTGATCACCCAACTGAGGCCGGCTTCGAGCGGGTTGATATCGTCGGCCAGCTCATTGCCGTAGAGCGGCATTCTTGCTTCGAGTCGCAAGGTGTCCCGCGCGCCGAGTCCAATCGGCGCGATTCCCTCCGGCTTGCCGGCGGCCATGAGTGCATCCCACACGGTTCCGATCTCGCCGATCGCGGTGTAAAACTCGAAGCCATCCTCACCCGTGTAACCGGTGCGGGCGGCTTGCGCTTTCACGCCCCCGACATTGGCTTCGACCCACGAAAAGTAGTCGACCCCTGAAAGATCCCGGTCTGTTATCCGTTGGGTGATCTCCGCGGCTTTCGGTCCCTGGATTGCGATCATGCCCGTGCGATCCGAGATGTCCTCCACCGTCACCGCGAAATCGGTTCGCTCCGCCTGCCAGCGATGCATCCATGCGACATCCTTGTGTCGATTCGCCGCATTGATGCACACCATGTAACCGGGTCCAGACGACTTGCGGTAGATGATGATGTCATCCACCACGCCGCCCTGCTCGTTCGGCAGCAGCGAATAGTGCGCCTGGCCCGGTTCGAGCGTTGAGACATCATTCGGCGTCAGGTACTGCAGGTAAGCGAGCGCGTCCTTGCCGTCGACGTCCACCTGCCCCATATGGCCAAGATCGAAGAGTCCGACTCCGTTTCGCACGGTTCGATGCTCTTCGATGATCCCCTTGTACTGCACCGGCATGAGCCAACCCGCGAACGGGATGATCTTCGCGCCTAGCGCCACATGGCGGTCATAGAGTGGCGTTTTGACTTCCGCCCCGGCGGACGCGTCGTTACTCAACGTAGTTTCCAATTCCATGAGCTCAGGGTCACACCCGTTCAAGCACCAGTTTGTCCATCTCGAGTTGCACCGGCACAGGATAACTGCCTGTCAGACAACCTGTACAGAAGCCGGCGCCCGGAACATTGATTGCCTCGATCAATCCCTCGAGCGTGAGATAACCGATGCTGTCGGCGCCGATGTATCGCCCAATCTCGGGCACCGACATCCGAGCCGCGATGAGCTCGTCGCGCCGCGCAAGATCGACGCCGAGATAACAGGGCCACATCATCGGCGGGGCGTGAACGCGCATGTGAACTTCGGTCGCTCCCGCCTGCCGCAGCATGTTGACGATCGGTTTGCTGGTCGTTCCGCGCACGATGGTGTCGTCGATCAGCACGACCCGCTTGCCTTCGAGCACCTCAGGCAGGGCGTTGAACTTCAACGCTACACCTACTTCCCGCAACCGCTGATCCGGTTGGATGAAAGTGCGGCCGATGTAGCGGTTCTTGATCAGTGCTTCGGTGTAGGGAATCCCGGACGCGCGCGCATACCCGATCGCCGCCGGAATCGCGGAATCCGGGAGCCCGACCACGACATCGGCATCGACCGGTTGTTCGCGAGCAAGCTGCTCGCCCATTCGCTGCCGGACCAGATGCAGTCGCTGCCCGTGAATGATGCTGTCCGGCCGCGCGAAATAAATCAGCTCGAACAGGCACATCGCGTGGCGATGCGGCGACAACGGCAGGTGCGAATGCAGTCCACCTTCGTCGATCTCCAGGATCTCGCCTGGCAGCACTTCCCGCACGAACTCGGCCCCGATCGTCATCAACGCGCAGCTCTCGGATGCGACGACCCAATGTCCCGCGAGTTTGCCGATGCAAAGCGGCCGTACGCCGAGCGGATCGCGAACCGCCAGGATTCGATCCTCGCACAAAATGCAAAGGCTGTACGCCCCGACCATCCGCGCCATCGCCCGCCGGATCTTCTCCGCCATCGTGATGCCGGGTGTCACCGCGATCAAGCGTGTGAGGATTTCGCTATCCGTCGTCGTGACGAACCGCTCTCCTGCTTCTTCAAGCTCTTCGCGCAGGATCATCGAGTTCGTCAGGTTGCCGTTATGAGCAACCGCCAGCGGCCCAATTGGACTCTGCGAAACCATTGGACCCGCGTTGCGTGCATTGCTCGAACCCTGCGTCGAATAGCGCGCGTGTCCGACCGCGATGTGACCCGGGAGTAGCTTCAAGTCGTCTTCGGTGAATGCCTGGCTGACGAGCCCGATACGCGTTCGTATCGAAAGGTGTTCGCCGTCGGAGGTCGCGATTCCCGCGCTTTCCTGACCCCTGTGCTGCAGCGCGTAAAGCCCGAAGAAGGTCAGACGCGCAACATCCTCACCCGGGGCGTAAATCCCAAAGACTCCACACTCTTCGTGCGGTTTGTCATCCCACATCAAGCTGTCGTTCCACCATTCTTGATCGCGCTGCACTCCAGGTTGACGAACCCGACAGTTGCGTTATGACAAGTCTACCAGTCCATGCTCGAACCGCTCAGCCGCTTCGGCCAGCGAAACCGCTCCCACCTGTTCGAATGCGAGTTGGTCGCCCACGACAACTCCCAGACGCGCGAACAGAACTCCCGCCGCGGCGCACTTATCAGCGACCGTATTGATCGATGCACCGTCTCCACTGACTACGATTCGCGAAGGTGCTTCCCCGAAAAACTGCTCATCAAGTCGCGCGCCCTTGCCATTCGGGAGCTTGTTCGCGACGAAACCGATCCCAGAAACGACGGCCATTTCTGCCAACGCAATCGCCAGGCCGCCCTCGGAGCAATCATGAGCGGTCTGGATCAATCCTTCGGCAATGGAAGACTGCACGATCTGCTGCACCGATCGTTCGACATTAAGTTCGAGCGCCGGCGGCGGGCCCGCGGTCATACCGTGAACGCTCGCAAGGAATTCGGAGCCACCCAGTTGCGGCTTGGCGCCGTCAATTAGTCCTATCGCATCGCCGGCCTGCCACGACATCGTCGCGCGACGATCGAGGTGCTTGATCACCCCGACCGCGCCAACCGTCGGCGTCGGGAACACCGGTCCGTCGGCGGATTCGTTGTAAAGACTGACATTGCCGCTGACGACCGGCACGCCGAGCGCCCGGCAGGCATCGCTCATGCCTCCAACCGCCTCGCGTAGCTGGAAGTAGCCCGCGGGTCTCTCCGGACTCCCGAAGTTCAAGCAGTTTGTAATGGCGAGCGGCTTGCCGCCGGTGCAGGCGACATTCCGGGTCGCCTCGGCAACCGCATGAGCTGCACCGAGTCGTGGATCGAGATAGCAGTAACGGGAATTGCAGTCGATCGCGGTCGCGATCGCTCTGTCCGTGCCTTTGATCCGCAGCACTGCCGCATCGGCCGCCCCTGGCGCGACCACGGTATTAGTCAAGATGGTGTGGTCGTATCGCCGAAACACTGGACGCCGGCTGCAAATGTTCGGCGATCCGAGCATCTTCAGTAGCACGTCGCCGAAATCGGCCGGGCTGAGATCGGAAACGCCGCTCAAATCGGTGTCCCGCGCCGCTCGAACCTTCTCTGACTCCGCGGCCGGTCTGATATAGCTCGGACACTCGTCAGTGTAAAGATAGGCAGGCACCTCTGCCGCGACCTCAACGCCGTCCTTGATCCGGACCATGCCGTCGTCAGTGATTCGCCCGATCACCGAGGCATTGAGCGACCAGCGGTGCACGATCTCGATCACGCGATCGACGCCCTCCGGCGTCACGACCAGGAGCATCCGCTCCTGGCTCTCGCTGAGCATGATCTCGTACGCGGTCATCCCCGTTTCGCGTCGCGGAACGAGCGCCACATCGATCTCCGCTCCGACACCGCCGCGGCTGGCACATTCAACGGCAGAACTGGTCAAGCCGGCGGCGCCCAAATCCTGCATCGCGACGACGGCCTCACCCTCGATCAGCTCAATGCACGCCTCCAGAAGCTGCTTCTCCAGGAACGGATTACCAACTTGGATCACCCCGCGATGCGACTCCTCGGGATTCTCGACCGAGGCAAAGGTCGCACCGTGTAGCCCGTCCCGCCCGGTATCGGCTCCGATCAGCATGATCACATTGCCGGCACCGCTGGCTGCCGCACGCATCATGGTGTCGTGCTTGGTGACGCCGACGCACATCGCATTGACCAGCGGGTTGCCGTTGTAGGAATCGTCGAAGAATAGCTCGCCGCCGACGGTCGGAATTCCCAGGCAATTCCCGTAGCCGCCGATCCCGCCAACTACATTCGTGAACAGGTATTGATTGCGCGGCTGCTTCAGAGAGCCGAACCGAAGTGAATCCAGGATCGCGATCGGTCGCGCGCCCATGGTAAAGATGTCGCGCACGATTCCGCCGACCCCAGTCGCCGCGCCTTCAAAGGGTTCCACCGCGCTCGGATGGTTGTGCGATTCGACCTTGAACACGACCGCGACGCCGTCACCAATATCGACCGCGCCTGCATTCTCACCCGGCCCTTGCAGCACCCAGGGCGCCTCAGTTGGAAGGGTCTTGAGCAGCGGACGCGAGTGCTTGTACCCGCAGTGCTCGCTCCACATCGCGCCAAACATGCCAAGCTCGACGATCGATGGCTCGCGGCCAAGTTTTTCCACAATCAAGAAGTACTCGTCGTCGCTCAGCGCGACTTCGCGCCAGGAGCCCGGTTTGATCGACGATTGCGCGACGGTGCTCGACACGAATCTCTCCTAGATCGCCACGCTGATCGCGGCCAGCGCCGAGTGCAGGATCGCCAAACCATCTGAACCGCCCAGAACCGGCTCGCACGCCCGCTCGGGATGAGGCATCAAACCGACCACGTTGCCGCGTTCGTTGCTGATCCCGGCGATCGCGCGCGCCGAGCCGTTGAAGTTGTGCTCGGGAGAGAGCTCTCCAGCGGTGTCGCAATACCGGAAAACGACCTGGCCATTGGCCTCGAGACGATCCAGCGTCGCCTCATCGGCGAAGTAGGCGCCGGCGCCGTGGGCGACCGGCAATCTGAGCACACTGTTCGGCGCGATCTCGCTCGTCCAGACGGTCCTCGTCGATTCGACCCGGATCGTCACCCAATCGCAATGAAACTTGAGCGATTGATTGCGAAGCAGTGCCCCTGGAAGCAAGTGCGATTCGGTCAAAACCTGAAAGCCGTTGCAAATCCCCAGAACAGGTCCGCCTCGCTCCACGAACGCGCGTAGCGGCTCCACGACCGGCGCGAACCGAGCAATCGCACCGCAGCGAAGGTGATCGCCATACGAGAAACCACCCGGAACGACGATGAGATCAAGCTCGCTCAGATCCGTCTCCCGGTAATCGACTAATCGCGTCGGGACGCCGATCGCATGCTCAAACGCATAGAATGCATCGTGATCGCCATTGCTCCCAGGAAACGTGATCACCCCGGCTCGCGCGGTCATCGCGCCGCCACCTCCGTCGCTCGTCCAGCAACCGTCACGTCAAAGACCTCGATCACGGGGTTTGCAAGCAACTGGTCTGCCATCGCCGACGCGCGCTCTTTGGCCTTCGCTTCGTCCGCGGCCGCGATCTCGAGGCGAATCAAGCGGCCGGCGCGAACCTTTCCGACCGAGTCATAACCAAGCATCTTGAGCCCGCCGAGAATCGCCTCGCCTTCGGGATCGTTAACCCCGTTTTTCGGCATCACGATCACGTCCACATTCCAGATCGATTCGGATGTCACGATTCCTGCTCCACCTGTAGCCAAAGCGGCGAACCCGTTATGCGTTTGTACGCTTCGTGATAGCGAGCGGCGGTGCCGGCCACGACGCTCGGCGGCACGTCTGGTCCCGGTGGCGTCTTGTCCCACCCGGTCGACTCCAGCCAGTCCCGAATGAATTGCTTGTCGAAGCTCGGCTGATCCCGGCCGGGTTGATGAAACGCCGCGTCCCAGAAGCGGGAAGAATCCGGCGTCAACACCTCATCGATCAACGTCAGCTCGCCATCGACAAAACCAAACTCGAACTTCGTGTCGGCGATCAAGATACCCCTGCGCGCTGCAAAGTCGGCCGCATACTCATACACATTTTTGCTCGCGGTCTCGAGCTGAGTAGCGAGCTCTTCGCCGATTCGCCCGCGCAATTCCGTGATCGAAATGTTCACATCGTGCCCGCTGTCGGCCTTCATCGCGGGCGTGAAAATCGGTTCCGGCAACCGCTCTGCCTGCCGCATGCCGGCCGGCATCGACTCGCCTGCCACTGTTCCGTGCGTCCGGTACTCCGCCCACGCGGAGCCCGCCAAGAACCCACGAACAACGCACTCGATATCGATCCGTTCCGCCAATTTCACGAGCATCGACCGCCCGCTCAATTGGGCAAGAAACGGCTTCAACTCCTCTGGAAACCGCGCGGGATCGGCGGTGATCAGATGGTTCGGCGTGGTCGATTTCGTAAGGTCGAACCAGAATCGTGAAAGTTGCGTCAGCACGATGCCCTTGCGTGGAATCGGCGTCGGCAGCACCACATCGAACGCGGAAATGCGATCGGTCGCAACCATCAGCAAGTTGCCGTCGACGACATAGGTATCCCGGACTTTCCCCCGGCGGAAGAGCTGAAGTTGAGGAAGCGACAGGGATTGCAGCGTCGCGGTCACGCGGGGAGTGCCTCCATCGTGAGCGTACGTGCCTTGACCTGATCCGCGGGAATCAAACCAAGGCGTGCGAAAACGGCATCAACGTGCCGGAGCTGGTCTGCCGGATCGAAGATCGAATCAAGCGCAATCGGATCGACATGAGCAGATACGATTGGGTCCTGCGCCAGCAGTTCTCGAAAAGACTCCCCGGTATCCCAGCTTTGGAGTGCGTACCGCTGGACCAGCTTGTACGCATCCTGCCGGTCGACTCCGGCATCCACCAATGCAAGCATGACCCGTTGGGAATAGATGAGACCGCCGGTTGAATCGAGGTTTCGCCGCATGCGCTCCGGGAAGACCTGGAGATCGCGCACGATCTCGGTCATCTCCGCCAGCATGAAATCGAGCACGATGCAGGCGTCCGGGAAGATCACGCGTTCAGTTGAGCTGTGGGATATGTCGCGCTCGTGCCACAACGCCACGTTCTCGAACGCCGTCGTCGCATATCCCCGCAGAAGTCTGGCAAGTCCGCTGATCCGCTCCGAGGCGTGCGGATTTCGCTTGTGCGGCATCGCCGACGACCCTTGATTCCCTGCAGCAAAAGGCTCCTGCGTCTCCCGAACCTCGGTTCGCTGCAAATGCCGGAGCTCAGTCGCCATCTTATCGAGCGTCGCCCCGATTCCCGCCAGCACCGACATGAAGAATGCATGCCGGTCGCGCTGCAGCACCTGATTCGATGCCGGCGCCGCTTTCAGACCGAGCGTCTCGCAAACTTCCTCTTCAAGATCGGGTGGAACGTGCGCGTGCGTCCCGACCGCGCCGGAGATCTTGCCAACCGCCATGTCTTCGCGGGCGAGATCGAGCCGTCGCTTGTGCCGTCGCAGTTCGTCGTACCAGATCGCGAGCTTCAGTCCGAACGTCGTCGGCTCGGCGTGGATGCCGTGCGTGCGGCCGATCGTCAGGGTGTCTTTGTGCTCGACGGCCCGGCGACCGACGACCTCAGTCAGCTTGATCAACGCTCGGTCGAGCAGTTCGCCCGCTTCCTTGACCTGAAAGGCGAGACCGGTATCGACCACGTCGGAACTGGTCATGCCCAAATGGATGAAGCGCGACGCTTCGCCGGCGGTTTCGCCGACGGCGCGCAAAAACGCGATCACATCGTGATCGGTCTCGCGTTCGATCTCTTGCATACGCTGAAGGTTGCAGGAAGATGAGCGGATGGCATCGATCGCCCAGTCGGGAATCCTGCCTCTGCGGTGCCATCCTTCGCAGGCTGCCTTTTCGACGGCCAGCCACGCTTGGATCTTGCGATCCTCGCTCCATACCGACCCCATTGCGGGTCTGGTGTAGCGGTCGATCACGAGCGCGGGGAACCTTTCATGTCACTAGGCATCAACGCGGGCCACTGCCTACCGAAGTATAGCCTAATCCACCGGCCAGAAAACCCGGCGGGAACAGCGTTATGTACTTCAGCATGGATAGTCTGCCGCACAAACTCAGATGCAACTCAACAAGTATTGTAGAAGACCAGCGACCTCAGATTATGCTGGCGAGATCCTCAAACCCAAACCGCATTGTTGTTGCGATTGGTTTTGGAAACTCCTGCAACCTCTCTCTATGCTTGCCAATGCATGCCGATGTACTCATGGGCACCTTCAGAGTCGAGCAAACGAGTCGTGGTTGCTGCGGTTAAATAAAAATAGCACTGGGCTGCAAAACGGCCAAAAAAACGCCGGGGG
>CAYJPA010000056.1:11079-18586 GCA_964371945.1 uncultured Sphaerobacteraceae bacterium | reverse complement strand
TAAAATTCGCTCTGCGCTCCATCTCGGACAAAAACTGGCCTGGGACTTGCGCCGGCATCCAGAATACAAACCAATTTTCCCTCCGCCGATTCAACGCGTGGTTTGGCGAACGGCAAGAACTCTCGACCGAGATAGCTATCAAGGATTGATGTCAAGGACTGCAAGAAACCGTCCGTGTCACTTCGGCCGAGCGAAGCTAAATCGTCGTCTATTCCATAGATTCCACCGTCGTCCGTCACGCCAATTACTAATGAGCCCCCCTCAGTGTTCATTAGGCCAGCAGTCGTCTTGGCAATGACCTTCTGAAGGTCCTTGTTTACCCGCTTCTGCTGCACATCCCAGCGAAGTGTCGATTTGAATTCAACGGTGGTGCTTTCTCCAGCTGCGATCAGGTCTGCGAGTGATCTTTTCTTCGCCGGTGCGCTCTCTTCAATTAGGTTTTGCATCTGATTGTTGAATGCAACGGCGATTAGGCGGCGTCGGCTCTGCAGGAACTCCGAATAGCGATCAAGTTCCCAGAGTGCAGGGTCCAACGGAATGAACTGCTTCTGCAAAGCACCCGGATACTTCGTTTCTACTTCGGGCAGATACTTTGCTGGCGCCTTGTTACTCAGGTTGATGTTAGAGTCTCCGGTCAGGAACGCACGGTTTGCAATTTCGTTCACCAACTGGCGATCCAGATGGTTATCTTGGGAGAATCCTCCGTGTTCGTAAAGCAATGATTGTGGAAAGATGTGATGGCTGTGGATACCGTACGACTTCCCGTGAGGGTCGGCGAGCGGCATCCCGTTAAACCAGTCAATTGCCCCATTGGATTTTGTAAGAATGTAAGTGGTGCGATAGAATGGATGTTGCGTTCCCCGACCAACGAGATCAGCCGATTCAAGCTTGATGCGACCCCGCTGGTCGATGATGGCATCAACAAGCTCTCCCCAAGGATTCTCATTCTGAAGCACTATCGATACGTCATGATCCAGTCGCTGGTCGGTTTGACTTGTATATCTTGCCCACGAAGTAGCCGCAAATAGCCAGCGCACGAACTGACGCATTGACTTTTCATCCGAGAATTTTTCGCCACGACGCGAAAGATAAACAACAACCGGTACAAGTACGTTTGTCGTGTTGAGATCGTCTGTTGAGTGGACATTCGCCCAGGTTGGCATTATGTTTGTCAGGTATTCTAAGATCTTACTTAACCGCTTCCATCCGTCCTCCAACTCTTCGCGAGAAGCGTCGTGGAGCGTCTCAAACAGGGCCCGGCCCCGAACCACACCAGTGAGACTCCTCACCATAAAGGTCAAGTCGAAAGCAAATCGACGTTTGCCAAGCTCAAGTCCCTTGTCCTTCATAACTTGACGGGCCTGGGGCCATTTTCCGGTGGCATGAGCTAGGGCCAATTCTGCCTCTGACAACTTTGTGCCAAGGCTGTTTACTCGATCAAAAACGTCGATCGCTGCATCAATGTTGGCATCCGACGGAACAGTCTGAATTGAATACTGTCGCTCAAGCACATTGCGGAGGCGCGTCAGATTTTCGTTGTATAGCTCAGCCAGCTCAAACGGATCGTGCAATGCGCCTGCTTTTTGCTTGGCTATATCGAAAACCTTTGCCTTGCCCGCAAAGCAATCAATTACCGATATCCAGGTGGGATTGCGTTCCATACGTTTGACTTGATAATATTGGAAGTCCCCTGACTCGATATCGAAGAAGAGACCGCGCGGGTCCTCCTTAATATCGGCGGCAGTGTAGTAAGGGGGTATTGAATCCCGAGTAAGCATATACAGCGTCGTAAGTCTTTGCTGGCCATCAAGGATTACTGTCGTTGAACCAATTTTGTCTCTGGATACTGCGTTGTTCTTAATGTCGGGAGGATTCGCGGTCTTCCAGAACAAAAGGCTCCCGGTAGGGTATCCCTTGAAGAGAGATACGATGAGCTGCTTCGCTTGCTCCCGGTTCCAAACATACTCTCGCTGAAACTCTGGCATCACGAGATCGAGGTTCCGAATAGCATCCATAAGTTCTCGAATCGTCATTGTGAATCACCTCTTCGAAAATGGTCGTGTTCGGGAGTGAGTGGCGCTGAAAGCGAAGTACATTGTAACAGCAACGTAAATCAATTTTTTGATGGGAGTCTTTCATGTGAACCACGCATTCTGCGGTGAGTCTGAATTTTCATACCCAAGGGAAAGTGTACCTACAGACCTCTTGATTAATGGTTGATCTGCCTTGCGTGGGGATTCGCGTTCGCCCACTTGAAACCAATCGATCGACAGAACGATTATTGTTGCCTTGCTCAGTCTTTGGGCTACAATGAGCGCGGTGCATCGAGGAGATGGGAGCTTCACCCGCGTCCGTACAGACTTATTAGCGCCTGGGTTCGCGCGGAGGATGCGAACTGACGAGGTGGAGACCGATCGAAAGACTCGGCGGATGGTCTCCCGGCCGGCACAGTCGTTACTGGCGGGACAAAAGTGCGGAGCAATCCGCTAACAAATCCCGACCAAAGTGCCATCATTCCAATACCTCCCAACTTGCTCCTCATGACACAGTCTAGATACGGCGCCGGGCCAGTTTTGGCCGGCCCCGGTTTCGCGCTGCTTCGCGCGGGCGGTTTCATTGAATGCGAATGCCCGCGTCTTGACCCTCATGCCTGGTGAAGCACGCCGTTTACAGGAGGCAAACACCCACTATGTGTGGCATTTTCGGCTACGTCGGTGAAACGACGGAGCTTGGCGATATGGTGCTCTCAGCCCTCAAAAAACTCGAATACCGCGGCTACGATTCCTGGGGAGTCGCCGTCGGTGTCAACGGACACATCAGCGTCCAAAAGGAACCTGGAAAGATCGCGAACGCCACGGTCGACTTTCCCCCATCCGATATCGGATTCGGCCACACCCGCTGGGCCACGCACGGCGGCGTCACCCGCGCCAACGCCCATCCTCACCTCGATGGCACCGGCAGAATCGCGGTCATCCACAACGGCATCATCGAAAACTTCCGACCCCTCCGCGATGGCCTGCAGTCGCGCGGTCACGAGTTCCGTTCCGAAACCGATACTGAAGTCGTCGCCCACATGCTCGAAGAAGCGACCGCCGATCCTTCGACCGATTTTCTCAGCGCCTTCGCCGAGGTCTTCGCCAAGCTCGACGGCCTGAGCGCGGTCATCGCGCTCGATCTCAAAACCCGGTCGCTGCTTGCGGCGAAGAACGTTTCGCCGCTCGTCGTTGGCAAAGGACCCAAGGGATATTCGATCGCCTCGGACGCGCTTGCGCTCCGGGGTCACGCGCTCGACGTGCTTTACCTCGAAGACACACACCTCGTGCGGCTGGACCGCAATCACCTCGAGCTGTATGACCGGCTGTCCATGCTACCGATTGTTCCCGAGTTCGTGCCCCTCAATCTCGAAGGACGCGACGCGGAGCTCGGCGACTTCCCGCACTTCATGGCCAAAGAAATGGCCGAGCAACCGGAGGTTCTGGAACGCCTAGCGATCGACGGCGAAACGGCCGTCAAAGGCCTGGCCGAAGCGATCGCCACGTCTTACGGCACATTCCTGGTCGGTTGCGGCACCGCGTCATACGCCGCCCTGAGCGGGAGCTACCTCTTCAGCCGAATCGCCTCAAGACATGTCAATTTCGTGGTCGGTTCCGAATTCAAGTATCACGAGCACTTCTTGACCGACCGCAGTCTGGTCATCGCGCTCTCGCAGAGCGGCGAAACCGCCGACGTGATCGAAGCGATGATCGCCGCGCGCCATCGTGGCGCTCGCCTTGGCGCTCTCGTCAATGTTCCGCGCTCGACTCTCGATCGGATGGTCGATCTTCGCGTCCATCTCAATGCCGGCCCGGAACAGTGCGTGCTTTCGACCAAGGCCTATACGGCCAAGATCGCGGCGTTGGTGCTCGCGGCCCACGCGCTCGAGGGTGACTATGACCGAGGCAAGGACCTTGTGTTGCTCGCCGCTGCAGGTCTGCGCTCGATGCTCGACGAATCGTGGGTCTCGAAGATCCGCGAAGTTGCGCGAACCATCCATCAGGCCGAGCATCTCTTCGTGATTGGCCGCGGCCTTTCTTACCCAACCGCCCTCGAAGCCGCGTTGAAGATCAAAGAGGTCAGTTACATCCACGCCGAGGGTTTCGCGGGCGGCGAGCTGAAGCACGGGGTGATCGCGTTGATCGCGCCGGGCACACCGTGTGTCGTCTATGCTCCCAACGACGAAACGCGAGCCGATGTTCTCTCCGGGGCCATGGAGCTGCGGAGCCGCGGCGGGTATATCATCGGCATCGGGCCGGAGAACGATCCGGCGTTCGATGTTCATCTCGCAACACCAGATGTCGGAGACGCGTCGCCGCTTGTGAACGCCCTTCCGGCGCAAATGCTTGGTTATCATGCCGCGTTGTTGCGCGGAAACGATCCGGATAAACCGCGAAATCTCGCAAAGAGCGTGACCGTGAAGTGACGACCGCCGCCCTCCCTTTTGTCGATACGCACGCGCACCTCGACGACGAACAATTCGCCGGCGACGTCGAAGACGTGATCGAACGCGCGGCTTCGGCCGGGGTCGAACGGATTATCAACATCGGATACCGGCCGGAGCGATGGCGCTCGACACTCGCTCTGGCCGCTCAGTTCCCCCTAGTCGCCTTCACGCTCGGCCTGCATCCGCACCATGCGGTTGAGTGGTCTCCACACGTCAAGTCCGACCTGCGTGCAATGCTTAACTCGGAGCAGCCCGTGGCGCTGGGCGAAATCGGCTTGGACTACTTTCGGAATCTATCGCCCGCCGAGCGCCAGCAAGAGGTCTTCACGAGCCAGCTCGAGCTGGCCCTGGAATTCAATCTCCCGGTCGTCATTCATCAGCGCCAAGCCGAACAGGATCTCATGCGCATTCTCGAACAGTCACCCGCGGATCTGGTCTGCGTCTTGCATAGCTTTGAAGGAAGCGAGGAGTTGGCCTCGTTCGCGTACGAACGGGGTTATTACCTGGGAGCTGGAGGACTGATGACGAGGGCAAGCGCGGTGGGCGTTCGACGCGTCCTGCAAAGCGCTCCCCTGGATCGCCTGCTGCTCGAAACCGACTCACCGTACTTGGTTCCGGCCGGCATCAAGAACCGGCGTAACGAACCGGCAAACGTTGCCTCGGTGGCGCGAACGCTCGCCGAGCTGCGAAACACCGATCTCGAGACGATAGCGCGGAGCACGACAACCAACGCCGAGCGCCTCTTCGGATCGATGTTGTCCGCAACAACAATCCAGCTTGGCGCTCTTCGATGACGAACATGCGAATACTTGTCCTTGCGACCAAAAACAGGGGCAAAGCGGTCGAGTTTTCAGCCCTTTTGCCCGCGGACATAAAGATCATGACGTTGGATGATATGAATATGTTGTCACCTGACGAGACCGGCATGACCTTTGCGGAAAATGCGACAATGAAAGCCGTTGAGGTCAGCAAGCTCGTTGACGCCATCGTTTTGGCCGACGATTCCGGTCTCGAGATCGACGCGCTCAATGGCGAGCCGGGAGTTTACTCAGCTCGATATGCGGGAGAGCCCGGCAACGATCGGAGCAATATCGATTTGCTGCTCCGGCGGCTCGAAGGCGTTGATGAATCGAAGCGTGCTGGAAGATTTGTCTGTTCCGTGGTCGTGGCCCGCGGCGGTGATGTGCTCTTTTCCGCCGAAGGAAGATGCGAAGGTCGCATCGGGCATGAACGCAGAGGAGAGAACGGATTTGGATACGATCCCGTCTTTTGTTTTGACGACGGCCGCACTATGGCCGAGCTTTCGACCGGCGAGAAGAATCAGATAAGTCACCGGGCCATGGCGTACCGCAACGTCGCGGACCGGTTGAAGGCACTCTTCACGGAGTGAATCCCCGCTCTGGAGAACATCAACGATGATCGAGCTCCTGGCCGAATCTAAGCCGCTTGCCCCACAACCACGCAAATACGATTCATTTTCCGATTGGCGAGAAGAAACGATTAAGCAGGGCACGTTGCCCATCATTGGCGTGACCGGTTCCCGTGGAAAAACCACGGTCATACGTCTCCTCGATGCAATCCTGTCCGAAGCAGGACTCCAAGTCGCAACCCGCACCAATGTTTCCGTGAATATCCGCGGCAAACGTCAACGCGGCGAGATCGAGCCCTGGAGCCGTGCGATCTCGGAGCTCGAGCGCGGCTCGCTCGATGTCGCGATCGAGGAAATCGATTGGCTCACCATTCACGCCATGGGTCTGGGACGCTCTTCGCGACCGCTCTTCGCGATCACCAACATATGCGGAAACCGCGACGCTTGCCTGATCCAGGGTGAATCTCGGAGGGCGATCGCGGCGCTGCCAACCGTCTTCAGATCCGTCCATCCTGACGGGGTTCTGGTGATCAATGGGGATGATCTCGATGTTTCGCGCGAAGACCCAGGCGACGAGCGGCCGACGATCTTCGTCGGTCTCAACCGCGAAAGTCCTGGATTGCGCTCCCACCTTGCCGTCGGCTTCACGGCAGCCTGGCTTGACGGGGGAGCCCTCTTCATCGGTCAGAGTGAAAGCGCGCGAGAGATTGCGCTCGTGTCCGACCTCGAGTTTGCGCTCTCGGGCAAGGCAGGTTTTCAAATCCACAACGCGCTGACGGCAGCAGCGGTTGCCAGTTCGATCGGCATCCCGCCTTCGATTATCGAACGGGGACTGCAAAACGTCGACGCGATGGAAACCGCGAACCAGGATTGTTTTCAGCTCATTGATATTGACGGAGTTTCAGTCGTTGTCGACCGCCCAAATCCGTCGTGGTTTCTCCGTGCGGTGCTTCGTGCAATTCGTGACACTGATCCAAATCGGGTCATAACGGTCGTTGGCAAGCTCACCGGCATTCCC
Source organism: uncultured Sphaerobacteraceae bacterium (assembly GCA_964371945.1). Lineage (GTDB taxonomy): Bacteria > Chloroflexota > Chloroflexia > Thermomicrobiales > UBA6265 > CAYJPA01. The sequence goes on along the minus strand of CAYJPA010000056.1, from coordinate 11,719 downwards.
AACTCAGACGTTGCGGAGGTCGGCCGTTTGCTCGGACGTGTCAGTTCGCTCTTCGTCGCCCACTCCGAGTCAGACGACCCCGAGCGCTCCGCGGTCGTCCGCCAGGGCGTCGCCATGAACGCCGTGCCGCCCGTGATCGTCCACACCAAATCGGAGGGCCGCGCCCTCACCCGCGCGCTCTCGATCGCCCGCCCAGGCGACCTCGTCCTCGTTCTCGCCGACCGCCCGGGCCCGCTCTCTCGATCGCTTCGCCGGGGCCTCACCCGCGCGGCCTAACCAACGATTTCCTCTTGTTGGAGCGACTGGCAATCGGCGAGAAGGCGGCATCTTGCTGACCCGTCACCCTGAGGTACGAAGGGTCTCCCCGAAGGGCGTGGCCCTCAGCAGCAGCCGTGTTTTGAGGGTCCAACGGCCTACCGGCGAGATGCTTCGCTCCTCTGCATGACGCGCGCTGCGCGGCCCCGGCACCCTATTGCCGGTCGCTCTTGGAACCTCCTGGGGGAAAGACTGCTCCCGCGGGGTAGCACCGAGCGACCCCGAGACACTCCTCGCTGTCGTTGCCTGCCGCGTGCTTGACTCAACTCATGCTGACCCGTCACCCTGAGGTACGAAGGGTCTCCCCGAAGGGCGTGGCCCTCAG
>CAYJPA010000056.1:0-10979 GCA_964371945.1 uncultured Sphaerobacteraceae bacterium | reverse complement strand
GCTCCCGCGGGGTAGCACCGAGCGACCCCGAGACACTCCTCGCTGTCGTTGCCTGTCGCGGCCATGCCTCAACTCATGGGATATGTCGTGAAAAGCCCACTCCCCCGCTCTTCGATCTTGATCCCATCGTCCCCCAGCACGCTCTTCAACGCGCTCGCCAGCGTTTCGCCCGATTCGACGCGATGCTTCCGGCTTCGCAGCGCAACCCGTCCCTCACCCATTGGCAGATGGATGACGACCTGATCGTCGCCCTCGTGCTGCCCCAGCAGATCGTCGATCGCCTGCAACAGCCGGATGTCTGCCCAGACATCCTCGCTCACCGGTATCGACAAATGAACCGTCTTGAACGGAAAAAGTTCGACCTCGCCTAGCTCCGAGAGATCGTCCGTCGCCGTATCGCAAATGAGTTGGAGCTGGTCATTCCTGCGATCGATCTTCGCGGCCACATCGAGAATCTGGTCGACTTCGAACAACAACGAGCTCGCCTCATAGCACTCGGGAAACACGACCAATTCAATGTTCCCCGTGAGATCCTCGAAATCGATGATCGCCATGGTCCGGTTGTTTCGCGTGGTCACCCTCCGCACGCCTGCAACCATCCCCACGATCCGAATCTGATCGCCGGTAGATCGTTCAGCGAGATCGGCGATCTGCGTCCGTCCGATACGCTTCACCCTGCTCGTCAGCTCGTGCAACGGATGGTCGCTCAGATAGAGCCCAAGGAGCTCTTTTTCCCAGGTCAGCAGCGTCTTGCGCGGCACATCCGGCCACCCGGAAACTTGACCGATCGGCGCGGCGACGGTCTCCACTCCGCCAAGATCGAACAGGCCCATCTGACCGCGCGCGCTGGCTTTTTGATGCTGTTGCCCGCTTGCGATTGCGGTTTCGAGCGATCCGATCACTTGCGAGCGATCACCCAGATCATCCAATGCCCCACACTTGGCAAGGCACTCGACCACGCGTTTGCTGGCCACTGACCAGTCGAGCTCCCGGCACAGCGAATCGAGATCAAGGAACCTCTCGCCTGGCATCCTCGATCGTGCCTCGACGACCGCCCTCGCCGCATTGTCGCCTACATTCCGCACCGCTCGGAGTCCGAACCGCACCGCCTCCCGCCCATCGTCAAGCGGCTCAACCGAGAAATCGACCTGGCTGTGGTTCACATTCGGCGGCAGCACGCTGATTCCGGCTCGACGGCACTCGACCACGCTCGAGACAATCTTTTCGGTGTTGCCGATATCCGTCGTGAGCAGCGCCGCCATGAACTCGACCGGGTAGTTCGCCTTCATATAGGCCGTTTGGGCGGCGATCACGGCGTATGCCGCGCTGTGCGCCTTGTTGAAGCCGTATCCCGCGAAGCGCTCCACCAGATCGAATATCTCGCCCCCAAGCTTCGCGTCGATCTCATGCTCGACGCATCCAGCCACGAAGCGGTCGCGGTACTTCGCCATCTCCTCAGGCAATTTTTTGCCCATCGCCTTGCGTAATCCGTCGCCCTCGGCCAGCGAGAATCCCGCGAGTACGTTGGCAATTCGGATCACCTGCTCTTGGTAGAGCGCGATCCCATAGGTTTCGCCGAGAATCGATTCCAGCTCAGGATGCATGTACTCGATTTCGGTGCGGCCACGCTTCCGGGAGATGTAATCCGGCGCCATCTCCATCGGTCCCGGCCGGATCAACGCCATGAGCGCAATCAAATCCTCGAATCCAGCCGGCGAGACATCGATCGTCATTCGGGTCGTCATGCCTCCTTCCAATTGGAAGACGCCGACCGTTTCACCGCGGCGCAGCATTTCGTATGAACGCTCGTCATCGAGCGGGATCGAATCGATCGTCAGTTCTGGATTTTTGAGTCTTGCCAGCTCGACCGCTTTCCCAAGCACGGAGAGCGTGCTCAAGCCGAGAAAGTCCATCTTCAGGAGCCCGATATCCTCGATATGTCCCATCGGGTACTGGGTGGTGACGTCGCCTTCGCTCTTACCGCCCGCTCGCTGCAACGGAACATGCTCCACGAGGGGATCACGCGAAATCACGACCCCGGCGGCATGTGTTGACGCATGCCGGGCAATGCCCTCGACCTTCTGCGCGGAATCGATCAAGTCGCGCAAATGCCGTTCTGAATCGTAAAGTGCCCGAAGCTCGGGCACTTTGGTCATTGCCGACTTGATCGTGACGCCCGGTCCGGTCGGAATGAGCTTCGCGACGCGATCGGTATCGGCAAACGACATGCCCATCGCGCGGCCAACGTCTCGAATTGACGCCTTTGCGGCAAGCGTTCCGAACGTGACGATTTGAGCAACCCGGTCGTCGCCATACTTGCGCACGACGTAGTTGATCACGTCCGCCCGGCGGTCGTCGGCAAAGTCGATATCGATATCGGGCATCGAGATTCGGCCCGGATTCAAAAAGCGCTCGAAGATCAGCCCGTATTTGAGCGGATCGAGCGCGGTAATTCCGAGGCTGTAAGCCACGATACTCCCGGCGGCCGAGCCGCGGCCTGGCCCAACCAGAATCCCGCTGTCCTTCGCGAACTTCACGAAGTCCCACACGACCAGGAAGTAATTCGCGAAATCCATCGACTTGATCACATCGAGCTCGTAAGCAAGCCGGTCGCCGACTTCCCCACTGTCGTGACCGTAGAGCCGCCGCACCCCTTCTCGACACAACGACTCAAGGTATTCGTCCGCCGTCTGATGAGCCGGAACATCGAATTGCGGAAGCTTGTAGCCCTTGAACCCAAGATCGAGGGAGCACATCTCAGCAATGCGAATCGTGTTTGCAAGTGCCTCCGGCAATTCACCGAGGACCGCGGCCATTTCGGCCGGGCTCTTAAAATAGAGCTGATCGGACTCCGTCTTCATCCGTTTCGGATCGCTCAGCGTGGTATTGGTTTGAACGCAAACCAGCACTTCCTGCGCTGGCGAATCCTCCTGATTCACGTAATGAACGTCGTTGGTCGCAACCAACGGCAGTCCGAGCGACTTCGCCAGCTGGAGCAATTCGCGGTTCGTCTCAACCTGCTCGCGAATCCCATGGTCCTGAACTTCTATAAAGAAGCGATCCTGTCCGAAGATCTCAGCAAGCGTGCCCGCGAGGGTTCGCGCCATCTCGGGCCGGTTGTGTAAGAAATTGTTCGAAACCGGACCGCCCAGGCATGCCGAGGTCGCGATGATTCCCTCGTGATGCGCCTGCAACATCTCCAGATCGATCCGTGGCCGGTAGTAGAACCCCTCCAGCGCGGCTTTGCTCGCGAGTTTGAGCAGATTGCGGTACCCGATCTCGTTCTCGCACAAGAGCAGCAGGTGGTAGGACTTGCGTTCTCTCTCGCTGGCTTTGCCCTCGGCCAGATACGCCTCCATCCCGATGATCGGATGGAGACCGGCCTTGGTGGTGGCCTTGTACCAATCCATCGCCGCGTACATGACGCCGTGATCGGTGACCGCCAGATGATGCATACCGAGCTCTTTGGCCTTGGCGACGTAATCGTCGATCCGGCCCATGCCATCGAGCAGTGAGAATTCCGTGTGCAAGTGAAGGTGGGCGAAATCGGCCACCATCTTCCCTTTCGCGCTGGAGATCGATTGCAGAGTCGTCTCATAAGACCGAGGATGCCGCGAGCCGGAACGACGATCGCGACCCCTAAACGATACCCGCAATCCCTCGACTTAGCACGGAAGATCGACTCTGAAATCGATCCAATTCAATGGCCACATCTGATTCGCGCGCTTTTTGCCGCAACTATGCGTCAGCCAGTGCAAACAGCTCAAATAGCAACAGGTCAGCAGCCAAAATCGGATCAAGCGTCGTCAAACCGCGTAATCCTACGATGGTCTTACACCGATCTTCTCAGGGCTGCACCAAGGTGAACTTCAGGGACGCCCTCCTCGGCTGATCACAGATTGAGGGCAACACGACGTACTTCGTCGAGGACCTGATCAAATGCGTAGCGATCAACCTACGAGTTGGCCCTCGTTCCTCCTCGCTCTGCTGATCTGAACCAACGCAAGCGTTCGTCGCCTGAATTTACCATTTCACCGGCCGACTTCAGACACTCAGGATGATGCCCATCAACCCGGTACTGCTCGCACTATCGTTGGAGGTTTGTGGAAGTTGCGAACATGGTTCGGCAACTGGATTGGCCCGCCCGGCACTGAAGTACGCCCAGAGGACACCTGGCTGCGCCACACCCAGGGCGTACCCGGTCCTTCCAGGGTTGAGAACGAGCGGATGTGCACGTCTGCCGAATCAGCTCGACAACATCCTTGCCCCTCTATTCGGCGGCAGGGAAATGAACCTGCAACAGGCAGGTCGTCAGGAATCACAAAAGCCAGCCGAAGGAACCGGCCGGCGTGACTGCTTGTACTCTTGCGAACTCGAGCACTTGACTACTGGTTCGGGACACCGGCGATGAGCGGGCGCCGGTCTGTCCCAATGACAACTACGGGCATGAACCACAAAGAGTCGTGCGATCCGCGCTGACCACGGTGCATCGCCACCCTAACTTAGGCCGCGCGAACCGCGTATCGGGCCTGCTGGGTGAGTAGGTGCAGCATCTGGCGCATGCTGTCGCGATATTCAGACGGAACCGCTTCGTCTTGCAAGAGATCGAGAACCTCCCCGATAACCGGTTCGGCCGACAACAGGCTCGAAACATCGCGAGGCAGGAATCCAGCCGCCGCAAGCATCGAATCGAGCTGCTGTTGTTCGAGATTCAGGGCATGACCCAGCCGATCGACGGCCTCTCGGGTCGGCATTCGCGCCCCGCTTTCAAGCCTGGAAACATAACTGTGATCGAAATCGGCACGCTCCGCGAGCTTGCTTTGAGAAACATTGCGCTTCTCTCGCATGCTCTTGAGCAAGGCGCCGAATTCTGTGCGCTTCTGTTGCACCGCCCTGCGCTCCTTGACTGTTCCTACGTGTCACAGTCGCTCTTGGTTTTGCCCGCGCGTCACGCAGTCCGTGACTCGTTGACAAGATGGTAGCATCGGGGTGCCCCGATGTCAATCGTCAAATTGGGCCACTTTTCCACCGTTTCCACAACAACTGGCGTTATTCCTTTTATAACGGCAGTTCTTGCGCATAATAATGCCGCCTGTCCGTCGCGACACCGACACTATAGTGGCATCTTCCAAACTGGCCCCGTGATTGGACTGGCGATTAGGTGTCGCATCCCTGTCATTGACCGCACCGAAGCCATCGAATCACGAGTGGAGCCAAATCCCCCGGTTGCTATACTCGCCTCCACGGGTCGCTTGAGCGCCCCTACGTCCACTTGTTGATTTCGACCGGCGCGACTCTTCCGCCAGTAAAGGGGCCACGATGCCTGCCCAATTGCTCCGCGGCGCCGGATTGTCGGCTCGACTCCGAGCCGGGATCGAAACGTCGATCGCTTCCTTGTCCGCGGCTGGCGGTCGTCCACCGCGTTTGGCAACGTTATTGGTCGGCGAGGATCCATCCGCCGAGGCGTACCGGATCTCGATCGAACGGACAATGACGAGAGTCGGAATCGAGCACGTGCCGATCAACCTGCCGATCGATATCGCGGCCGGCGAGTTCACCCGGCACCTCGATCTGCTCAACCTGGATCGAGAGATAGCGGGGATCCTGGTGCTGATGCCGTTGCCTTCGCACATCCCGGCCGCGCTCGTGCACGAACATCTCTCACCGCTCAAGGATGTCGACGGCATCACCCCCACCAATGCCGGCCGGCTCCACATGGGACTGCCATCCCTGAGGCCGAGCACTCCGCAGGGTGGAATTGAGCTCCTCGATCACTACGGAATCGAGATCGAGGGTCGCCGCGCGGTCGTGATCGGACGCAGCAATGTGGTCGGACGTCCGCTGGCGAGCCTGCTCATGCAGCGCAATGCGACAGTCACAATCTGTCACCGTCGAACGGTCGATCTGGCGACGATCACGCGCTCGGCGGACATCCTCGCGTCCGCGGCAGGTCACGCCGGATTGGTAACACCCGACCTGGTGCGACCCGGCGCGATCGTGCTCGATTTCGGTGTGAATGTCGCTGGCGATCGAATCGTGGGCGATGCAGATTTCGATGCGGTTTCGGAGATTGCCGGTGGAATCACGCCGGTGCCCGGTGGCACAGGCCCGGTTACCGCTCTGGTTCTGGCGCGCAACACGGTCGCGGCCGGATTTGTCGCACTTTCTGGAAGCCTCGATCACGCCGACCTCGTCAAGGCGGTCGGCCGCGCGCCAGGAATCCACGCCGAGTAGCCCTCTTGCGTTCTTCTCGTCACTGCTCCGCTCTCACAATGCGATCCGAGTATCGAACAGACTTCGACGCGGCCTCCCTACCATGCTAGAATGCCGGGCGCATTGGGGTGTCGTCCAACGGTAGGACATCTGCCTCTGGAGCAGGTGATTGGGGTTCGAATCCCTGCACCCCAGCCTAACAACTGCCCACGGTGAAAAGTTAACGGCCCGAGGCGATATGTCGCTTCGGGCCGTTGTCATTGTTGGTGATTCGCGTTTTTCTGAGCTACCGCGGTCGCACAATCCTCATGGCAGCGGCCACGAGCTCCGCGTTTGATGCGGCGACCGACCCTTCCGGTAAATGGGTACCATCTTCCAGCCCTACGCGAGTCGAAAAACGGTGCCGGGCCGCCATCTCAACGAATGGCCAGACCGTGTCGTCGAATCCGTGCAAGAGGGTCGACTTTCGGGAACGTTGCGATTCCATCAGCTCAAGCATTTGATTCGCTTCACGCATATCTGAGATAAGATCACCGGAATCGACTTCAAACAGCATCCGCGAAACACGACAATAAAGACCTGATTCGATCAATCGGCGAGTGTCGGCGACGCTTGCCAGTCCCGCCTCAATCCCGACCCCCTTGCTGAGCAAAAGCTCGCAAACCCCAATCGCCGCTGGTTCGCTAAGATTCACCGACGCGTGATCCGGCATAACGTCCCAGTTCTTAATGAACGCGAATCTCCGCGTATCATCAGCCTCGATCCATTCGGACCGCTGACTCCGATCAAAGTCCCCGGCAGCGCCTCTCTGAACGCCCCAATGGTCGCCGCGACCGCGTCAGGCTGAAGCGATTCGCTCCCAGCTTTGTCTCGCACGTGAAGGTGAAGTTCCGCCGCGCCCGCACGCACGCATTCGATCGCGTCGTCGACCACATCGTTCAGGAGTAATGGGAGCCGCGGATGATACCCGGCGGATCGCGCTCCGTTAAGGCATGCCTGGACGACCATTCCAACACGCCTCCCCGTAGTGAAACCGTCCGACCCTAGATTGGGTCGATCCGCCCTAGCGTGGCTCGAACCATCGGCAAAGCAGCCAACGATTCGTGCTCGAGCAAATGCGCATCGGTCGACGTCAGAATCAACTGCGCCCCTGACCTGCTGATGGCGCGCAGCAACCGTTCACGATGCGTTTCATCGAGCTCCGATAAGACGTCGTCGAGCAAGATCACCGGCGGTTCGCCGGCTTCCTTGCCCATTTGATCCGCTTCCCCGAGCTTCAATGCCACCACCGCGAGTCGCTGCTGACCTCGCGACCCGTACGTCCCGATTTCCACGCCGTCGAGCAGAACACCAAAATCGTCCCGATGCGGTCCGATCAACGAGACACCGCGCCGGAGCTCATCCGATCGCACGTCGTCGATGCGCTGCTCGAACGCGCGATGCACCAGCGAGCGAACGGTATCAGCGTCTCCAACTTCGATCGACGCGCTCGAAACTTCGCTTCCGACGCTTGGCCGGTACTCCATTCCGAGTGTGCCGCTTTCGCTGAACTCGCTGAAGCGCCCACGAACAAGCTCCGCCAGTCCCTTGCAGATCATCAATCGCCGGGCAACAAGGTATGAGCCGTAAACGACCAGTTCATCGTTCCAGAAAGCAAGTTGGCTGGTGACATTGGTCGATCCCGCGCCGCGCGCTTCCTTCGCCAAGGTGCGCAGCAAGCTGTTTCGCTGCTCGAGAATCCGGTTGTATCGAGCCAGCGACCGCACATAACGGCGATCGACCTGCGAAATGAAAAGATCGAGATACCTGCGCCTGCCCGATGGCGGGCCCGAAATGAGACTGACATCTTCGGGCGCGAAGAGCACGACCTTGAGCTCGCCGACCGCGTCGAGCGCTCGCACCGGCCTGCCGTTGACCTTGACCATCTTTCGGAGCGGTCCTTCCATCGCGGCTTCGACCTGTAGCCCAACTTCGACCTGAACCTCGCCCTCGTTCGTCAGAATCTGACCAACCGCTCGGGCGTACGGGGCGACCTCGTAGTCCTGCCCGCTCTTCCAGTTGATCAACTCACGGTCGGATCCGCTACGAGGCGATCGCATTGTCGCAAGCAACGCCACGGCCTCCACCAGGGTGGACTTTCCGGAGGCGTTGTGACCCACGACACGGAGACCGCCGGGCGGCAGTTCCAGCGACAAACGGCGGTAGAGCCGGAGCTCTTCCAGTTCCAGCCGGTGGAGATGCATGTGAGCTTCTGATCCTGAGGTGTCGGCGCTACAGACTAGCTGGCGCCGATCACCATCGGCATGATGACGTGCGTGTAGTCCTCGGAACCGGTCGGCCGTACGACGCCCGCCTGATTGTTACCATTCATGCCCAGCATCACCTGGCCCTGCCGGATCACGCCAAGCACATCCTGAAGGTAACGGGCATTGAACGCAATCTGCAGTTCCGGTCCGACCACCGAGGCGTCAACGAAGCTCTGGCTATTGCCTCGTTCAGCCGCCGTCGCTGTGATCTCGAGCGTTCCCGGATTCATGTCGTCATCGCCCGGCCGCACGATCACCCGGATGACATCGTTGTTATCACGCGCAAAATAGCTGGCGCGGCGCACGGCATTGACCAGCGTTTCCCGTCCGACCTCAACTCTTGTCCCGAACTCGCGCGGAATGATCTGGCGGACATCCGGGAAGGTGCCCTCGATCAACCGGGACAGGAACTCGGTTGAGCCCACGCGCACGAGCAATTGACTCTGATTCGGCGTAACCGTGAGCGTCAACGGTTCGGTCGAATCGCCGATAATGCGCGCCAGCTCACGATATGCCCGCGCTGGAACGATCATGTCGAATCGCGAAAGCACAACATCAGAAAGCACCCCGGTGCGAACCGCCATCCGGAATCCATCGGCGGCGGCAAGCATGATCGAGCTCTCTTCGAATCGGGTCAGCACTCCGGCGAGCACGGGACGGCTGTCATCGGACGCCGCCGCGAGCTCCACCTGAGCGATCATGTCGCGAAAGAGCTGAGGATCGACCACAGCGGTGAACGCATCATCGGCAATTGTCGGAATGACTGGAAAATCGTCCGCGTCGATGCCGTTGATCGCGGCTTTGTCCCGACCGCACTGCACCGCAAGCGAGTAACGAACGTTGTCTGAAGACAGCTGGACCGTGTCGTTCGGCAATGTGTTGACGAAATCTGTCAGCAACCTGGCATCGACCGTGATTTTGCCTTCTTCCTCGACGGACGCCGGCACCCAGGTGGTGATGCCAATCTCGAGATTGGTGGCCGCGATCTTCAGGCGTCCTTCGTCAGTTGACAGCAGAACGTTACTCAGCACCGGCAGCGCGGTCTTGGTCGCAACCGCGCGAGAGACCTGCGCAAGGGCCCGTTGTAACGTCTCCTGAAGGCACGAAACCTTCACAGCCACACTCCCCGATAAACCGTAAACCAAAGGTTCTAAGTCGGAGAATCATAGCATAGGGGCCGCCGTCGCCTTCGGAACAACCGATCTCGTTACACGACGGTTGGTGACCACTTGACACTTAGTCTGGTTCGAACTATAGTTCTGATTAGCACACTTGTTCTTTCGTCTTACGCCAAGGATGCTGAACGATGACCGACGCAACTCCCTTCGATCCCAGCCGGTACCTGACCAAGGTTGGATCATCCGATTACCTCGAGGTGAAATGGCGGCTGGTGTGGCTGCGCGAAGTCCATCCGGATGCCGCGATCGAAACAGAGCTGATCAGCCACAGCGACCAGACAGCGGTCTTCAAAGCCAGCGTCACGATTCCCGGCGGTGGCTCCGCAACCGGCTTCGGCAGCGAAGGTCTCAACGACTTCCGCGAGTATTTCGAGAAGGCCGAAACCAAAGCTCTCGGACGCGCGCTCGCTGCCTTGGGCTTTGGAACGCAGTTTTGCTCCGACTTCGACTTCTCCAACGGAACAGGCGCCGTGGTCGACTCTCCCATCGACTTCGCTTCAACTCGCGGCCGGCGGTTGGCGAACAACGCAGAACGCAACGCGCCCTCCAACAACCAGACCGTGACGCCCCGTCAGCTGAAATACATCGAAGTGATCGCGCGCGAGCAAGGCATCGACGACGAGCAGCTCAACGCCGAGGTCGTGCAGCTCTACGGCCGCCCGGTCGCCCAGCTCGAACGGCGCGATGCCTCCGCCTTCATCGAACGTCTGCAGTCACGTCGCAGCGTGACCGAACTGGCTTCCTAGCACTCACGAACGCCCATTTTGGAAAGGGACTGACGATGATCGCCGTCGAAGAGATGGGAATGGAGCCAATTCAACTGGATGATCTTCGCCGCCAGAAGGCTCGGCTCGAGCAGCGACTCGAGGATGGCTACGTCCGGATCGGCGAAGCCGAGGCGCTCGGCCGCGAGGTGAGCTCCTGGGAAGACTTCTGGCTCACGCTGCTCCGCGACTACGAATCCGTCTGCAACGAGCTCCTCGACGCCGCTTAGCACGGAATGTTCAAGAGTCAGCTCTGCACGCGGCGACCAAAGTTTCGTAGCGGATCATGACATGCGCCACAAAACCCCAACGCGGTGCATTCAGAACGAAACGGCCCGGAATCTCGGTCAAGCGCGATCTCGATCAAATGAAGAGGAGGACGATCAATCGATCGCCCTCCTCGCATTTCGTCACATCGAACATCGTTCTCAGTCCCGGAGGGACTTCAGGGAGTGAGCACGGGAATTATGAAACGTGCATGCTTATTCGGTGTATCAGGGAGCGCGTCTCGCCGTACG
>CAYJPA010000055.1:0-38998 GCA_964371945.1 uncultured Sphaerobacteraceae bacterium | reverse complement strand
GACGATGACCGACTTCAATCCGAAGGGACCGCTGGCTGGAATCCGGGTGCTGGCGCTGGAGTTAGCCGTTGCCGGACCGCTTTGCACGCGACATCTTGCCGACCTCGGCGCCGATGTGATCAAGATCGAACGGCCGGGCGGTGGCGACTTCGCGCGAGGCTACGATCAGTCAGTCAAAGGCATGTCGTCCTACTTCGTCTGGCTCAACCGGGGTAAGCGATCGCTCACGCTCGACCTCAAACATGAATCGGCCAACGAGATCCTGACGCGGTTGATCGAAAAATCGGACGTGCTCGTCCAGAATCTTGGTCCCGGCGCGATCGACCGGCTCGGACTTGCTCCCGCTGAGTTACGCAATCGGTTTCCGGCCCTCGTGATCTGTTCGATCTCCGGCTACGGATCGGGCGGACCGTACGAGCAGCGCAAGGCATTCGACCTTCTCCTGCAGGGCGAAACCGGCGTGATCGCCACCACCGGCAACGGCGACGACCTGGCCAAGGTCGGAATCTCGGTCGGCGATGTCGGTGCAGGCGTGTATGGCGCGATGAGCACGCTAGCGGCGCTCCACGAACGGCAAGCGAGCGGTCAGGGTCGCCTGGTCGAAACCTCGCTCTTTGATGCGCTGTCGGAATGGATGGGCTATCCCGCTTACTACACGATGTACGGCGGCACGCCGCCCGCGAGAGCCGGCGTTCGTCATGCCACCGTCGTTCCGTACGGTTCCTATCGCTGCGGCGATGGGCAGGCGGTGCTGCTCGCCGTGCAAACAGAAGCGCAATGGGCGAACTTCTGCTCGGTTGTCTGCGAGCACCCGGAATGGGTCGCCGACGAGCGCTTCAACTCTTCTCCACAACGAAGAATCAATCGTGGGGAGCTCGAATCGCTGATCGAGCAGGCGCTGGCCGCGTTCGACCGGGCCGAGGTGACGCAACGGCTCGAAGCGGCGGATGTGCCGTACGGCGATCTGAACGAGGTCGATCAATTCGTGAAGCATCCGCAGCTCAAAGGCCGGGATCGGTGGCGGGAGGTCGAATCGCCGGTGGGTCCGCTCCAGGGGTTGTTGCCGCCGATGACGCTCGAAGGCTTCGACGGCCGGATGGATGCCATTCCATCGGTTGGTCAGCACACGGACGAAATCCTGTCCGAACTTGGATACAACAACTACGCGATCTCGCGGCTGCACGCGGAAGGCGCGGTGTAGGGATCCACCGAAGTCATTTCATAAGGCTTTCAACTTCGCTGGTCGCTTCAACTGCCTTCGATTGGACAGGCATGTCATCATTAGTCATTGCGCCGAAAGCGGCTTCACTGCTGCCCGCGCGACGTGACGACTGACGATAAGCTAGAGATTCAATCAGGAGGTTCGCCCGTGGCAGTTGCCACCGATCAACGCCTCGAAACACTCGCAATCAATACGATCCGCATGCTCTCGGTCGATGCCGTGCAGCAGGCAAACTCGGGACATCCCGGCTTGCCGATGGGCGCGGCATCCATGGCCTTTGTGCTCTGGACCGAGTATTTGAAGCACAACCCGACCGATCCACACTGGCCGGATCGCGACAGATTCGTTCTCTCCGCCGGTCATGGCTCCGCGCTGCTGTATTCGCTGCTTCACCTGACCGGCTACGATCTTCCACTCGACCAGGTCAAGAACTTCCGCCAGCTCGGTTCGATGACGCCCGGTCACCCGGAACGCGGTCATGCTCCCGGTGTCGAAGTCACCACCGGACCGCTCGGTCAGGGATTCGCTAACGGCGTCGGCATGGCGATCGCCGAGGCATTCCTCGCCGCCAAATACAACCGGCCGGGCCATGAGATCGTCGACCATCACACGTTCGGGATCGTCTCGGATGGCGATGTGATGGAAGGCGTCGCGATGGAGGCGGCATCGCTCGCCGGTCACCTGAAGCTCGGTAAGTTGACCTACCTGTATGACCAAAACCAGATCACGCTCGCCGGCTCCGCGAACGTCTCGTTTACCGAGGATGTCGCGGCGCGGTTCGGGGCCATGGGCTGGCACACCGTGTCGATCAACGGCATGGAGACCAACGAAGTTCGCGCCGCCCTCGACGAGTCTCGCTCGGTCACGAACCGGCCCTCGTTGATCCTGGCCCGAACGGTAATCGGCTTCGGCTCACCGAAAAAGCAGAATACCTCTGGCGTGCACGGTTCGCCGCTGGGTCCGGATGAGGTCAAGGCCACCAAGGAGAATCTCGGCTGGCCGGTCGAGCCCGCGTTCCATCTTCCGGAGGAGTCGGTCGCCCATTTCCGGCAGGCGATCGCTCGCGGCAAGGCAGCTCAAGCCGACTGGACGCTCAGATTCGAGGCATACGCCGAAGCATTCCCCGAGCTGGCCGCCGAATTCACCCAGGCGACAGCCGGCGAATTGCCCGCCGGCTGGGATGCCGACCTGCCGTCGTGGTCGTCCAGCGACAAGCCCATCGCAACGCGTAAAGCATCCGAAGCCGTCATCCAGGCCTTTTTCCCGAAGATTCCCACCTTCATCGGCGGCTCGGCGGATCTCAATCCCTCGACCAACACCGGGATGAAGGGCGCCGGCGATTTCGGCCCCACCTCACTCGGCGACGGCGAGGAGCTGCAGGGCGTGCTCGGCGGCGGCGTCAGTTACGCCGGCCGCAACATCCACTGGGGTATTCGCGAGCACGCGATGGGCAGCGCGGTCAACGGCATGGCCGCGCATGGTGGCGTGATTCCATTCGGGGCCACATTCCTGGTCTTCAGCGATTACATGCGGCCGGCGGTTCGCCTCTCGGCGCTCTCGAAACTGCGATCGATTTGGGTCTTCACGCACGACAGTGTCGCGGTCGGTGAGGATGGCCCGACCCATGAGCCGGTCGAGCACGTGATGTCGCTCCGGTTGATTCCGGATTTGACCGTCATCCGGCCGGCGGACGGCAACGAGACCGCATCGGCCTGGCGGGCGGCATTGACAAATGACTCGCCGACGGCCCTGATTCTCTCCCGGCAGGATCTTCCAATCCTCGACCAATCCAATGCTAGCGGCAGTGCTGATCAGGGCGGTTACGTCCTGGTCGACTCCGCCGGCGAGCCGGAGATCGTCTTGATCGGCACGGGCTCGGAAGTGCAGCTCGGGGTATCGGCGGCGGCCAAACTAGCCGAGCTCGGCATCAGCGCGAGGGTCGTCAGCCTGCCAAGCTGGGAGATCTTCGAAGGGCAATCCGAGTCGTATCGCGCAGGGGTGCTCGGCCCCGGCGGAACGCCACGGCTCTCGATCGAAGCCGGAGTCACGACCGGTTGGAGCCGGTACACCGGGGGCAATGGCCTTCACGTCGGGATCGACTCCTATGGCGCGTCCGGACCCGGCTCGAAAGTGCTCGCGCGCTTCGGCTTCACCAAGGAGCACGTCACTTCCGAAGCGCTCCGCCTACTCGGCAAGCACGAGCTCGCGGATGAGATCGAGCCGCCGGCGAACGGCGGCCAAACCGTTGGGAACGAGGACAAAGGGGTCGGCGGGCATTCTTAGCGCACCAGCAATCACGAAGGAGAAAAACATGGCTCATCCCCGTGTCGAGGCGCTAACGGCCCTCGGAACCAGCGTCTGGCAAGACGACATCACCCGCGGCATGCTCAGAAGCGGCGGGCTAAAAACAACCATCGACGAGGTCGGCATTCGCGGTCTGACCTCGAACCCGACCATCTTCGAAAAAGCCATTTCGAGTGGCACCGACTACGATCAACAAATCGGCGATTTGCTCAAGGCCAATCTGCCGCCGATCGAGATCTTTGAAGCGCTGGAAATCGACGACATTCGCGACGCCTGCGATCTCTTCAGCCCGCTTTACGAATCAAGCAGCGGTGGCGACGGCTTCTGCTCGATCGAGGTCTCACCGGATGCCGCGCGCGACGCCGATTCGACTCGGACCCAGGTCCGGCGGCTTTGGCGCTCCGTCAACCGTCCGAATCTGATGGTAAAAATTCCTGGCACGGTCGAGGGCCTGCCGGTGATCGAGGAGATGCTCTCCGAGGGCATCAATATCAACATCACCCTGCTCTTTTCACTCGACGCCTACGAGCGTGTCGCACTGGCGTACGTTTCCGGGTTGGGCCGCCGGCTCGCCGCCGGTCTTTCAGTGGACCACGTCGCCTCGGTCGCCTCGTTCTTCGTCAGCCGGGTTGACACCCTGGTCGACAAGTTGATTGACGAGAAGCTCGCAGGCAATACAAACGAGGCTGAGAAATCGAAACTGGCATCTCTGAAGGGTAAGGTCGCGGTCGCCAATGCGAAGCTCGCCTACGAGAAATTCGAGGAGATTTTCAACGGCGACGGATTCTCGGCACTCCGGGCAGCCGGAGCGCGGCCTCAGCGGCCGCTTTGGGCGAGCACCGGCACCAAGAATGCCAACTATTCGGACACGCTCTACGTCGACAATCTGATCGGGCCGGACACGGTTAATACTATGCCGAGCAAAACGATTGAGGCTTTCCTCGATCACGGTGTGACCTCACGAACCGTCGATTCCGGGTACGCCGAAGCGCACAAGGTCATGTCCGACCTCGCCGCGGCTGGCATCGACTTCAAGGCCGTCACCGATCAACTGGAGGCCGAAGGGATCGCTTCATTCGTGAAATCGTTCGAGTCATTACTGGATGGCGTCGCCAAAAAGCAGGCTGTACTGGCCTAACAGGTTGAAATCGTTGGGTTGATTCGCATCAGAATGGGCGGCCGTTTGGTCGTCCATTCTTTGTTCACAATTGCGGAATGGTTGAGCTCGATGATGGGGAAGCCCCAAAAAGGAGGCTCGGCGAGGCGCTAGGCGTACAATGTGCACCGGATTGAACGGCGGGACCGCGAGATGAGCAGGATGGCGATTGTGAGCGAAACGAACCGGTCAACGGCTATCGGAACCGATAAGGGGCGACACGTCGGCGTGATCGGTCTCGCGGTCATGGGCGAGAACCTGGCGCTCAACATCGAACGGAACGGATTCCCGATCGCCGTCTACAACCGCTCTCGCGGTCGCACCGACGAGTTCACGGCCAATCGCGCTCCTGGTCTCGATGTCGTCCCTGCATTCAGTATCGACGAGTTCGTCGCGGCCCTCGACCGGCCCCGGCGGATCATCTTGATGGTCAAAGCCGGCGTACCGGTCGACGCGGTCATTCACGAGATCTCGCCCCTGCTTGACGAGGGAGACATCATCGTCGACGGCGGCAACTCCTTCTTCCAAGACACCGAGCGACGCGCCAAGGAGAGCGACGGCAAGCCGTACATGTTCGTCGGCATGGGCGTTTCCGGCGGCGAAGAGGGCGCGTTGTGGGGCCCGAGCATCATGCCCGGCGGACCCGCCAACGCCTACCAGATCCTCGAGCCGATGCTGGTCGCGATCTCCGCGAAAACCGAATCGGGGCCGTGCGTTTCGCACATCGGCCCCGGCAGCGCCGGTCATTACGTGAAGATGGTCCACAACGGGATCGAGTACGGCGACATGCAATTGATTGCCGAAACCTACGACATCATGCGCCGCGGATTGAAGTTGAAAGCGCCACAAATCTCCGAGATCTTTGCTCGTTGGAATGAAGGCAAGCTCTCATCGTTCCTGATCGAGATCACGGCCAAGGTGCTCGCGTTCGCCGATCCTGAAACCAACGAACCGCTGGTCGACAAGATTCTGGACGCCGCTGAACAAAAAGGCACGGGCCGCTGGACGAGCCAGAACGCGCTCGACCTCGGCACCCCGATTCCAGTCATCGATGCCGCGGTCTTTGCGCGGTCGATCTCGTCGATGAAAGCCAAACGTGTTGCGGCAAGCAAGTTGCTTACGGGGCCGGAGATCGAAGGCGATCTCTTTGCGGGCACCGAGACGCAATCGATCATCGATGCACTCGAAGATGCGCTCTATTTTGCAAAGGTATCTTCGTACGCCCAGGGAATGGCGCTTCTGCGGGCAGCATCCGAGACCTACGGGTATGGACTGAACCTTTCAGAACTTGCTCGGATCTGGAAGGGCGGGTGCATCATCCGTGCGAAGCTCCTCGACCCGATTCGGCAGGCGTTCGCCGAGAATCCGCAGCTCGATAACTTGCTCCTGGCGCCCGGTCTGGTCGAATCGATCAACTCGGCTTCGTCGTCTTGCCGTGAAGCGGTGCGTTTGGCGCGCGCGCTCGGGATCCCATGTCCCGCGCTGAGCGCCGCGCTCGACTATGTCGACAGCTACCGCCAGGAATTCCTGCCCGCGAATCTGATCCAATCCCAACGCGATTTCTTCGGTGCGCACACCTACAAGCGGATCGACAAGCCAGGCACTTTTCATACAGACTGGCCGACCGGAACGACGACCGAGCTCTAGGCAACATTGTTCGCATCCACTTCACAGTCGAATCGAGGGCCAACATGGTCGAATCGCCCGTGATCAAACCACCCACCAATCAAGCAGCATCGACCGCGATGGTTCGTTCCGGGATTGCCGGCGATCAATCCGCCAACAATCCACTGCGTTTCGGAATGCAGCAAGACCGCACCCCGGCCCCCTGCGTGATGGTCATTTTCGGCGTCTCGGGAGATCTGACCTCCCGAAAGCTCATGCCATCGCTCTATGATCTCGCGGTCCGCACGCCCCTTCCTCCCGGCTTTTCGATCATCGGCGTTTCGCGGCGTGACTGGAGCGACGACGACTTCCAGAACGAGATGAAGGAGGCGGTCAAGGAGCACGCGACGGTACCCGTCTCCGAAGATTCATGGGAGTCGTTTGCCCGCGGACTCTTCTATGTCGAGGGCAACTTTGACGATCCAGCGACGTACCAAAAGCTGAGCGAACGCGTCGCGTTTGTCGATAAGGAACGGGGAGCGAACGGAAACCGGCTTTATTACCTCGCCACTCCCCCCAGCTTCTATGAGCACATCGTGCAATTTCTCGGCGAGAGCGACCTGGTGCAACGACAGGAGATCTACAGCAACCCAACCGAGGGCTGGACCCGGATCGTGGTCGAGAAACCGTTCGGCCACGATCTCGCAAGCGCGCGCAAGCTCAATGCCGCGCTGAATGCGGTCGTCGCGGAATCCCAAGTTTACCGGATTGATCACTACCTCGGCAAAGAAACCGTGCAGAACGTGCTCGCCTTCCGCTTCGCCAACATCCTGTTCGAACCGGTTTGGAACCGCCATTACGTCGATCAAATCCAGATCACCGTGGCCGAATCGCTTGGCGTCGAGAACCGCGCCACCTATTACGAAGAGGCCGGTGCGCTGCGCGACATGGTGCAGAGCCACATGCTGCAGCTCCTCTCGGTCGTCGCAATGGAACCGCCGGCGCTCTTCAACGGCGATGCGCTCCGCGACGAAAAGGTGAAGGTGCTGCGATCGGTCGTTCCTCCCCGCGGCGACGCCGTCGCGCTCAACGTCGTGCGCGGTCAGTACAGCCCCGGCTTCATCGCCGGGAGCGATGTTCCAGGTTACCGTGAGGAAGAGGGCGTCCTCACCGATACCCGCACGGAGACATTCGTGGCGTTGAAGCTCGAGATCGACAACTGGCGCTGGAATGGCGTTCCGTTTTATCTCCGCACCGGAAAGCGCTTACCCCGCCGGGTGACGGAGATCGCGATCCAGTTCAAGAGCGTTCCGCACCTCATGTTCAAACTGACTGAAGGGCTCAATCTGCCGCCGAATGTACTGACCCTGCGCATCCAGCCGGACGAGGGCATCACACTTCGGGTCGCTGCCAAGGTTCCCGGCGCCGGCACCAAATTGCAGCCCGTGCGAATGGACTTTGACTACGGCGCTTCCTTCGGCCAGGCCGGTCCGGACGCATATGTTCGATTGTTGCTTGATGCGATGCTCGGTGACCCGACACTCTTCGCCCGCGATGATGAAATCGATGCGGCGTGGACACTTATGCAAGGCATTCTCGACGGCTGGGCAAACGCGCCTTCATCGAATCCATTGCCGATGTACGAGGCGGGAACCTGGGGGCCGGAAGACGCGGAGCTCCTGATGGCGAACGACAAACGCACGTGGAGGAGACCGTAAACAATGGTCACCTCAACACCCTCGAGCCGCCACAACGGATCGGACCGCAAAAAATCGCCTAGCACTCAAAAACCGGCCGCCTCCAGTCAAGCTAGAAGCGCGGCGCTCCTCGAACGAGAGATGAGCTGGCAGGCAGCCACCATCGATGCAAACACGGTTCACAAAACCCTGCAGCGGCTCTGGAGTGAAATTACAGAAGAGCGCCGCGCGGCAGCCGGGCGGCCGCGATCGATTAGTGATGCCGCCCAGATGCGAACCCGCACGATCAATTTGATCGCGATCGCGGACGATGCAACCAAGGCGGAACGAATCAAGAAAACCGTCACGAGCCTCACCGAGTTCTTCCCGTCCCGTACCGTGATTCTCATCAGAAAGGCGGCCGCGGACGTCAAGGAAGGTCTCGCGGTGACCGTCGCGGTCGAAGAGCATCCGATCACCCGCAAGCAATCTCCGATTCGCTTCGAGACGATCACGGTTTCGGTCGGCAAAGGGCGCGAAGAGCTACTGGCCAGTGTGGCCTCGCCGGTTCTGGTGCCGGAGCTGCCGGACTTCGTGTGGTGCCCAAATGCGACATTCGCCAACAGTGCATTGTTCCGTGAGCTTCTCGGCTATACGGACCGGCTGATCGTCGACACCTCACGGGTCGATGATCCATCGCAGGCGCTTCGATTCCTGGCCACCCTCGAGAGCGGGGCGCAAGGCGGCAGGCTTCATCTGAGTGATATCGCCTGGACCCGGTTAACCCCATGGCGCCAGTTGATCGCCCAGTTTTTCGACCGGGTGGCCACACAGCCGTGTCTCGATGCAATCGAGGATGTCGTCATCACCTACGGTGGACCGACCGGCGACGGTCGCTCTGGACTTACAACTGGACTCCTGATGGCAGGCTGGCTTTGCACACGATTGGGCTGGCGAGCGCCGGGAGAAGAGCTCGTCCGCTCGAAAGAGGGCTGGAAGCTCACGCTGCGAGCCGGAGAACGGGGCAAGAGCCGGGAAGTAACCGTGATCCTCAGGCAATCGGGCAACGAGCTCGCGGGGCAGTGTCTTGGAACCGTCGCGATCAACTCTGGCGGCACGGCGCCCGGCCACTTCCGGATCGAGCGATTGAGCGCCGAAAGTATCGAAACGACAAGTGAGCTGCCTGCAAAGGTCAACCGGGTCGTATACGTTCGCAATCTCGACGAGGCGAAGCTGCTTAGTCTCGAGCTCCGGGTGTTCGGCAGCGATCCGGTTTATCACGAAGCATTGGCATTCGCCGCTAATCTCTGGCCGGAAGGGGTCACTGTTTGATGTCGAATCTGGTGGGAACGATCGACTACGTCGAGCGCGGTCAAGTACATGTGGTAGAAGATGCGCAGGCACTGGCACATGAAGCCGCCGAGCTCTTCATCAGCACGGTTAACGGGGCGGTCGCAAAGGCGGGCTACGCCACGGTCGCGCTTTCCGGGGGATCGACGCCGAAACAGATGGGCTTCGTCCTCGCGAGTTCCGAACATCGCGAGCGCGTTCCATGGAACAAGCTCCACGTCTTCTGGGGCGATGAGCGCTGGGTTCCGCTCGAGAGTCCTGAGAGCAATGCCGGCGAGGCGAAGCGCGCGTTTCTCGATTCTGCCGGTATTCCGGCAGAGAACGTGCATCCGTTCGAAACCGAAGGGATCACACCCGAGGAATCCGCTCGCAAACTGGAATCGCTGGTTCTGGCGATCGTGGGATCAGACGGTGGGATTCCGGTTTTCGATCTGGTCTTACTCGGCATGGGCGAGGATGGACACACGGCGTCGCTCTTCCCGGGAACGACCGCGATCCACGAACAGGGACCGCTGGTGGTCGCCCATTTCGTACCCAAACTAGAAGCGACCCGGCTGACGATGACGCCTCCCCTACTCAACGCCGCGCGAACCGTCGCCTTTCTGGCGGCCGGCTCGGGCAAGGCCGCGCGTTTGCATGATGTGCTCGACGGTCCGATCGATGTCGATGTGCTGCCGTCGCAAGTCATTCGGCCCAAGGGCGGCCCGCTCTGGCTGGTCGACCGCGCGGCGATCACCGCGCTCGCAAAGCGGCCGGTTTAGGCGATGACAACCGAAGAGCGCGTTGCGCTCCTGGCGAAACATGCGGCGAGTCAGGTCCAGCATGGGATGATTGTCGGGCTGGGTTCGGGTTCGACCGCGGAGGCGGTCGTTCGCGCGCTCGGGCGGAGGGTCGCAGCAGGGCTCAATATGACCGGAGTGCCAACCTCCGGCAATACCAGAGATCTTGCTCTCCAGTGTGGGATTGTTCTGCAGGAGCTCGACGAGGTCGAACGGCTCGATCTTGGAATCGACGGCGCGGACGAGATCGATCCGTTCTTGAATCTCGTTAAGGGACGAGGCGGCGCGCTGCTCTGGGAAAAGTTGGTCGCCGAGATCTGCGACGAGCTCACGATCGTTTCCACTTCAGAGAAGCTCGTCCGGCAGCTCGGAACGCGAATGCCGCTGCCGGTTGAGATCGTGCCGTACGGTTGGAGGCAGACTGCCGCGCGAATCGAGTCGCTCGGCTGTTCGGCCAGGTTGCGCACGATCAAGGATTCGGACAGACCCTACTTGACTGACGGTGGTCATTTCATCGTCGACTGCGCGATGGGTCCGATCGAACGGCCCACCGAGCTCAACATCCAGCTCAAGTCCGTGACCGGGGTAGTCGACCATGGGCTCTTTATCGGTCTCGCCGACCGGGCGCTCACAATTGACAACGATGGCAACATATCGGAGGTTCGGGCTTCAGCAACGTGATCTAGATCGAGGGTCGATCATGCCTCGCCTGTTCCGTTTTCTCTGCCTGACAATCGCGCTGAATCTCATGTCGTCGCCGGCCGCTGCAATTGAACGCAATGCCGGACTTGGTGATGTCACCTACCGCGGGAACCTCCAGCGAACCGGCGTGCAACCTGGTCCCGGACTCGCCGCACAACCAACTGTCAGATGGCGCGTCAAAATGGACGGGCCTGTCGTCGCCGGTTCCGTCGTGGTCGATGGAGTCGTTTACGCGGCGAGTCTCGATCACCACTTGTATGCACTGGACGAAGTCACCGGTGAGGTCCGTTGGTCGTTTGAAGCCGCGGCCGGCCTCTATTCATCTCCCGCGTATCACAATGGACTCCTTTACGCGGGGTCAAACAGCGGAATACTTCATGCAATCGACGCGAGAACCGGAACGGAAGTCTGGCGCTTCGTCGCTGCACAGCCGATCTGGTCGTCACCGGCTGTTATGAACGGCCGCCTCTTTGTGGGCAGCCTGGACGGCATGGTCTATTCGCTCGACGCGCTCACCGGCGAGGTCAACTGGCAACACGATTCGGGCGGGATGATCTGGTCATCGTCTTTGGCGATCGCCGGCGATGTGGGAGTCATCGGAGTCGCGTCAAAGAGCGGGAGCTCCGAGGGAGGTCTGCTGGCGCTGGACCTTGAATCAGGGTCCGAAATATGGAGCGCAACAGAAACGGGCGGCATCTACAACACCCCGGCCATAGCCGGAAACGCGGTTTATGTCGTCAGTCACGACGGATTCCTCCGATCGTTTGATATCGCCTCAGGAGAGCAGCGCTGGGCGATTTCGAAAGGCGGGGGATTCGGGTCATCTCCTGCAGTCAAGGACGGGACGGTTTATGTCTCCGGCCGCGCGGGCGACCTCATCGCGGTGGACGGGAGCTCCGGCGCGCTCAAGTGGCTTGCGCGGTACGGGAGTGAGCTGGGATCGTCTCCGACCATCGTTGGCGATATCGCCTATGTCGTTACGGTGGAAGGTACCCTAAGCTCGTTCGCCGTGGGAGACGGCGCACCGGTTTGGTCATTTTCAACCCGTGCGAGAGCGGGTGCCTCGCCCGTCGTCTTCAACGGCTCGGTTTACGTCGGTTCCGGGAGAGACGTTTTGGCAGAGGGCGAGGGCTACCTGTTCGCGATCGGCGCATCGTAACGGCGCCGTCTCCCTTGGACTTGAAGTCACGCTGTCACTTGCTGTTGATCTGACCAAGCTTCAGACTGCTGAGCAAATGAATCTTAATTGATACGGAAGGAACTGAGGATGCGCTTGTTGCCGGTCCCCTCAAAACGTGCGGGCTTCGTTCTGATGCTCGTGATAGCGATTGTCGCATCGATCATGCAGCCTTGGGCTACGAACACAACACGCGCCGGCGATCAAGTCCTCCTCATTGACGCTCCCGAATATGCCGGCAACGAAGTCATTGTCACCACGGATGGAGGCGTCGAGGCCGCGGGCGCCGGCGTTTCGGTCAACACCTCGAACCGCTCCGCGGTCGTCGCTTTCTTCAATGCCGAATACCTGGCATCCAAGCCGTCGTCGGGCTGGAACGGCGATGTCGCGACCTGCGTCCAGGGCACCACCACTTCCGCGTTCAAGCAGGCAGTTCTGCAGCGCATCAACTACTTCCGCGCGATGGCCGGCGTGCCGGCGGACACCACAATTTCGTCGACTTTCAGCACGAAAGACCAGCGTGCCGCCTTGATGATGTCGAATGAGAAGTCGCTGAGTCATGCGCCCGATTCGAGTTGGGGTTGTTATACCGCGGACGGAGCGTCAGCTGCCGCGAGCTCCAATCTCGCGATCGGGCGCACGGGTTGGGACGCGGTCGATCTCTATATGGACGACGCTGGAGACAGCAATCAACGGGTCGGCCACCGGCGCTGGGTGCTCTATCCGCAGACACGAACCTTTGGCACCGGCGATATCACGTCAACCGTCGGCGGCTATCCGAAGTCCAATGGTCTCTGGATCTTCGACGGCAATTTCGGCGGCTCGCGCCCCAGCGTTCGCAACGATTACGTCGCCTGGCCACCCAAGGGCTACGTCCCGTATCAGGTGGTGTCACCGCGCTGGTCACTTTCCTATCCAGAGGCGGATTTCTCGAGCGCGGTCGTCACGATGAAGAAAGACGGCGTCACCGTTCCGATCACGATCGACTACCAAAGCACACCCAGCACACCATTAGTGGGTGAGAATTCGATCGTTTGGCGTTTGACCTCGATGGCATCGACGGACACCTGGCCGAATCCGGGTGAAGACAATCTTTACGCAATAAAGATCACCAATGTGATCGTCAACGGCACGGCCAGGACGTTTCAGTACAACGTCATCGTGATCGATCCGGCGTTCACACCACCGACAGCGACGGCCACAGCGACACTGACGCCGACTCTCACGCGAACCCCAACCGTCACGCCGGCACCGACGTTGACACCCACTCCAACCAACACCCCAACGCCGACCTCTACACCGACGTTGACAAGGACCCCAACGCCGACCTCCACACCGTCGCTCACGCCGGCGCCGACGCTAACTCCAACCCCGCTGCCAAAACCCGGGTGCTCGGTCTCGCCAACCACCGGGGCCGCGCGTTCCTCAGTCACCCTCACATGTACCAAATTCGTGAGCGGCGAAACGGTAACCGCTCATTGGGACAAGCCGACGAACGCGACATTGGCGACGACTGTCGCGGATGAGAACGGCAAAGCGACACTGACCTTCTTGGCGCCAAACTCCGTGACTGGAAAGCACTATGCGGTTGCTAAAGGGAACACGAACGGATTCGTCGTTCGCAAGGAGTATCGGGTCAAGCCCTCGCTGTCGCTGAGTCCAAAGACGGGTCGAGTTGGCACCAAGGTGAAGGGCTATTTGCGCGGATTCGCGAAGAACGAAACCGTCGAGATCAGGTTCTTTGTGGCCGGAAGCTCGAGCAAAGTGGTCGCTAAGTCGGTCAGGATTTCCTCGGTTGGCACGGGCGAGCTCGAGTTCAAGGCACCGGCAACGACCGCGGGCAATCGCACCGTTCGCGCGACGGGGAGCAGCGGAAGCGTGGTCAACGTCACCTTCAAAGTCGTGCCCGCCACTTCGAGAACGGCGACGCCCACGATCACGCCGACTCGAACAACGACGACCACCATCACGCCGACTCGAACACCGACGACCACGAGTACACCGACGCTGACGCCGACGCTCGTCCCAACCGCCACTCCGACCGAAACATCAACAACTGAACCAACGCTCGAACCAACTCAGGAGCCGTAGCAGCATCGCCCGAACAGCCGTACGTCGAGTACCCCGTGATTCCTGATACCTGAAACGACGAACGGCCGCCCGAGTTTCGGACGGCCGTTCTTCTGCTCAGGATATCATTCAGGTTATTTCGCCGGAAAGACCACGTTCCATTCCCTGATCTGGTAGTCCGCGATCACGCCATCCGCGGCGTTGTATGGATCGGTCGCGAACTGCGCTTCCGCCTCCGCCGCATCGGTGCACTCGTACACGATGAGCGCGCCGTCGTCGTCGACGAACGGCCCGGATTCGTGCAGCTTCCCAGCGTCGTAGAGGCTCTTCAAATAGACCCGGTGATCCGGACGGATTGCGTCCCGCGCCGCTTTGTCGCCGAATGTCACAAAAACCGCGAATTTGGCCATCCTTGCTTTTCTCCAATTGGGCCGGTCACATTGCCGGCTGCTCGAACCTTGCCCACGGGCGCACCGCTACCGTAGTCTAGCGCCACCGGACGCTCGACGATGTCAATCTTTACCGGCGCGTCGGTCGAAACGTTGCCAAGCCACGAGAGGTTCGCCAGCACGTGTCCAAAACCACCGCACCGACAGACGGCGATTCAGACGAGTTGGCGTCCGTCGTTCCCCTTCGCCGCCAGTATTTGCAGATCAAAGCCCGCTTCCCGGACACAATTCTCTTCTTCCGTCTGGGCGATTTTTACGAAACGTTCGAACGCGATGCCGAGATCGCCGCCGCAACGCTCGACCTGGTGTTGACCGGCCGCGAAATGGGCAAGGGACAGCGCGTGACGATGGCCGGCATGCCGCACCATTCTGCTGAGAGCTATATCGCGAAGCTCATCGCCGCGGGACACAAGGTCGCGATTTGCGAGCAGATCGGAACACCACAAAAAGGTCGTGGGATTGTCGATCGCGATGTCACCCGCGTGGTCACGCCGGGCACCGTGCTCGAGCCATTGATGCTCGACGCAAATGCGAACAATTACATCGCGGCGGTTGCGGTCGACGGCATTCGGGTGGGGATCGCCTCGGCCGATATCAGTACGGGCGAGTTCCGCACGACCGAGATCTGCGCGGGAACGGCCGAGGAGGCGCTTCTCGCCGCCGGCCGGGAGCTTTTGCGCCTGCAATCCGCCGAGCTCGTCCTACCCGCCAGCGATACCGGCGATCTGATCCTCCCTGAAAGCGCGTGGCTGCCTGAGGGTGTGACTCGCAGCAAAACCGAAGCCTGGCGCTGGCGACCCGAGCGAGCAGAAGAAGCGTTACTTCGCCATTTTGCGGTCGAGTCGCTCGATGGATTCGGTTGCACCGGTAAGCCGCTCGCGGTCAGTGCCGCCGGCGCGCTGCTGCAATACCTCTCAGAAACGCAGCTCTCCGGATTGAGGCAGATCAGCTCGTTGGTCACCTATGCCGTCGACGGCTACATGACGCTCGACGCCCAAACCCGGCGCAATCTCGAATTGACCGAAAGCGCGCGTGGCGAAAAGCGGCACAGTTTGATCCATGTGCTGGATCAGACGCGAACCTCGATGGGCGCTCGTTTGCTGCGTCGCTGGATCGGGCAGCCGCTGCTGAGCATCGACGATCTGCGCGAGCGCCAGGACGCGATCGCCGGGTTTCACACCGACGCGCTTCGCCGCGCGGAGGTGCGTCGACTGCTGGGACAGGTTGGCGATGTCGAACGCCTCGCGAACCGCACGTTGACCGGATCCGCGTCACCACGCGAGCTTGGAACCCTTCGCTCGGCCCTCGTCTTCTTGCCCGATCTCTCACGAGCGGCGGGTGAGACTCCCGGAGTTGAGCCGATTCCGGATTGCGGCGATGTCTTGAAACTGCTCGAGCGCGCGATCGCCGAAGAACCACCCGCGGTCCTCGGCAAGGGCAATGCGATTCGTCCCGGTTTCTCGCCGGAGCTCGACGGTCATCAAATCCGCGCCGCCGAGGCCCGGGAATGGATCGCGAATCTGGAACGAACCGAGCGAGAGCGCACCGGGATCCGGTCGCTCAAGGTCGGATACAACAGAGTTTTTGGTTATTACCTGGAGCTGACGACCGCCGCGATCGCCTCCGCCGAGCGAGACCGGGCAACGTCCGGCTCGTCCGGCGATCCAGTGCTGCCGGTCGACTACATTCCCAAACAGTCGTTGACCAACGCGACTCGATTCTTCACCCCGCAACTGAAGGAATACGAAACGATCGTCTTGACCGCGCAAGAAACGCTGGCCGAGATCGAGACCGATGTCTATCGCCGGGTTTTGGCAGAGATCGGCGGTCAGTGCGGCCGATTGCTGCAGGCGGCGCACTCGATCGCGGCGATCGATGTGATCTCCGCCCTGGCCGAGGTCGCGGTGCAGCGCTCGTATGTCCGGCCGGAACTGGACGAAACGGGCTGCATCGACATCGATGCCGGGCGCCATCCGACGCTCGAAGCAATCCTGGGCCGCGCCGAGTTTGTGCCAAATGACGCCCATCTCGACACCGATTCCGCCCAGATCGTGATCCTGACCGGTCCAAACATGGCCGGCAAGAGCAGCTGGCTGCGACAGGTCGCGCTGATCGTGCTGATGGCGCAGATCGGATCATTCGTGCCGGCAGACCGAGCCCGCATTGGGATCGTCGATCGCATCTTTACCCGGATTGGCGCGCAGGACGACATCGCGACCGGGCAAAGCACCTTCATGGTCGAAATGCTGGAGACCGCCAACATTCTGAATCACGCGACAAAGCGTAGCCTGGTTGTCCTGGACGAGATCGGGCGCGGCACCAGCACGTACGACGGTCTCGCGATCGCACGCGCGGTCGTCGAGCACCTGCACAACGCGCCGAAGCTCGGCTGCAAAACGCTCTTCGCGACCCACTATCACGAGCTGACCGAGCTCGATGAAATCCTGCCGCGCGTCCACACGTACAAGATGGACGTCCAGGAAGACGGCGATCGCGTCGTCTTTTTGCGCCAGGTAGTGCCCGGCGGCGCCGACCGCTCATATGGCGTGCATGTTGCTCAGTTGGCCGGGATTCCGCGCGCGATCGTGCGGCGTGCCCAGGAGATCCTCGAGGAGCTGGAGAGCTCGGATCGTGGCATGTTGGACAAATCGCAGCGGCGCGGCGCGATGCGCTCTCCCGCGGCATCGGACACAACGTTTCAGTTGACGATGTTCGGCGGGCCGGATCCAGTCGCCGACGAACTGAAGGCGCTCGACATCGAATCGTTGTCGCCCTTGGAGGCGATCACGAAGCTGTTTGAACTTCAGCGCAAAGCGAAGAACGCCTGAACCTGTCGCGGGCGCAACAAATTGCAAGTTGTCGATATGTAGGCGCGCAATGTATTGCGCCCGTACGCTCGCGCTCGTCAGACGATTGGCGGACGGCGTTTGGCGGTTTGCGTTGCCTGTTCGAAGGCGTGGGCCAGTTGCAGCACCGAAAAGTCGGACCGTTGCCGCCCCGCGATCTGAATGCCAACCGGCAGTCCTTCGGGGGTGAACGCGCACGGAACAGAGATCGCCGGCACGCGGCTGACCGTAATGAAATAGGCCGATTTCATCCAGGAGATGTAGGTCGGCATCTCAACGCCGTCGACTGTCTCCGGATACCGGGTGTTTACGTCAAATGGCGGCACTTGGTTCACCGCACAGAGGACGTACTCGTAGGTGTTCATGAATTCACGAACGCGATCGACCACCGCCGTGAGCGCGATCAGCGCTTTGCCGGCATCGACGCCTGAGAGCGCTAGTCCTTTTTCGATATTCCAGACGGCTTCCGGCTTCATTTTGGGTTTGTCGGCCTCGAACGTGCCGGCGTTGCTGGTGGCCAAAAGGAATGCGCGCAGGGTCTGGAAGACCTCCTCGGCGCCCGTGAAATCAGGCGATGCCTCTTCCACAGTGCATCCAAGGTCCATGAAGACCTGACGCTGGCTTTCCAGGGCCGTTCGGACCCTGGAATCGAGCGGCAATCCGCCCAGATCGGGGCACCAGGCGACCTTCACTCCCCGAAAATCGCGGTCGAGCGGCTTCGCAAAGCTCTCCGGGTCGACTTCAAGCGAAAGCGGAGCTCTGGGATCAGGTCCAGCGACCGCGGTCAGCATCAGCGCCACATCTGACACGGATCGGGCGAGTGGTCCCTTCACACTCATCTGAATCCAAGGCAAGTCGGCCGGCCAGGTCGGGACCAGACCCGGCGAAGGACGGAAACCGACCACGTTATTGAAGTTACCGGGATTGCGCAACGAACCGCCCATGTCGCTGCCGTCTGCAATCGGTAACATCCCGGTCGCGAGCGAAACTCCGGCGCCGCCGCTGCTCCCGCCGCAGGTCTTGGTCGTGTCGTACGGGTTCAAGGTAGCGCCGAAAACGGTATTGAAGGTATGGGAGCCCAACCCGAGCTCCGGCACGTTCGTCTTGCCGATCGGCAGAGCCCCGCCCTTTCGTAACCGCTCGACCAGCAATGAATCCTGAGCCGGATAGTTATTGACATGGAGCGGAGACCCCATCGTGTTCGGAAATCCGACCGCGTCTTCGAGATCCTTGAACGCGATAGGCAGGCCGTGCAATGGACCCAATTCCGCGCCAGCGGCCTGCACACGGTCGGCTTCATCCGCGAGCGCCAGGCAGACATCGTCCTCGAGCTTCGAGACGATCGCGTTGACCACCGGATTGATACGGGCGATTTGAGCGAGATGCGCTTCCATCACCTCGCGCGCGGTGAGATCGCGATTGCGGATCCGGCCCGCAAGCTCGCGTGCGTCGAGAAAACAGAGCTCTGGAGCCGTCACGTTGTCCCCTCACATTTCGACCACATCAAACCGAGTTGATTCGCCGTTGATTATCCACATCCGAGCGGCGCATGAAACAATGCCGTTTTCGCCAAAAAAGTTGAAGCCAAGCTCATGGTGAACGAAAATGTACGGTCGATCTGGTTGGACCCTACCCAACCGGGCCAATCCTTTCGGAGCGTGGACCTGTGACAGTTTCGTGACACTCTCTTCAAATCTCCTACACATCGAACCGGTAGAGTGGAATCAACGAAGCAAAACGCTGCGAAAACCAATCAACGCTATAGGAGGAATGAAATGCGAATTTTCGGTGGCCGCAAGAATGAAGTTGGACTGGATCCAGCGGCCGCGAATCTGATGATCAACGCGCGCGAGGTCGTTAAGACGTACGACACCGGCACGGCTAAGTTGCAGGCGCTCAAGGGTGTTGACTTTGCCGTCAAGCGCGGAGAGATGGTCGGCGTCATGGGTCCTTCGGGCTGCGGCAAAACAACGCTCTTGAACTGCCTATCCGGGCTGGATTCGATCGACGACGGGCAGATTCTGCTCGAGGGTCAGGATCTTGCCGGCCTGAGCGATCGCAAGCGAACCGATTACCGGGCGATGCGGATGGGCTTTGTTTTCCAGGTCTACAACCTACTACCGGTGCTCAGCTCGGTCGAAAATATTGAGCTGCCATTGCTCGTTTCGGGCGTCAAACCCAAGCATGCACGCGAAAAAGCGATGAACGCGCTGGAGACGGTTGGATTGACGCAATGGGCATCCCACCGGCCGGCGGAGCTTTCCGGCGGCCAACGCCAGCGCGTGACAATCGCGCGGGCACTCGTCAACGATCCCGCCATCATCTGGGCCGACGAACCAACTGGCGCGCTCGACTCCAAAACCGCGACTGAGATCATGAGCTTGATGCGACAGCTCAATCTGGATAACGGACTGACCTTCGTTCTGGTGACCCATGACGCCGGCGTCGGCGACCTTTGCGACCGGATCGTGCGAATGCGCGACGGTGAGATCGTCGGCGAAACGATTCCGGGTCTCGCCCATGCTTCAGGATTTGTCAGATCCGGCGAGCCAGCTTTGGTCGGCGCTCACTAATCGATTGATCCCGATCCGCCGGCCCTCAACCGGCGGATTCTCCATGCCTTTGTCACGCTGCTCATACTGTTCGGAGAATGCTCATGAACGAATTATTCGGGATCTCAATGACCACGATCATGATCGTGCTGCTCGGATTACTGGCCTTCTGTCTCCTGACCGTGGCCTGGATCGCGATGCGCCGTCCGGTCATCTTCAAAATGGGAATGCGAAACATTCCGCGCCGCAAGGCTCAGACAATCTTGATTGTGCTTGGTCTCATGCTCAGCACGTTGATCATGGCCGCGGCGCTCGGAACCGGCGACACAATCGACTACTCGATGACCAACGACGTTTACGACACCTATGGTCATGTCGACGAGCAGGTCATCGGGAGTCAATCCACCGAAGCCGATATCGGCGCCAGTGGGAGCCTGATCGATGCATCGGCGCTGACCACGGTGGACAATGCGGTTGCCGGCGATCCAAATGTCGACGGGGTCATGCCCGAGCTGCGACAGCAGATTCCGGTCGTGAATGAATCCAAACAACTCTCCGAACCGACCGCGACGCTTGTCGGACTCGATCCAACACGGCTCGATGGATTTGGCGGGCTCAAGGCCACGGATGGCTCGACGATCGATCTCGGCACCATTCCGGCCGATTCGATCGTCCTCGGCAAGCACACTGCCGAATCGCTTAATGCGGAAGTAGGCGACCTTCTCACGGTCTACGTCGACAACCAACCCCATCAGCTTTCGGTCGCCGCGATCGCGAATGATTCTTACTTGAGCGGCGGCGAGCGCGATTTCGATAGCGGACTCGAGGCAAACGGCATGGTCATGCCGCTTGATCGCGCTCAGACACTGCTCAACAAGCCCAACGGCATCACCAGTATCCTGATCTCGAACACGGGCAGTGTGCGTGACAGCCTCGACTACTCCGATGCTGTGGTCGATCAGCTCGAGCCGAAGCTCACGGGTACCGGTCTGGGCGTGACGGCCATCAAAAAGGAATGGGTCGATCTCGGCCGCACCTTTGGCCAGATCTTCACCGCGATCTTCCTGGTGCTTGGACTCTTCTCGATCGCGGCCGGTGTGCTCTTGATCGTGCTCATTTTCACGATGCTCGCTGCCGAGCGCCGGGCGGAGATGGGGATGTCGCGAGCGGTCGGCACCCATCGCCGTCAGCTCATCCATCAATTCATCAGCGAAGGCGCGGGCTACGCCGTCATCGCGGGATTCATCGGGTCGGCGCTCGGAGTGCTCGCGGCGATCGGCATCGGTTGGTCGATGGGCTTTCTCTTCGGTGATTTCCTCAACATTACCCCACACGTCACGCTGCGCAGCCTCGTCGTCGCCTATTGCCTGGGCGTGGTCATCACCTTCCTGGCAGTGGTCGGAAGCTCGTGGAAGATCAGCCGTCTCAACGTGGTGGCCGCGATCCGCGATCTCCCCGACGCCGCGGATTCGCACCGCAAAAAGCGATCCCTTCTCTACGGCGGGATTCTGATCGCGGTTGGTGGACTGCTGGCTCTCTCCGCCGGTGACAGTGCCTTTCTGTTCTACTCCGGCATGAGCCTGACGCCGTTCGGCATCGCGATGATCCTCCGATTTGTCCGGGTACCGAGCCGCCCGATCTACTCCCTGATCGGTCTCTACCTAATCGTCTTCTGGCTGCTGCCTGAGGATCAGTTCGAGCGGATCTTCGGCAGCTACGACGGCGATATCGAGATGTTCTTCCTCTCGGGCATCTTCATGGTGATCGGGGCGACGATTCTCATCCTTCAGAACACCGATATCCTGCTCAAGGGCATCACCGCGCTCGGCGGCGTCTTCCGCTCGAAGTTGCCGGCCATCCGCACGGCGGTCGCTTATCCCGGCGCCAGCCGTGGCCGCACGGGCCTCACGATCGCGATGTTCAGCCTGATCATCTTCTCACTCGTGATGATCGCGACGATGAATCAGAACTACGTGAATCTCTTCCTCGGCGACGATGCAAACGCCGGTTGGCAGGTTGCCGCGGATGCCCCAGCGGGAAACCCAATCGACGATTTCCAGGGGACGTTGACGGCCAAGGGCGTCGATACCGGCGATTTCCAGGGGGTCGGACGGCTCTCTAGCCCGAGCGGTGGGTCGGCCGATGCCAGAATCGCTGGAACGAACGAATGGAAAACCGTCAACGCTTATGGGCAAGACGCCGGTTTTCTCGAATCCGCCAAACTCAAGTTCGGACAGCGGGCAATCGGTTATGAGTCAGACGAGGCGATCGTGAACGCCTTGCGCACGGAACCGAATGTTGCGTACATCGACTCCACCATGGTGGAGAGCTCCGGAGACTTCGGCGGAAGTGAGAACGCCTTCGAACTGACAGGGGTGTCCAGCGGCGACAAGACCTTCCAGCCTGTGAACGTCGAAATCGCAAATCCGACCACGGGCAAAACCGAAACGGTCAAAATCATCGGCGTCCTCGACAGCAAGATCAGCATTATGTATGGGCTCTTCACGAGCGACGCGACAATGCGGGTGCTGATGCCGGAAACGGACATGAACGTCACCTACTACATCAGTTTAGGCGACCCGGACAGATCCGATCAGGTTGCAAAAGATGTCGAACGAGTCCTGCTCCAGAACGGTGTTCAGGCAACCTCGATCGAGGATGCGCTCGAAGATAGCCAGCGGCAGTCGACCGGTTTCCTCTACATCATCCAAGGCTTTATGGGCCTGGGGCTCTTCGTGGGAATCGCGGCGATCGGCGTGATCGCGTTCCGATCGGTGGTGGAGCGGCGCCAGCAGATCGGCGTGCTGCGCGCGATCGGGTATCAGCAGGGTATGGTCGCCCTTTCTTTCATGATCGAAACCGCGTTCGTGGTGGGATTGGGAAGTTTGTCGGGAACGATCCTCGGTGTGCTGCTCGCCCGCAATCTCTTCACAAGCGATTCGGCGGCGGCGGACGCTGTGTTTACCGTGCCTTACGTTTTGATCTCGGTGATCCTGATCGCGACGATTACAGTCTCATTGCTGATGACCTGGGTTCCCAGCCGCCAGGCGGCCCGAATCAGCCCAGCAGAAGCACTGCGATACGAGTAACAGACAACGTTTAGAACATGCAACAAGGGCGGGCCGATTTTGGTCCGCCCTTTGCTTATGTTACGCACATCCTCTTCATTAGCGGCATTCGACCAAGGACCGATCGCGGCATCAGGCCAGGAATCGCGCGCAAACATCGTTCGCGAGCATCAAACCTCGATGTGTGAGGAGAGCTCGGTCCAGCCCGAGGTCGATCAATCCGAGACCGGCCAACTCGCGGATTGTGTCTCCAAACATCTCCTCGAGCTCAACACCATGACGCGCCGCGAACTCCGCGTCTGACACGCCTTCAGTCAGGAGGCGAAGCCCAAGCATCATCGTTTCGCCGATTCGCACGCGCGGTTCGAGGTTTTCGACGTTCGACAGCGGCGTTCGACCAGATTCGACCGCTTCGATGTAGGTTCGGGGTAGAAGGTGGCTCAAGGTGCGGCGTCCCGCGACGGTTTCGTGCGCTCCCGCCCCAATTCCCAGGTAGTCGCCGTTGCGCCAGTAGATGGCGTTGTGGCGTGACATCCGATCCGCCGGGCGCGCCCAGTTCGCGACCTCGTAGTGCGTGTACCCAGCGCCGGCAAGATTCGACATCGCGATCTCGTAGAGATCCGCGGTCGCGTCATCGTCCAGCACGGTCAAGATGCCCCGCTCGACCGCGTCCGCCATCGGCGTGCCGGGCTCGACGATGAGACTGTAGAGCGAAAGGTGGTCCGGCCCTCTTCCACCCCATTGCAGGACCCATGAGAGATCAACTTCCCACTGCTCGCTTGATTGTCCGGGCCAGCCGAAGATGAGATCGAGACTGATGTTCTCGAATCCGGCCCGCCGAGCAGCTAGAAACACGGTCTCCGCCTCGTGCGCCTCGTGCTGGCGCCCCAGCAGCCGCAATCCCTTTCGATTCGTGGTTTGAATTCCCAGGCTGAGTCGATTGATCCCTGCTTCTCGCAATCCCGATAAGTACGCCTCGTCGACGCTGTTCGGATTCGCTTCCAGCGAGATCTCAGCGTCAGTCTGAATGTTGTACGCTCCGTGAACAGTCGAGAGCAGACCAGCGATCTGTTGGACAGTCAACAACGAGGGCGTGCCGCCGCCGAGGAAGATCGACGAGACCTCGCGGCC
This sequence comes from uncultured Sphaerobacteraceae bacterium, assembly GCA_964371945.1. Classification (GTDB taxonomy): domain Bacteria; phylum Chloroflexota; class Chloroflexia; order Thermomicrobiales; family UBA6265; genus CAYJPA01. The sequence goes on along the minus strand of CAYJPA010000055.1, from coordinate 14,911 downwards.
CCTAAAATCCACTGACCGGGCGCTCAGATCACGTTCGAGCGCCGCCACGTACCGGGGAATCAGCGCCTCCTGCCCGCTGTACGTGTTGAAATCGCAGTAGGGGCAGATGTGCGCGCAAAACGGAATGTGGATGTATATCCCCAATGGAGCGTCACTTGGTAATGGAGCCATGGAGCTAAGTTCCTGACTTCGCCGAGCGTTTCAGACGTTGCCAGGCAACGTTCGCGGCATCGGCCTCACGAGGTTCCGCGGGTGCGGATCGATACCGGGCGCGAGCATAAATCTCTGTCAACTCTGCCACATCTCCTCGAGCGCCTGGACCTGGTAGCTTCGCCGCGAATTGGGTTGAGTGCTCTGAGGGTGTTAGGTGCCGCTCTCGAGCATGACCCAGTCCTTGGCTCCAAACAAGATACTCCGCGAATCGTTCCCGGATCGCAATCGTCGAAGCCCAACGCGGATCGCCTCGCAGACCGGCAAGCGGGTCTTCTGCCGCCTCGCGTTGACCGATTCCGGTGGCACGGAGCAGCGCGTTGAAGAGCGCTCGAAGATCGAATACCGGTCTGATCGTGTCTCGCTGTACATCCTCGACATCCGCGTTGACCTTCTTTCGACGGTGCAAAACGAACCGGGTAACTCCCGTGAATAGAAGCAGCAGAACGACTCCGGCGACAACATAGCGAATCGCATCCGGCAATTCGTTCGCCCGCGAGGTTGTGTCTTCCAACGACGTATTCGCAAAGGGACTCGTCGTGTCGATTTGGACAGACCTGATATTCAACTGCCTTCCGTCCAGTAACCAGAAGAGCGGAGACAGGGTGATCATTGCGATGAGTGCCGCGAGCAGAATAGCGGCGCTAAAGAGCATGCCAAGCGCGAAGAGCAGCGGACCTATCGCCCAAAGTAGCGTATCCAGCACATCTCGCGTGAACACGCCGGCAATGACGATCGCAAGAACCGCGGCGAGCGCCGCCGGGGCCAGGGCAACGAAGACGCCCCGGCGAAAGTCATGTGACGCATTCTGTCGTTCCGAGCCGGCCAAACGGGCGATCCCGATCGCCGAGATGGCCGCCGTGAAAAAGATCAGAACCGGTGCCGCCGAGCGTGCGGTGCTCGAATCGTGGTCGACCGCGGTCATGGTGGTCGCGCCAATAAGCGTGAAGACAATACCCGTTTTGAGCATCTGGAAAGCGGCATCCAGTGTCGGTTCCGCGCGCATGCGACCGCGCCACCAGGCGTACGCCAGGAGGCCGATTACGCCCCAAACCGGAAATTGATCGGTGGAGGGCCGGAAGATGAATCCGTTTAGTCCCTCGTTGATCCAGGCGCCATCGGTCCACCCATGATCGGGAAAACTGACGATCTTGATCGAGGCAAGCGTGGTAACTGATACCGCCGCCGCAAGAATCGCTTGATACCAGGGATTCCAAACGTCGAGCGCTTCCAGCAACCGCGGCGCGACTGCCGTTCCCCACATCAGCGCGATCACCACCCACGGCGGCACCGCGCCGGGTGCATCCGCGGGCAAAGCGAACGCGGCATCGAAGATCAGCCAGACGATCGCGGCTTCCGCGATGCAAAGGGTCGCGACTACTGCTTCATCGAGCAATCTGACACGCGTCGTCGACGTGGCGGTCCTCTGATCATGCATGCGCTTGAGCCGCGGCGCGCCTCTCGAACGGATCGGATTCGAGCTCGGTGGACAGCGGACGGATCGACAATCCCCTCAGCACAGGAACCGGGCAATCTCCAACCGGGATCAACACCACGCGGTGTCCGGCCGCGATCAACGCTCGCATCCGCTCAGTCAGACCGTCCGGCAACAGACTGGTAACAATAACCAGCGTGCTTCCCGGCATCAATCGGCCGGTTTCGGCCTCCACCACCTTCGCAAACGGCGCGGTCGAGTAAGGAGACAACCTCGCGAGCCCTTCGAGCATTCGAGTTCGTTGATGCGCTCCCCGGCCCGGTCTTACCCGGAGCGATTGATCGGACCCGGCTGGAATCCCATTCGAGCCAAGACCTACCGAGTAGCGATGGTCAATCGCCCAAATCGCGACCGAAGCCGCGATTTCGATCACGGTTTCGGACATCACGATGTCCAGTCCCTCCCAGTAATGGTTGAAGGTATCGATGTTCGCGAGCACCGTGAGTTGGAGCGTGGTTGTCGGCTCGGCGACGCGGACCTGCAGAGTGCCCTGTCTGGCGGACGCCTTCCAGTGGATCGATTTCAGCGGATCGTCCGGCCGGTAATCCCGGACCCCGATGATCCGGAGCGGATCGGTCAACAGATGACGAGGCACGCGGACATCTCCGACCGCGTGCTGCGACGGCAGATGAAACGGCTGTCGTGCGATCAAACGCGGAAAGACAATCAACGTGTCGATCGAGTCGAGCTCTGCCCGGTTTGAAAAGAAACCTAGCGGATCGCCGGAGCGGAGGGTCGCCGGACCGATCGTTTGCACGCCGCGGGCCGTCAACTCAATCGGAATCTTCCACCGCACCCGTTCGTAGGGACCAAGATGCGTTCGCAGTTGAAGCATCCGCCGGCCTGACGTTCCGGTAGCGACCGTTGCCCGATCCAGCGGCCGGATCGCGTCGCTTATCTCTTCGTCGAGACTCAGCCACGGAACGGGAATAGGTTTGTCGTTGTAAATCTCGATCGTCAGTTCCGCCCGGTCGTCCGGAAAGAACCGATCGGCGCTGACTGTTCGCGTGTATCGCATTCTTGCCAACGTGACGCGATTCCAGGCGGCGGTGATCAGCGCCGCAACCGCGACCGACGCGCCAAGCGTCACCAGCCCACGATCTCGCAGCGCCGCCCCGATTGCAACCACGGTCAACGCCGCATATATCCAAAACCGGTTGAAGAACAGACTACGCTCGCCGTCCCGCCGGCCAAGGCCGATGAACGCTCGCGCATTCTCTCGCAAACCCCGTGGAGCCATGACCGTTACTGGTTTCGCACGGCGCCCGGCAGTCCGATGGATCCTTCGACCGGAACCGCGACCGACGCGACAACCTCGTCGAGAATCATCGCCAGCGACCGGCCCCGCAACCTGGTATCCGAAGAAAGCATCAGGCGGTGCCCCAACACCGGCAGTACGAGATGTTTGATGTCGTCCGGCGTCACATAATCGCGCCCGTGGATGGCCGCAAATGCCTGCGACGAGCGCAAGAGGGCAAGCGATGCTCGTGGACTGGCGCCGAGAGCCACCGCATCGTGCGACCGAGTGCCGCGCACAATCGAGGTTAGGTAGCGCGCGAGATCATCGCTGACATGCACCTTGTCACACACGCGAGCCGCGGTGATCAGCTCATCTCCCGACGCGACCGCTTCGATCTCTTGCAACGGCTCGCGGCTCGTGTTGCGCCGGAGGATGTCGATCTCTTCGTCGTGATTCGGATACCCAAGCTCCAATCGCATCAAGAAACGGTCAAGCTGCGCCTCCGGCAGCGGAAACGTTCCTTCCAGTTCAATTGGGTTTTCGGTTGCGAGCACAAAGAACGGTCGCGGCAAGTGCATCGTTTCGCCATCGACGGTAACCGTGCGCTCCTCCATCGCCTCCAGGAGCGCGGATTGGGTTCGCGGCGTCGCGCGGTTGATTTCGTCCGCTAGCACGACATTCGCAAAGACTGGACCCGGCCGGAAACGAAAGGCATTCGTTCGTTGATCGAAGACTGAGATTCCTGAAATGTCTGAAGGCAGTAGATCGGGCGTGAATTGGATTCGGCGGAACTCGCCCGCGATCGACCGCGCAACCGCCCGCGCCATCGTTGTTTTGCCGACACCGGGAACGTCTTCGATCAGCACATGCCCTTCGCAGAGCAGGCACACCAGCATGAGATCGATCGCATCGCGCTTACCGACGATAACCTTCTCGATATTCTCGCTGAAGCGCCTGCCAAAAACGGCAACACCGGAGGTATCGCCGGGCGTGGCGACGTGATGCTCGGACGTGATCTGCACGACGTGGTGTTCCTCCACGTCGATTGTACCAGCAGCCCTTGATTATCCTGTGTGCCTAGTCGACCGCGACCAGCTCATCTGGGATCGCCGTCTCATCGAGCGGAGAGGTGTCCGATCGCTCGGCGCGAGCGCTGCCTACCGGCGGCTTGATCTGGTACATCGAGGCTTGATGGCGAGATTCCTCTTGCAGTAACGCGGTGTGCGTGGTGACAGAACGGATGAAGGGCTCAACGAGGTCCGGATCGAACTGCGTGTTCGCTCCGGCGCGAATCTCTTGAACCGCCTGCTTGAGTGATCGGCCCTTGCGATATGGACGATCGGAGGTCATCGCGGCCAGCGCGTCGGCGAGCGCCAGGATTCGGCCGAGAAGTGGAATTTGGGTTCCGCTCTTGCCGAATGGATATCCTCCACCGTCCCACCGCTCATGGTGGTGCGCAACCGCGGCCAGCACGTCGTCCAGATGCGGAACACCCTTGATCATCAACTCGCTAAAGACCACATGCTGGCGGATCATCGCATGTTCTTCTGGAGTCAGGAAACCGGGCTTCCGCAGGATCGAATCGGGCACCGCGATTTTGCCGACATCGTGCAATTGACCCGCGAGCTCGAGAGCTTCGATCTTTTCCGGGATCATTCGCAGGGCGAGTCCAAACCGGACGGCGTATTCCGCGACCAGATCCGAATGATCTTTGGTGTACCTATCCTTGCGGTCGACTGCTCGCACCAACCCGCTTAGCGCCCCCAGCGTCGACACCTCCAGGGATCTCGTGCCACGCGTAACAGAGCCGACCTGCCCACCCCCCAGTTCCTTTGCGGCGTACATCGAGGAATCCGCGAATGCGATCAACTCTTGACGGTTGCGTGCGTCGTGGGGGAAAGTGGAAATCCCAATCGAGGAGCGGATCGGCACCAGCAAGTCCCCGATCGCGACTGCAGTCAGATCCATGCGCTGCACGAGCCGTTCCGCGATGGTTCTGGTCGTCTCGACCGATGCGCTCGGCAGAATCACAAGGAATTCGTCACCACCGAACCTGGCGACGTGGTCGCTCGGCCGGGCAACCTCGTTGAGGACGCCGGCCACGTCGACCAAGACCCGATCGCCGATCAGGTGACCGTGGGTGTCATTGAAGAGCTTGAAGTCGTCGAGATCGATCACGATCACGCCGACCGCGGTGCTGTTCTGCCGAGCGGCGGCCAATTCTCGATCGAGCGCTTCGAATGCCGCCCGGTGGTTGAGCAAACCGGTCAATCCATCCGTTTCCGCTCGCGTTCGTAGCTGTTTGAAGAGTCGAGCGCGGTTGATGGCATGGGCAACCTGTGTCGCTAGTTCCAGGCCGACACGCATCGTATCCTGGGAAAAACCTCGATCCGCGCGCGAATGCAGCGCAAGGCAGCCGAGGCAGTCCGGGCCAATCACAATTGGAATCGCGCCAAAACTGCCGACGCCGTCGGCAACATGGTTTGCCCGTTCGCGCGCCGTGATCCCGGAATCCGAAACCAAATAGCTTCGAGCCATCCTGGTCGCCATGACGTGGCGAATCGTCGGCCAGTCGGCGAGAGGATACCGGTCGCCAAGCTGGTAGAAGGTCGGCCAATCGGCCACGTTCTCCTCGGCCGCGAGCTCGACTCTATCGGAGCCATCGTTCCACAGCAGAATCCGGCATCCTTCTACGGAATCGAATTCGAGCGACGCCCGCGCGATGTCTGATAGGGCGCCGCTGAGACTCCGGCTCGAAATCACCGCCTGGCTCACACGCAGGAGAACTGATTGTTCCTCGACGTGGCGTTTGGTGCGTTCGACGAACCTGGCATTCTGAATGGCCAAGGCGGTTTGGGCCGCAATCTCCTGGGCGACATTGATCGCTTCCCCGTCGAATGCGCGCGGACGGCTCGATGCCACCAGGATGACGCCGAGCGTATCGCCTGCAATCGTCATTGGCACGATCAGTAGGCTTTCGGTGCCGCTGCTGGTGAGCTCGTCCCGTTCCAAATTCGTGAGACCGATTTGACGTGGGTGCATGTGAAGCGGGGTCTGCTGCTCCAGCACGAAGCGTAAACTGCGGAAATCTGATACGTGCTTGAGTGGAACGTCGGCTGCTGCAATCGGGCGGGCGTTTGAGACCTCGATCGCAAGTGTCTCCATCGCGTCTGACTCACGATTCCAGATCTGAATCGTGCAGGAATCGCTCTCGAGGACTGCCGAGGCCGCTTTCGCGATCGTTCGAAGCACGGTCGGCTGATCGTCCATCGACACCGCCGCCTGGCTGATCGCAAAGAGGGCTCCTCGCGCGGCCGCCTGACTCTTGCTGACATCCAGCATCTTAGCGGTCGCGAGGGCCGGTCCGATAACCCTTGCCGCACTCTCCGCGAATCTCAGGTGATGTCGCCTGAATGGCCCTTTCGCGCCACGGACAAGCAGCAGAATACCGAGACACTCGCCAAACGCGATCAGCGGCACATACATGAAGCTCGTGGCGCCCTGGCTCGTCGCGAATTCGCGTTCAGCCAAAGTGCGTGTTTCCTCAGGTAATTCGACGATTAGCGGTTCTTGATTGAAAAGCACAGATCGCGGGCCGGCCCACTGTTTGAGCGGCGTACGGGTGCCGTACGCAAGCTCTCCGTCGCCGGAAGCACTCTTGTCGGATGCGACGACGACTTCATCATGCACCATGTCCCAAAGCAGCAGCACACAGCGTTCGGAGCCCGCCAATCCAACACAGGCGCGGGCCGCTTCGTCGAGCACTTTGGACCAATCGAGCCCGCCGGAAACGACACGACGAATCTCCTCGATCCGGCGAAGATCGGATCGCGAACGCCGGCGAGGAACCATCGGGTTGCCGGCGATGCGTTCAGTGGCGAAGACGTCACTGCCGAGCGCAAGATCCGCCGGCGCTCCTGTGAGCCGCCTCTCAGCGTCAGGCGACATGTGCCGTCGTGGCGAGGTATTGCCACCAGCTCGATCGATTAGCGGTCTGTCGCACGTGGAGCGCATGAGTCGATGTCAATGTCGTCCTCTCCTGTTTACCGTGTCTAGAATATGCCAACGCGGGCATGACTCCTATGGGAAGATAGGGTCAACCGCCTTGTTCGAGATCACGGCAAAATGAACCGGGAATCTTCAACGAACATAGTTACAAAGTTCCAGAAGATCTTGCCGGCACGAAAAAGACGCGGGAGCACAAGACCGTCCCCGCTAAGAACGAGCGAGTCCTGGTTTCGGATCGTCGAGGAGCCTGGGGCCAATGGTTTGGCGCGGCACGAACTAAACTCTGAGCAATAAGCGTTCCCGGCTTGGGATCATGTCCGGCGCCATCAACCCTGAGGAGCGAAATGCAATCCGATATCCAGATTTCCGATGTTCGCCTTCGACTGGATCCCGGCCAGGGCAAAATGCCATTCGAACCGCTTATTGAGAGCCTCTCGATTGAAATCACCTCGAATGCGTTCAAAAAGATCGCCGAGCAGGCCGTTTTGCAGTTTGCCGATCGATTGCCGGTCGAGATCACGCTCTCGTCAGTACGCCTGATCGCCGGCGGCGCGGAGATCGTAGCCAGGGTCAAGCGCAGCATTCTGAAGGCGGAATTGCGCGCGGTGCTCGGTTTTTCGGTTCAGAAAGAGGAGACCGTTCGGGTTCGGGTGTCGGAGCTCGATGCCCCGGCCTGGGTGCCGGCGCAATTCGTGCTCGATCACGGCATGACCTTCGCATCCGCTAGACCGGGATTCAGTCGCGTTCCGGGCGATGATCGCGCCATCGATCTCAAACCGGCAGTGGTGCTTGCCGGTGCCGGAGCTCCGGTGAAACTTGGCGAACCAGGCGCTTGGACGATCGACTCAAACGCGGACTTGCTCCGAGTCGGCTATTCGTCCTCTTCGTTTGCTACGCGCGCCAGCTTGCCGCGGCCCGAGCGGCCCAGCGACCGTCCTCGCGGTGAACCCGGACATCGAATCCAAAACAGGCTGAGATGTGCTCACTGACAAGCACCTCGCCGGCAGGTCCCGACGCGACGATCCGGCCTTCCCGCAATAAAATGGCATGCGTTATCGTCGGGGGAAGCTCCTCGAGGTGATGCGAAACCAGAACCGTCGCCAAATCGCGATTCGCGCGGGCGAGCTCGGCCAACGCCAGGATCAGAGCTTCACGCGCCGGCAGATCAAGACCGGTGGCCGGCTCATCGAGTAATAGAAGCGGCGGAGAGGGCATGAGCGCCCGCGCGATCCGCACCCGTTGCCGCTCGCCCTGTGAACAGCTCAAGATCTCTCGGTCCTTCAACGCATCGCAGCCCAACAACGCCAGGAGCTCAAAGGCTCGGGCGTACTCGGCGTCTCCATAGATTTCCCAGCGCGGCTGAATCGTTCCACTGGCGCCGGTGAGCACGATGTCGGTGACGGTGAACCAGTCGTATTGTGGAGTTACCGGGCTGACGGTTCCGATCCGCTCCCTGAGCTTCCAGACATCGGTATTGCCCATCGTTTCGCCGAGAATCGTGACCGTGCCGCGGCTCGGATGTCGTGACGCCGCGGCCAGTGACAGGAGCGTGCTTTTGCCGGAGCCGTTGGGACCGATCAAGGTCCAGTGCTCACCGGCGCATACCGTCCAGTCGATATCAATCAGGATTTTTGTCAGATCGGGAGCCCAAACATCAACGCCTGCTGCTCGAATCACCTCAGTTTGTTCCCGATTGCCCACCAAATGCCTCGTCTCTCCACACGACAATCCCATTGGCCGTTTCCTGGCATTGTATCGGGAAGGGGAACGCTGTACGGCGTGGCGCCGTTTCTCGCTCCGCGTTGCAGAGATGTCTGAACATCCGCGAGCGGAAAACTCAACTGGACCGACTCCGAACAGATCGAACGTGCGCAAGCAGGCCAATCAGACGCCTACGACCAACTTGCGCGCGGCGGTATCAGGAGATCGCTTTTCGCGTCGCATACGTGATCAGGGAATCGGCGAGCGGTGCGGACGCGGCCGCGCAAGACGGATTCGTCAAGGCGTGTTTCGCGCTGGGCAGGTTCCGCTCAGGATCGCCCTCCCGCCCCTCGTTGCTTCAGATTGTGGCCAACGAATCCAGGAACCGCGGGCTCTCGCCGGCACGGCGATTCGCCTTGTTGTTGGATGAGCATTCTCGGAGCACAGGAGAGAATGGCGGAAACGGCCCCGGACGGCATGCGCTCGATAAAGAGCGGGCGGAAATCTTGATGGATTGCCTCAATGAGCTCCGGGATGCTCGATCCGAAGCAACTATTTAGCCAGACTTTCAAGGAGTCAGGCACCTATCCTTACAAATGTGATCTTTATGCTGGAATGACGGGCACAGTTACCGTCACCGGGTAGTGATGCATTGCCGGACATTGAGTAAATACCGAGAACACCTGATTTGGACCCGGGGACCCTGCTCTATAATGTGCGAAGATTGAGCCTTGTCAGGGTGTCGCGGGTCCGCGGACGGATCGCCTCCGGACGACTCAGGAGGGTATTTACTCAATGTTCCGCTGCAAAGTGTGTGGTTGGATCCACGAGGGCGTTGCGCCGCCAAACGAGTGTCCATCTTGTGGAGCCACGGCCGACCGCTTCCGCCCAATGGATCTGGCCGAGATCGAGCTCGAGAGTCGAGAGCTCGCGAGTTACGGCATCGTCGGCCAGGGGTACGACATCGACATCGACGACACGCGCCGGATGCGCCTGCTCGCCTTTGTGGACGCCTCCTTCTACGCGCCCTTTATGGAGCGTTCCGGCAAACGGTATCCACTCTTTTCGGGCGACCCGCAGTGGTTCTCCGACAACATCCCATGCATGACCGCCTGCCCCGCGCACACCGATATCTCGCGTTACATCGCATTGATCGCGGACGGCCGGTACGCCGATAGCTTCGAGCTCAACCGTGAGCACAACGTCTTCCCCGGCTGCTTAGGACGGATGTGCGCACGCCCATGCGAGGACGCCTGCCGCCGCAAAGAGGTCGATGCGCCGATTGGCATCTGTTATTTGAAGCGGGTTGCCGCCGACTACCGCGGTGAAACCCGGCACGAAACACCGCCGGCATGGAACGGCCTGACCGCCGCAATCGTCGGCGCCGGCGTCAACGGCTTGACCGCCGCCCGGCAGCTTGCCCGGAAGGGCTACAAGGTTACGATCTTTGAGCGCTATCCGGTTCCCGGCGGCGTTATGTGGGCGGGCGTGCCGGAATGGCGCCTTCCTCGCGACGTGATCATGGAAGAGGTCGAGATCATTCTCGAGCTCGGGATCGAGATTCGCTACAACGTCGAAGTCGGCAAGGATGTCGCTTTCAAAGACCTGGTCGACAACTTCGACGCCGTTTTGATCTCCGCGGGCTGTCAGGTGCCGCAGGCGCTCGGCGCGCCCGGTGAAGAGCTCGACGGCGTCGTTTCCGGCCTGAAATTCCTCGAAGATGTCAATCTTGGCACCGAGGATGTCTGGGTCGGCCAGCGCGTCGTCACCGTCGGCGGTGGCTTCACCTCGATGGACTGCGTTCGGACCGTTCTCCGGATGGGCGCCGAGCGCTCGGTAATGACCTACCGCCGCTCGATCCAAGAAATTCCAGTCGAAGAGCTGGAGCTCGAAGAAGCCGAGCTCGAGGGGGTCGAGATTATGTTCATGGTCTCGCCCACTCGGGTTGTCGGCGACGAGAATGGCAAGGTGATCGGCCTCGAGTTGATCCGAAACGAGCTCGGAGCCCTGGACAGCAAGGGGCGCGGTCGGCCGGAGCCGGTCAAGGGCTCAGAGTTCATCATCGATTGCGACATGGTGCTGGTGGCCATCGGTCAACGGCAGGATGTCTCCTTCCTGGGCGATCTCTTGCCGAATCGCGACCGCCGTGGCGTGCCGCTCCTCGACCAGAATCTGAAAACCGAATTGCCGAATGTGTGGGCAGCGGGGGATTTCGTGGTCAACCCGACGAACTTCATCTCATCGATCGGCGAGGCCCGGCGTGTGGCCGATCTCATCGATCAGGACCTTCGCGGCGCTCGCCCGAAGGTCAAGGAGATGGAGATCACCCGCGTTCCAACCGAATACCTCTCGACCCCGAATGCGCTGGTCGCCGAGGGAATCGCCGAGTGGAGCCTGACCGCGATGAGCCGCCGCCTGGTTTGGGGCGACGACTATGCAGGTGTCGGCCGCCAGGTGATGCCGGTTCTACCACTGCAAGAGCGCGGCATGAGCACCGGCGATACCACGCTTGAAGTCGAGGTCGGTCTCACCAAACCGATTGGCTTCGAGGAGGCCAAGCGCTGTCTGCAATGCCAGCTCAATATCTTCATCGACGGCAATCGCTGCATCCTATGCAACGGCTGCGTCGATGCCTGCCCGCACCGGTGCATCGAGATGATCTCGCCCGATCGCATTTACTCGATCGACAACGATGTCGAACTGGCCGAGATGGCGCGAGCCGAGCTCGGCGGATACGCGGCGGCGATGGTGATCGACGAGCGGAGCTGCATTCGTTGCGGCATCTGCGTCGATTGGTGCCCGACCGAGTGCCTGACGATGGACCACTTCCGGCTGACACCACCGGAGGCCCGCGAAAGCGTGGATCTCGCGATCGTCGCGGATTAATGGTCCACGATTGAATTGAGTTAATTTAAACAGCGCCGTCCCTTTCCAGGGCAGCGTTCTTTTGAGACTCGTTGGGCCGAAGGTGACCTTTCCTTTGCGAGCGTCAATTGGGAAAACAAGGGCGGACCGCCGTGTCCGCCCTCGCTTCATCACGCGGTTTCTTCATTGCGCTACCTCATCAAACGTCGATCTTGAATTCCTGAGAGAATCAGTCCACACCCTCCACCCGGCCGCTTGTTGAAAGGACTCAAGGTGACTACACCATCTTCCACGGTTTGCTTGACCTTCGATTTCGATGCGATCTGCATCTGGATTGGTCCTCGCGGTGCGAATTCGCCGAGCTCGATCTCACGCGGCGAGTTCGCCGTGGTCGGAGTTGAACGCATTCTCAAGGTGCTCGCGGCGCGGAACATCAAGGCGACCTTCTTCATTCCGGGGCACACGGTCGAAACCTATCCCGCATCCGTTCACGCGATCCTCGAAGCTGGACATGAGATCGGGCACCACGGCTATCTGCACGAGAACCCGGTCGCGCTGGAGAGCAAAGACGAAGAACGACGGGTGCTCGAGCGCGGTCTGGAGGCGATCGACAAGATCACTGGACTCAAACCGGCGGGCTATCGCTCGCCCGCCTGGGACAACAGCCCGAACACGATCGATCTGCTCGTGGAATACGGCTTCCGCTATGAAAGTTCGTTGATGGCGCACGACTTCCGGCCTTACTGGTGCCGGACCGGCGACACCGTGGTCACGGACGGACCGTACGTGTTTGGGAACGAAGTCGACTTGGTCGAAATGCCGGTGAGCTGGGTGCTGGACGATTTTCCCCACTTCGAATTCATGCAGTCTCGTGGTGCGGTCTATCCGGGCCTTTCGGCCGGCAGCAAGGTTGAAGAGATCTGGCGCGAGGAATTCACCTTCATGCTGCGCGAAGAACCGGGCGGCGTTTTCAATTTGACCATGCACCCGGAGATCATTGGCCGCGGTTACCGTATTCTGATGCTCGAGCGCTTGATCGATCACATGGCGTCGCAGAACGACGTGGTCTTCTCTCGGCTTGGCGACGCTGCGAACGCTTTTCGGACCGGGTCAGACCGGGATGCTCGCTTTTAGCCGGCCCATTCGTCATAGACGCGCTCGACTTCGGCTTGCCAAAACGAATCGCGCTGAACTTTTGAAGCCTTGGGTGGAAGCAGCCCGAGATTGGCCGCCGATCGCTGAAACGCCCCCACCGGACGGTGCGTCGCCGAAGTGAGCACAACGGCTGACAGAATTGGTCGTCCGTAGTGTCGCTCTCGATCGGCGATCAGTTCAAGCACTTTGTTGGTCGAGCGGAACCGCGGTCGCTCATCTGGTGTTTGGCCCATTAGCTCGGCGACATCGTCTTCAGTCACGAATCCACGCTGCTGAGCGGCACGAATAAGCATCGAGTAGACGCGCAAGAATTCCTTGCTTCGCTCCAAAGTCGATTCTGTTCTCGTCACAGTTGCCATGTATGAACCGATCTCCTGGCGGGTCTCACATCGGCGAGTCCGTACGCCACATTGTAATACGAACACGTGTTCTGTGTTGGGGAACTGGAGCGTTCGTCGCGTTGGACTTGCTATTGCATGAACAGACGTGAGGACTCTGGAGCGAACGCGAATGAAGCCTTGAATTGATTCGACGCGCCTTGACAGGAAGGGAGTGGCCGCTATCATAAAGGAAGCGCCGAACCTCACCAGAATCGCGGGGTCGACGGCCGACGCGTTTTAACTTCCCACGCGGAGGGATTCACTCAATGTCAGTCACTGTCGAGCAGAAGCTGTCGATGACACCGGAAGCGGTGGCCCAGCTCAAAACATTTCTCGCCGAGCAGGGCACTCCAGATCACGCGCTTCGCGTGTTCGTGGCGCCGGGCGGTTGCTCGGGACTTCAATACGGAATGACGATCGAAGAGAATGCCGAGGACGGTGACGAGATCATCGAAACCGAGGGGGTTCGCGTCGTCGTCGATAACTTCAGCGCGATGTACCTCAACGGCGCCGAGGTTGATTACGTCAACTCGCTCATGGGCGGCGGATTCACGATCCGCAACCCGAACGCGGTCGCATCCTGCTCCTGCGGTCACTCGTTCGACACCGGCGGCAACGCCGAAACCACCCACGGGTGCGGCTGCGGCCACTAGTTCGACCACACCAGGTGAGAGACCGGCGGCAATCCATGCCGCCGGTTATCCGCAAACGCAACTCACGGCACCGCAATATTTCTTCAATATTGGCCGGTTAACCCTCTTTCGCTCCTGTCAAGAATGTGATAGAATTCACAAGCTGAGTGAGGCGATGCGTCCTCGTTCGCGAACCAGAGAACGACGGAATTTGAACTGCGGCTGGATGCGTAGCTGCTCCAGAGGCTTGAACTGTGGGATCCGTTGGGCGCGGCGAGACGTATTTTATGTTGACCGGATTCCGGTTGGCAGGCCGCTGGTGCGGCGACGAAATCGGCTCGGCTCACGCCTCTACGAACTGGAACCCTCTCGTTCTCCAAGTCCTCGCGGAAGCATAGCGAATCGATTCGGCCCAAGATCTGTTATTCGCCCGCGTGTGTGCGTCGTTAAGAACGCTCCGCGCCTGTAGGAGCATTGCAATAATGAGCGATTCACTACAAACGTATGATGTCGGCAAAATCGACGCACTCGTCGCCGAAACCGTTGGTGTCGACGACAAGGTCGACATGCCTGAGGAGATTCAGACCCAGCTCGCCGGCGAAACCGAGCCTGAGGTCGATCTTGAGCGCGATCTTGACGTTCTCCAACGGCTGGATCCCAACTTCATCAACGACCCCGTTCGGCTCTATCTGCGAGAGATCGCGGAAACGCCGCTGCTTACGCATGTCCAGGAAATCGATCTCGCCCAGCGCGTTGAACGAAACGAACAAGAAGCGACCCAGCTCTTTGTCCGCGCAAACCTCCGCCTTGTGGTTTCGATCGCCAAGCGCTACGTCAACCGCGGTCTGACCCTGCTGGATCTCATCCAGGAAGGCAACATTGGCCTGATGCGCGCCGTGCAGAAGTACGACTGGCGCAAGGGATTCCGTTTCAGCACCTATGCCACCTGGTGGATCCGCCAGGCAATCACGCGGGCGATCGCCGATCAAAGCCGGACGATCCGGCTCCCAGTGCATATGGGCGACTCGATCTCGCGCTATCGCAAGACCTTGAACATGCTCGCACAAGAGCTCGGACGGCAGCCATTGCCGGAAGAAGTTGCTGAAGCGATGATGGTTCATCCTGACAAGATCCTCCAGATCGTTCAGGCTGCACAGCGCACCATCTCGCTCGAAACGCCGATCGGAAGCGAGGATGAGACCAGTCTTGGCGATCTGATCGCCGA
>CAYJPA010000054.1:38138-39178 GCA_964371945.1 uncultured Sphaerobacteraceae bacterium | reverse complement strand
CGAATAGCGTGGAACGGCTCAACCAGGAGCTGAAGCGACGAACGCGGGTGGTGCGGATCTTTCCGCATGCAGCGAGCCTGCCGCGGATGGTGACGGCCCTGGCGATGGAGCAGAGCGACGAGTGGGTGAGCGGCCGCCGCTACCTGGACATGACGTTGCGGGCGACGATCCCGGCGGAGCTGCCGGTGACGCACCTGGCTGCTGCTGCCGATTAACGAACGAAAACCAAACGGAGGAATTTACAGAAAAATTCGGACTTGACTCGGCAGAACAAACACCCACAAGAAGGCGATTTATTCTCATCACGACCAGCGTGAAGTTCGAGGAGATATCATGACTATCGTCGACAGCAATGCAAGCGCCCAGAAGGAGTTCGCGTATTACGAATGCGAACGAGAAGAGATGTTGAGCTTTATTCCATCCGGGGCGAAGAAAATAATTGACATCGGTTGTGGTGCCGGCAACTTTGGAAAACTCATCAAAGAGAGAATAGGCGCAGAAGTGTGGGGCATCGAGATGAAGGAAGAGCCGGCAAACAAGGCCCGGAAATTACTCGACAATGTTATTGTTGGTGCGTTCCCCGAGGTGGAGGGCATTCCTGAGAAATCGTTTGATGTCGTCATCTTCAACGATTGCCTTGAGCACATGGCCGATCCGTGGACGGCGCTGGATCGCACAAAGGAGTTGCTCCGCGACGATGGCGTCGTGGTCGCGTCGATTCCAAACGTTCGATACATTCCGTTGATCTATCGGCTGGTGGTTGAGGGCGATTGGCGCTACACGCCGTCGGGAATTCTGGACACGACGCACCTCCGGTTCTTCACGAAGAGGAGTATGACTCGCATGTTCCATCAGACCGGATACGATGTCCTCCGTGCCGAGGGCATCAACCCGCTACGGCGATGGCAGATTAGTTTGCTCCGAATTTTCTTTCGGCGTTTCGTGGCTGAGGCGGAGTGTCTGGAGTTTGCCTTTGTTGGGGGGGCGCGGGGGGGGGGCCCACACATAGATATAGGAGCAAGGCGGGGCCTGGCGCCGGG
>CAYJPA010000054.1:0-38128 GCA_964371945.1 uncultured Sphaerobacteraceae bacterium | reverse complement strand
TTTTTGGGGGGTGGGGGGGGGGGGGGGTGTTGTGTTTTGTTTGTTTTGGGGGGCCGCCGGGGGGCCCCCCAACAAAAGTTCTAAGAAGGAACATGCTGAGCAAGGGCCACGGTTTGTGAGGATACGCAACAATGCCGACTCAGGATCCCAGCGACCGTCAAGGTGCGAAGTATTACGCCGGCCATTGGCAACGATATCGCGGACGCTACGACTTGGCTGAGGGCTTGTTCGCGAACCCTCAGGAGAAGGCATTCGTCGAGATTCATAGCGCTTTTCTGGATCGAAACGTGTTTCGACAACTGGAGGCGCGGTTGATCGGAAATATCGGCTGCGGTAAAGGCACGCACTCAATTCCCCTAGAGCAGAAAGGTTACCGCATCGTAAACATTGATCGGTCCATGGACGCACTCCTACTCACAAAGGCATTTTACGAGCAGCACGGTATCAATCCACTGCTTGTTCGCGCGGACATGATGGCTTTGCCGTTTCGCGATGACACGCTTGACGGGGTAATGAACTTCGGGGTCATGGAGCATTTTCAAAACATCGAACCGCCGTACGCCGAAATGATCCGGGTATTGAAGCCCGGTGGAGTCTTCCATTCAGAGATCGTCACAGACCGTCTATCGCTCTATCGGTTGGAGCGTGCTTTCAATAAAGTCGTCTTTGCCTCTTTTCATCCCAACCTAGTCCTTTCCAAAATTCGTCAGCGACTGCGCCAAACAGACGAGGTGGTAAAAGAACGTCATGCATTAAGTGAGAACTTTTTTGAAAACACCTATCCGCTCCAGACATATGTTGACGCCGTCCGCCGGTTAGGAATCTCCCATATAAAGTCGCGTGGCATTCGCGCCGTACCATGGGTATGGCTTCCGTCGCCTGCCGACCGGCTCTATGCGAAATTCATGAGGGTGGCGCTGCCCTCTTCGTATTCCAATCGCTTTGCTGAATCTGGATTCGCCAAACGATGGTGCCCTGTCTGGTTAGTCGTCGGTCAAAAAAAGACAACGGGCCAAACTGCTGACGGCAGCTAAGTCGCCTGATGACCTGAACAGGAAAAGAGCTAATTGCCTTCGTGGGGTTGGCAGTTAATGATCCTAAGGAGTCTGTTTCAGATTCTCGTTTCGCGTGGCATCTTGAAAATACAAGTGTTGCTCCTTAACGTAACGATTCAGATCGGGGGTATAGAACAGTGGACCTGCTTGAGTCGAAGTTCACAGTCCCAATTGCCGAGCCAGGTGCTTTAGCATCCGTCTTTCGCTGCCCCGTCGATAAGTCCGCTTTGTATGCGCCGAACAACGAAACGTCTAACGGTTCGAGTTGGAGATGCCCGGTGTGTTTGCGACGATTTGAGATTACGCAGAACGTGCTCAACCTCGTTCCGGATTACCCTGTAGGGCTCAATACACCTATGCGCCATGGGTGGTTTGACAAACAGGTGCTGTTTGAGCGCTATCTCAACGCGTATTCGGCGACCGCCGCCGCCCATGATGTCGCGCTTGCAGACGAGGCAATGGCACTGTTGCCCTCGCCGCGCGGTGCGGTACTCGATATCGGTGGCGGTAGCGGACAGACGCGAAAGTATTGCCAGGATATTGATTATTTTGTTTCGCTCGACCCATTCTTGGGCTGGTTGATAAAAGACAAAGCCTTTAACCAGGTCTATCTCGGGGATTTAGCCGATTCCCCGTTTTATTTCGTCCGTGGACTTGCCGAGTTTCTGCCGTTAGCGAACGATTCGTTTGATTGGGTCCTAATGCGCTCTGTGCTGGATCACTGCATGGATATCTACTTTGTTGTCTCGGAAGCGAGCCGGGTGTTGCGGCCAAACGGCATGGTTCTGGTTGGCGCGCACATGGCAGCTGATGCCGCGCCGATCAACATGCAGGGGAGGGTGCTGAACTCATTCAAAACGGTTGGTGTGAGGCGTACTTTCAGGAAACTGGTGGATCGCGCTAACTTTTCTGGGCAGGACCACCATATCACTCATCTATCCCGGCAACTCATCGTGGGGGTCTTTACATCCTTCGGCTTCACACTCGAACATAGCATTCCTTATCCACGGTCAAATGGGTGCAGTCCAGTATTTCTTGTTCCGATTAGCCGGGTAAGGTGGTAGAACCGTGCACACCGGTTACAGGTGCCACCAGTCGCCTGTGTGACTCCACGATGTTGTTCGACGCGCGACAAGATGACATTGACAACGAACGGACGATTCTTGGAGATGTGCAATGCTAAGAGACCCAGCGGAAGATGCACGTTGACATGGCGACGGCGATTGCGAGGGGATTGGAATCCCGCCCTATGTCCCGGTCACGCATCGAAAAGAAGAACGCTGCCGGCATCCTCCGAATGGCAATATTGCTTTTTTTCATGCTCATCCCGTTTTGGATCTTTGGGAATCTATGGTTCTGGAGTGTCGCTGACGGAAAGGGACTCGTGTTCTATGTGAGCGCTCCTGCATTCCTTCTGGCGTGCATCGTGCCGATCGTTTACTGCTACCGAAAGCGCGCCAATGGTGTGGCAGTGGTGCTGACGATCGTGCTTACATTGCATGCGGTGGATTTTGGGATCCGTGCCGCTTATCTCGCCGCCTATCCAAACTTTTCTCTTTATCCCAATTTTCAAGGCTCGTCCGATCTGATCTATGTCCACAAGGGGTTAATGTGGGCAACGGCTGGAATTGTCGGACTCGTGTTTGGATACTCGCTCTCTACAAATTTTATCAGGGACAAACAAATCAGCTCGGTTAATGCAAGAATTTGGTTGATCGAGTTGTCTTCGCCGAGATTTCTGCTCTTCTTATACGGATTGGGCTGGATGGGCAGAATCAACAGTCTGGCACATGGTTCGGCGATCTGGCTATATAACTCTCCGTCTTTCGATAGCAAATTTTCACGCTCCTCCTCGCCGCTAAACGGGCCACTCTCCGTCCTGCAGGAGTTCGCAGTTATCGCCTTCGCCGGGTTGTATGCGAGATCATTGACCAATGCCGGAGTTTCAAGGTGGCTCGTTCGTAGCCTGTTTCTACTTGAGTTCGGCTACTTTGCATTCGGCCTGTACAAATATGGAATGATCGGCGTCTTTCTTACGCCGCTGTTGGTGAGGCTCATAATCAGAAAGAGTCTGCCGAAGAACGTCTTCATTCCGATCATTGTCTTCATTGTCGTCGTGTTGCCGATCGTCAACCGCGCACGCGGGGACGCTCTGCCCTATTACACCGCCAGTTACACACCGTCGGTTGCCTGGATTCGGATGATGGAAGAAATATCGAAGGACGCACTTCGGGACCAGCTGGGACTTAACTTTCGGGCCACGATCGACCCTCTTTTCCTTCGACTCAATGGAGCCGAAGCTGTTACCGTGGCGGAAAAGTATCTCCCTGAGGAGGGCATGGCAAAGGGAACGACCTATATCAACCTCTTTAGCTTGGCTATCCCAAAGGTTATCCGTCCTTGGTCGACTAATGTGAACTACATCGACTCGTGGCCCACGGCTTACGTAGGTGAACCTAGTAGTAGCTTCACTGTCTTCCCACTGCCGTTTCTTGTCGAGGCCTATCTCAATTTCGACATTTTCGGCGTCATCCTGATTATGTTCATGATGGGTGTCTTTTACCGCTACATCGATTCGTTCTCCGAAGCCGCATCGCGGTTTGCGTTTTTGGCGGGATTCCTAGCCTACGCCTCCTGGCGCTTGGCCAATGTCGAACACCACCTCTTTATTCTGGTATCGCCTTTTCTCAAAACAGGATTTGCCGTTGCTGCGGTCGCCTGGATGTGGCTCTTCATCAACGGGAAGTTTGCTAAGCGACAAAGCCCGAAAAAGGTAACGCCTCAGCCACATTGACGAGCAGTTGAGTCCGGATGGGTGTCAAAAAGGAGTGTGATTGCAATGACATTAAGCAGAGGACATGTAGCTATCTGCTGTAACCTATCGGATGTTTCATTTGAAAAGGGCTCCGGGTCTCGAACTGATGCAGAGCGCTCATTCCCGCGTTATTGCCGTTCCCGTTGACTCCACCGACAAAAAATGCTCCGGCACCCAAACAGGTCGCGAGCAGCGCAAAGGGTCACGAACCGGCATATCTTCCATTTCAAACCCGGATGGACCGAGGGCCAAGCCATCGAGCGGATTGATGGGCAACTTCCCGCGAGAACGACGATTCGACCACGATACCGCGCGTCCTAATTCGGGATTGAGGAGCACAGGGTGAGTACGGCACTGATAACTGGCATCACGGGGCAGGATGGCGGCTACCTTGCCGAATATCTGTTGGATTTGGGGTATCGTGTCGTTGGAATGACCAGGCGGACCAGCACCGATACCGGCAGCCGGATAGAACATATTCGGGACCGAATTGATCTCGTCAGCGCGGACCTGCTTGACCAGACATCGCTCCTGACGCTGATTTCCCGTTATCAGCCGAATGAGGTTTACAATTTGGCCGCGCAAAGTTTTGTCCCGATCTCATGGGAGCAACCGGTGTTGACCGGTGAGTTCACGGCGCTTGGAGTGACGAGATTGCTGGAAGCCATCCGGATTGCCAACCCGAAGACGCGGTTTTATCAAGCATCTTCATCGGAGATGTTTGGGAAAGTCCAGTCAGTGCCTCAGGACGAGAACACGCCATTTTACCCACGCTCTCCCTACGGTGTCTCGAAGTTGTATGGGCACTGGATCACCGTGAACTATAGGGAGAGTTACGGGATGTGGACCTCCTCTGGCATCCTATTTAACCATGAGTCTCCGCGCCGTGGATTGGAGTTCGTCACTCGGAAAATTACCTATGGTGTGGCGCGGATCAAGCAGGGTATCGATCGCGTCCTTAAATTGGGCAATCTGGATGCGAAGCGGGATTGGGGTTACGCCGGCGACTATGTCCGGGCCATGCATCTGATGCTGCAGCACAGCACACCGGAGGATTACGTGATTGCTACAGGAAAAACTCACTCGGTTCGCGAATTTTGTGCACTTGCTTTTTCTACCGTTGGGCTCAACTGGGAGGATTATGTCGTGGTCGATCCCGCATTATACCGACCAGCGGAAGTTGAGATGCTTGTCGGTGAGTCCGCGCGAGCCAGAAAAAACCTTGGCTGGGAACCGAAGGTAAGTTTCGGCGAACTCGTTGAGATGATGGTTGAGGCGGATATGAGTCTGGTTGAACGAGAGCTAGCGTCAGGCTACATCCGGAAATCGTCGACAACCTGGTAACGGTCAGTCATCATGACGACGGCGTTGATCACTGGCATTAGCGGTCAAGATGGATGGTATCTTGCGAGATACCTTTCCGAGTTCAGGATGGATATCTTCGGGCTGAGTCGGAGCGGTGTCATGCCATCCGACCTTCCCTTCGTTTGGCCACTGCCACCCACTGATCTGCGCGATCAGCAGGCGGTCGATCGCGCCGTTGAAATGTCACAGCCGGATCAGGTCTACCACCTTGCTGCGCAATCCTCCGTTGCGGACTCGTGGACTGATCCGGCCGGTACCGGGGAAATCACCGGGATCGGTACCGTTCGGGTGCTCGAAGCGGTTCGACGCTTTCGCCCATCCGCGCGCGTCTTCTTGGCATCGTCCTCTGAGATTTTTGGTGGGCCGGAATTAGCCCCCCAAAGTGAGGAAACCCCAATTCTCCCCTCGACGCCATATGGGGCGGCTAAGGCATACGCGTTGCATGTGGCTCGGGTCTACCAACGACAGCACGAGATGTTCATCGCCACCGGAATCCTTTACAACCACGAATCCCCACGGCGTCCTACGTCATTTGTCACCAGGAAAATTACCCACGGTGCAGTGAAGATCGCTCAGGGAATCATGAAGGAACTTCCGCTTGGGAATCTCGATGCGGTGCGAGATTGGGGGTTCGCCGGCGATTATGTCCAATCCATGTACGCAATGCTTGAGTACAAGGAACCTGCGGAATGGGTGATTGCGACCGGGGTGGCTCATACCGTTCGGGATTGGTGTGACCTTGCGTTTGGTCGGCTGGGGCTCGACTATCGCGACTATGTCGTCAGCGACCCGCGCTATTGGAGACCGGCTGAAACGGTCCCGATGATCGGCGATCCGACAAAGGCACGAACGAAATTGAACTGGTCGCCGACCATATCGTTTGAGGAATTGGTCGCCACCATCGTTGACCATGAGGTTGCATCAATCGGTTGGTCTACGGACACAACATAATGAGTTCGTGCCGACCAATATGGCGTGCCACAAACGTCTGCCAGAGGAGACTCGCTCGATAATGTCAGAATCAAGCGTGAATGGTCTGTCCGTTTTGCTACATCTTTCCGCGAGCGAATGGGGAGGGATTGAGACTCACGTCTTTTACCTGAGCCTCGCCCTCGCAAATAAGGGCGCACATGTCACGCTTGTCTCGCAACGGAAATTCGACCTCAACCAGACTTGGGTTGATCAACTAAAGGCGAATCGCGTCGTTATCATCGCGCCTCCGCGGTTGTCACGTAGGCTGCCGGGATGTTCGGGTCTTTTGTTCTCGCGTGCGCTTATTCGGTCGCGATTGATTCCACGCTCCTTCGATCGCGTGATCGGTTTTGGCCACGGCGGCGCGTTCACCTGGATGAAACAATTTGTGAAGCCCGGCGGCCTCTTCTTGTGGTCCGAATACTGGTATGGCGTACCAACACGGGGGGATAACTATGCTGACACCTACGCCGTTCCACCACCCTTGACCTTTTCGCCGAGAATGCTGGATCTAACCCGAAGGGTTGATGGCATCATCGCAGGTTGTGAGCGTGCTCGCAAGAATCTCGTCGAAGTGCAGCGTGTCAATTGTCCGATCCGAATCGTCGCCCCGTTGACCAAGCTGACGATTCCGCCTGTCGTCGAGAAATATTACGATCCAACCTCAGTGCTGAAGATCGTTATGGTAGCACGGCAAGGTTTCGGAAAAGGAACCTCAACGTTGCTCGACATTTGGCGGAGTCTCGAGATTGGACCGGCGGAGTTACACTTTTATGGACCTGTCTCATCTGAGTCTCTTAAACAGCGTTTGAGGGACCACTGGCTGCCAAAAAATGTCAGTATTCACGGTGGATTCAATAGAGAAGACTTGCCCACAATTTTGACCGGGGCGGACATCGGACTGATGCTCTCGATCGAGGAAGGTTATGGTCTCGTGCCCCTTGAGTATATGGCTGCCGGATTGCCCTTCGTTAGTACTGACGCGGGAGCGGCGCCGGAGTTCACGTCCAATAATCCAGATGCGATCTTAGTTCCAGTTTCCAAAGAAGGGGTCAAGCGTGGCATTGAGGAGATGGCGGCGAAGGTTCGAAGGGGCGCGACCTCCAGGATCCGCCTCCAACAATTCTATGAACGAGGATTCTTGTTTGAAAATATCCTGGAAGACCACATGACTGCGATTGCTGGGCTGGTTGGGTACTGGGCAGAAAGTACTGCATCATGACCGGGAAGGTTCTCGTTTCTGTTGGTGGAACATGGCACGCTCCGCAACTGAGCTACCAATTTCAACGCGGCGGGATGTTGGCAGAGGTTGTAACTACAACGCCCAAAGCGCGGTTCTTGCAACGCGCTCCCCTAGACCCATCGTTGATCAAATGGCGGCCCTATCCTGAACTGGTCGGAACTAGAGCAGCGCGAATACTTCATCTACCCCGACAATTCGATCCAACACTCGAACTTGCGCGAGCGAAAGCGTTTGACCAGTTGGCATCTCAACGACTTAAGGCTCGCAAACCAGACGTGTTCGTTGCTTTCGCCAGGTTCGGCCTGCATTGCTTTTTCCAATGCCAAAATCGAGGCATTCCATCGGTTGTCGAGCGCGGCTCGTCGCACGTTCTTTTTCGAGACCTATTACTCAAAGAAGAACGAGAGCTTTGGGGACTTGCACCACAGGAATCCGCGATCTCCCAAAAACTACTCGAGCGCGAATTAGAAGAGTATGACGTCGCGGACTTCATCTCGGTGCCATCGCTCTTCGCCGAGCAGTCGTTCGTCAAAATGGGAATTCCGGCCGCCAAAATCGTGCGTATTCCGTACGGTGTCAATATTGAGCGTTTCAAACCTAATCCCGCCATAAAGGGCGAAAAGTTCAAGGTGCTTTGTGTTGGAAATCTCGGTGTGGAGAAGGGTCTTGGCTATCTCCTTGACGCGATGACGCATCTGGACCCAACCTCCGTTGAGTTGATCCTCATCGGATCGCTCGATCAATATGCCCGTGATCGGCTCAGTCAAACGACGGTACCATGGACATTTCTCGGAAGAGTTAATCAACTGAACCTTCCTCGGTATTACCAGGCGGCCTCGGTATTTTGTCTTCTCTCTGTCCAGGAAGGTATGTCGATGGCATTGATGGAGGCTTTGGCGTCAGGGTTGCCGACGATCTCGTCCGAACATACCGGTTCTCTCGACTTGCTCACCGATGGCGTCGACGGCTTCATTGTGCCAATAAGGAATTCTGAGATCGTCGCTGAGCGACTGAGCCGCCTCCAGGCCGACACCGATTTACGGCTTCGGATGGGAGAGGCCGCCCGTCGTCGGATGATGACGCAGTCTTGGGACGATTATGGTCGGGAGGTCCGTGAAAGATATAATAGGATAATGCATTCACCGCGGGAAGATTCAAAACAAGCTTAGGCCGTGTCGAAGTGGAGCAAAAGAAAGAGTGGTATCAATAGAAGATGGCCCTGCTTTTGTCAGAGTAATCTCGCCGGTAACGAATCCATGGGAATAGGTTATGAGACGACGATTTGAGTTTCGAAAGCGTCACCGCATTGGGGACAGTGGTCATCCTGTCCGCTCGAAGCGCGTAGCGGTGGGTCGCTCGGGGTCTGTAGGAGGCGGTAATCGGTGCCCGATAGCGTGTCGGACTCTTCATTGAAGATTCTGTTCCTTTGTTCACAACCGATCTATCCGACCAACTCCGGACCGCGTATCCTGGCCTTCGAACTCATCGCCGAGCTCGCCCGATACCACCAGTGCGACATTTTGGGGTTCTCTGTGTCGGCGAAAGAAACGGCGGAGTGGGAAGAGCTGAAGACAGCGCTGCCGAATGTTGGAATCGTGCGCATCGTACCGCGTCCAACCGGTCTCTCCCTCACCCTTCGACGCCTGGCGTTTTTCGCAATAGGACGCCCAGTCTCCGTGGCAACGTATGAGAGTGCTGAGTTTCGCCTGTCTCTCCAGGATCTGGCGAACAATTACGACATCATCCAGTTTGATTCGTTCAATCTCGCCCTCTTTCGGCGGGTGGCATCAAATCGGCCGACCCTACTAATCCCCCACGATGCGTATTCAATGTCAGCTGCCCGTGGGGCACGGGTGGTCCGGCGCTGGCAAGCGAAGGCCGCTTTCCGGTGGAAGCGGTGGGCTTATGAGCGGTTCGAAAAATCGCAATATTGGCGATTTACAAAGGTCTGTCCCGTCGGAATCCCTGACGTCGAATGGCTCACGAGGATCGATCCGAGAATAGACGCCATTCCTCTTGAGATTCCGATCGAGGCCAGCTTCTTAGAACAAAGTCGGCAATCGGCCGCGCATGAACCGCCTCATCTGGTATGTTGCGGATTCCTCAGCAACGAAGCAATTGCGGAAGGGGTGGTTGAGTTCCTGGAACAGGCCTATCCGCTGATTCGTGCGTCCGTCCCAAACGTCAGGGTGACCGTTTGGGGAAGCAACCCGACTGCCAGACTGCAGAGCATTCTCGTCCGCCACAAAGAGGTCGTGCATGTCGGATATGTAGACGATTACCACTCGTTTCTCGCGTCGAGCTTGGTCTACGTGTATCCGCAAAGATACGGATCGGGCATTCAAACAAAGCTGCAGCAAGCGATGGCCCTGGGTATCCCTGTCGTTGCCAGGAGCGAAACGCTCCAATCACTCTTGATCACCAGTGGCGTGCACGCCTTTGAATGCGATGACAACCGGGTGATGGCTCAAACGATTAGCCGGTTACTGACGGATCCTGAGTTGCGCGCTTCGATCGGAGGAGCGGCCAAAGCCCATGTGCGGCAGCGTTATTTAGCGAGAGATATCGGGCGAAAGCTCCAAAGTGTCTACGTCGAAGCGATCAAAAAGCATCAAGCTGGAATAGGCTGATGGCGTTGCTCAATCGCAGTGTGGCGTTCACTGGCATTCGGGCGCTAGATGAGGCTCTTCTCATTTCAAATCGCTTAAGGCGAGTACTATGTGGCAGCGGACAGCGCTTCAAGACTTCATGCGCGATCAATTTTCGGTTCGAATCGCCACGTTTCGCAAACCTCGCCATGTCATCCATACGGGGCAATAATACCGTTGGCCGATCCATACTGAATAGTGGCCGGGATGGCGACCGATTCACCAACGCGTCGCACAATCTTGCTGTGGTTGTCCTCGCCAAGCAATGCGGGATGCCAGGTTTGCGGCATCGCATCGGCCACTGATGCTGCACAGCATGTTGGAAGGTAAGGCGAGATTTGCGTATTATCACTTTTCGCGAGGAACGGATGGAGTCCGGGTTGTGCCACTGGCCGACCAAAAGTCGACCATGTTAATCGCCTGTGACGCGTCATTAAAGAGATGATCGCACGACTAAATCCTTCATGGACATTCTACCGATAAAACATAGGAGCAGGTCCCGTGAAATTGTGCTTCATTGCCGATGTCAGGAGCCCGATCGCGCAAGGCTGGATCCAGCCACTCATTGACCGCGGAGATGATGTCCATGTCATTTCCACGTATGGGATTCCGCCACAAGTGCTTCCTGGTGCTCAACTATATGAAGTGCCGATCGCGTTTGCGCAGTTCGCCTCAGCCGGAAATGGCGCGGGAACCAGCACGTCGACGAAGGTGAGTCGTCTGCTTACAAGGCGCGTTCGACCTCATGCTGACACGATTCGCCATGTTGCGGGATGCATTGAGTTAATCCGGCATGTGCCTCGTATTCGATCGCTTCTTCATCGAATTGACCCGGACATCGTCCACGCGCTGAGGGTTCCATTCGAGGGCATGGTCGCCGCACGGGCGACTCCGCCCAACGTTCCCCTCGTAATATCGATTTGGGGAAACGATTTCACATTACAAGCCGGCCGAAATCGACTCATCGCCCATATGACAAGAACGACCATGAATCGAGCAGATGCCGTACATGCAGACACTCAACGCGACATTCGCCTAGCGTCAGATTGGGGATTCTCTTCGACCCGACTGACACTTGTGGCACCAGGCGGCGGCGGCGTAGATCTGAGCGTCTTCTATCCCGGCCTGCCGAATCCTACGTTGCTCAACAAATTTGAGATTCCAGCTGGCGCTCGACTAATCATTAACCCGCGCGGGGCGCGAGGCTATGTCTGCAACGAAGCATTTTTTGAGGCGATTCCTAAGATCCTCGAGCGGATAAGTAACGCCTACTTTATCTGTGTCGCGATGCAGGGCCACGAGTTCGCGCGGCACTCAGTCGACCGCCTTGGAATTGCCCGTCATGTGCGACTGCTACCCTCGATCAGCCGTGCGGATATGGCGGATTGTTTTCGCGCTGCCCAAGTGTCGGTTTCGCCGAGCTTACACGACGGAACGCCGAACACTCTCCTTGAAGCAATGGCATGCGGGTGTTTTCCTGTCGCGGGTGATCTTGAATCCATCCGCGAGTGGATTGTGCATGGGGAGAACGGTCTTCTGTGCGACCCTGCACAACCCGACGAGATCGCGGATGCGGTAGTCGCAGCGCTGACGTCGATCGACCTAAACAAAGCGTCGGCTATGAACCTCAAATTGATCGGCGAGCGAGCTATGGCCGATCCAACACTCGATGCCATTACCCGATTCTATGGACAAGTGAAACAAGCGTCCGAAAAACGAGAGACCAGATATGCGTAAGCTGATTTTGTCGGCATATAGTCGACTACCTGTCCCGGTGCAGGACATCGCTTTCTCTGCGTGGGGAATTTACTCAGCACGCCAGCGGTATGCATCGTCCTTTCGTGAGCGATTAGCGTGGCTGGATGAGTCCCAATGGTGGTCTGCCGATCAAATCGCTGTTTACCAAGACCAACAGATTGCAAAGATGGTGAAGCACGCGTATGCGACCGTCCCAATTTATCGCCGCCTAATGGACGGCGCTGGCGTTTCGCCAAAAGACGTTAGGTGCCGCGACGACTTGCCTAAACTACCAATCGTCACCAAGCAGCAACTGCGTGCAGGATTACCTGATTTTGTTAGCCGTGACTACAGTATCCGTTCACTCCGACGAAACATGACGAGCGGCACCACCGGAACTCCGCTCGTGATCTACTTGACTGCAGAGGCACAGCAGTTTCAGTGGGCTGTATGGTGGCGACACAGGGCTCGGTTTGGACTACATTTGGGAGACAAGTTCCTCACCTTCGGTGCTCGGTTGCCCGTTGTGCGCTCGTCGCCAGACGCTCCGATTTGGCGCACGAATCGCGCGATCAATCAAACCTACCTCTCCACATATCACCTCACCGATTCTACGATGCGATCAGTGTTGGACTGGCTCAACACTAAGGAGTTTGCCTTTTTCGCAGGCTATCCATCGGCAATGTATGTGCTGGCAAGCTATGTCCGCCGATCGGGGCTCGAACTTGTGAATAGACCTCGGCATATTGTCAGCGGGTCCGACGCTCTGATACCCGCGTTTGAACGGACGTTGGCGGATGTCTTTCACGCTCCAGTTACCGACCAGTATGGAAGCGCGGAGGCGTGTGGAAACTTCGCAAGATGCGAACTTGGCGCGTATCATTTGGATGCCGAATTCGGATACGTCGAGTTGCTGCCAGTTGAGCAAGACAATGACCCGAGGCGCCGTCGCCTCGTCTTTACCGGTTTTGCCAACCCTGCAATGCCCCTCATTCGATTCGACATCGGTGATTACGGACTGGTTGGCGACCAAGTTTGCCCATGCGGCCGAGAATCGCTCACGCTTAATCGCATTGAAGGACGAACCGAAGACTACATTCGAACACCCGATGGCCGGATGGCAATTGGCATGAACCAGGCTCTCGAATGGGCACCCAACTTGCTTGAAGCTCAAATCCGCCAGGACTCCGTTGATAGTATTGATGTGCTCGTTGTTCCAGATAGTGGTTATGGCAAGAAAGACGAAGACACTCTGACTCGGGAGCTTCGCTATCGTCTCGGCGATGAAATGACAATACGCTTTCATCTGGTCGACCAGATTCCTCGAACCGAAAGCGGTAAGTTTCGCGCTGTAGTGTCGACACTTGTTGGAACGACCCAGGAAGAAGAAAGTCTTAAGAAATCGGTCAATACGGCGTTTTACGAATGATCTGAAGCGCGATCTCCGTTTGTTTGAAACTAATGTGCGCTTCAACTGTTTGAAGTAAACTCAAAGTACATTTTGATCATGCAGATCGCAATTCGGACTTGACTCAACTTGGTTGCAGGGCCCCTAATCGGAACGTGGTATCTTCAATCCGGCTGTGGTTGAGCGGCACATTAGGGATCAACGATCGGGTCGCAGAGATATTGCCTACCAGATCTGGACACTCCTAACGCTCGAACTCTGGATGCGCGCCTTCATCGACTAACATCCCAGGGGTCTCGCTCGTGAAACAAGTCATCCAATCGTTCAAGACAGGCGATCTCACGGTCGCCGAAGTGCCGTCACCGAACCTCCGTAAGCAAGGCATTCTCGTTCGCACGGCGGCTAGCCTCGTCTCGGCTGGCACCGAACGGATTGTGGCTGACGCTGCCGAGAGGCGCGCGTCGCGAGCAAAGAGTAGAAGGTCAGTTGCTGACAAGAAGAAGCACGATGCAGGATCCATAGACGGTGTTCAACGCGAATCGGGCGGCTGTGGTCAGCCAGAGCTGACAATCTGCGGGAGGAGTTCTCTTGATCGATCCATCACCGATCCCGTTCGATATCCTCGCTTGTCCGGAGTGTCGGATCTCCGATACGTTGTCGCTACGACCCGCGTCGCCAGAATCGGCCGCTCTGTTACGGCACACGTTTGACGAGTCTCGCCCTGTTGCGCAGGAAATCGTCTGTGGTAACTGTGGCCGGAGCTACCCGGTCACCTGGGACGGAATCCCGATCTTGTGGTCGGATGCGCTCCGTGGCGCATGTTTGTCAATCGATCAAGAATTGCTCGGCCAGCAGCCTACCGAGCGTGACGTCAAGGCGGCCAATATTCGCGTCTACGAGGCAACCATCGGAGACTACCACGACGCCGAAATCCACGCGGATAGCGCCAGCGCTAGCCGCCTCGTGGCAGCATTAGATCTGTGTAAAGGTGTGCCGAAGGGCTGGCATGTCGATGTTGGCTGCGGTGGCGGCAATGTGCTTGAGGTTGTCAATTCGACTGGCATCCGGCCGCAGATTGGCATTGACGTGTCGTTGGCCGCTCTGCGAATCGTGAGGCAGAAAGGCTACCCAGTGGTGTTGGGCGATGCCGAATGTCTTCCTCTTGCAAATTCGTCGATCGCGGTGCTGACAGCATCGTCTGTGCTTCATCATCTCTTCGCGCCCAATCGACTGATCACGGAAGTGCACCGTGCTCTAAAGCCGAAAGGCATATTCTTCTCGGATTTTGACCCGAACAAGGATGCTGCTGACTGGGGACCCATTCCCCGATTGTTGTTCGAGCTGCGACTACCGATCTATCGTTTGCTCTCGCGGCGACAGCGGACTAGGACGGGACATCGCTCCCAGACGATCCAAAGGTGGAACAAGATCGCGGAGTTTCATAATGCCCCCGGCGCTGGTTTCTCTCCCATCGGCCTAGCGAGATCGTTGGAACAGGCCGGGCTCGAGGTGCGTCTCATCCTTCGACACACGACCAAAGGGGGAGCGGTCGCCAATACCCACCTGGTCCGGCCTTCGCTGCGTGCGCTTTGCACCCAATCGCTGTCGTTGCGGAATCCATTCCTGCGAAAGAACGCGGATACGCTCCTGACGCTGTCGCAGAAGCCGGAGCATCACACGGACGAACATGCCGGTGCCGACGCGCACGAAGGGGGAGAGCAAGCCGCTGAGCACTGAGTGCAGACCTTGCCGTTCGGTCAACACGAGCCCACACGCTGAGCCGGTCGCGGAGGATGCGGCGGGTCGGACAAGGTTGTGAGAGAGATGAAACAAGTCATTCAATCGTTCAAGTCCGGTGAGCTCACGGTAGCGGAAGTTCCGTCGCCGAACCTGCGAAAGCAGGGCATTCTCGTGCGCACAGCAGCCAGTCTCGTCTCAGCTGGCACCGAGCGCATGGTGGTCGACTTCGCCGAGAAAAACATCGTCCAAAAGGCTCGTGCGCGACCGGACCTCGTCCGGCAGGTGGTCGACAAGGCCCAGCGCGAAGGCGTCGTTACTACCTTCGAGGCGGTGCGCAACCGGCTCGACCAGCCCCTTCCACTCGGCTACAGCTCGGCCGGGATCGTGGTAGCGGTCGGCGAGGATGCGGGCGAGTTCCGGGTCGGCGATCGGGTCGCCTGTGCCGGTGGTGGATATGCCGGACATGCAGAGGTTGCCTACGTGCCGCGCAATCTGGTGGTTGCGCTGCCGGAGAACGTCTCGTTCGAATCCGGCGCCTTCGGCACCCTCGGCGCAATCGCATTGCAGGGAGTTCGGCAGGCGGAGGTCGTTCTCGGCTGCAATGTCGCGGTCATCGGCCTCGGCCTGCTTGGTCAGCTCACGGTCCAGCTGCTGAAAGCGGCGGGGTGTCGCGTCTTCGGCATCGATCTCAACCCGTCGCGCGTCGAGCTCGCGCGCACGCTGGGCGCCGATCGCGCCTCGATCAACGAGACCGCGTTGGCCGACGGTGTGGCGATGACGGGCGGCCGCGGTTTCGATGCGATCATGATCACCGCTGATACGAGCAGTAGCGGGCCGGTCGTGCTGGCTGGCGATCTGGCGCGCGACCGGGCGATCATCGTGGCCGTTGGCGCGGTCGGGATGGAGATCCCGCGCAAGGTCTACTACGAGAAAGAGCTCGATTTCCGCCTGAGCCGCTCGTACGGCCCGGGCCGGTACGACGCCGAGTATGAGGAGAAGGGCCAGGACTACCCCTACGCTTACGTCCGCTGGACGGAAGGACGCAACATCGAGGCGTTCCTCGGGCTCATCGCCGAGGGCAAGCTTGACGTTGGACCGCTGATCACGCATCGGTTCGCGATCGATAACGCTAAATTGGCCTACGACATCATCACGGGCAAGACCGACGAGCCCTTTCTGGGCGTTGTGCTGACGTACGACGTCGAGCGTGAGCTACCACGCCGCGTCTCACTGGGAAGCAACTCGAGCCCGAACGGCGACGCTCCGAATCGGGCTGCGGTCGTTCCGGGGCAGATTCGCTTAGGCCTGCTCGGCGCGGGCAACTTCGCCAACGCAACGCTCCTCCCGGCGATGAAGGATATCCCCGGCTTGGAACTGATCGGGATCGCATCCGGCTCAGGGATGACCGCTCGCCACGCGGGCGATCGCTTCGGCTTCGCCTATTGCGCGACGGACGACGCGGAATTGCTGGCGGACGACAAGATCACCTGGCTTGCCATCGCCACGCGTCACGATCTGCACGCCCGGCAGGCGATTGCCGGCATGCGCGCGGGGAAAGACGTGTTCGTCGAGAAGCCGCTCGCCCTCTCCCGCGACGAGCTCGTGGAGGTCGCTCGGGCGCAACTTGAGACCGGGCGCCGCCTGATGGTCGGCTTCAACCGCCGCTTCGCGCCGATGGTCGAGCAGATGCAACGCTTCCTGGTCGATCACCGCCGTCCGCTGGTCGCGACCTACCGGGCCAACGCCGGCAATATCCCCGCGAACCATTGGACACAAGATCCGCGGATCGGCGGTGGTCGAATCGTCGGCGAGGCGGTCCACTTCTTTGACCTGCTGCAGTTCCTGACCGGTGCTCCGGTGACGGAGGTGTATGCCGCGGCTTCCGTCGATGCCCGTGGGCCGATCGAGGACGAGGTGCTGCTGACGCTTACCTTCGGAGATGGCTCGGTCGGAACCATCGTCTACGCGGCGGGAGGCGACAAGGCGTTCTCCAAGGAGCGGATCGAGGTGATCGGCGACGGCCGCGTGGCGGTGCTCGACGACTTCCGATCGCTCGAGTTCGTTCATAACGGCAAGCGGACGCGCCGCACTGAGCGCCTGCGGCCGGACAAGGGTCACCGCGGCGAATGGATCGCGCTGGCGAAGGCAGTCCGCGCGGGCACGGACGCTCCGATCCCATTCGACCAAATCGTGTCCACGCACTTGACGGCATACGCCGCCCTTGAAAGTCTGCGCGAGCGCCGGCCAATCACGGTCGACGCGGCGAGCTTCTGGCAGGATGTGCAGGGGTGATCGACACGACGATCAGGCGCGCGCGGCTGGCCGGACGACTGACACGCACGCACGGCCCTGGCTGGATGATCTACCGCGCCAAGCATGCGGTGCAGTTGAAGACTGGGCTGGTGGAACGCCGCCTTCCCGCGATGACCTGGGAAGAGGCGCCGCTCGCGGGCGAGTTGACGAGTTCCGCGCTCGCCGAGCCGGATGCGTACCTGGCGTACCGCACGCGGCAAGCGCCGGCGTTCTTCTTCGCTCCCGGGGACCGAGAGGCTTTTGCCCCACTCCTTCGCGCCTGGGATACATCCGGAGTGAACCCGATCCGCGACGCGGATGACCTCAAGGCAGGAGTTTTTCGGTTCTTTTCACGAACGTCGGCCGAACTCGGCCAATCGCCCGCGTGGCAACGCAACGCGTTCACGGGCCAAGAGGCGCCGGGTGACCGGCACTGGAGCAGGCTCGACGACTTTGCCTCCGGCGACATCAAGGTCATCTGGGAGCCGAGCCGGTTCGCCTTTACGTACGACCTCGTTCGTGCCTACTGGCGGACCGGCGACGAATCGTATGCGGAGCGCTTCTGGTATCTGGTCGAGAGCTGGCGCGAAGGGAACCCACCCCAGCGTGGTCCGAACTGGAAATGCGGTCAGGAAACTAGTTTCCGCGTCATGGCATGGTGTTTCGGCCTCTATGGCTTCCTCGACGCGCCGACGAGCACGACCGCACGCGTGACGATGCTCGCCGAGATGATCGCCCTCTCCGGTCACCGTATTGAGGCGATGGTCGAATATGCACTCAGCCAGCAGAACAACCATGGCGTATCTGAGGGCATGGGCCTGTGGACGATCGGCAGCCTCTTTCCGGAATTCAACCGCGCCGCGATTTGGCGCGAGCGCGGCTGCAAAATCCTCGAACGACTTGGACAAGAGCTGATCTACGAGGATGGCGCGTTCTCCCAGCATTCGTTGAACTATCACCGCCTGATGCTCCATGACTATCTCTGGTCGATGAGGCTCGGGGAAATCCACAATAGCCCGTTCAGCCAAGCACTGTACGAGCGCATTGGCAAGTCCGTCGATCTTCTCTACCAACTACAAGACGAGGTGACAGGACAAGTTCCCTGCTATGGAGCCAACGACGGGGCATTGATTCTCCCGTTGAGTAACAGCGATTACCTCGACTACCGCCCGGTCATTCAGGCGACTCGCTTTCTGACGACACACGTTCGGGCATACGATACGGGGCCCTGGGATGAGGACCTCATTTGGTTATTCGGCTTAGTTGCAGTCACAACTAGAGTTGACAAACCAAATCGCCATGATTTCAAGACGCCAGATGGTGGGTATGTGGTCCTTCGATCAACACATGGTCATTCCTTCACGCGGTGTGCTTCCTTTCGGCATCGGCCAAGTCATGCTGACTTGCTCCATGTCGACGTTTGGTGGAGGGGGATAAATGTCGCACTAGATCCCGGTACATATAGCTACAACGCTTTAGCTGCAGAAGATGGTTCATTCGCGTCAACGGCAAACCACAATACTGTCAGTGTAGATAACTTTGACCAAATGGAAAAGGCAGGACGATTCCTTTGGCTCCCGTGGGCAACTGGCTCTTCGGTTTACGATAAAGCCTCTCCAAACGGTTCATTCGCCTACTGGGAAGGTCAACATCATGGCTATGATCGACTGCTCGCACCGGTCAGTCACCGCCGAGGAATGCTCCGGATCGGTTCTGATCACTGGCTAGTCGTTGATGAGTTGCGAAGCTTAGCGCCGCATGAATATCGCCTGCATTGGCTATTGCCTGACTTTCCGTATTGTCTGCAGGACAGTCTGCCGGCCTCTGACCAGACACAACAGGAACTCCAGCTTAGTACACCAGAGGGTCTTTACAGTGTGACGGTCGGTAGCCTAGGGTCCTTCGGGCAGTTTTCTGTTGTGCAAGCGGACAAGCGCGGCTCTCGAGGTTGGCGTGCTAGCTACTATCACAACCGAGAACCAGCGCTTTCGCTCGCACTGGAAGTACGTGGGACGGCAGCTAGACTCTGGACTCTGCTGGGACCAGCAGGAGTGTCGGTTAAAGCGACGAAAGGCACCATTAAGTTATGTGGATCTATCGAAAATGCAAATATATCGCTGGGCCCTAACGCTAGTTCGCCGCTGGTTATGGAGGCGAGGACAATTGGTCTACCCGCCGATGTATTGAGAGTAGCTCCATGAACGCTCTGCTGATTCACCAGGGATTCGTTTCGAGGAATGAGCCGGGAGGAACTCGACACTACGAATTCGCTCAACGTCTTTCAACGCATGGAGATAAACTGATTGTTGTGGCAAGCCAAGTCAGCTACTTGGATGCCAGGCCCATTGGGAACCGCCGGAAGAGGCTTTATTACCATGATAATGTTGATAATATTGAGGTAATTCGAGCGTATGCTCCAAGCGTACACAATCGTAGCTTCTTTTGGCGTATTGTATCTTTCCTAGTATTTTCCGCGACGTCTGTCTGGGCGGGTCTTAGTGCTGGACCCACTGATCTTGTAATGGGAACGACGCCGCCGATCTTTCAGGCACTGTCAGCGTGGTTAGTTGCATGTCTGCGTCGGAAGCCATTCGTTTTAGAAGTTCGAGATCTTTGGCCGGAATTCGCGATTCAGATGGGGATCTTGCGAAATCCAATAGCTAAACTAGTATCGCGCTGGGTTGAAGCCTTTCTCTATCATAGCGCAAAATGTATAATTATTAATTCTCCCGCGTACAGACAGTATCTTCTGAACAAGGGCATACGTTCAGATAAGATAGAATTGGTAGCAAATGGAGTTGATATTGAAGCGTTTGACCCTAGCGCAACTGGTTCTGTGTTTCGTGAGAAGTTCGGTCTGCAGTCGAAGTTTCTCATTGTGTATGCAGGGGCACATGGACAGGCTAATGATCTTGGTACGTTGCTTAGTGCCGCACGTCAAGTTCAGGATCGATCCGATATTCACTTTCTGTTTGCTGGCGATGGCAAAGATAGGTCGGCGTTGGAATCGGAAGCAAACGTCATGGGACTAAGAAACGTGACATTCATCGGAGCAGTACCCAAAGCCCAGATGCCGGAGGTATTGGCGGCTGCCGACGTATGTGTAGCGACCTTAATGAATATTCCTATGTTCACAACGACGTACCCCAATAAGGTTTTCGACTACATGGCCGCTGGCCGCCCTACGTTATTAGCGATTGATGGCGTTATTCGCGAAATCATCGATGCCTCAGGTGGGGGAGTTTTCATCCCACCAGGCGACTCAGATGCTCTCGTATCGGCAATTAAATACCTGAATGATAATCCTCTTATTTGTCATAGTATGGGGAGGGCGGCCCGAGCGTACGTTGCGGCCAACTTTGATCGTGACGAGCAGGCAGAGTGTTTGCGCCAAATTCTACATCACGTTAGGGACAATTAATGACGCAGTAATGCTATGTGAGATGAGTCCGCTCAGGTGTTGGAGTCAAAAAGATGCTTAGCAAATATATGAAAACCTCGTGGTACAGAAGTATCCGCCACCAGTTCACGCAAAATATTTACGCAGATCACTATCGGTCAAAAAATGTTGCTGACGCCCTCAGTCGGTGTCTAACAGAGTTGTCTGACGGACAAGTCGGGCTCAATGTCGGCGCGGGTTATACGTCTCTGCATCCATCGCTGATCAACTTTGACCTGACAGGCGGGAAGACCATTCATGTAATTGGACAGGCTGAAGCTTTGCCGTTTGCTACCGGTGTATTTAACGTTGTGATTACACAAGAAGTTATGGAGCACGTCCGTGACCCATTTAAAGCAATGAGGGAAATATCCAGAACATTACGCCCTCGCGGGGTAGTGTACTGTCAAGTTCCGTTTATTATCGGCTATCATCCCGGACCGACAGACTTCTGGCGATTCACGAGAGAGGGTGTCGTCGAGTTGGTCGAGCAGGCTGATCTTATCTGCGAAGAGACTGGAATCACAGTGGGACCGGCAACGGGATTCTACAGAATTTTTGTCGAATTCGCAGCAACTGTAATGTCACGTTTGATCCCGGCTGCGTACCTCCCATCTAAGGCAGCCGCTGCGTTTTTTCTCTTTCCTGTCAAGTTGCTCGACGGCCTGCTCCTGAAGAGTCCACAACGCAATCGGATCGCCGGTGGCTATTACGTCATCGCTAGGAAAGTGGCCGATGACTAGGGCGACGATGGGTGGCTACGGGAGCCGCGACGTCTCGCGCAAATCTGGTCAGCGGATCAAACGTGGGATCGATGTTGTGGGCGCCGCTATTGGCCTTCTCATCTGTTCGCCCTTGCTTGCGGCAGTCGCACTTGGCGTTCGCGTCAAATTGGGACGCCCCGTGTTCTACAAGCAGATCAGGCCTGGACTCAATGGAAAGCCGTTTACGCTTATCAAGTTTCGCACCATGCGCGAGGCCTACGACGGCCAAGGATATTTGCTTCCCGACGCGGAACGACTGACTTCCTTCGGACGATTCCTCCGAAGCACAAGCCTCGATGAGTTGCCAGAGCTTTGGAACGTTCTTTCAGGAGAACTCAGTCTAGTCGGCCCTAGACCTTTGCTGGTGCAATATCTGGTGCGATACACGCCGGAACAGGCACGCCGCCATGAAATGAAACCTGGCATCACTGGTTGGGCTCAAATCAATGGCCGTAACGCCATCTCATGGGAGCGAAAGTTTGAACACGACGTCTGGTACGTTGACAACTGGTCGCTCCGCCTTGACGTAATGATCATCGGGCTAACAATGGTGAAAGTATTGAAGCGGAAGGACATCAGCGAGCAGGGCCAAGCGACGATGGGGGAATTCACTACGGGCAACCAATCCAAATGACTGACGCATTCAATATTCTCTTCACGAGCGCGGGTCGCCGGGTCTCTCTCGTTAAGCTGTTCAAACAGGCACTGGTAGATCTTAACCTTCCTGGCAGAATCATTACAGCGGATCTAAGGCAGAACGCGCCGACCCGTTTCGTCGCAGATGCACACGAGCAGGTGCCACGGGTCACCGATGAAAACTATATTGATCAACTTGTTTCCATTTGCCAAGAGCATCAAATACGTCTCGTCGTGCCACTCATCGATACCGAATTGGACCTGCTCGCACTTAACCAGACGGCGTTTTGCGCAATCGGCGTAAAGCTGCTCGTGTCGTCACCCGAGGCTGTCGATATCGGCCGGGACAAGCGCAACACCCACGACTTTTTCCTAAGCATCGGCATGAACACGCCTAGAATAATGGATGCAGAGGCACTTTTACGGTCGAAGGAAGATGAGCAATCCTACTACCCGGTGATGCTGAAACCGGCGGCGGGAAGTGCAAGCGCGGGCATCACGAAGATCCGGAATGCACGTGAGCTTGCCTTCTTCAGAGAATATATTCCGGACGCGATCGTGCAGGAGTTCGTCCGAGGAGACGAATACACTTTGGACATCCTTGTCGATTTCGTTGGTCGAGTTCGTTGCGTGGTGCCCCGTTTACGGATCGAGACACGGGCGGGCGAGGTGAGCAAGGCCATGACGGTCAAGAATCCGGCGATCATCGAAGCTGGCAAACGTGTCGGCGAGGCGCTGCCGGGCGCCGTGGGCTGCATAACGGCCCAATGCTTCCTGAAGCAGAACGGCGGCGTCTCCTTTTTCGAGATCAATCCCCGTTTCGGTGGCGGATTTCCACTCGCAGCACATGCTGGCGCGAACTTCCCCCGCTGGATCATAGAATGGATGGTCGGGCGAGATCCGGAGATCGCGATCGATGGGTGGAGCGATGGAGTCGTAATGCTGCGCTACGACGCGGAGATCTTCACGACCAAGGAAGCTCTAGCATGAAGCCGGTGCTCGTCTTCGATCTTGACGACACGCTCTTCCCCGAGCACCAGTTTGTCATTAGTGGCTTTCGCGCTGTCGACGCATGGCTCGCCCAAGAACACGCCCTCGCGGGCTTCGGCTCAGTGGCAATAGCTCTTTTTAAGCGTGGTCTCCGAGGTCGGATCTTCGATGATGCGCTCGTTCAACTCGGATGGACGAACAAGGGCATTGAGATCGATACCCTTGTTTCCATCTATCGCGAGCACGAGCCCTCGCTCTCATTGCATGAGGATGCTCGCTGGGCTCTCGAACGGTTTCGCGATTCTTATCAGTTGGCCATTCTCACGGACGGTTATCTGGCGACACAGAGACGAAAGGTGGCGTCGCTCAATGTCGAACCGCTTGTGGACACGATCGTCTACTCAGACGAATACGGACGTGATTCGTGGAAGCCCAGTCCTGTGCCGTACCGGGCGGTCATGGAGCGGCTCTGTTGCCGGGGTGACCAATGCGCGTACATTAGTGATAACCCATCCAAAGATTTCATTTCAGCCAAGACGTTGGACTGGACCACGATACAAATCCTGCGTCAGGACGGTGAGTACCGCGACCTTACCGCCGAAGACGACTATGCTGCGCATCATGAGATTCAGACGCTGTACGAACTCGACCCGCTTTTGGACCATTTGAAGTGACGATGACCAAGTTTTGGACTCCAGCGTCGCTGGCACTGATTTATAGTCACGCTAGGCTATTGGCTCAGAATCTGGTAACTGCGTAGAATTCACCGTGAGGCCTCGCCTCCTTATGTTGCGCCTCGATTACGTCAATGTGACAATCTCCTCAAAGGACGCCCTTGGAACTCGAACTCAAGCATCTCATCACTTATGCGCGTCGTTGGTGGTGGCTGATCTTGATATTGCCGCTACTTGCCGGTGTTGCCGCGTACAGTATCTCTTCGCGCCAACAACCGCTCTACTCCGCCACCGCCACACTGTTGATTCAACCCGCAAGTAATAGTAGCAGTGCGAGTGATGTTGGCGTACTTCAATCGGGGCAGCGTCTCGCTACGACGTATCAACAACTCGTCGTCACCGAACCTGTTCTGAAACCGGTCGCCGAGCAGCTGGGTCCGCCCTTCACGGCTGGTCTGCTCGCAGGAATGGTCTCGGCGAGCACGGTGCGCGATACCCAACTCCTCAGGATTTCGGTTTCGGACACGGATCCTGCACGCGCGGCGAACATCGCCAACATTGTCGCGGTGCAATTTGCAAGCTTCATCACCGAGCAGGAACTCGCGAGTTCGTCGTCGGCTCGCGCTGGTTTGCAGACCCTGATCGATGGAACCCAGGACCAAATCAACGAGACTCAACAGCAAATTAGCGCGCTCGAAGGAGCGGACGAACTGGATTCGACCCAGCAGGTCAAACTTGAGAATCTCCGCGCTCGACTGGCACAGTTGGAGCAGTCGCTCGCCAATTTGTTCGTCCAAGCACAAAACCTCGATCTCGACACCGCCGCTGTTCAGAATCAAGTGCGAGTGCCTGTGCCTGCGACAGTGCCGGGCGCGCCGTATGCTCCGCGGGTGCTCTTCTACACACTCCTCGGCGCCTTCCTCGGCGGGATCATGGCGGTCGGCATCGTGGGACTACTCGAGTATCTCGACAACACCGTAAAGCCGACGCTGAACTTCCACGAACTCTTCGGCGCTCCGCTGCTGAGCGTGATCCAGACGGTTCCGAAGCTCGCCTCTGGCTCCGACCAGCTCTTCGTTCTCACCCACGCCCAATCGAACTCCGCCGAAGCGATCCGCCTCCTGCGCACCAACGTCGAGTTCGCCGCCGCCAGCCGCGAAATCGCGACTCTGGCGATCAGCAGCGCCGGCCCTGGCGAGGGCAAGAGCACCGTCACCGCCAACCTCGCGGTCACCATGTCGCAGGCCGGCTTCTCGGTCGTGGTCATTGACGCCGATCTCCGCCGCCCTAGCCAGCACAAAATCTTCGCGCTCGGCAATCAATCCGGCCTGACCACGCTCCTCACCCACCCGCTCATGCCCTGGAGCTCCGTCGCGATCGAGATCATCCCCGGCCTGAAGGTGATCCCCTCCGGCCCGCTCCCGCCAAACCCATCCGATCTCCTCAGCAGCGACCGCTTCCGCGAGCTGCTTCAGTCCCTGCGCCAAAGCACCGACATCGTGATCATCGACACGCCGCCGGTGCTCGCGGTCAGCGACCCGCTCGTCGTCTCGACCTCGACCGACGGCCTGCTGCTGATCAGCCAGTCGAACCGCACCCGGATTGATGCGCTCGAGCGCGCCTTCGCGGCCTTCCCGGAGTCGGTGCGCCGCGTCGGCGTCGTGCTCAACCAGCAGGAGCGCGGCCGCCACGACGGCTATTACTACTACGGCTACTACGGCGGCTACAGCACCGACGAGCGGGACCAAACCGCACCGAAGATGGCAGTGAATACCGTCGTACTTCGATCGACAAGTGCGTCGCGAGATTCGACACCCGTCACCGGCCTCGAAGAATAGCTTCTCGACGGATGGTCTCAGATCATCGTGTCGCTGACGGGTTGCTTGCGTACCTTGTGGCTCTCTTCGCCATAGTCGAGTAGTCCCTCCTCTCCGAGACTAGGAACCTGCCCGATGAGCATCAGTCGCTTTGGTCGAAAGCGACTGATCTCGCTCTGGTTCCAGTCGCGCAGTATTGGTGGATGAGG
Source organism: uncultured Sphaerobacteraceae bacterium (assembly GCA_964371945.1). Taxonomy (GTDB): domain Bacteria; phylum Chloroflexota; class Chloroflexia; order Thermomicrobiales; family UBA6265; genus CAYJPA01. Next base: position 12,324 of record CAYJPA010000054.1, on the reverse strand, counting down.
CGGGTCGGCGATGCCCTACGTTCACTTCTTCCCTCGGTTAGATTGCAACATGAATCAAACGGCAATCAGAAACCGCTCACGTTGTTGGATTGACGCAGCAGGCTACAGCCTTTGTGGATCCTCTCACGAGATAAGAGCCATTATCTCGTGAGTTTGCGGTATCCTTTCATTCTCGCGAAGGGAAGGGAATGGCCGCTAACGATCAAAAAACTCACGAGATAATTGTGCAGGAGGGGCCAACAGAACAAGTTCCGCATCGAGCGGGACATACGACTGCCGAAGATACGTCCTTGATCAGCGCCTATCTCACCAATCTCGAACATCGTGAACGGAGCCCACACACGATCCTTGCCGCGAGGAGGGATCTGCATGCCTATCTTTCTTGGCATATCACGAGTCTCGGAGAGTCGTGGCACCCGGGATCAACGACACCCAGTGTGGTGCGAAGTTATCGCGCCTTCCTTTTAAAGGAACGGCAGCTGGCGCCGGCGAGCGTGAGCCGTCACCTGGCGTCATTGCGGGGCTTTTTTCGCTGGCTCGTGGCGGCCGGACTGATCCCGAGTAATCCCGCTCATGAGATCTCCGGTCCAGCTCAGCAATCACCCGGTCCACGCTGGCTCGAACGACGAGATATCCTCCGGCTACGCCGCGAAGTCGAACGAGCGGGTGTGGCCCGCGATCTCGCGGTTCTCGAGACATTGCTCTGTGGCTTACGGGTAGCAGAAGCAGCCGCGCTCCGCTGGCCGCGGGATATCAGTCTTGGGGAGCGGTCATTACGATTCACCGTCTTGGGAAAGGGGCGTAAACAGCGAGTCGTTCCAGGCACGAGCGACGCGCGGCGAGCGCTTGCGCTCTACCTCGCTGATCGAGGAGAGGAGGACGGACCCTTGTTCATTGGGCAACGGGGCGGGCTCACCCCTGACGGGTTTCGTCAGCTGCTTGCACACTACAGTGAGCGGGCGGGTGTTGAGGCGACCCCGCACACCCTGCGGCATACCGCGGCCAAGCGACTGCTGACCGAAGCGGGAGCCGATCTCCTGACGGTGGCGGCCTTGCTCGGACACGAACGGCTGGATACGACCCGTCGCTACACGGAGCCAAGCTTGCAGGATTTGGAAACCGCGGTTGCCCGAATTGGAAGCGAATAGTCATGCGGGAAAACCCATCGCTTCGAACTGTCTATGAGTTATCGCGTCTCGGCCGAGGCTGAGCGGACGTTCCTGGTTGATCACCAAGACATGTGCTTTGTACCATTCCGTAAACTACTATCCTGAGCGCGATGGAGGCTGTCGGATGGCGTCAGGAACCATCAAGATTGTCATGCCCGAAAAGGGCTATGGTTTCATCACGCCCGATGGCAGCAGAGGTGGGTGGAATAGTGACGTCTTGTTTCGCAAGCCGATCATCACGGAACACCGACTTGAAGATTTCAAACCCGGTGATCGGGTGAGGTTCGAGCAAGAACCTGATCCGAATTATCCAATCAGGTTTCGCGCGACCGAGATTCGGCGATTACGAGACACGCTCGAGCTTCGTTCAGCTCAACTCGATCATCATACCGGTAACGACTTGGTCCCTCTGGATTAGACCCGATCACGGTCCACGGTCGATCACCTGGTTCGCTCAACCCACCTAAGAACGCTCTTGACCCGTGCATTGGTCCAGACGGAAAGAAAGCGGCGCCTCTCGTGCCTTACTGCTCCGTGGTTGAGCCATCGAGACTCACGGTCCGCGGCGCCTCCAAGACAGCGCGAATCTCCCCGCACCGAGCGCGGCGAACATTTTCTGGAAGTCCACCATCCCACCGTGCCGCTTCGGTTCCTGGGCGTTCTCGCTTGCGATTCCAGATCTCGGCCGCGCACCGCTCGATCGTCGATGGATCTGGCTCCCCAAGAATGGCGACCGCGAGTTTCAACCGTGCCTCATAGGGAATAGTGACCGCTCCAGGCACAGCAACGGACGACGCGATGACCGACACACGTTCGGATCCTGCCCAGCCGGTAAATCGGATGTTGCCGACAGCTGTCTCGATTTCGATCTCGCTCATAGCTATCTCCTGATGTAGCTGCCGGTTGTCCTGTGGTCCGTTCGTTTGTCGCATGTATCACGTCAGTCCAGTCGCAGAGGACGGGGCGGAAACGAAGCCGCCCTGTGATCTTCTCCAGTCCTTTGTGACCCTAACTCGTCAAGACGTGACGGGCCGTGCTCAGGACCAGACAGAGCGTCATCGGTTCGATCTGGGATTCTTGGAAACCCCGGGAGAGATAGTAGGCTTTTGCCTCGTCTGAGATGGCATGGACAAGGATAGCCTTGACGCCGGCGATATCCGCAACTTGGAGGACTCGAAAGATGGCATCCCGGAGGAGGCCCGACCCGATTCCCGTGTCTTGGTAGGCGCGGTCGACGGCCAATCGTCCGAGGACCATCACGGGGATGGGGTCGGGCATATTGCGCTGTACTGGCTTGGGTGCTTCGTTGCGAACGATGGCGCCGGCTGCCAAGCAGTAGTAGCCCACCACCGTATTGCCTTTACAGACAACATATGAGCGCGATGACCCGCTCGCTTCATTCTTGAGCGCTTGTCGCGTCAGCCAGGTATCAAGCGAACGCACTCCGCAATCGAACGGCTCAAGGTCGTGGATAGTCGAGAGAGGGACCGGAGCTGCTAGCTCGGCTATCCTCATTCCCAGGGCGCTTTACTCAGTAGTAGCGCTCGGAGCTCTTCGGGGGGCGGTGACGGATGATCGAGCATCGCATTGAATCGGGCGAATGCTCCGTGATCGAGCTGGAAGAACGTGCGGCCGAGAAGGACATCTTCGGCCTCACGGCATGCCGTCTCCAGCATGAAGTCAGATCGGCTCTTCCCGAGCATCCGCGCAGCCTGGTCAATGAGATCACGCTGCCGGCGGCTGGCCCTGATATTGATCGCCTGATCGCGTGTTGTCGTGTGCTCTGTTCCCTGTCACATGATGTCGCCCCTTCAGCAGATCCGCTTACCTGCATACGAGAATAGCTTAATGTATATCAAATGTCTACACAAATCTTAGGAGGCGACCTCGTGCCTGCTCGTGGATTACTGGCGGCTTCGGTGTCGACATCCAAACGTGCTTGGATCCGCGCGGACTCTTCTCAGGTAGATGAACCGCTCCCGGATAGCCTCCGAACATTCGGTGGTGTGCACCCCTCATCTGTGCGCAGGTCTTCGTGTTGAGGGCGGCATTGATCGATCACGACTCCCTGCCCCGTGCTCAGTCAGGGCAATCGCCCACCGTGAGCGACTCCCGCCGAACAATCTGAAAACCGCGCTCCCCGAGGCCGATGGTAAGCGCGTCGATCTGCGCCATGCATTGTGTCGACATCGCCGATCCTTGGGTCAGGTGCAGCAGCAGCCGGCCGGCGTTCGACTGCAACGCGTGATCGCCGCGTTGGCGATGATGTCATCAATCCCAATCTCAGCGAGGACTTCACCGGCGGACTTGGAGGCAGTGACGCGTGCAATCGCTGATGCCACCCGGTCACGTCGTTCGTTCATCTCCGCCCTCTTCGAAACGCAACGATCTTTGACTCGGATACACAGCCGGAGCTCCCAGCATGTAATGCTCGTCGTCATTTTCCGCGCTCAGGGGACTGGGGATAATTCCTATCGCGGCCGGGCCGCCTCAATGCGATACCTGAGACATGAACGCTATTGGTCGCCCCACCAAATGGTTGAGGCTGATGCCCAACCGCCCGGTTGCGCGTAGCCAGCGCGTTCCCTGGGCGGACTACCATTCGTTGTTGCGCGCGACAATCGCGGCGCTCTGTCAAGACGTCCCAGGGCGTGAGCCCGTGGACGAGCTCATTCTCAAGCTGCATGCCGACGACCAAGCGACAGAAGCCATCAAGTGGCTCATCGAGGGTCGCTCGGCTCATGTTGAACAGCTGCGATCGGTTGCCAAGCCGCTTCGGGCTATTCAGCCATCTGATCGCGAACTGCGTGCAATGCATCGCGTCGTGATGAGAACGTGCGAGGCCGTCGCGGCATACGATCTGCTGGTGATTTCGGCGGCCGCGTCAGCGCTCTGGTTTGAGGACCGGCTCGCCAGCCGCGTCCGGTCGAGTCAACTCCGACGGTATCGCCGGCACGCAACACGGTATCGTCACCGCCTCGCCGAGCACCTGCGGCGCGTGCAGGACCGCCATCCGCTCGAGTATCAGGAGCTCGCGCTTCCCGCTGACATCGAGGCAGCCCTGCTATTGCCCGGCGTGCCGGTGCGAGCTGTCTCGATCATGGCCCAATCGTCAATTGTGTTTCTTGGCCCGACGCTCGCCGTTGGCCAAGCGATTGACATTGATAGCCCCCGGGCAACATCGAGGTGACGCGTGCGCAACCCAACATGGAAGATCATCGAGGGACTGAGCGGCCAAACATCCGGCACTCACGCGAGGACCACCTACGCTTAGGCAGCGACATCCTCTGAGTCAAAACGGCTTCGGGTGTCCTCGAAGGACAACGCGTCAAGTTCTTCCAGACTCGCATTGGGGCATGCGCGATACAGCTGCACGGCACGTTCAATTGGTATCTCGCGGACCTGAAATCGAGCCATCAGATCCCGAACGACGCATTGATCCCTCCAGAGCTTTCCAATGAGCGTTCTCTTCGCACGTCCGAGTCCATGAATCTCTTCTAGTCGTTCAGGCGCCAATTCCAGGATCTCGGCGGTACGTTCCCCAAAATGCCCCACGATACGGTCAGCCGTGCGTGAGCCTATTCCCGGGATCAGCCGGCTTGCAAGGTGCGCCCGCGTTCGCGCGGCAGCCAAACTCTGCAACAAGACCGTAGGATCCGATTCATGCCGTACCGCCTGAACCGCCATAAATTCACGCCTATACCTGGGATGGCGTCGCCAGCGTCCTGTTGCATCGACGACATCTCCGATCCGAAGTCCCGGGATGACGCCGACCAATCTGACGGTCTCGCGATCCGGCGTCTCCACCGCCGCCGCATCCGATCGACCCGCTGCCAAGCGAGCCACGACATACCCATTCCTGCCTTCATACAGGATCCGCGTGACAACCCCGGAACAGGTTTCGCTGTCCACGGGTCCTGGCCAGCAGAGTGCTCGTTGCTTTGTGCGTCGTTTGTGCGTCATCATGTCCTCCAACTGCCAGCATTGGCAGTGCGTCGTCACGTGATTTACGGTCGTTTGAGGTCGGATGCTTGCTTCCTGCGCAGGAACGTCTGTGACGTCATTGGTTTCGCTTCATTGGACAACGCATAGTCCAATCGACGTGGTCTCCAGTTGCAGTCACAGATGCGTTCACTGTCGTGATCATCGTTTCAACGACCCGGCGATGCGTCGTGAAATCGCACGCACTCCCCTCACCTTCATTCTGCGCTTGGGCGGTCAATTGGTCGAAACACGGAACCAACCATCGCCACGTGTGCATCTTCGAGATCTCGTGACGAGACACTGCGGGGCATGATGGCTGGTACCCCGACGTTAACGGATGTGCGGTCTCGATCTGACGAAATCCGCGAGTGAGCCGTGCGGCAGTCCGGGCCGGATTGACGGCGCGCCTGAGCAATGGGCAAACGGAGGCTTATGCCTCAGGCTGCTCAAGCGGCAGAGATGTTCCTGTTTGAGCGAGCGAACGCTCCGTTTCAGCTAGCTGGCAAAGAAACATTTTGGCTGACGCGTAAAGGGGAGCATAACGAGGCGAAAACCACGGGTGGGGTCGCGTTTCCTCGAGGCGGGGAGGGCATCCCCTGGGCGAGCAAACAATCCGAAGATGCCGACGCCAGCGCCGAGCAGTGTCGAGCATGAACGGAGGTTGCCTCGAGCGCACGTCAGGGACGTCGGCGTTCATGTCAACCCGCAGCGCGGTGCATCGCCTGTCGACGCCGGCGACCCATCGACCAACGGCAATCGCATCACGGCGGACGTGATCCCGCATTTCGACGATCGTGCGATCCGCCGTGGCGAACTCCGGCATGACGCCTGATTCCGGTTGCTCATCAGGAGCAGTGTTCAGGCTGCCTACCGTACGGCGATGTGAGCATCCGGCCGGACGTCGACTGTCAGCACTCGCCTGTGGCCAACTGAGCAGTTATGCGGACAGGTGCGCGCGACGCCGATCGGTACCGCACGTGCCCGTTGCCTGACGAGACGCGTCTACCCGAACAGCGCGGCGGTCATTCGCGTGTGTCGTAGGCACCGATATGGGCACGTTCCCGTCGGGCACGCGAGCGAACCAGGTGGCTTCGTTCGACCGATCGACCGCGGCCGGTGGTTCGTATCTGTTTGAGAAGGGTCGCCGCCGGTTGCCTTTACAGGTCCGCCGCATGCCAGTCGGGCATCCTCAGACCATACGCCCGGATGAGGAGAAATAGAGGCTGTGGCCTTCCATCGGCGCCCGTTCGGGGCGGCCGCGTTGTCCGGGCTCGTCCTCGCATTCACCTCTGATCACCGTCGATCGCACGCGCAGTTCGGTGGGATGCCTTTCATGCCATGCGTGCGCTCGCGGGTGGGCGCGCTCGGTTTTGCCATATGTCCGGTGTTGGCTGGCTAGTTCGTCCCCGCTCGTCCGCTGATCCAGCGCTCGAGCTGTCTGGTGGCCCGTGCGGGCGCTGGTCGAGATATCAAAAGCAAGTCGGTGCTTAAGGGCAGCGTGTGCGTAGGTGCCGACCCAGGCGATGCCGACCCTCGCTGTAAACCGTACCTTCATGCGAATGATCTGGTCATGCGTACCATGACGAGCTCCCCGGCATCCCGCACCGTACGCTGCTCGCCCGCGGCCCAACGAAGCGGACGAGCACCCACCCACCGGACGCACCGAGCTGAGCACGTGCCCAGATCCCACGACAACCGCACTGTCCGGTCCATGACGAGCGAGCCAATCGCGTCACCTCGCGAACCGATCTGCCAATGCCCGAGGGCTCGGCAGTACATGCCAGCGACCTGCTGCCGCCCGGCTGAGACCACGCGTGGCCTGGTGTGCGTCGCTCTATTAACACGTGTCTCTATCCCGGATCAGCTTATTGTTAATCATACGCTTGTCGCGTATTTCTTTCTATTTCGCTTGCATTTATAGCACTTATGTGCTATTATCAACGGAGTGAAATCCAATCAACCAACCGTTTTAACCGATATGCGAATCGAAGGTTCATTTAAGGAGTTTGTTCTGTCAACGTCGCGTTCGTTGCCCTCGGTCGTGATTGACGGTTTTGGCATGTGGTGGCACGCCATGACCGGACTCCCACGGAGGAGCCATGTGTCTCTCGCCCGCGACAGAGCCTTGCGCGCGCGATCGAAGTTGAGACCGGCGAACGAACTATGGCTTGACAGATCAGGTGTCCACGGAGTGGACCTTCGGTTCGCACCACATCCAGAGGGATCCTTGATGCCAATCGAAGACCAAGTATTACACTATGCACTCTATTTATTGGGACTAGGAAGGAGTGCGCGTGCGATCGAAGCTCGCCGGGCGACGCTGACGGAGTTCACGGAGTGGCTAAAAGCAGAAGGGCGGTCCCTGAGGCCTGACGGCTGGAGCCCTGATCTGATCGCGACCTTCATCGCGAAACAGCAATTGGAAGCGATCCAACAAGGTCAGCCGTTGTCAATGGGGGCGATCGCGAAGATCACGCGGTCGGTCGAGGCGTTTGGCGTCTGGATCAAGGCGGTCGAACGGTCCGAGAACGAGGCGAACTCATGCGATTAATCGACTACGTTGGTGACGCCAAGTCCGCAGAGCGCACCAGGCTGGCGACCGATCAACCTGCTCGCAACGCCGGCGTCACCCCGATCCGGTGGCAGACTGTCCAGCAAACACGACCACCTGTGATCGTGACCAAACAAGCGCGGGTGCAACGTAACATTTAGCGTGGTATGGCAGTTTGGGTGTGGTGCGCTCGGTCCCGTGCGGGCGCACCACGTACAGGCGGCACCATGATCGACATAACGTCAATCAGGTTGCCATGAAGCGCTAATCCCACCGATCCAAGGACAGCGACCTGGTGCCACACGTCCTTGGATCGGTGGGCGCCTGACTACCTGGCGCTCCTGCCGGCCATGCGAGGCCCTGCGATCATCCCATGTGATGAGCCGCAAAAGTGCTCGGTGTCGCGTGTGACCACCGAGCACCTTTGGTTGCCTTGGTTCATCACGACGTAGCACAACGGACTCCTCGTAGTGGGTGAGTGGACCCGTGGTCGGCGTGCTCCCGGCCGGCACGAGGCCCAAAGCCTGCACTGGTTGCTCAGCCACCCAGTGCCAGCCATCTAGTCATCGAACACCCCAGAGACCCAGGGCCTACCGACCGGCGAGCAACGATCCAAGTAGCCCCGAGCAACGAGCGACCGATGAACAACTTTCCGCCCAGCCGGACAGTTCAGTGCGAACACACTCACGCGAACCGGGGGAACGCCACGGTGTGCCCAGCTTGACCCATAGCGAACCGAGCACCCGACCGACACGCGGGCAAAACCCTCTGGCATCAAGGTTCGATCGTTGATCGGAACCAGCGACCAACAGGTCCACGATGTCGCGCCACTGCAAACGGCGGAACGTGCCTGGGTATGCGCTCGCTTGCCGCGGATTCGCGAGATCGCCCTTGATCTCGTGGCAGGTTTGATCCCGGTCAGTCCGGCGCCGAGACACGGGAAACCCGGACGATCGCCTGGACGGGTCCGGCACGAGAGGGCAGCTGCGAGCGCCACGCAGAACTGATGCACCACTCGAGGGTGCACACGATGTCGATTGTGACATTGGGTGAGACCGGACAAGACCGCTTCAGGTGACGTTGCCCTGAAGCGGTCAAAACCGCCGGCGGAGAGCACGGGCACCAAGAGCGAACCCGACGTTCTTCCATCACTTCTTACGGAGATCGGTCCTGTGACCAACAACGCGGGACGGCCCCGGCGACGAATCGCATGCTCAACCGGTGCCGTCCTGCGATGCTCAGTTCCTCAACGAGTCACCCGCCACTCGGCGGCGCCATCGTCAAAAATCGGACTCATAAGTATCCGGATAGAGCATCGTCAGCATGCGTATGACGCAGGCGTCGATTTCTTTCATGATTAATCGCAGACTCTGGCCCCGCGGTCCATGGTATGCAAGATAATTGAAGGTATAGTCCGAGGCATCGAACCCGAGAAGTTTCACAACCACGAATGCGCACGCCTCAACCGCGAATTCCCATTCGTACGAGTCAGTCCATTTCTGATGCCACATGCAGTGATGGGCGAATTCATGCAGCAGCACGCTCATCTGGTGGGCGCCGGTTAGGTGCCATGTAATGTCAAGCGTCCTCTCATTTGCTCGATAGGAGCCTAAGCATTCTCCCAGTGAACGGTCGTCGATCACCTGAAGGTTATGCTGCTCGATTCGAGTCTTGAGATCAGCGTATCGGTCCGCGACTGGAACCGCGGGGAACGACGCAAACGAGGTTAAGGAGTGTATCTGGCTCAGGACATCGCCGAGCGGTGCCAGCTTCACCGTTGTGCGATCGGATCCAATCAGCAGCGCCGTCGACGGCGCCACGCGCATGCTCGGTGTGGGTGATTGATGCTCGATCATTCGTTGACCAATGCCATCGGCGGGGATTTGCATCCACAGCAAAAGCTGGTCGTCAAGAGGAAGGTCGGGATAGGCGAGTCTCGATTCCAAGAAGTGCATGAATCGCCGCGGGTTTTTGTTCTCCATATCTTCTTCAAGCACACTGATCGCATCAGCAACAGCGCGCACGCCCAGATCATCGACCCGGCGATTCAAATCTGGCAGCGGCCGCTCCAGCGCCCGACGAGGCGGCAGCATATAGATAACGTCGTCATTGACTTTCATAGGTATCACGGTCTACTTTCTTGCGTTGGTACGAACGGTCGACGAGCGACAAGTGGTCTGATGACCAAGGTTTGAACAACGCACGAGGCGTGGTCTGTGCCTTCGTCCAGCGATTAGCTCTGGTCTGACAACGATGGACCTCGCTGCATCGATCGGGATAACGACCGCACGCGCCGGTGTGCATGACGGTTGACTGGTGCCGTCGAACGCTCGAGGTCGGCCGATGTGATCGTGTGATCGTAGCGGGGCATTGACGAATCTCCATTGGTTACCCTGTGCTTTCGCGCGAGGAGAATTTTCAGAAGTGGTCAACCCATACCCCGTAGTTTTCCCGTTATCCACCGAAGGCTCCCGAAGATCGGACATGTGATCCATTTCTGGGGCCGCCTTTTTGCTCCATATATCCGTCTGTCGCCGTGCATGGTCGTCGTCCCGAACCTGGAAATAGCGCGAGCTGACGGCCAAATCCACCTGTGTCCGGTTTGGACGGGAACGAGTCGATCGGGCGGATTGCGAGCGGTTCGCGGTGCCGTCGTCGGAGCGTTCGTGTAGTGGTCGAGTCGACGAGCGCCCCATCGTTTGGGGCACCCGTCGTTCCACGATGGTGCGAGCAGCGAACCGACCCATCCGGCATCTTGATCGGCAGTCGGTCGATGCATTGAGTTACTCCGAAGACAGCTGTTCGAGGGTTACATCACATTCCCATACATACTCCAGGCGTGATCCCAGGTCCGCGGTTGCAATCGCTCTTCACCAATCAGGATGCGGGCACGCTCGAACCCCACGTCGATCCGGCAAAGCGAGTCGAGTAGATTGACGTAATCAACACTCAGCGATCGGAGCGCACAGTCCGCCCGCGGATCGTCGTGATCAAAGGCACCCATGAGCAAATAGGCCAATGATTCGGCTTCGAGCACGTCCGTTTCAGGGACATCCTCGCTGAACTCTCCGAGGTCATGTTCAAGCGCAATGCGCGCGACCTCACGGAGCAAGGCTCCGTGGCGAATCAACGGCTCGAGTCCAGACCGGATCAAAATCTGTCGTCCGTCGGTCCCATCAAATGACATCGCGCGGTCGCTCACATGAACGTCGATGTTGTGGCGATAGAGCTGCTCGATGAGATGCAAAAACTCATGGTCAATGTTTCTGAACGTGCCGTGCACACTCTTGACTGTCGGTCGCCAGTCGTCTTCGTCTGCGCATCCTGAGCATAGAATCGAATGGAAATCGGTCATCTCATCGTTGAGCTCCTCCATGAGCTCGTCTGGCTCCGGGCTGAGATCGCCAGCTTGTGGCACCCAGAGGCCGAGCAGTGTTTCGATTGAGTTTGATTGATCTGATCGCATGTATCCGAGGAAGTCCAGGAGCGGCCGTGCGGATCCCCGGTTGAGCTGCTCGGCAATCCAGATCACGCGATCACTGTTGGGAAACTCCGTGGTGTGTTGTTTTGGCATCCTCGGTGTCCTCATGAGTGGCCGATCGTCAATGACATCTACATTGTTTGGTGTTCGCTTGGTTTGCGTGATGCGTATTGCTGCCCTTCCTCTCGTCCGGACGTGTCGATCGCTGGTACGTTTCGTTGACAGGCCGCGCATCACCCTACATGCGCGACCACGTCCGTCAACGCCGGCAACTCGATGCCCATTGCCCAGCGACTCGCGGCGATTTCAGATGTGAACGTCATGTGCTCTTCTTGTCAGGGTGTGGTGCCTGCTGCCAGTGCAGTAGCACTGGCAGCTTGGCACCACTATTCACTTGTTAAAGACCCGTGAGCACCTGGGCCTGAAATGGAGGGTTAGCTGGCGATGGCATCCTCCTCGTCGTCATCGAGCTCAACTGCTGGGTGATGCACACGGTAATGGACCGACATCTTTGTGCTCTGTTTCTCGACCAATCCACGCTCTACGAGTTCCTCGGCAAGGCGATAAAAACCGCGCTCGGAGAGGCCGGCATTTACACAGGCAGCTTGCCAAACTCCCGAGCGTGCGCCCGTTGGACCAAGCGCCGTCAGTGTCGACAGTGCGGTCTCCACGAACGCCTCGTGCTTGCTGACAAGCTCACCTCGATCGATGCATTCCAAGATGAGCGAGCTTTCACCCTCGCCAAGCGCGACCGTGCTCGTCGAAAATACGAACGCCGGAAATGGCTCTGCATCTTTCTGCTTTTCGCAGGTGAGACGAACGCCCCCTTTGATTTTCGTCGCCGCCATGATCGTATCGGCCGCACCCTCGAGAGCGGTGCTCCCCCTGATCGACCCGGTTGCCTTGGTCTGGTGATGCAGAATCAGCACCGTCGCATCGGTCGCCTTGCGGATGCGGTCGAGCGCACTGACCAGCAGGCCCATCTCGCGAGCCGAGTTTTCATCTCCTCCGACGAAATTTCTAGCAAGGGTATCGATTACAATCAATCGAATGGGTTGACCGAGCCGCTTGATCTCGCTGATCAGGTCGCCAACGCTAGCGCTCTCCAGCAACTGCACCGGCTCCTTCACGATCCTCAG
>CAYJPA010000053.1:0-40370 GCA_964371945.1 uncultured Sphaerobacteraceae bacterium | reverse complement strand
GACCGTGGTTGGGCTGTTCGACGATGAAATCGACGCGGAGCAGGCGCTCAACGCTTTGCGCAAAGCCTCGCGGCCGTCCGCCAGCATTTCAGTTCTTGCACGCGACCGCTCCGTGATCGGGGAATCGAAGAGCCACCCAATCGACGTTACCAGGGCCGTGATGGATACGGCGATGTCGTCGGTCAGCAATTGGCTGACCGGGCTGGCGGCTCTGCTTGTTTCGGATCATGGAACGTTTCTGGCGGCAGGCCCGATTGGTGTTGTGCTCGCCAAGATGCGATCAGATCAACCAGCGGAAGAGCCTGAACGAGCCCAAGATTCAGACGACACGCGGCGAGTCGGGAATGTCGGACTCGCGTTTGAGAAGTTTGGATTCACGGCCGATGAATCGCATTACCTCGAACAACGTCTGAGTGCCGGTTCGGTGCTGATCGCGGTTACCGCGGCAGATGAAGAGCAGGTCGTATCGTCCCGTCGCACGTTTGCCGATTTCAGCGCCGTCTTCATTGGTCAGGCGCGGACATCGGGCGAGGTCGTGGCTGAAGCGGAACGCTGGATCGCCCATCCCCAGGCTGAGCACGCCTCCGAGGTGATCGTTGCCGATGTCGTGGTCGCGCTCCGTCATGCATGCGCGGAGTCGAACGCGACCATCGCTGCATCTCAACGCTGTGGGATAACGGTGGTCGATTCGAGCGGCGAGTCACTCGGAGAAGCCGACGATCTGCTGGTCGATTCGATCGACGAATCAATAGTGCGATATGTGGTTGTAGGCCATGGGGGACTGCTCGGGATTGGCCGGAACAGAAACGCGGTGCCGTGCGACATGATTGAGTTCGACGAAGAGAACATTCGGGCGCGGGTTGAACGCGACCGGCTTGGCGGCGCACCTGATTACGATCCGGCCATGCCGTTTAGCCGCAAGGACGAGCTCGCGGTGCACCAGTATTTCGGGACCGAACCCTATTGGCTGAAAAAGTGACGCGAAGCAAGGCCCCTGAGAACGTTCTCAGGGGCCTTACTTCCCGTCATTATGCGTCTTTGGCGTTCGAGATCGCTGCCAGCAATTCTCCCGGCGAAGGAGCGCCCTGAGCCCGGAAGATGATCTTGCCGTCTTTGCCGATGATGACCACGGTTCGCAGAATGCGGTTGCCTTCCGGCCTAAGCGCGTTGTATGCGGCTGAAACGGCAAAACCCTCGTCGATGAGCAGGTCGAACGGCAGATCGAGCTCGTCGATAAAGCGCTGATGGCTCTCGGCGTCGCCTTCGTTGACCCCATACGGATCTGTGTCGACCTCGTGAAAATCCGCCAGTGTGTCGCGCAGGGCAGAGAGCTGATCGGTGCAGCCGCTGGTCATATCCCCCGGATAGAAGACCAACAGTGCGCGACGCCTGCCCTTTGAAGTGCTCAGGGTTACTTCATTGCCACTCGCTCCTTTGAGCGTGAAATCGGGCGCGACGTCTCCAACATCTGGGGTACTGGTTGTCGAGCTCATAGCTGCTCCGTTGCGATAGGCCTGCAGCGGGATGAAAACAGGCTTGAATTGCACTCACGTTTTACGCGCGAGCTACGGGACCGCGAGCATGCGATCCAATGCGACCAGCGCGTCTCGTCGTATTGCGGGATCGACCAAGATTTCGTTGACGACCTCGCCCATTACCAAGTGCTCGAGTGTCCATAGTAGGTAGGCTGGGTGGACCCGGTACATCGTCGAGCATGGACAGATCACCGGATCGAGGCAGAAGATGCGCTTGTCCGGCATCTCATGTTGCATGCGATTGACCAGATTGATTTCGGTGCCGACCGCGAAAGTCGTTCCGCTGGGCGCCGCGCGGAGCCGATCGACGATGAATTCGGTGGAGCCGTTCGAATCGGCCGCCTGCACGACCTCCAGCCGGCACTCGGGATGCACCATTACATGGACATCCGGGTAGGAGGCACGCGCGCCTTCGATCTGCTCGACCGAGAAACGAGCGTGGACGGAGCAATAGCCCTTCCAAAGGATGAGTGTCGCATCGCGGAGCGCTTTGAGCGTGTTGCCGCCGGGTGGCTGGAATGGATCCCAGACCACCATCTTGTCTAGGGGGACGCCCTTTGCGAACCCAGTGTTGCGACCGAGATGCTCGTCGGGGAAGAAGAGGATTTTGGAGCCGCGCTCGAATGCCCAGTCGTAAACTCGTGGCGCGTTCGACGATGTGCAGACGATGCCGCCGTTGCGGCCACAAAATGCCTTGAGGCTTGCGGCTGAGTTCATGTAGGTGACGGGAACGACATCGACAATACCGTTCGCCTCGAGCGCGTTCCAGCAAGCCTCGACATCGTCGGACTTGGCCATGTCGGCCATTGAGCAGCCGGCTTCGAGGTTGGGCAAGATCACATGTTGATAGGGCCTAGAGAGGATATCAGCGCTCTCGGCCATAAAGTGCACACCGCAAAAGAGGATGAGCTCGGCTTCGCTTTGCGATGCGGCCCGCTGGGAGAGCTTGAATGAATCACCCCGGAAATCGGCGAACTGAATGACCTCATCCCGCTGGTAATGATGGCCCAGAATAGTGAGACTTTCTCCGAGCTCTCGCCGGAGAGCCCAAATCCGTTCGGTGCGTTCATCCGAGGGGAGTTTGAAATACTCGCGTGGAATGTGTTGTTGCCGCAGGGGAGTGATGTCGAGGCGCCTGAGCGTTTCGTAGGCTCCGACGCCTTCCTCGGGAGCACAATCGGCGGAGGAAAGTTGCGCGTCCGGAAACCAACTCGAGGGCTTGCTTCCGAATTCGAGCTCACGATGGACGAGAAGGGGAGCAGCACTAACCATCAACATCGACTCCAACAGCGCGAGGCAGCCTATGCAGACACTCGCGCTCCTCCGATCCATTCGCCGGAGGTCATTGACGGCGGGTCCAAGCCGGCAAATGTGCCGGCCGCGAGCCGTTCACAGGATTATCAACACTCCGTTAGTAATTGTCAAGATGACACTAACTCGAGTTTGGGGAGGCGGTTCACGACCGCGGCGTCGTCCACGAAGCAACGTTGCCCGTATTATTGAGTTGTTGAGCGACTACGATGTCCCATTGTCAGGAGTGTGGTTCGTTGAGTGTGCAAGCAGAATTGGTGACGCGCGATCAGGTTTCGGTCCTTGAAACCTGGGACTTGACGACAATCTATGCGGACGAGGCGAAATGGGAGGCGGATTTCGATCGAGCGCGCGAGCTGACCGCGATGGCAGCGTCGCATCGCGGACATCTGGGGGATTCAGCGGAACGGTTGAAGCTGGCGATCGAAGACTCCCTGGCGGTTCGTGAATTGCTCGAGCGTCTCTATGTTTACGGCCGTCTCAAACTGGATGAGAACACGTCCGACAGCGATTCGCTCGGTCGAATGGACCGGGCAACGGCTCTGTCGATCGAGGTCGGAGAGGCGCTGGCCTATTTCGATCCGGAAGTGATCGCGATTCCCGCGGATCGCTGGCAGAGCTTCATCTCCCGCGAGGAGCTCAAACCCTATCTTCATGTGCTTGACGATCTGCGGAGGCACGCTCCGCACACGCGCTCGATCGAGGTCGAGGAGCTTCTGGCCCAGATCACCGATCTCTCTCGCGCGCCGCGTGAGATTTTCAGCGCTCTTGACAACGCCGATCTCGAATACGGCACGGTGATCGATGCTGAGGGCAATGAGGTCAAACTAACGAAGGGCCGATATCAGGTTCTGATCGAGAGCAAAGACCGCACCGTTCGAAAGAATGCATTCGAGACGCTCATGAGTGCGTACGAGGCACACCAGCACACGCTCGCGTCCATCCACGCGTCATCGGTTCGTAAGGACGTTTTTTACGCGAAAGCGCGAAATCACCCCACCTCTCGCGACGCGGCCCTCTTCGGATACAACATCCCCGGGTCCGTCTATGACAGTTTGCTTACCGCGGCCAAAGAGGCGCGGCCAGCGATCGAGCGCTATCACGCGCTGCGCCGCCGCGCGCTCGGAATCGACGATCTTGCGCTCTACGATCTCTACGTCCAGCTCGCCCCGGAACCGGAGCGAACCTACACCTATAACGAGGCGGTCGATGTGGTCGCCCGTGGAGTGGCAGCCCTGGGTAACGACTACGTCAACGACCTGGTTTCCGGATTGAGGGGTCGCTGGGTTGACGTCCGCGAAACGAAGGGCAAGCGATCGGGCGCCTATTCTTGGGGAGCATATGGCCGGCCGCCGGTCATTCTCATGAACTGGAATGGGACGATCGATCATGTTTTCACGTTGGCCCACGAAGCCGGTCACGCGATGCACAGTTTCTATGCCGATCGCGCGAAACCATATCACGACGCCCAGTACAGCATCTTCCTGGCGGAGATCGCTTCCACGATCAACGAGATCCTGTTGACCTGGCAACTGCTGCGCGAAACGCCGGACGAGGAGGTCAAGGGACGGTTCGCGATTCTCAACCGCCTGGCAGACACCATTTCAGGCACGCTGGTGCGGCAGGCGATGTTTGCCGAGTTCGAGCTAAAGACGCATGAAGTGGCGGAGCGAGGCGAGCCGCTGACGCTCGAATCGCTCTGTAACGCCTACGGCGAAGTCTTCGGCGCCTACGTTCCAGGTGTTTTGAACGACGAGCGAACGAAACTCGGCTGGAGCCGGGTGCCGCATTTCTACGGCGCGTTTTACGTTTTCCAATATGCGACGGGCATTTCGGCGGCGGTGGCGCTGGCTCGGGCGATTCGCGACGAAGGTGAGCCCGCGACCGAGCGTTTTCTCAACATGCTGCGGGCGGGTGGGGCCGATTACCCGCTCAATATCTTGCGCGAAGCAGGCGTCGATCTCGAGTCGCCCGAGCCGGTTCGCCAAGCGCTCAATGAGTTCGACGCGACGATCGCCGAGCTCGAGCATCTGGCCGATCGCGGAGCACTGGAAGGATAGCGTCGACGATGGATCGCTTCGCGGCGGAGAAGATCCGCGGATTCGGCACTTCGATCTTCGCCGAGATGAGCCAGCTTGCCGTGAAGCACGCTGCCGTCAATCTCGGGCAGGGTTTTCCAGACTTTCCCGGCCCAGATTTCGTGAAGGAAGCCGCCAAAGCCGCGATCGATACCGATCTCAATCAGTACGCCGTGTCACATGGGGCGCCTCGACTGCGCAAAGCGATCGCTGGCATGTGGGGCAAGGCGTTCGGGCGCGAGATTGATCTTGACCGCGAGATTACGGTGACCAGTGGCGCGACCGAGGCGATCTTCGACGCATTGCAGGCGTTTCTCGGGCCGGGCGACGAGGTGGTCGCGTTCGAGCCCTTCTACGATTCCTACGCGACAGGCGCCATTCTGGCGGGAGCACGACTAGTCCCGGTGACGCTGCAACCACCGGACTGGTCGTATGACATCGACACACTGCGAGCGGCGATCTCTCCCCGAACCAAAGTATTGCTGCTCAACACACCGCACAATCCGACCGGCAAAGTCTTCGTGTGCGCCGAGCTCGAAGCGATCGCCGGCCTTGCTAGTGAACGCGATCTACTCGTCATCACCGATGAGGTCTATGACCGGATCACGTATGACGGAGCGGAGCACATTTCGCTGGCGACACTGCCCGGCATGTGGGAACGAACACTCACGATCAACTCGTTCGGCAAAACCTTCAGCATGACCGGTTGGAAGATCGGGTTCGCGCTGGGGCCGGCGTCGCTCAATGCAGCGATCCGCGCGGTTCACCAGTTCGTGACCTTCGCCTCGGCAACTCCCTTCCAGGACGCGATGGCGCTGGCGCTCGAAACCGCGGAGGAACGTGGCTACTACCAGGTGCTGGCCGCGGAATACACGGCTCGGCGCGACCTCCTGTGTAACGCGCTGAACAGGAGCGGATTGCCGACTTTAGCGGTCTCAGGCAGCTACTTCCTAATGGCCGATTTCAGCCACCTCGATTTTGCCAACGACGCGGACTTTTGCCGCTATTTGGTGACCGAGGTCGGTGTGGCCGCGGTCCCCCCATCCGCGTTCTATCAGGACACGCGCAGGGCGGCAAAGTTGGCCCGGTTCTGCTTCGCCAAGAGCGACGCCACACTCACCGAAGCAGCGATAAGACTGGAGCGATTGCCGGCTTTGGCGGGGTTGAACCTGTAGACGCGCAATTTATTGCGCCCGTAGATTGTTACCACGAGAGCGATAAGGCGCGCGGCTACATGCCGACTCGGTTATCGGTTTGAGAAATCGCGGCCGCCGCGTTCCAATCCCCAAAAAAACCGACCATCAGGCCGAGGCCGGTGCCGAGGATGGTGCCAAGAAGCGCTGCGATGGGGAGATTCACTGTCTCTTTAGAGGTCGGTGAAGCGGCCCACGCCGCAAGCATACCGATTGGGGCACCGATCAACAGGCCGTAGGCCATACCGCTCTCCGCGACACGATTGGAGTGCAGATCGGCTTCGCTGTCGTCGAGCCAGCCCTCGAGATCGACCGCGAAGAGCGAGCCGAGAACCGCGCCATAGGTGACGTGGAGAATGAGGTTTCCGAGTACAGGGAAGGGTCCAGCTCCCAGATCGCTGCCCAAGACGCCGGCGTCCATGATCTGGAAGAAAACCAACACCGAGAGCAGAAACGGTTCAAAGGCGAAGATCAAGCCTTTTCGCCAGTTTGTCCCGATTAGCTTGGGCGCTCCGAAGTAACCGTATGCGATTGCCCACGCAACACCGACCGCCAGGTTCAGCGCGATCGCGATGAAGACGGAATCTCCGGTCGAGCGGGTGAGCGAGTTGTTGTGCAACGCGGCGAACCAACGTTCGATCTTGCTTCCGGAAGTATCGCCCACACCGCGCACGAACCAGTAGGCAGCGAGAATGACGACCGTCATGACAAAGGTGGCGGCAAAGCCTGTTATCAGGCTGTTGGGAAGCCAATCTTCTCGTCGCCTGCCGGGCTCGTCGCGATAGTCACCTCGTACTACGACGTGGTTCGATTGCATCTCTTCCTCCTTCGGTGGATTGAGGAGAGGCGTTTCCAGGGTAGCCGGGATAACCGGCTCCTTGGACAATCTATCGTACGCAAAACTGGAACCACTGGTTTGTCGCGCATCGTGGGGTCGGCTACGACGGCGCCTAAGCGCAGACGGAACTTCAAATTGGAGGGATCACGCGGTTTCGTGAAACAACACTATCTCAGACTTCGACCGTAACGACGCCATTCGCGGCTGGCCACAAATCCTGCATGTTCATAGAGCGCTATAGTATTTTCGTTTTCGCCTTCGACCGTGAGCGAGACGCCCCTCGCACCCGCCTCCCTGGACCGATTTACGCCCCAGGCGAGCAACTCCTTACCGAGACTCTGACCGCGCCACTCGGGAAGCAATCCGATGAATCTCACTTCGCCGTTCTCGTTCGCACTTCGGTCGTGGGCGGCCCGGTAAAAGCCGATTGGCCGGCCGGTAGTCCGCTCAAACAGGACAAGGATCATCGTTGGGTCAGACGATGGTTTAGTTCTCGACCGTTCGACGATCTCGCGGGTGAGATGGGCAGGCGTTGGATGCTCCCGAATGGCGACATTGAACAACTCAACGTAGGAATCGATATCGACTGCATCGACCGTCGTGGACGCGGTCTCGGGTGGGAAGTCTGGCTCAGGAAGGGAGGTATCAGCGGGCAAATCGAATCGCCGGCAGCTGAGTCCAAGCGCCTGGTAGAACTTGGCCGCGGGGTCGTGGTTCCCAGGCAGCCAGAGCAGCAGTCGAACCGCGCCTGAATCGCGAAACGAGCGTTCCGCTGATTCGAATAGGCGTCGTCCTATTCCGCGCCGGCAAAGGTCTTTTCGTACGACGACCACGTGGCTGTCAGCGTCGAGAAAGCCGGCAACACCCTGTTCGCCAGCGGCAACAAAGAAACCCGAGGATTCAGCCGGAAGGCGGTCAACGAGATGATCGACATCGTGTGGTTCGAAACCGTCGAGCGATTCTTCGGAGATTGCCGCATGCCAGATGGTGCGAATCGGTTCCTGGTCATCGTGCTCGAAACTCCTGATCAGGACCGGTTCAGGCATCAAACGCCGGTCTGTCGACCACCTTGATCGTTTGGAGTGTCTGGTCGGAGCAGCCGGAGATGTACATGCCCAGGCCTGCAATCATTGCCAGATACTCTAGCTTTTCAGGCAGGATCACATCGCCGGGGGCCAGCACCGGGATGCCCGGCGGGTATGGAATCACGAGCTCCGCGGAAACCTGGCCGACTGCGTCCGACAACGGCATCGTCCGCGAGCGGGCATAGAACGCCTCGCGAGGCGTCATCGCCTGCACGCCGGGAGAGATAACGATGCCCGATGAGCGCAAATGCGATCCGCCAACGCCGTTGGCGGAAACCCCATGCTCAGCGGCGATGGTCAGCATTGCCTCCACAAGGGTGTCGATGCTTTGTTGCGTATCCCCGACCGTGATCAAGCAGACGATCCCGGTGAGGTCGCTCATCTCCGGCACAATACTGAAGCGGAAGCGAAGCAGCTCTTCGACCGCGAATCCTGTGAGCCCGATACCGTGGACGTCGATCAACAGTTTGGTGAGATCGTAGGTTTTCACGCCCAACTGCTCACCGTCGAGCACCGATAGACCCGGGATCGTCTGAATCCGTCGCCGTGCCTGCTCCGCTAGCTCAATTGTCGCCCCGATCAAGGCTTCGCCATGCAATGCCATTTGGCGGCGACAGGTGTCGATCGAGGCCAGGATGAACGCGGCGGGACTCGTTGTTTGTGACATCCCCACCGTTCCCGCGAGCCGGCCGACATCGACTCGCGGTCCCTGTACATTAAGTATGGCCGACTGGGTAATCGCGCCGAGCACTTTGTGCGTGCTCGCAACCGCGCCATCGACGCCCGACTCCATGGCAGACATCGGGAGGGCGGGATGAAAGTGAAAATGCGGTCCCCACGCCTCGTCAACATAGACCGCGACGCCGCGGGAGTGGGCGATCGCCGAGATCGCGACCAGATCGGACGAGACCCCGCAGTAGGATGGACTGACCAGGATCACGAGTTTCGCGAGCGGGTGGGCGTCAAGCGCGGCCGCGATGTCGTAAGGATCAACTCCGAGTCCGACGTTGTGCTCGGGATGCAACCGGGGCGCGACCCAAACCGGAGTCGCGCCGGTGTGAATCAATGCGACCATCATCGACTTGTGGATGTCGCGGGCAACGATCACTTCATCGCCGGGGCCGAGCATTGACAGCAGAAACGCATGATTGCCGGTCGATGAGCCGTTTACGAGGTAGAAGCTGCGATCGGCGCCCCAGGCGTCGGCGCCCAGTTCTTCGGCCTGGCGCAGGATGTCCCATTTGAAGTGGATATCGTCCACGCCGCCGCTGACCGGGATATCCGACATCAGGGCCAGCGGTCCGAAGAGCGCCATGAGCTCCAAATCCATGCCGGCGCCCTGCTTGTGGCCGGGGGTGGAGAAAGGCGTCATATGCATGGCGCGATACCGCGCGATACCCTCTAGCACGGGGGCGCGCGAGTGGTCGATCGTCGAGGGACGTTGACGCGACAATCGCTCGCTCTCGACCATTTGGTCGAATGCGTTCAGTGCGAGTCCAGGCGTCACGATCTCCATCTTTGCCCCACGGTCGGACCCCGAACGCAACGCGACCGGGTCAGGTCAATTCTGACCGCTGTGGTTTTTGGCCGGAACTGCTAACTCGCACGAATTCAAACACAGGTATTGTGCAATCTGCACGAAAAGAAGAGTCGAATTGGGTCCGATTGTCGAATAACTGTCAGCCGCGCTCCAAGTATCGTTCGCGTTCCCAGTGGGTAACGATAGAGTCGTAGGTCTCCTGCTCGACGCGCGCGGTATTGAGGTAGTGTCGGTGGACAAGTTCGCCGAAGCTTTCGCGGGCGATCTTGCTCTCCTCCCAGGTTTCGATCGCCTCGTAGAGCGCACGCGGAACTCGTGGTAAGCCCTTCGCGAGGTAGCCGTTGCCTTTGAACTCTTCGGGGGGCTCGATCCGGTTTTCTATTCCGTGCCGACCGGCCGCGAGGAGAGCCGCATACGCGAGGTAGGGGTTAGCGTCGCCGCCGGGGAAGCGATTCTCGATCCGCAGCCCGTTGCCGTGACCGACGATCCGGAAGCCGCAGGTGCGGTTATCGCGCGACCATACGATGTTCACCGGCGCCCAGCTCGCGGAGGCAAAGCGTTTGTACGAATTGATGTTGGGGGCGATGAAAATCGAGAAATCGCGCGCGCACGCCATCATACCGCCGAGAAACCAGTGCATCGTTTGCGACATTTCCGCGGGTCCAGCTGGATCATGGAACAGATTCGCGTCGCCTGACTCATTCCACAGTGAAAGGTGGATGTGGCCGCTCGAGCCGGTCCAGGTGTGATCCGGTTTCGCCATGAACGTAACCGAGAGTCCGTTGAGATGCGCGATCTCTTTGCAGCCATGCTTGAGTAGAGCGCCGCGATCGGCTGAGGTCAACGCTTCGGCATACCGGATATTGACCTCGTGCTGTCCCGGGGCTGCTTCTCCCTTGGAGAACTCGATCGGCACGCCGGCGTCGTTCAACAGATTCCGGAATTGGCGATAGAGCGGTTCGGCCTTTGTGGCCTGCAAGAGCTGGTAATCCTCGTTGTACCAACCGAAGCGGTTGAGCTTGTCGAATCCTTTCACGTGCGCTTGCTCGTAAGTGTCGGTCAGCACGTAGAACTCGAGCTCCGAGGCCATCATCGCGGTGAAGCCGAGCTCCGAGAGCTTTTCGATTTGCGTTCGCAGAATCGTGCGCGGAGCGACCGCGACAAGCTCGTTCGTTTCCTCATCAACCGCGTCGGCAAGGACCAGGGCGGTCTTTTCCAGCCAGGGAATCCGGCGAAGCGTGCTCCAGTCCGACCTGGCCAGATAGTCTCCGTAACCCGACTGCCAGTTCATCAATGGGAATCCGTCGGGCGTATTCATCTCCATGTCGGTGCCGAGGAGATAGGTGCAGAAGTGGGTTCCGTGATCCAGCAGATGGTCGACAAAATGGGAGGCGACGACCCGCTTTCCAACCAGCCTCCCTTGCATATCGCACACGGCGGAGATCACCGTGTCGATCTCGCCGGTGGAGACAAGATTCTTGAGCTCTCCAATCGAAAGCATGCCCTTTTCAGTCGTCACCTATTCGCACCTCGACCTCTCGCTTAGTTCAGTTTGTAGGTCCGTTTGGCGTTCGCGGACCAGAGCTTGCGGGTCGCCGCTTCGGATGCGCCTGCCGTTAGCTCCTCGAGCGTTTCGACCCAGCGCCGATACTCCGAAGCGAGCGTCACAACCGGCCAGTCGCTGCCGAACATGACGCGGTCTTCACCGAAGACCTCCAATGCATGAAGTACATACGGCTTGATATCCTCGATCGTCCAGCTCTCGTGATTGGCCTCGGTCACGGCGCCACTGATCTTGCAGGTCACATTTGGAAGTGATGCAAGCTCCCACATTTGGCTCTTCCAGGGTTCGAGCTCGCCACCGCGCATGTTCGGTTTCGCGATGTGGTTGAGCACGAACTCGGTGCCCGGGCACTGCTTGGCGAGCGCGACGTTGGGACCGAGCTGGCGGAAGTTGCAGCAGATGTCGGAAACAAGCCCGAGCTCGCCCACGATCTGGTTTCCGCGCACAAACTTTGGTTGCAGGCAGTATTCCGGGTCTGGCTCGTCTTGGACGATGCGGCGCACGCCCTTGATCTTCGGTCCGAGCTTGACAAGTTCTTCAAGGAAGTAGCGCGCCTGTTCGCCATACTCCAACGGCGCCCACGGCACGACCCCGAGGATTCTGTTATCACGGCTAGATAAGTCGACCAGATCGCGAGCTTCCAGAAGCGCATAAGGCGGGCCGACTTCGACCTGAAGATAAACCAGCCCTTCGACCTCGATCCCATCGGTGGCCCGTTCGTATTCCGTCATGGAGTAGAGCTTGTTGATTTGTGGAAGATTGTCCAGCCAGGGGATTCGATACAACTCTGGATCCCAGAGATGAACGTGCGAATCGACGATTGGGAAGGAGGGCATACAGGTCGCTCCTTGATCTCAAATCGACTGATACTGACCCGAATACTCTATCGCACCGGACGGCGGGCTGTGCCGGCAAGAGCAGAACGACTAAGATCAACCGGCTGAATTTGAGAATGCGGCCCGATCAACATGTGAGCGGCCATTCAGGAGGATGAGGGCGTGCGACTTTCAGGCAAAGTGGCGTTGATTACCGGCGCGGCGAGCGGAATGGGGCGGGTCGCGACCCGGATGTTTGTGGAGCAGGGAGCACAAGTGGTTGCCGCCGACCTCCGGCAGGAAGGACTGGATCAGACGCTGGCCGGTATTGATTCATCTTTACATTCGTCGATTCTGGCTGTCACCGGCGATGTCTCCAACAACGTCGACGTCAAAGCCTGGATCGACGCCGGCGTCCAGAAGTTCGGCAGGGTCAATGTGCTCTACAACAATGCCGGGATCATGCCCGGCGAGGACACGTCGGTCATCGAAACCAGCGAAGAGACCTACCAGCGGATCATGGATGTCAATGTCAAGGGTATCTTCCTGTGCTGCAAGCACGGCATTCCTGCTCTGCAGGCGGCCGGAGGCGGGTCGGTGATCAACATTGGCTCGTTCGTTGCGATCATGGGCTGCACAAACCCCCAGGATGCTTACACGGCCTCCAAAGGCGCTGTGATCGCGCTGACCCATTCGCTGGCCGTGCAGTACGGCAAGTATGGCATCCGCGCGAACACGATCTGCCCTGGTCCCGTGCTCACCCCGATGATGGAAACGCTCTTTGCAACCGAAGCAGAGAAGATGAAGCGGCTCAATCGCATCCCGATCGGCCGCTTCGGGCGCGCCGAGGACATCGTTTGGGCGGGCATCTACCTCGCGTCCGACGAGTCCTCCTGGATGACCGGGCAGGAGTTCATTGTCGACGGTGGAATCACGGTGAACTACTTTTAGCCGCAAGCCGCAAGCCGCAAGCCGCAAGTCATGAGCAAGCTCTGGGCGCCATCGAAATCCAGGGCTCGGATCGGACGCAACTAATAGTTTGCAAGCACCAATTGGGCGATGGGGCATTCGAAGCAGCGGCGAGGAGCGCAGAGGGTTTGATCGAGATGAATTAAACCCTGCTGACCGCGTGCTCCGAGTGCGGAGAGGCGGGATGCGCCGGCGACTTGATGCAGCGCGCGTCGAGTCACTTCGTTGGCTTCAGCGGGAGGAAGGCGTTCCCACGATTCGGCGGCAGCCTCGCCAAGCTCCAGATCCCCGGTCGATTCGGAGAGAGCGAATGCAAACGGAACGATCGCGTTCGCGACGATGCCGATCGCGCGATCGCTGCCGACCGGCGCAACGAGGTCGGACTGGCTGAGATCACGAATGAGCTGTGCCACATCTTCTCGACGTCGAACGGCTTCGAGGAGGGTCGCGGAGAGGCCAGCAATCGCGGACGCCAGCATCGAAGCTCCGGCCGACAACCGGAGCGCGGGGTGGTTCGCCGGCCGCACACGAGCACGAGTCCAGGTGGTCGCGGGCAATGCCGCATCGTGCCAGGCGCCGCCGAGACGCTGCCAGGCCGATTCAGCGGCGGCGGACTCTTCGGGTGACCAGCGGGCAGCGTTTGCATCGGCCGGAGAAATCGGCAGAAAACCTGCCGCGCCGAAGAGCAGGCCACGGCACGCTGACAATCGATCGTCAGGTTGAACAGTTGCCAACAACGATTCGATTGTCGAGAGACGCAACATTCTCGAGAGAGCACGCATCGGCTCGCGGTTCGCGGAAAACCCCAGGCCGTCCCAGATCTCTTGATAGAGGAGCTCGGCCGGAGGGGTTGTCATCAGGAGCGACTCGAGGCGCGCCGTTTTGCCTGCCAGCCGGGCGTCGCCGAGCTGCAGAACAATCGCTTTGACGACGTTTGGCTGGTCTTTGGTTAGCTTCTCGGCGCAGACGGAGCCACCGACGAGTGACCAGTCCACCACCTGCCGGGGTTGTACTCGCTCGACCAACCCGGCAGGAAGTGTGAGCACCGGAACGAGCTTGCCGTCCAATCGCCGGGTTTCGGCGCCATCGTCGATTTGGACGACATGGGCGATGACGTCGTTGTAACGAGGGTCGAGGTGATGGCCGTGCGCGCGCCAGCCGCTCGTGCGCAAATGCAGCTCGACGCTGCCGGATTGGAGATCCTTGCCGTCGATCGAGATCATCGCGTCCCGGAAATCAGGTCCAAACCCGTGCGTCCACGAGCCACGATGCACGATCACGACCGCTCGTCCATCAGCCAGCAAATAGCTGCCAAGAAACAGACCGTCATTCCAGGCGGCTGCCAAATCCCGCTCATTCAGTGGTCGAATCGGAGAGATCAAAAAATTCACCGGAATCGAGTCGCACGGCTACGTCCGCGTATTGTCCGATCTCCTTAGGCAAACGAAAAGGGGTAGCGCAGCAAACGGATGGACTGCGTGCTGCGCCGCGTCTCGATCAGCTCTCCGACGAGGAGAACTACCGTGAACGCCCTGAAACGACGCTAACTCGGAGTATCAGGAAGCAAAGTGGCTCCAAAGCCCGCGTTCACGCGCCGTTCGACCCCCTTCTTGAACACAACAGTGCCGAGCGATTTGTTAGTCGAACAGGTACTATACGTAGTAACCTCGACGTTCGGTTATCATCGCGCACCGGACATTGAGGCAGGACAGACTTCGTGAAAAGGAGCGATGAAGTATGGGGCGATTCGTAGCGATCGGCGGAGTAGCACTGATCATCGCGGTGATGCAGATCGGTCCTACCGAAGCGCAGCAGGACGATCAAGGGAAAGTCGCGGCCCTCCAGACAGAGGTCGCGGAACTGCAAACCAAGGTGGCAGATCGCGATGACCGCCTTCGCAGCAAATCAACGCAGATCTCCAATCTAAAGACAGCCGTCGCGGAAGCTGAGGCAACGTCGACCGCGCCTGATGCCGGCAGTGGAGAATCGTCAGCCTACCTGGGCGGCAGCGCGCTCGATCTTCTACCGGCTGGCGCAGCAAGTGAGCTCGAAATCGTTGTGGTAGGGCCCTACGACAGATACGTGTTGCCGTTGATCCTTCGGAACAATTCAAGTCAGGTTCTTGACCAAGTCACTGTATCAGCAATTGCTTGGAGATCAGACGGCACACAACTCGCCGTCGGCGGCGACCTAGGTTTCAGCCCTTCGGTCTTGAGGCCCGGCGATTATGCCTTCGGCGTTATCTCCTTCGGCCGTGCCTTTTATTTCCCCGACGACGACGCCTCGTACGAATTCGAGGTGAAAGGCGAAGAATTCACGGAAATCGAGCCACTTTCGAGAGTAGACCTCAAGGTTGTCGAAGCCGGCTATATCGGTAATGGGCTCGAGGGCGAGCTCATCAACGACTCGGATGCGACCGTCGGTGGGCCGATAGGTGTTTCGATTCTCTGTCTTGATTCCTCTGGTGCCATTACCTACAGTGTGAGCGGATTCACCGAGAAAGACGAAGCAGCCGCCGGGGAGTCTGTGCCATTTCAGCTCACGTTCTTCGGTGGCCCAGACGACTGCACGAATTTTTTGGTCGCGGGGAGTGGATTCAACCCCTAGCCGGCGAAGCTAATTATCGTACGCCGTAAGTACAGGCGTTGGGAGAGAGATAAGCCCGTTTACGCCGCCACGGGATAGTTCTGGCGGGCGACCTTTGGCAGGCTATTGACCCGCAACCCGACTCCTCAGGTCCGCGTGCACTTTGCCGGCGCGAAGCTGCTCCAGGGCGGCCTGCACGGTGCCAAGCGCGAGGGTGGCGCAACGCACTCGGCTCTTGACTACGTCTTCGCCCATTTCTTCAACGATCGTCTCCGTGCCGAGCGCCTTCACTTCCTCGACCGTCATGCCTTCGATCATCTCAGAAATGATCGAACCGCCGGCCTGGCTGATGGTGCAGCCTTCGCCTTCAAACGACGCCCGGGTGATCTTGCCTGAGTTGTTGACTTTCAGATAGACGGTAATCAGATCGCCGCAGCCGGGATTGCCGCCGCCGAGCTGGATGTCGGCATCCACCATCCGCCCCTTGTTCCGGGGGTTTTGGAAGTGATCCAGAATATGTTCGATGAACTCAGCGCGATCCAAGTTGTCGTTCCCTCGATTGTCGCTAAGACGCCGCGCCCTTTTCGATCGGCACGTTCACCAGGCTACCCCATTCGGTCCACGAGCCGTCGTAATTTCGGACATTCGGGAAGCCGAGCAGATAGGTCAGCATGAACCAGGTGTGGCTGGATCGCTCGCCGATCCGGCAATAGGCGATCGTTGGTTGATCGGGCGTGATGCCCTCGCCAGCGTAAAGATCGCGCAATTCGACCGCCGATTTGAAGGTGCCGTCGGCGTTTGCTGCCTTTGCCCAGGGAATATTGCGCGCCCCTTTGACGTGACCGCCGCGCTGCGCGCCTTCTTGTGGGTAACCCATCATATGGATCACCTCGCCGGTGTACTCCTGCGGCGAGCGGACGTCGACCAGCGCCCTGGAGCCCGATTTCACAAAGCCGAGCACATCGTCGCGGAAGGCGCGGATCGAATCGTTTGCCGGCTTCGCGGTGTAGACCGTTTTCTGATAGGAGGGGACCGCGCGTGAGTATTCACGGTTCTCGGCTTCCCATTTTGCGCGGCCTCCATCCATGATCCGGGTATCGGCGTGACCGTAGTACTTGAAAAGCCAGAAGGTGTAGCAGGCGTACCAGTTGTTCCGGTCGCCGTAAAAGACCACCGTCGTATCGTTGCTGATGCCGTTGTTGGACAACAGCTCTTCAAAGCCGGCCTGATCGACGAAATCGCGCTCGACTGGATTCTGAAGATCGGTGTGCCAGTCCAACTTAATCGCGCCGGGGATGTGGCCGATGTCGTAGAGCAAGACGTCCTCGTCGGACTCGACGATGCGCACTGATGAGCTGTTCAGATGATCAGCAACCCATTGTGTGGTCACCAGCACTTCGGGATTTGCATACTGGGTGGGGTCGTTCGCCATGGTTGTTCACCCTCCTGATAGGCGGATCGGGGTCGAACCTCCGATCTCAACACCGAAAACGTCTCTTGCCGAGAAAGCTCGCGCCGATTTCATCGAAAACCAAGCCGCGCAATGCCAATTTCCCGCAAGTATACGGCCATCGTGCTGTATGTGAATTGTGAAGTGAGTTCCGCGGAATTCAGTAGTCGTTCAATCGGCGGCGAGTCCGCTGGTCGTGTTGCCGTCGGATCGATAAGAAGCGACTTGGATCGCTTCCAACCCGGTTGCGAGGGTATCGGAGAGCACAAAACCGATCTGGAGGATATTGTCAAACCTGTCAGGTTCGATGAGACAAACCGCGCCCTGAAGACCGATCCACGTGGTGGGACCCACTTCATGATTCTCGTCTCTGCCGAAGAGCGTATCCATCTCGTAGTAAGCAGGAACGAGCGCATCGAAATCTCTGGTCGTCTGGGCGACGATCTCGTGGACAATCGCGGCTGAACCGACGACGAGGAACGAGCCTTCTTCGAGGTACCCGATGCTGACCGGATTCGAGCCAGATGCATGTCGTCTTAGGAGCACGCTGACCAACACCACGAACTGGTCGAGTCCGGTCCGTCCGTAATCTTGGCGATAGGCATCCGCCTCGCGAAGACTGAGCACGCCGACGCCGAAGAGCTCTCTCGCGAGGAGCCGCCTGGCGATATCGTCGATGGCCGGGCCACGTCGAGGGAAATTGGTGAGATCGTCGAGCGTCCCGGAACCGGTGGTGACGGGGATGAGCGATTCGACGTGGTGAAGCAGTTCGTCCGGTTCCCACGGCGATTGCAGAATCGCATCCGCCGGCAATCCAGCCAACAACCATGCCGGTGGCGTGTTGTCTTCAACCAAGATCAGTGGCATCCCAGCGGTGAGCACGTTTTGTTTGAAACGCTGGCAGAGATGCGCCGCTTCGCCGTTTGGTCCATCACCGTGAATCACAACCGCATCGGGCGTGTCGGTCGTCAAGGCCGCGATCGCGCGCGCCATGTCGTGCACGATCGTGCAATTCCAGTTCCGTGAGCGCAGCACTGGTTCGACCTTTGGGCCGATGATGGACTTGGGATCGACGACCAGAATGTTCATTTCGGGCGGAGTGCTCCTCTGACGTAGTTGCCAGTTCTACGTATCGTACGATGCGGTACCGATCCTGAACATTGCGTACGGTCACCCCAAAGTCACCCTTATCTGTCGAACATCCCCTCTGGGCCGTGGTTTGCCGTTTCTGCTCGATTCGTGTTTGAAAGAAAAGCGTTGACCCGCGCGAAGAGATCGTCATGCCAGCTAGGTTGCGAAACGTCAATAAGAATCAATCGAGGGTTCTTCCGAAACCACGTCGTCTGCTTGCGGACAAAGCGGTGGGTATCGACTTTGATCTGTTCGATCGCCTCGGCAAGCGATTGCCCCCCTTCCAGATACGGCACGAGCTGACGGTATCCGATGCTGCTCATCGACGGCGCGGTGGGCGAGAGCCCGCTTTCCAGGAGCCCACGTACTTCGTCGACCAGTCCCCGATCGATCAGTGCGCCCACGCGGCGATCGATCGCCGCGTAGAGCGCGTCACGCGGCATGGTCAGACCGACCTCTAGCGCATCAAACGGACGCGGACCCTTGCCTTCGATCGCGGACATCGGTTGCCCGGTCACCTCGTGGATTTCGAGCGCGCGAATCACCCGTCTTCGGTTTTGCCCCGAGCGTTCGGCGGCGATTGGATCGATTTTGGCTAATCTCGCCGTCAGGACCGGCAATCCGAGCGTTTCCGCTTCGGTCTCGAGACGCGATCGGATATCCGGGTGGGGCGGCGCCTTTGGGATCCTCCAGCCTTCGACGACCGCATTCAAGTAGAGCGGTGTTCCCCCGACGAGCAAGGGAAGGTGACCGCGTTTGTGCACCTCGGCGATCGCGTCCGTCGCGAGCGCTTGATAGGTCGCGAGCGACATGTCCTCCGCTGGATCGCAGATGTCGATCAGGTGATGCGGAACGCCGCGACGCTCTTCCTGATCAGGCTTAGCGACGCCGATGTCCATGCCCCGATAGAGATAGCGGGAGTCGGCATTGACGACTTCTCCGTTGAAACGGAGCGCAAGTTCGACCCCGAGGCTCGTTTTCCCGACGGCTGTCGGACCCGAAATCACGACAATCTTAGGGGCATTCGCGACCGCGCTGTATGCCGCGTTCAAATCGTTCTGATCCCTCAAGAAACCTGATCCCCGGTTGAATGCGTTAATGAGAGAGGTCTACAATGACTTGCCGGCACCTCTGCAGGCTGAGGTCGTCGTGCTTGCAGGCCATGGCATCCTACCAGAGTCGGCCGCGACCGCGGCCGGACTCATCCCAGATCGGAAGGTATCAGCCGGGTGATTCGGGCCTTAGTTCAGACACTCAAAATCGGCACGATCGCGATCACCGCCTTGCTGGTGCTCTTTGGCGGCGCGCGCGCATTCGACTACTACCGCGACCAAGCAGCGGCCGAAGGCAATGTCGGCAAATCCGTGCTCATCACCGTCAAAAAGGGTGATGACGCCGGCGATGTAGCGGAAAAGCTCGAAGAAGGCGGTCTGATCTATTCCAAAACCTACTTCGAATTGCTTGTCCAGTTTTCGGGCAAGGATTTGATGCCCGCCTCGTACAAGCTCAAGATCGGTACCTCGACCAAGACGATCGTCGATTTGATCACGACCGAGAAGAGCAAAGCCAAAACCGAGAACAAGGAGCTGACGATTACGGTGCCCGAGGGTTGGCGCACGGAGCAAATCGCTGAAGAGTTGGAGAAACTCGGACTCAACGGGGGCGCCAAAGCGTTCATGAAGGCAGTCGAGAATTACGGCAATGGCGGGTTCGACTTCCTGAAGTCCCGCCCGAACAAGAAGTCGCTCGAGGGCTATCTTTTCCCGGATACGTATACGTTCAGAGCGGACACACCTCCTGAAGACATCATTCAGCAGATGCTTCAGAACTTCGACACCAAGTTCGACGAGGCGTTGCGCGAGCGTGCCGACGACATGGGGCTATCGATCAATGAAGTGTTGATCTTCGCCTCGCTAGTTGAACGTGAAGCGGTGGTTGCGCGCGAGCGTCCTGTGATTGCTGGCATCTATATTAGCCGGTTCGAACAAGGCATTCGGCTCGACGCGGACCCGACCGTGCAATACATCTTCGGCAAGTCAGGTGACTGGTGGCCATCGCCGTTGACGGACAAGCAGTTGCACGACGACGACCCCTTTAACACCTACCAAAACGATGGATTGCCTCCTGGTCCAATCGCGAATCCAGGCATGCAGTCAATCATGGGCGTGTTGGAGCCGGTCGATACGGATTACATCTACTTTGTAGCGGATCCGAGCGGTGATGGGAGTCACAACTTCGGAGTTACCCAAGACGATCAATTGCAGAATGTCGCCTACCTGCTCGGCGAGGCGAACGAGCCGGCTGCCTGCAGCAATCCATGGGCAGACGGGTGCGTATTGGGCAGGAAGTAGCCTTTCGATTGGTTCAGTGTAGCTTACGAAAAAGGGGACCCTCGACTATCGGTGGGCAAATCCAGTTGTGTGGCGGCCCGTTTGGAGCAAAACGCGATTCTGTTCGATCAAGAATGAACCTGAACTCCATAAGTGCGCGTCGGCTGAAGCCTCCGCCACGGGAGACCACAGGTGTCTCCCCTACATCCGATCGGCGTATCAACTCATCAGTCGGATCAGTCGAAGTCATGATTCTTCAATGACTACGGGCCATTTTTTGGAACCTAGACGCAATGCTCGACCGACCTGTTCGAAAGCCAATAAGGTTGCCTGCGGCGGCTTATCGTGTGCCCGGCACTGCGTGGCTCGTGACGATTGGCGTCAATGACCGGTCAGCGAAACCATTCTCAGACTCAATCATTGCCGAAGCCGTTGTCGGAACTCTAGTTGCGAGACTCAAGAGCTTGAAACTCGGGCTGGATGCCTACTGTTTGATGCCTGATCATTTGCATTTGGTTATCCAATTGACAGTCGGCGACCTGGTAACAGCAATCGGCGATGTGAAATCAAACACTACGCGAACGTGGTGGAAACATGGCGGTAATGGCTCACTGTGGCAAAGAAGCTTCCACGATCGCGGCTTAAGAAACGAGAAGGATCACTCTGCGGCCGTTCAATATGTGATTGAGAATCCCGTGCGCGCCGGTTTCGTAGCAGCCTGGGAACAATATCCCTTCAGCGGCGGGGATTTCGCAAAAGAAACGGTACCGTAGGGGAGGCACCTGTGGTCTCCCGCGCCGGAGGCTTATGAAATGTGCATCTCTGAACGGTGTATTACCCCGTGCGCGATCATTAGCCTCGGAGAGGCTTCGCGAACTGAGCCTTAGGTTTCAACCTGAGGTTTACGGCGCATCGCGATAGTCCGATCAAGGATGCCCGTTTCATTAGCCGACGTGCTCGATTCGACGCCGCCCGCCGAGAGAAGGTGATCTTTACCTCTCCCGGCGGGTGGGTTCAGGCTTGTTACTCGGTTGGTTCGGGGGAGAGGAACTGTTCCGCGACCCAGCCGATAAAGCTGTCGCCCTCGGGCGACGAGACCGGCCACCAGACAATGTCGTCAGCCCCCACCGGCTCACCAGTGATAACGAGCTCCTGGTCGATCGTCAATCCGGTCAAGATGTTGGACTCGGTTGTTGGCGCATCGCGTAGGCGCACATCGGTCTCGTTGACGAACACCGACTGCCCGACTTCAAACGTCCCCGCCGGTACGTCAGTGGGCTCTTCGGTTGGCTCTTCAGTAGCTTCTTCGGTCGCCTGTTCTTCCTCGGTTGCCGTGGGCTCCGGCGTCTCTTCGGGCTCTGGCCCAGTTAAAGTGACCGATCCCAGCTGATCGCTCGGAACAGGTGTCGAAGCGCCCTCTTCGCTGGAAACAGTGACCCGGTAAAAATCGAGCGCCGTGACGTTGTCAGGATGCGCTATTTCCGCCATTCCGGCCTGGAAAAAGATGGCATCGCCGCGGCTCATCGTGATTTCGGTTCCGGCCGCGGAATCCGGCTGTACACCGGCCAGAGCGGGATCGGACCGTGAGATTTGTACAAGCCCGCCGGCAACGGTGAACGCCAGCCGGCCTTGCGCGAGCGAGAGCAATACGGGGCCGTTCGCCGCTGGAATAGCGACTCCAGGATCCGCCTTCACGCGATCAACGGTGATCGTCGTCGCCCCCGATGGGAAGAATTCCGTCCGTCCGTCACCAAGGTAAGTTGGAGTGATTCCCTTGAACGCATCGGCCGCCGGTTGCGGATCGATGTAGGTAACGAGCGGTGGATACTGATGACCCTGCGGAAGGATCAGAACAACCAGGATCTTGACATCCCCGTCGGATTTATTCGAAAAGGTGAACGGCGTCCCCGGTGGAAAGTTGATCTGGTCGCCTCGCTCGAGCGTGAAGTCTTTGTTGACCTCCCCGGCGGTCAACGCGCCGTTGGTGCCATTCTTGATCAGCGCGGTCGGCCCCTGCGTTCGCACCGTCACCGTTCCGGATTCGATCCGCCACATTTCCGGGCCGGGATGGGTGTGATTTGGACTATTGGATCCGGGCTCCATCGTGATTCTGAGCAGCCGGATCAACACTGGCGAAGGAGGGAGCTCCGCATCCTCGAGCGTCATTGAGAAGACCGTGGAGATAGCCGGGCCGTCTTGAGCATGGACCCGCTCTGCGCCAACAACCGGCAAGAGAAGCCCGGCAAGCATCAACAGCACGGCCGCGAAAGAAAGCGATCTGCATTTCATACGATTCTCCCGGTTCCGGAAAGTCACGATAAAGCCATTCGCTAGTCGAAACCGACTGTTGGCTCGATTACGCTCGAGGTTCCCTGTTCCACAGCTTGCGCACGTTGCGAGTTTAGCGCAAAGATGCTTTACCGTTCAGCGCCATGCGGTCGCTAAGAGTGCCGGTGAAACACGAAAGCGCTCGGCGGTTTTCGCGTCAAGTCAGACAAACATGTTCGATGTCAGGCCGCATGGAGGAATTGATTGTAGCCGAGAAGTCGGGATTTCTGGTCGTCAAGGCCCGGCGATCTGGCGTACCGATCTCCGCACAGGCAAACTGAAGGTGAGACCGCTCACCAGCCGGGCCGGTCAAGTGCAGTGGAGGAATCGATTGTGACCAAGTTTCGGCTACGCGTTGGCGTGATCGGCGATCCGGTCGCTCACTCGATCTCTCCCGCAATGCAGCAGCCTGCGCTCGATGCACTTGGCATAAACGCTACCTATGAGCGGTGGCACACTCCCTTGGCCGAGCTCGAGGCCCGCATCGAATCGTTGAGAGCGCCCGGCATACTCGGGGCCAATGTCACCGTTCCGCACAAACGGGCGGTCATGCCGTTCCTCGATGAGGTTTCGCGGCTTGCGCTGCAGGCCGGCGCCGTCAATACGATCGTCAACCGATCTGGCCGCTTGAGTGGCGAGAACACCGACGTGCATGGCTTCGTGACGTCTCTGACCGAAGCACGTCCAGATGCAGGCGACCGGATCGCTTTGATTCTCGGAGCAGGAGGCGCGGCGAGAGCGGTCGCGATCGCGCTCAACCAGATTGGGATTGAACGAATTGTCATCCACAATCGCAACCCTGCGCGCGCGAACCAACTTGCGGTCGATCTCTCACCGATTCTGCTCGATCTCATTGGGGACGAGGATCTCGGGCGAGTGATTTCGGAAGCGGGGATCGTCGTGAATGCGACATCGCTTGGATGGCGACCCGGAGAAATGCCGCTCGATGAGCGATTGCTAACTGAATGCCCGCCAAACGCGTTGATCGTCGATTTGACATACAGAGACACTGATTTACTCGTTGCGGCGCGCTCGCGCGGTCTGGCGACGCTTGACGGGCTCCCTATGCTCGTTCATCAGGGCGCTAGAGCCCTCGAGCTGTGGACCGGACTGATCGCACCTGTCGAGATCATGATGCACGCGGCGCTGACCGCACGGGCGGGGAACTCATGAGTACGCCGACAATCGTCATGACGGCAATCGGCGGACTGTTCCTTGCCGCCGCGGTTTGGAACTTCGCCCGCAATCAAATGACGAAGCGTCCTTTCTTCGGGACTCCCCTGTGCAACCCCGGATCTGGCAGTCTGGCCATGACCAGTTGGCTTCCGTTCTTCGGTTTCGGCGCCGCCAGATCCTGTCCGGCAGACGGCGCCCAACAATCACCCCGCAGGCTCCTGTTCGAGCTGGCCGTGGCGGGATACCTTGCGTTGGCGGCGTGGCGGATCGACGATCGACTCGATTTCGTGGCGGTCGTCGTCTTTTCGGTGCCACTGCTCATCATCCTCCTGGTCGATTCGTGGACCAGGTTGATCCACACGAATATCATCTTGCTCGGAATCTTGCTCGGGCTGATTTTCGGGGCGCTGGAAGGTCCCAAGGAGCTTGGGTGGTCGGCACTGGCGATGGCGGTCGCGGCGTCCGTGTTTGCCGCGCTCTTTTTTCTGGCGGTCGTGATCTACCGGAACCCCAAGGTTGTTCCATTCGGCCTCGGGGATGTCTATTTGGCCGCGATGATCGGCGCAATGGTCCGGATCGACGATATCGCCCGCGCGCTGATCTATGGGGTCTTTTTGGCAGGAATCTCGCTGGCAGTCCTGCTTGCATTCAGGCGGGTCAACCGCAAACAAGCGGTTCCTTACGGCCCGTTCTTGGTAATCGGCGCCCTGATTGTGCTCGTTCTATAGAGCGCACTAATCGTTGATGGAGCCGCCCTTCGTCGGACCGGCGACTGACCGGCGATCGGCCCCAATCCAAGAGTGCTACGTCGGATGCTGCTTCCGCGGGCGCAGGCGGTGGGCCCTTGCACCTGGACAGGGTCCCTACGACGAATTGATGCATGTGAAATCCGAACCCAGATGTCCTGACGGTCGAAGCACCTTATTGAGTGAGAAGAGCGGCGCGCGACTTCTGACGGTGACGGAAGTCGTTGTACCTGCCTCGCGATTGACATATCGTTTTGATCTTGTTTCGGCATCTGCGATCCAGATTCAATTCGTTGGGAACCGCGGATTGGCTTCGCCACATTACAGGTGCGGGAATTGATCCGTTTCTGAAATTGTGCCATTCCTTGGCAGTCAGCTCATCCGCAACGAGTCCGAACGCTTGTTCACGATCGAAGCAACCGAGTCCGACGCGTCCGAAAGTGCTTCAGCGGCGCTCTTTTCACCACGAAGCGCCTTTTGGATCTCTGAACCCAGCGCTGCCGTGACGGCACTAAAGTCGGGCGTCAGGAAACTGTCGTATGGATGCTGTGCCTGATCGAGCAGCGCCCGGGCATGGGGCGCTGCCTCTTGAACCTCGGGATCGCGCAGCACCGAAGTGCGAATCGGCAGCCAGCCGGTTTCGATCGCTTGCTGCTTCTGAACCTCCGGGTCGAGATAGAAGTTGATGAGCTTCATCGCGATCTCAGGCGCAGGTGATAGTGCGCTGATGGTCCAGGCATCGGACCCATCGATGGATGCGCTTCCCGCCGGTCCGGCCGGGAGGATCGACGTGCCAACCTTCCGCGCGATCCGCGAAAATTCCAGATCTTGCAGGTCGCCCCACATGAATGGCCAGTTCATCATCATCGACGATCGGCCGGACCTAAAACTGTTCGTTGCGTCGACGATTCCCGTATGCTCCAATGAGTTAGGGTCCGTATTTGGAATCAAGTCGATCATGAGCTGAAGCGCCTCGACACCGGGGCCATCGTTAAAGACCGGTCGCCCATCTTCGCCGTACATGGTTCCGCCGGCCTGTTGCAGAAAGGCCATCCAGTACGACGCGGTTCCTCCAATCCCATCCGGTGTCCCATAGTTGCACACCCAGCCGAATCTTCCGTCTCGGGTTAACTCCTTGGCGTACCCTCTGAGCTCGTCCCATGTCGTCGGTGGAGCAGTCAACCTCGCGAATTCCAGGTGCTCGATGTTGTAGTAGAGCGTCAGCAGAGAGAGCGTGAAAACGACGCCGTATACTTCGCCGTTCCAGGTGACGGATCGAAAGGCCGACGAGGGGAGATCGGACGTGAGCGATTCAGGTATCCATCCCGTGATCGGGCCGATATGCGTGCTGAATTCGGGCACCCATCCGTTCATGTACATCACATCGTGAATGTAACTCCCTGAAGCGAAGTTGCTGACCAGTTTGGGGTAGAGTTGTGGCCAGGCGGCCGTTTCGTAGTAGACCGGCGATGCGAATCCTATCTGCCACTTCTCAAACGCGTTTAGCGCGTAACTTGCGACGCCTGGAGGAGCGGGGTCCGGAGGCATTGGCGTCAACACGGACAGGTATGCGCCCGCTCTTGCGTCGCGAACCAGCGGAAGGCGGGCTGCCGCAAAGCCCGCGGCCGCGAACGCCCTTGATTTGAGCAGTTCGCGCCGGTTGATGAGCCCGGAACGAGGTGACACTCGTCTCATGTTTGTGTTGCCGCCTGTTTCGATTTCAGATTCGAACTGACTATTCGCTCAACAGCCGAGGATCAACGCTAGAAGCTGATGAATCGATCGACATGCACCTGGATGAGCGTATTGTGCGTCGCGCGGGCCTCGGCTTCAGACCAGTTCATTGTAGCCATCGCGGCACGGTACTTGTCGAAATAGGGCAGGATTTCGCGGCCGGCGTTGGCTAGATCACCGAGTTCTACTCTTCCCGCGAGTATGACCGGCTCTCGCCCGCCGC
Organism: uncultured Sphaerobacteraceae bacterium; assembly: GCA_964371945.1. Taxonomy (GTDB): domain Bacteria; phylum Chloroflexota; class Chloroflexia; order Thermomicrobiales; family UBA6265; genus CAYJPA01. The sequence goes on along the minus strand of CAYJPA010000053.1, from coordinate 13,738 downwards.
GAGAATCGTCGAGAGCGAACGATACCGCGGGATTCCGGCGCAGGTTGGAGACTTTTCGCGATCCGGGCTCGGCGGTGATTAGGAGACGGGTTCCTGTCCAATAGAACCAAACAGGAACAAGATGTGGAAGTCGATCGGGACGAACCGTGCCCAGCCAGCCGATCAATGAGTCGGTCAACAGCTCTTTGATGCGCTCTTCACCCGGCGTGTGATCGAATTCAGGCATGATTGGTCTCCGACAAAAGGAACGCCCCGGCAAAACCCGCCGGGGCGTCTTTCGATTTTGGGGTTCCAGGAGCGGCCGCGCTTTGCCGGCTAGTTGCCGCCACCGAAATCGACGTCATAGAAGCCGTCGCCGTCATCCGTCAGTTCGACTTCACAGCCGTTATAGCCGCCGGCCCCGCCGCTTCCGCCGGTCGCGTTGCCGTTGACCGCTGTTCCGCAACCGCCATCCGCGAGCTCACCGCCGTTGCCGCCGGTCGCGTTGCCGTTGACCGCGGTTGCATCGCCTCCGGTGCCGCCGGTCGCGGTACCATCCGACGCGCCTGGGTTTCCGCCGTTGCCGCCGGTCGCGTTGCCGTTGTACGCCGTCGCATCTCCACCGCGACCACCATTGCCGCTGTCTGGATCGTCGCCGTACGCAACGCCGCCGTTACCGCCATCGCCGCCGGTTGCATTGCCGTCGTAAGCGGTCGCGTTTCCGCCATCGCCGCCGCTGCCGGCGATCGAACCGTGGGCGTCGCCGCCGTCACCCGCATTGCCGCCGACCGCGTTGCCGCCGTTCGAAAGTGCGGCGCCGCCGTTGCCGCCGTTGCCGCCGGTCGCGTTGCCGCCGAACGCGGCGCCGCCGTCACCGCCGTCGCCACCGGTTGCATTTCCGCCCTGACTCGTTCCCGTGCCGCCGACGGCCATACCGCCGTCACCGCCGTTGCCGCCGAGGACGGAATCAGTGTCGTCTGTCGAGATGGTGCCGAGGCAATCACCATCAATTGCAGTGTGAGGGCCGTTTCCAAGATCGAACAGAAGGTCAGGTAGCGAACATGCAGATGAGAGCTTCGCGGAGTCGAACGCGCCGCCGCCGTCACCACCGTTGCCGCCGGTTGCATCGCCGCCGATGACGCCGTCGCCGCCGAGGGCGTTGCCGCCCTTTCCGCCGTTGCCACCCTTGGTCAAATCATTCCCGTTCTCGCCGGCGTTGGTTGTGCCAGAGAAACCGACCTTCACGACGCCGATATCAATCGCACTGCCGCCGTCCGATCCGCTGCCGCCGATCGCGTCGCCGCCGTCGCCGATACCACCATCTTCCGTGATACCTGGGACGATTTCGCCGGGATCAGCGATGCCCTCGGTGCTTGCCCCAGGGAGACTCAATCCGGGCGCCGCAACACCATCGATGCTTGCGCCGGGGTTACTCGCCCCGTTTTGATTCACTCCAGGGGTGGTGTTGGCCGTTGATGTGCCGTCGTTCGGGCCGGGTCCTGATCCACCTGCCGCGGATCCGCCGGCAGTGCTCCCGCTCGCGGTGCCACCGGCGCCGATACCGCCGGTGCCATCGCCGGCGATCCCGGCGGCGCCTCCAGTGCCAGCACCGCCGGTTCCGGTACCACCGGTTGTATTCCCTAGGATGCCGGTGCCTGAGACGGCAAACCCACCAGTTCCGGCGCTTCCGCCGGTGGCGTTTCCGCCATCGCCGCCGTCACCGGCGGTCGTAGTGTCGCCGCTACTGCCGCCGAAATTGATCGTTCCGCTGCCGCCTTCGACGTTGACACCGATATTGATCGCATCGCCGCCGTCGCCGCCGTCGCCGCCGGTGGCGTTGCCACCATTGCCGCCCTCGCCGCCGTAAGTGCCGCCAAGCACGGCGTCGCCGCCTGTTGCATTGCCGCCCTTGCCGGCGCCGCCTTGGCCCGTCCCACCCGTTGCGTTGCCACCTTGGCCGGCACCACCGGTGCCATCACCGGCGACATTCGGATTCCCTGTTGTGCTAGAGGTTGCGTTGCCGCCCTGTCCGTTGGTGCCGACTGCGTTTCCACCGGCCGCGTCGCCGCCGACGGTATTTCCGCTGGCGCCGCCGCCAGTGCCACTTCCGCCCGCTCCGTTACCACCGACACCGGATGCGCCGCCGTTACCAGCGCCGCCGGTCCCGTTCCCGCCGATTGTATTACCGGTCGTGACGTCGCCGCCGGTGGCGTTGCCACCCTGACCGCCCTGTCCGCCGGTTCCGTCTCCACCGAATCCACCGTTACCGGCCGAGACAACGTTTCCGCCGCCAGCTGCTATGTTCACGGTGCCGTCGTGATCGGTTACTTCGACGCTCGTGTTGGAAGCGTCTCCGCCCTGGCCGCCTTCGCCACCGTTGCCGAGACCGCCTTTACCGCCCTTGCCGCCGGTGGTGGCGCCGCCGATCGCGTCGCCGCCGGTGGCGTCACCGCCCTGGCCAAGACCTCCCGTGCCGGTTCCACCGAGCGACTCTCCGCCGGTGCCCGCACCTCCGAGTCCGTCTCCGCCCTCATTGCCGCCGCCTGTGGTTACAGACGTGGCGTCGCCACCTTCGCCATTGAGACCTGTGGCGGTTCCGCCACGAGTATCGTCTCCACGAGTGTCACCGGAGGCCGCTCCACCACGTCCGTTGCCGCCGAAGCCATCCCCGGCAACGCCGGCTGAGCCACCGGTCCCTGTGCCGCCGGTTCCGTCGCCGCCAATTGCATCTCCGCCGAAGACATCTCCGCCTTCCGCGGTTCCACCGTCTCCGCCGGCACCCCCGGTGCCGGCCGCGGCGTCTCCGCCATTGCCGGCGATAACGAATGCGCTGTCATTCGTCGTGATGTTGACGGTGCCGGTGCCGCCGTCAACGCCTTCGCCGGTATACGTCGCGATTCCGCCGTTCCCACCGTCGCCGCCGTTTCCAGTTCCGCCGGTTCCGCCGGTTCCACCAGTCGTGTTGCCACCGGTGGTGTTTCCGCTGGTGGCATTGCCGCCGTTTCCGGCTCCGCCTGTTCCATTTCCACCCAACGAGTCGCCGCCGTTGCCGGCGCCACCGGTTCCATTACCGCCGGTATTGTTGCCACCGGTGGTGTTCGAGACTGCGTCGCCTGCATCTGCGTTTGGACCAAACGCGTTTTCGCCGCGCGTTCGGCTGCCGTTGGTATCGCCGGCGGCGGTACCGCCATTGCCTATACCACCGTGCCCATCGCCCGCCGCCTTGCCGGCGCCGCCGGTTGCCCAACCACCTATGGCGTCGCCGCCATTCGCGTCGCCGCCGCTGGTCACGCCGCCTTCGGGACCAAACCCCTCGTACCCAATGCCGCCGGTCGCGGCCTCGCCATCCGCGCCATCCTCGGCAACGCTGCCGCTGGTCGTGCTCTTCCCGTCTCTGCCGTCTCTACCGTTGATGGTTTGGCCCTGCCCGGCCGGTTTGTCGGAGGTATTCCCACCGGTTGTCGGACCAGTGACGGCGCTGCCGCCGTTCGCGGGGCCGGCCGTCGCGCTGCCGCCGGTTGAATTACCGCCATTGCCGGTTCCACCAATAGCACCACCACCAACGATCCCTCCACCGACCGTGATCGAAATCGCATCGCCGGCGTCGACTTCGCCGGACGTGCTGGTACCATCTTGGTTTGGTCCCGACGTGGTTGTGCCCGAGGAGCCGGTGCCGTCAGCTCCATCCTGAAAGGCCGAGATGAATTGAGAGGAGGAAACGCTAGGACTACCCGCCGCGTATGCAAATTCTGGACCGGTCAGGAAACCCGCGGCGCCGGTGAAGGCTGTTGTTACTGACAAAACCAGAAACAATAATGTGGGCGCTCGCTTCACAGGCGTCCCTCCCTTGTGGTTCTTCCCGCATTGCACGAGAAAACGCCCGTAGAGCGTCGCAGAAAGCCCGTACCCATTGCCGCATACTACCGGGTAAACGCGGTCGAGCGCAAGTCACCCGATTGACCTAATTCGTCCCATTTTCGCTGGATTGATGGCATTTGCCTAGATTCCGGAGGCCGGTGAACGTTCAGGTCCGCGGCGACGGCGAACTGAATTGCCCGCGGAGACGATCATAGCGCAAAACAAATCGAGCGCAATATGTTATCTACATGTAGAACGGCGGACTCCTGGAGTCCGCCGTTCTGCTCTGATATCCAGATTGTTGCCCGCAGCTACGCTGCTGGTGTTGCGGCCGGAATCGGGGTCGCCGCCGGTGCTTCAGGTGCCAGGTCGATGAAGACTGTTGCACCACGGATCACGCGAATCTCGTTCGCTACTCCGCCGGTCGGCTCGTGCATATAAATAACCCACAGCCGGCTGTTGGCGTCGATCGTGATCATTGCCCGGCCCTGGGCGCCGTCTTCTCCAGATGTGAGGACGGTCTCGATACTGCCTCTCGGCGCGCCGGGCACCAGCGCGACAGCGCCGACCTGGACGCCCTGTCCGCTGCCGATGTTGTACGCGACAACAATTGTTCCATCAGGAGCGGCGGTTGCAGATGGGAAGCTGCCGCGGTCACCCGCAAGCAACGTGATCGGCGCGTCCCAGGAAGCAGCCGCGGGCTGAAGTCGCTGCGCGAAGATAGTGTTGGTGTTGTCGGTTCGACTGCCATAGACGATGGTTGCTCCGCCATTCGGATCGCTTGCGAGATCGAGCAGCCGGCCGCCGATTTGAGCACTGCCACGCTCAAGCAGGACCTGAGCGGCCGACCAACCGGCGGATCCGTCGATCGGCCGTGTGCTCCACTCGAGCCGGGCAGCGGTGTCCAGACCACTGTCCGCATTGTAAATCGACCACACCACAACTAATCGGTCGCCATCGGTGCCCAATTGGGGCCGGCTGGCGTTTGTCGTGGCGTCCGGCCGGGTGTTGACTTGTTGAGGGGCTGTCCAGGCGCCATCGGCGCCGAGATCGCTCGAGAAGATGTCGGCATTGGAGGCAGCGGCTTCGCGCGATGCCTGATCTACGCCACGCTGGTCTTGCCAGACCACGTGCAATCCACCGAGCTTGTCGAGCAGGAGCTCCGGTGAAAGCTGATGTCCGGCGGCTTCGTTCGGGGCGATTGCGACCGGTTCCGTCCAACCACCTTCCGGGAGGCTCTTGATGTAGACAATCTGTCCGAACGAAGTGACTTGATCATCGGCGCGATCCGTGTAGACAACATGCACCGTTCCCTGGCTGTCCACGACCGCGGCAGCGCCGAACTGGATCTGACCGCCGTTGAGTGGGAGCGCGGCGCTCCAGTTGCCGCCTGCAGGATCGTAGGTCGCAACGTAGAGCCTCTTCGTTCCAACCGTTGCATCCGGGTTGACCGATTGAGCGCTGAAGAAGGCATAGGCTCGACCGTCCGCCAATGGAACGATCAAGGGGGTCCATGCAACCCACACTTCATATGGAAGCGCACCAGGCTCTCCGTAGATCCGGAGAGTGTCGTAGCTTGGTTGCGCGGCCGAAACGGGCTGAAGCCCCATCCCAGCCATCATGAGGCCCGCCAGAATGGCCAGGCAGACGCTCAACTTCCGGACGATCATGGTTCATCCTCTCACAATGTCGACTAGTGCCAAACCGCAATCCGACCGGCAGCGAGTTGCAGCGGCGGGGCGCCGCTACCAGAAGGCCACACGGGAATGCGATGCTACCAAGGATGGTAACAGCACCGCTAGTCGGATGACGGTGAATTCGCCCTTGCTTGAGCAGTCCCTTCTATTGTATTGCCAGGAGGGCGTGGCCAATTCCATCAAATGCCGCGGTCAACTGTGCGTATCCTTTGTGGGACTCAGATCGATCAAGAAGGTGGCAATGATGTCTCGAACGTGCGGAAATGACCGGCTACCCGGTCTGCCTTCCAATTAGCGCCATTCCTCGCGAGCTCGGAAACCCAACGCAATGTTCAGCTCGGAGAATCGACGCGGCAGCAGCGGTATGCTGCTTATATAATATGAAGCAACCTCGGCGAACCGGTTGCTCAGCTGAGAATGACATCGGATTCCGAGGAACAGGAGCGCGTCAAGCGATCGACCCAATCACCGTGATCGGCCAGTCGGACTCCGTCTATATGGTGCGCGCCACGCCTGCGCACGATTCGGAAGGAGGAAGTGTTCGTTCAGTGTTGCTTGCGACAACACATGGATTGGCGGACGGCCGCGTTGCGATCGATTGTGATTTGCATGGGAACACACACGATGAACAGCTCATTCAGCGGAAGCAACAGTGGCGGGATTTCGGTAATCGTCTGTCTATCTCGGATGTTCCGTGGGTGTCAGATTATGCTTTATGTAGGCGCATCCCCTGACTGGGTGACTGGAAATGCATCGATTCCGGACCAAAGATGAGTGCAAATATGTATTGCGTCGCCCGCGAAGACCCTGTAAGATGCGGCGCAGAGGTTCACAAACCCGGTTCGGTCGGGAGCGCGCAAAAGGTGGGTAGCACTCTGATGCGCGTTTTGCGACGGAGACGGGAGAACTTTCAATCGTTGCGGCGAACGCGGCGATTGGCGTTCTTATCGCTCTGGTGAGTGCTTGACGGGTGAGGCTGAAGGGCAAATCATTCATTCAAGCCGGGCGGCGACAATCGAAGAGATGCGATTCTCATTCGCACCGGATACGGAGGACGATCTGGTTGTGATACGGGGAACGAGGGGGCAGACAGGGCATTTCGGCCCGGGCAGTGCTTATGAAGAGCGCTATCCGGGTTTTGGTGTGTCTGGTGCTACTCAGAAGAATCGCCGGCTCAGCCGAACAGGGGGGGTATCGTGAGATTATTCAGGTGTGCATTATGTTCTGTTCGCCAAGGTCTGACCCCGATCGACCTGCAAGATGCATTGGAGCGTCTATGTCGTAGCGGGCCCTGAGCGAGATCGAACTGCCTCGGGGCAGCAAAATCACAGTCGCTGGCGAAGCAACTGTGCGGGAAAGGGTCCGGGAGGGACCCTGGGCAATCGGGAGGACTGACGTGAAGAAATTGAAGACGTATACGATCTTGCGATTGGTGGGCGCTCTGCTGATGATCTTCAGCACGTTCACATATGCGCAAGGCGTGGACGCGGCCGGCGGTTCGAAGACAACCTCGACAGTCACGCGTTTCGATGACTCGACGAGCACTTCGACCGGTAGCGGCGGCGGAGACGCGACCAGCGGTACCGCAACCGGCGGAAGCGGCGGCGCGGGCACCAGCGGTGCAGCGGGCGGCTCAGGCACCGGTGGCAGTTCCTCTGCCAACGGCGGCGACGGCTCTGGCGCCGCGGGCACCGGCGGCAATGCGATCGGCGGAGACGGCGGCGACGCCTCCGGCGATACCACCGGCGGCAACACCACTGGTGGCGCGGCCACCGGTGGCAACGCGACCGGCGGCAACGCGATCGGTGGGGATGCCGATGCTGGCGGAACGGCAACCGGTGGCGCCGGAATCGGCGGCAATGCGTCAGGTAACACGACCGGCGGTGCAACAAATGGTGGCTCGGCCACCGGTGGCACAACGACCGGCGGCGGCGTTCTCGCGGTGACCATTGGCTCGTCGGCAGACGGCGGCGACGGCGGCACTGGCGGCGTAGCGGCTGGCGGCGCAGGCGGCAATGGAACAGCAGGGAATACCACCGGTGGCGCAAACCTCGGTGGTAATGCGACGTCCGGCGATGTCTCCGGCGGAATCGCATTTGCCGTGACTGCCGGCGGTGGCAACACCGGCGGCGACGGCATTGGTGGAGTTGCGACCGCTGGTGATTCAACCGGCGGAGACGCGACCGCTGGCGCTTCAACCGGCGGCGCGGCCGTGAGCGGCGCCACTGCCGGCGGCGAGACCATCGGTGGCGGCAATGAGGCTGGTTCCGGCGGGGCAGCCACGGCTGGCAGCGGCACGGGTGGAAGCAGTGTTGGTGGTAACGGCGGCAATGCAACCGCGGGCTCCGGCACTGGTGGCAACGGCGGCGTCGGCGGCGACGGCGGCACCGCGGGCAACGCCGTTACAGGCGAAGCAATCGGCGGTCACGGCGGCAGCTCGAACAGCACGTCGGATGGCGCCAACGCTGAGGCAACTGCCGAAGGCGGAGAAGCCGGCACCGCGACAACAGGCGAAGCGTTCGGTGGCGACGGCGGTCAGGGCGGCGACGCCGCTGATGGCGGCACGGCCAACGGTGGTTCTGCTTCCGCGGACGGCGGAACAGGCCAGGCTGGATCCGGAACTGGTGGCGACGCCACGGGCGGAGACGGCGGAAATGCTTCTGGAAATACGACCGGCGGAGCGACCACTGGCGGTGCGGCCACGGGTGGCGAATCGGCCGGTGGTGATGCAACTGGTGGAAATGCGTCGGCTGGCGGCAATGCCACGGCTGGCAACGGAACAGGCGGAGCCGGAACCGGCGACGTGACCGGCGCGGTTACGACCGGCGGCAACGGAACCGGCGGCGTGACAACCGGCGGCCCAGCGCTCGTTCTTACTCTTGGATGCGATGTCGACGGTGGCGATGGTGGCGACGGTGGAATCGCGCCTGGTGCGGTTGGCGGCCCTGGCGGTAATGCCACATGCGGCAATACCGCTGGCGGATCCAATGATGTTGGTGATGCAACAACCGGCGACGTTAGCGGCGGCAACGCGATCAGCGTGGTTGTTGGCCTCGGCAACGATGGTGGCAACGGCACCGGCGGCAATGCGACAGCCGGCAGCTCTGACGCGGGCGATGCATCCGGTGGCAATTCGATCGGCGGCAACGCCACATCTGGCAACACCACCGGCCACCTGACTGAAGGCGGAAACAACACCGGCGGCAACGGCGGCGAAGCAGCCGGCGGCGACGGCTTTGGTGGCGACGGCAACGGCGGCAACGGCGGCGAAGCGACAGGCGGCGAAGCAACTGCCGGTGACGGTGGTAGCGGCGGCGCTGGCGGCACCGGCGGCAACGGCCAGTCAGGCGACGCGACAAGCGGAGACGGCGGAAACGCCAACGCTCTTGCGGAGTCCGGAGGAATCGATCCAATTGCCGAGTCCTTCGGCGGCCTTGGTGGCGATGCCACCTCCGGCCTTGGAGAGGGCGGAGTCGGCGGTCAGGGCGGTAACGGAGCGGCCGGCGGCGACGCTTACGGTGGCGAGGCTTCCTCTGACGGCGGCGACGGATTCGGCGGAACCGGTCTGGGCGGCGAAGCTACCGGCGGAGCCGGCGGCAACGCGACCGGCGATACGACCGGCGGCAATACGACCGGCGGCGAAGCGACCGGTGGCAGCTCCACCGCTGGCGACGGAGCCGGCGGAGACAGCGGAGCCGGCGGCAATGCCGTGGCCGGTAACGGCACGGGCGGCGCGGCCAGCGGCAACGTGACCTCTGGCAATGTGACCGGCTCGACCGCGCTTGGCGGCACAACTGAGACGACCGGCATTCTGGCAATCACAATCGGCTGTTCCGCGGACGGCGGCGACGGCGGCAACGGCTCGACCATAGCGATCGGCGCCGGCGGTGCTGGCGGCGCGTCGACATGCGGCAACACGGACGGCGGATCGAACCGTTCCGGGAATGCAACCTCGGGCAACGTCGTCGGCGATGTCGGCGCTGGAATTGTCATCGGTCTTCCAAATGAAGGCGGAGACGGAATCGGCGGCGGAGCCACGGGTGGAAACTCCGACGGTGGCGAGGGCGATGGTGGTGATGCAACTGGTGGCAGCGCGATTAGCGGCGACACCGATGGCGGCACCACTTCCGGCGGCGGCAACGAAGGCGGCGACGGCGGCAGGGCCGACGGCGGCACAGCAATCGCGGGCGCTGGCAACGGTGGCGACGGCGGCAATTCGACTGGTGGAATCGCTGTGTCCGGCAACGGCGGCAGTGGTGGCGCCGGCGGAGCGGCCGGCAGCGGCACATCCGGCGACGCGATCGGCGGCCATGGTGGCAACACCAACGCGGAAGCGTCCGTCATCCTCGGCGGAGTTGAGGCCGAAGCGCTGGCAATCGGCGGCGATGGCGGTACCGGCACATCCGGTGACGCCGACGGTGGTGAAGGCGGCTTTGGCGGCGAAGGATCCGAGGGCGGCGACGCATTTGGCGGCGATGGCTTCGCGGATGGCGGCGTCGGAACCGGTGGTGATGCCACTGGTGGTCTTGCGACCGGCGGCGCTGGCGGCGAAGGTGCGGGCAACACGACAGGTGGAGTGACCGTTGGCGGAAACGCCACTGCCGGCGAGGCTACTGCTGGAGACGGCAATGGCGGAAACTCCACGGCTGGCGGCACTGGCACCGGTGGTCAAGGCCTCGGTGGCGACGCTTCGGGCAACACGGCGGGCGGCGCGGTGACGGCTGGAAATGTGACCGGCGGCACGACCACGAGCGGTGCGGTCATCGCACTGACTGTTGGTTGCCAAGCGGGCGATACATTATTCGGAGGCGCGGCTTCCGGAGACGGTGGCGACGCTGGAACCATTGGCAACGGTGGAGCCGGTGGAGCCTCGGGTTGTGGCGACACCTTCGGCGGCGACAACATCGGCGGAAATGCGACATCTGGAACTGTTGTTGGCGGATTTGCGGTCGGCGCAACAGTCGGCGGACTCAATGACGGTGGAACGGGAACGGGCGGCGCCGGTGACGGCGGCGACTCCAATGGCGGCAATGGCGACGGTGGCAATGCGACCGGCGGCAATGCGACATCTGGCAGCACGACCGGCGGAAACACCGGTGGCGGCAGTAATATCGCTGGCAACGGCGGAAGTGCCGATGGTGGCGAAGCTGGCAAAGATGATGCTGGAATCGGAACCGGCGGAAACGGCGGGACCGCCGACGGCGGCGGAGCTGAAGGCGGCAACGGCGGCAGCGGCGGAGCCGGCGGCGCTGGCGGCGATTCCACAAGCGGTGGTGCAGAAGGCGGACATGGCGGAAACGCCAACGCCGTGGCCGCAAGCGCTGGCGCCGATCCGATTGCAACCGCGATCGGCGGCGACGGCGGAACTGGAACGTCCGGTATTGCGTTTGGCGCCGACGGCGGCGCGGCCGGCAATGGTGGCGAGGCTGGCGACGGCTTCGGCGGAACCGCGGACGCCGATGGCGGCAGCGGAACCGGCGGCAATGCGACGGGCGGCGAGGCTGAAGGCGGAGCCGGCGGCAATGCTGATGGCGAAACCAACGGCGGCGTGACCGCGGGCGGCAGTGCAGACGGCGGCGTTGCGATCGCGGGCGATGGCAACGGCGGCGAAGGTGACCTTGGCGGCAATGGCACCGGTGGTGCCGGCCAAGCGGGTGACGCATTCGGCAACACCACGGGTGGCCCGGTCATCGGCGGCGACGCGACTGGCGGCAACACGACCTCCGGGTTGATCGTTCCCCTGCCGATCGTCGGACCTCTTCCGATCTCGGTGGTCGCGATCACGATCGGATGCTCCGGACTTGGTGGCGACGGTGGCGACGGTGGCGTCGGCGGTAATGGCGGTGCAGGCGGCAGCGGCACCTGCGATGACACGGGCGCTGACAATGCCGGCAACGTCGGCGGAAGCGCGACAAGCGGCAATGTCGAAGGCGGCGACGCAATCGGCGCGACCATCGGACTCGATAACGACGGCGGAGACGGAACCGGCGGAAATGGCACGGGTGGCAGCTCCAACGGCGGCGACGGATCAGGCGCAAGTGCGACCGCTGGCAACGCGGCAAGCGGCACGACAGTCGGTGGCAGCACCGATGGCGGCTTCAATAGCGGCGGTAACGGTGGCGATGCAAACGCTGGTAACGGAACCGGCGGCAACGGCACGGGTGGAACCGGCGGGACCGCGGATGCAGGCGAAGGTAATGGTGGCAGCGCCGGTAATGGCGGCGACGGCGGCAACGCGGGGAACGCGGCAACCGGAAGCGCCACTGGTGGCCATGCTGGCAACGCGAATGCTTTCGCAGCGAACTATGGTGCCAACGGAGCCGCGGAAGCCGAAGCAATCGCTGGTGACGGCGGGAGCTCTGAAACCGGATTCGCTTCCCCTGGCGGCGGCGGACAGGGCGGACAAGGCGGCGACGGCGGCGAGGGTGACGGTGGCCACGCTGACTCATTCGGCGGCAACGGCGTAGGCGGGCCTGGCGATGGTGGTGATGCGGATGGTGGCATCGGCGGCAACGGCACCGGATCGACGACCGGTGGAAACACCGGCGGCGGTGATGCTGAAGGCGGCGACGCCGGAAGTGCTGACACGGGCGACGGCGTCGGCGGCGATGCTGATCCAGGTGGTGTTGGCAACGGCGGCAACGGTACTGGCGGCGACGCCGGTGACGTTGCAGGCGGCGGCAGCACGACTGGTTCGGCAACGAATGGCGGAGACGCGGCCGGAAACGTTACGAATAGTGGCGGCGCGGGAAGCTTCACACTTGGCTGCACGGGCGTCGGCGGTATCGGTGGCGGTGGTGGAGTCGCGCCGGGCGGCAACGGCGGACCTGGCGGCGACGGTGATTGTGGCGACACCCTCGGCCTGACTAACCTCGGCGGTGATGCGACGTCCGGCGATGTCGAAGGCGGCACGGTTATCACCGTAACTCTTGGCGGTGGACTGACCGGTGGAAACGGAACCGGAAACGGTGGCACAGGTGGAAATTCTGACGCCGGAAACGGCACCGCCGGAGCAGCCACAGGTGGCAACGGAACGACCGGAGCAACCACCGGTGGAAACACCAGCGGCGGCCTGAACGCCGGCGGCAACTCCACGACAGCAACTGGCGGAGACGGAACCGGCGGCGGCGCGCTCGCGGGCAATGGTGGCGACTCGACCGGCGGCACTGGAGAAGGTGGCGACGGCGGTAACGGCGGAGCGGCCGGCAATGGCGGCGACGCGACGAGCGGTGACGGCACCGGCGGCCATGGCGGCAACGCAAACGACGAAGCGGTCGTCGGCGCCGCGGGCTTTGGTCTCGAGTACTGGTACCAAGGTTGCGCCGATGACAACGGCTTCGAGTGCGCCGATGGCGAAGATGTCGATGGTGACTGTGTCGGTGCGTGCTTGGGCGATGTCTGGGGCGACTGCACAGGATACTGTGGCGGCGACGTCTTCGGCGATTGCACCGGAGAGTGTGACGGCGAAGTTGACGGCGACTGCACCGGCGATTGCGGCGGCGTGGATTACGACGATGTCTACAACAATGGCTACGGGCCAGGAAGCGTCGATGACGACGACGATACCGGCGGCGACGGACTCGCCGAGGTATTGAGTGTGTCGGCGTTGCCTTCAACGGGCGCCGGAGCGACGGCGGGACAAGATGAAGCGTGGATGATCATCGGCGGCAGCGTGTTCATGCTGCTGGCAGCGGGATACGCGCTTCGGAGAAAGAACGCCGCGTAAGTCTTGCAAAGTGCGCCCGCGGACACGTTTCGCGGGCGCACCAAGAAATCTGAACTAATGATTCGACCCTCGGCATTCGTCGAGGGTCGTTTCGTTCGCGGATCGAGTGACGGAGGCCGCCGCGGTTCTCTGATTGCCGGATCTCCTTGAGACCGGCTGACGCACGGTTCGCGAGTTTCCCTCGCTTGGCTGAAGGACCCGCCCGCCGTCATAGCGTTGTGGCGATGAACCCAAGGGATGAAGCAGAAAGCAGAAACAGGACTTCATACGGGCAGGGCAATCGCATCTAAATCTGTTGAAAAATAGCAAAATCGGCAACCTCGGGCGGTCGTCCTATGCCCGAGCGTTGATAACCCGCGAAATCGACGCGCAAATGCCGGTTGTATAGCGTTTAGCTCGCTGTTCAGTCGATCTCGGACCGTTGATTTTGTTCGTTGCGTGAGCAATTCGGCCAGAGAAGAGCAAAACGGCGACCAAA
>CAYJPA010000052.1:0-41205 GCA_964371945.1 uncultured Sphaerobacteraceae bacterium | reverse complement strand
ACGCCGGCAAATGACCCAGAAACCCACTTACCCTCAATTAGTTGGTACAGATGGCGCATGCCATGCGCCCCTACGAAACCCTGTGCACGGTTCACTAATTCGATTCTTGAAGAGTCGGCGCTAGGCGGTTACCAGCGTTGCCACGTTCGCCGCTTTTACGGCCGAGGCCATTTTGGTGACGGTTTCTTCGAGGAGTGGGCGTGACATCGCGATGTTCAGGCGGACATGGCCGGTGCCGACGGCGCCGCAGGCCCGGCCGTTGACGATCGCGACTTTCGCGTTGTCGCGGAAGAAGGTGTCGACCTCGTCCCCGATTCCCGTTTCGCGGAAGTCGAGCCAGGTCAGATAGGAGCCTTCCGGCATGACATAACGGACCTCAGGCAAGAGCGTGGTGAGCATGTTGCCCAGGAGTCTGCGATTGCCGTCGAGGTAAGTCATCACATCGTCGAGCCAGGGCTGACCGGAATCGAACGCGGCGCCGTTCGCGATCACACCGAAGGTCGACGCGCCGTGCTCGACCAGGAATCCGACCTTCTTCCAGTTCTCCGCGTCAACTTCGTTCGAGAGAATGAGCTGCGCGCACTTCAATCCCGGCATGTTCCAGGCTTTCGACGCGGACGAAGCCGTGACCGTGTGATTTGCAGCCGCGTCCGAGATCGATGCGTAGGGAACGTGGGTCTGGCCGGGATAGGTGATCGGCGCGTGGATTTCGTCAGAAAAGACGCGGCCGCCGTGCTTCTCGACGATCTCGGCCAGTTTCAGAAGCTCCTGTCGTTCGTAAACGCGCCCGAGCGGGTTGTGCGGATTGCAGTTGATGAAGAGCCCGCCACCGTCCGCGAAGGCAGCGTCGATGCCATCGTAATCGAGCTCCCAGCGATCGTTCCGGAGAAGGCATGGAACCTCGACGTGCTCGCGTCCCAACAATTTCGGTATCAAAAGGAAGGGCATGTATGCCGGTGTCGGCACGATGATTTTGCTGCCGGGCGCGGAGAAGTCATTGATCGCGGCCCGCATCGCCTCGATCACATCGGGTACCGGCCGCACCCAATCAACCGGAATTTTCCACCCGCCGTGCGTGCCGTACCAATCGGAAACTGCCTTTTGCATACGATCGCGCGCGGCGTCAGGCATGTAGCCGAAGAAGCCATCGTCCACGACCTTGCGGAGCTCGTCCTTGATCACGGGCGCGGTGCCGAAATCCATCTCAGCGACCCAAGCGCCGATGCAGCCGGGATAGGTCGACCATTTCTTGCCGACGATCGTCTCAAGAAACTCTGTCGAAATTGTGTCGAATTCGGAAGGATTCATCGAGTAACTACTCCCTGAAGCGTTGCGCGAGCGACGCTGTTGGCCGATTGCTCGACCTCAAAACGCATTGGAACATCATCCCACAAGTCGGCGGATTTTTCGGCGAGGTGAACGAGCGGACGTCAGTCGATGTGCTCCTAATGTTGCGATGGCGAATGGAAGGGGCGATCTCTAAGGAACCTCAAATGTTCCCCGGCTACGATGCGAACAGAGAGGTTGAAAACTCTCTTTGCATGTTCCAGGTGCGAACACAGGTAGGTGCAGATTTGTTAGCAAAGATCAAGAAAACGGTGCTCTCGCTGTCGGTGATCGTACTGTTCGCATTGTATGCCTTGCAGAAGCAGGCGAATCCAGAGGTTGACGCTTCGATGGTTGCCGCGGTGTTGCCGGAGACCACGAGCGTTACGGAAGTATTGCCGACCGCGAGCTCAGTCTCCGGCCCGAATCCAACGCCATCGAGCGCAACTGACGTTCCTCCGACCGCAATCTCCATTTCGGATTTCATGCAGACGGCTCCGACAGCGCTTGGTTACCTGGAGCGGTCGCAAGAAGAATCGGCCTTCGCGAGGGCGGATGCGACAAATACGCCGACGTCCGATGGCGCCTCGGCGAAGACCAATGCTGCCCAAACGCCGGAGCCCGCGGTTACCGCCACCGAGACATCGTCCGGCGCTTACGTTGACGGCACCTATACCGGGAGCCGCGCCGACGCCCACTGGGGAACCGTTCAGGTTTTGGCGGTGATCACCAACGGTCAGCTCACCGACGTGCAATTTGCGCAGTATCCCGACCACCGGAGCCGGTCCCGAACAATCAACAATCGGGCGATGCCGATTCTCGCGCGCGAAGCGATCCAGTCCCAGCACTTCGACGTCGATGTGGTCTCGGGTGCGACCGACACATCGGAAGCGTTCGTCAAGTCGCTGAAGGTCGCGTTGAGCAAGGCAACAGCATGATCAAGCGAACGTGGATAGAAATGGGAATGCCAGTGACCGTGTGCATTCGAGATGAATGGGCGAGCGAGCAGGATATCGACGCCGTCGCGTTCTGGTTCGAAGAGGTGAACCAGCGCTTCAGCCCGTATCTTCCGACAAGTGAAGTGAGTCTTCTGAATGCCGGCTCGATACGCCGCGATGAGGTGAGCGACCAGCTCAACGGCATTCTGGCGCTCTGCGAAGAGACGAAGGCGGAAACCGGGGGGTACTTCGAGATTGAACGAAACGGTCGAATCGATCCGTCTGGATTGGTGAAAGGCTGGGCGATCCAAAAGGCCGCGGAGCTTCTTACCGTTCGAGCAATGTCCAACTTCTTCGTCGACGCCGGTGGCGATGTGCAGGCAGTTGGTCTGAACGCCGCCGGCGAGCCATGGAGGGTCGGCATCCGAAATCCGTTCAAGCATGAGGAGCAGGTCAAGGTGCTGGCGATCTCGAATCGCGGCGTGGCCACCTCAGGAACCGCGGCGCGCGGACGCCACATCTACGATCCGTTACGAGACGGCCCGCATCAGTCAGATGTCGTGAGTCTGACGGTTGTCGGACCGTCGATTTATGAAGCGGACCGGATGGCGACAGCCGCAAGCGCGATGGGTCACCAGGGCCCGTCATTTATCGCCGCGCAGCCAAATCTCGAGGGATATGCGATCACCGCCGATGGAATGGCAGAGTACACGAGCGGGTTCAACGTCTATGTTCGATAAACTCTGGCTCTTGCCCGACAACATGCTGAACCGCGTCTCCATGTACCGGCTCGTCATCTACTACCTCGGCGCGTTGTTGGGCGTTGCTCTGGTTCTGAGTCTCCGAGGCACGCTTTACCACTCACCGGTCGATCTCATTGCTTCGGCAACCGTGGCCGTCGTTGCCTGTGTTGCGGTGAACGCGCTCTTTTCGTCCGCATTTGGATCGCCGACGAACAGCGATTCAGCGATGATCACCGGCTTGATCCTGGCGCTGATCATCGACCCGGCCAGCACGGTCGATGGCTACGTTTTCATTGCGTGGGCGTCGACGATTGCGATTGCCTCAAAATTCATCCTGGCTCGCCATCACGTGCACCTGTTTAACCCCGCCGCGCTGGCGGTGGTCATCACAGGGTTTTTCGCCGGTGAGTCCGCGAGCTGGTGGGTGGCGTCGGAATCGGTGACGCCGTACATCATCATCGGCGGATTGCTAGTGGTGCGAAAACTGCGACGAGCTGACCTCGTGCAGAGTTTTCTCTGGTCGACGCTCTTCGTTGCCCTCGCCTGGAGCGCGATCGATGGGCTTCCCTGGCAGCAAGCGTTCCGGCAGAACGTGCTCGAGTCGCCGGCATGGTTCCTGGCGTTTGTGATGCTGACCGAGCCGGTGACCTTGCCCCCAACCAGGCGGCTCCAGATGTTCTACGGTGTGCTGGCCGGCGTGCTCATCGTTCCGCAGCTTCACCTGGGCACGTTCTACTTCACTCCCGAGTTAGCGCTGGTGATCGCAAACGCTTGTTCGATCCCCCTGCGCTCCCGGGAGAAGCGGCAGCTCTATCTGGACCGTGCAATCTCGATCGGTCCCGGCTTGATGGATTTTGTCTACCGGTTGTCGCCGCCACTTGCGTTTCAGCCCGGGCAATACATGGAATGGACGATGGATCACCGGCATGTGGATGGCCGGGGCAAGCGACGCTTTTTCACGCTGGCCTCGTCCCCCACAGAGTCGTTGCTGCGAATCGGCGTCAAGTTCGAACCGCACGGAAGTTCCTACAAGCGGGAACTGGCCGCTCATTCGACCGGGCGAACACCGATCGTTGCGTCTGTTGTTTCGGGCGATTTCACGTTGCCCCGAGCCCCTGACCAGAAACTGGCGTTCGTCGCCGGGGGAATCGGTGTCACCCCGTTTCGCAGCATGGTGAAATACCTGACTGACCGGCGGGAGCGCCGAGACGTGGTCATGTTGTATGCCAACAGGCGCTACGAGGAGATCGTGTACGAGGATGTTTTCCATGCGGCAACACGGGTGTTTCGCTTCCGGCCCGTATACGTTTTGTCCGATCCAGCGTCGTCGCCGACGCACTGGAACGGGGAGGTTGGACGGATCGATGCCGAGATGATCGCTCGCCAAATCCCGGACTACCTCGACCGGATGTTTTACGTTTCCGGATCTCCGGGTTTGGTGCAGGGCGTGCAGAGAGCGCTGTCTGAGCTCGGGGTGAAGAGCGATCAGATCAAAACAGATCACTTTTCCGGGTTGGCCGCCTGAGTTGGCCCAGCGACGCGAGACCGCCCGCATCAATCCGTTTGGCATTGAAGCCGGCTCCGAAAAGATATGGCAGAATCCCGGACGATTGCGGAGGATCAGGTGGATCTGGACGAGCATTGCTTGGGAGGCACTCGATGAGCGCGCCAAGTGGTGCGAAGGCTTCGCTTTGCGTCGCCAAATTGTCGTGTCGCGGACCGGAGACTTGAGCTCGATGAATGACCCGTGGCCAGCACTGTTGGCGAATTGCCCTTTTGAATTGATCGATGCCAAAACGCTCTTCGCGAGTGGGAAGCGCGTCCGGCGCCATTTTGGCGGCCTGCACGCGCTTCCATCCGGTCGATTGATTCTGACCTTCATGTTTGGCACGATGCCTCGTTCCAACGACGGCGGCACGATGATCGCCACCTCCGACGACAACGGGGAAACCTGGACCGATCCGATGCCGCTGTTTGCGATTCCGGGCTGGGACAGCTTCCCGAACGGGGGCGTGCGCAGGGTCACAAAGGATCGGATTCGCCTGTTCATCGGGCAGTACCGGTTCGCTCCCGCACTAGGCGGCAAGCAGCCCTTTTCGTCCGACTGGCACACGCGGTACATCGACAGCGTTGACGACGGCGCGCACTGGACCGAACCGACCGGCGATGTCGCCGTGTTCCCTAGTTGGACCGAGTTCTACGGCGCCAGCAATCCGCATCCGCTTTCGGACGGACGTTTGATGTGGGCGGTGCAGGGAACGCAGAACCGGGATGAGGATTGGCGAGTGGGTGTCAGTTTCACCGGCGCTGACGGCTACGACTTTTCGCCGCCCGTGATCTATGCGTCCGATCCCAATCTGGCTTACAGCGATGGCGATGTCGTCCGGTTGGCAGACGGTCGCTTCCTCACCGTTCTTCGAGAGCATCAGATCGGGGGCACCTTTTTCAGCCATTCGGCCGACGAAGGCAAAACCTGGACAGAACTGAAACCGACCGGCTTCATCGGCGCGAACTTCAAGCTCCATCGCCTCCGCTCCGGAGCGATCGCCTGCATTTACCGCGACGAGGATCCCGCGCGGTATGGGACGAGCGCCGGCGTGAGCGAGGACGGCGGGGAGACGTGGACCTGGGCCGGGAGTCTCTATTCCCAACCGCACTCAAAAAAGCACATTCCCGGTTACTTCTGCGGTTGCCCGGATCTGGTGGAGACGTCGGATGGCAATCTCGCCGCAATCCTTCACTCGTACGAGGACGATGACGGCGAGATGTGTCTTCATTTTCTACGGCTGCGTGACGTTAGCTGAGCATTTGGTCCGAGGTGATTTGTTGAATCCACGAGGAACGATGCTTCGCCCGGGAGATTCCACGACTACGCCTGCGGGCATCGCTGCAGCTGGCAAAACATCCGATATTGTGCAAGATGGATCCGGACGCCGGTTATTCGCGGTGAACGGCCGAGTGGCATCCCGTGCGGTAGACGCGGGGCTACGGTTGCCGGCATCGGGGCACCAAGGTCACGGTGAAGCGCCAGGTTGCAACTGCGGGTGCGCGGAGACAAGTCGATGCCGATGCGCACAAGGGCAGCGTGGGTCCGGAGCTCGCCAAGCTCAGGGTCTGCCTGTAGCCGGCGGATGGTCGCTATCGCTCGGGGTCGACCTCGAGGACATGATGCAGCGGCGCTCGCGACCGATCGGCCCGTCCGCATGCCTACGACCTCAGAGCGAGCTAACACCTCGTAGACACGCGACAGGGTCGAGTCCGAATAACTGGCGATACTCGCGAAGCGCGAGCCCTCGAGATAGAGGTCGACAATTGCCTTGCGTTGATGGGTCGGATTGGCCATGTCGCGATAGCGGGGATGCTGCCGGAGGGAATGGAGCAGCAGCGGTTCACGCGCCAGAATTCGATTGATCGTGTGGTCGCTGACCTAGCGATCGAAGCGCTCACGACAGGTAGCGCCAATGTCCCGCAAGCTGAGCGGAGGATGTTTGGCCTTCAACTCGACGATCGCGCACCGAATGCCGAGCGGCTTGGTACGCCTATCTGCGATGGGTGGGTCCTCCGGCTCGAACAGGCCGCGTCCTGCGGGCGGTCAATCGCGCCACCTTGCGCCGCTGGGTCCGCTCGGTCACCCGGTCTGTTGGGCGCGATTCACCGGAGTCTGACCGAAGGGGGACGATGGGGACGATGGGGACGATGGCAGGCGTCGGCTCGTGAGTCGCTTGCGCAGGCGAATCCGCCCGCTGAGGTTGGTGCCAGTCGTCAGTCGGTTGCCGACGTTATGGCGCAACAGGCGAAAACGACGCTCCCCAGGATGCTTCCCACGCAAGCAGGAATCGGACTTTGTCCCTGCGCACCCGAGTCACGCTTTCAACTCCTTGTGCGCCGGGCACCGATAATGCTCAAATTGGCCCCTTTTCATGGCGAGGCCCGGTGGCTAAGCCACGGTTCTTCTATGCGCTCGCAGACCTTCCGTGCTTCGCTGAACGTGGATCGTGTGCTTCCGTTTCTTCGATATCGAGAACTGGGTCCGCCGTCGCTTCACGGGTTCCGGAGGAGAATTCGCGCCTCGCACATTCCCCAAGATCCGTGTGTCGAGACCGTGGGAAAGCGGGTATACAGCCTGACGGTCGCCAAACCCGGTGGGCTCGTCTCACTACTCAAAGCTAAGTGCGCTTGGACTCAGGGCTATCGCATCTAATTATGGAAAGTCGAAGATCAGGTTTGGTCGGCGGTTTGCTCTTCTCGGGCCGAATTGCTCACGCAACGAACAAAATCTACGATCCCAGATCGGCTGAACAGCGAGCTAATCCTTCAATATGCCGCGTTTGCGCGCCGAAATCGCCGGGTCTCGGAATTTTGGCATGAATCGATCGCTACGGTTGCCGATTTCGCTAGTGTTGAGCAGATTTAGATGCGATAGCCCTGCGCTGGGACTTAAGTAGATTGACGAACTTCAGATCCACCCTATACTAGTGCTACTAACCATTCGCTTGCAAACATCAAAGAACTGACCCAGACTGGATCACGGCTCACTTCGAAATAGGTGATCGCTATTGCTCACCTATGAGTCGATGCCGCTAGATGGCAACTGAAACCGCGATCCCGTGCGACCTCAACTCGGTCGATGTGGTCAACTGATTCAGGGCCCGAATTTTTTCTTGGACGGTTCGCGAGGCCCCGTGCATGAGGTGAGAAAGATGACTGACGACAACGCGCTAAAGCAAATCGTCAAGATGCTTCAAAACGATCTCATCTCTCGCCGAGTGCTTCTCTGGCGCACGGCAGCGCTCGCTGGCGGTCTGACGGCCGGCCATACCCTCTCGCACGCGACAATCGCTGCAGCGACCACTTCCGAAACACCACCAAGTGCTGGGACGAAGGGGCAAACGCGTGGTGCCGGAGGCGAGTTGCGGATCGTGCAATGGCAGGCCCCGCAAGAACTCGGCGCACTCACCGCCTATCGCATCGCAGACATCATAGCGACAGCGTTCGTGACCGAGCCGCTCCTCAACTACCTCCCCGATGGAACGCTCCTGCCAACCCTGGCGAGCGAGGTGCCATCACTAGCGAATGGTCTATTGGCAGATGACTTCTCGTCTGTGACCTACCGGCTCCGCGAACGGGTACGCTGGAGCGACGGCACACCGTTCACCGCGGCGGATGTCGTGTTTACGTGGGAGTGGCTCACCGACCCCGCCAATCTGTCAACGGCGATGAACCCTGGCGCCTACCAGTCGATCAGCAAGGTCGAAGCTGTGGACGACCTGACGGTTCGGATCGCCTTCTCGCAACCGACACCAGGCTGGTTTCTCGCCTTGAATAGTTCAATCCTGAGCGGCATCTACCCCGCGCACATCTTCGCTGCAGGCGCTACGAAGGAGTCGTTTGCGCTGAAGCCGGTCGGGACTGGCCCGTATGTCGTCGAGTCGTTCACACCCGGCACTGAAGTCATCTTTGCCGCGAACGAGCGCTACCGTGAGCGCGACAAACCTTTCTTCGCGAAGATCCTCCTGACGGGCGGAGGCGACCCGGCGTCGGCGGCGCAAAAGGTGCTTGTCGCCGGGACTGCCGATTTGGCCTGGAACGTCGCCGTCGAGGATGCGATCCTCGTCGCGATGGAACAGGAAGGCGTTGGCCATGTCGGAATCGCGGCGGGAACGGCAGTCGAGCAACTGCTGATTAACTTCTCGGACCCCAACACCGAAGCCGGCGGCCAACTGTCGCACTGGCAGACACCCCACCCAATACTCACCGACAAGGCGGTACGACAGGCGCTCGGGCTGGGAACCGACCGGGAGAAGCTCGCGAGTAACTACTTCTCCCGCGGCGACGAGCCGACGGGACGAGTGATCGAGGGGATCGGTGCGATGGCTGCGGCGACCGGGGATGCAACGTACGACCGGGATGAAGCGAACCGGCTGTTGGACGATGCCGGTTGGACGCTCGACGGCGAGATACGAAAAAAGGACGGCAACGAACTACGGCTGATCGTTGCCTACTCCCAATCAGCGACGCGTGACAACGTCGCAAAGGCGCTCGGGGGTCAATGGAAGAAACTCGGGGTAGTGTTGCAGCGCAAGCCGGTGGATCCCGGCACATTTTTCAGCAGCGACGCTGACAACGTGGATGGGCTGGGACGCTTCACCGCCGATCTCACTTTGTACTCGAATGGTCCGTTCAACCCGATTCCGACCAGTTATCTTATGAGTTGGTACAGCAATGGAGGTCAAAATATTGCCCAGCAGGAGAACGGCTGGTCCGGCCAAAATGTCTCCCGCTATGACAACACGGCGTTCGATGTGCTCTACGATGAGTTGCTTGCCGCGCTGACCTACGACCGGATTGTCGAGCTCTGCATCCAACTCAACGATCTTTTGGTCGAGGATGCGGCTGTCATCCCGTTGGTACACCGCTCCTCGCAGCGGTACGCGATCGCCAACACGCTACGCGACGAGAACGTCGCTGCTGGGCCATTCGAGTCGCTCTATTGGAACAGCGCCAACTGGAATCGGACAGAATCAGGATGATACTTCGGCAATTGCCGAATTTGACAATACCAATTCCAAACGCTGCGCCGAACAGTCCTCGCCATGATATCGAAGGCGCAGAGCAGCATTAGGTCTGGGCGATGCTAGTACTGACAGACAGTGCATTTCGCCACTGTCGAAGTTGCCGCGGTTGATCGCTGCAATGACTTGGGGCGCCTTGGAGCGAATCTTCGTGCCGGTACGCTAATCATGCCAACGATGCTGGTACCCCGGTTCACCGAATGTCGTGTCGATTCTTGAACACGCAGATTTCCTTTTGCATGCGTGATCGGTGTCCACGAGCAGGTGCGTGGTGTTGGGCAATGGGAGTTCGTCACGTTGAAACAGCCGAAATATCTCGGGTTCGGGGTTGGCCCGGAGTACTTATGAGTCAAGAGAGTGAGCAGCGGAAGGGGTTTCGACTCGCGGCATGCGCCCGGTGTAATTCAACCGGTGTGAACATGCGGAATCGGATAGCTCGGGACGACCCCAGGCGCACGCCGTGCGCCGCCGCCAACACGAGGCCCGTGGCATCGCACATGGCTGTTCTTGCTCTTCGCTTGGGGAGCGTGTGGCATGGTCGTGCGGATGATTCGAGTCAGTCACCGCAGGAAGAAGGCGGGCCGGCTATTCGCTAGCGATTCATGAGGTAGGGATCGAGGGCGTCGCGTAGGCCGTCGCCGATGAAGTTGATCGAAAGCACCGCGAGGGCGATCATGGCGCCGGGAGGCAGCCAAAGCCATGGCATCGATTCCAAAACCGTGAGCGACTGCGCATCGGTCAACATATTGCCCCAGCTCGCGGTCGGGGGTTGCACGCCGAGCCCGAGGAAGCTCAAACCGGCTTCGATCAAAATCGCGTAGGCGATCCCAAAGGTCGCCGCCACGAGCACGGGCGCCATCGCGTTCGGCAGCAGATAACGGAAGATCATGCGAAGATCGCTGCAGCCGGCCGCTCTTGCGCCGATGACGAACTCCCGCTCACGCAACGAAAGCAGCTCTCCACGCAGTAACCGGGCAATCGTCGGCCAACCAAGCAGCCCGATCGCCAGCATCACGTTGTAGATGCTCGGTCCAAGCACGGAGGCCAAGGTGATGATGATGATCAAGGTCGGGAAGGAGAGCACGACATCGGCCAGTCGCATGACGGTCGCGTCAACCCAGCCACCGAAGTATCCGGCCAGTGCGCCGAGCACCACGCCGATGGCGGTGTAGATTGAAACCGCCACCAGACCGACACTGAGCGACACCCGTCCGGCGTGAAGCAACCGGCTGAAAATATCGCGCCCAGCTGTGTCCGTACCAAGCGGATGATCCGTGCTCGGACCAAGGCGGTAGGCAGAGAGGTCGATCGCCTGCGGTGGGTGCGATGCCAGCAACGGTGCGAAGACTGCCAGGAAGACGAGCAGCATCAAAACGGCCAGACCGGCCATCGCCAGGCGGTGGCGCCGAAAGCGCCGCCATACACTGGATTTGGAGTGAACAACCTGGGTCACCGCCAGCGATTTGTGCGGCTGACCCGAGTCGCCGGACTGTTCGCGATGGGTGGTCCGCTCTGCCGCGTTGGTGAGATCAGTCATTAACCAGTTTTCCGTGCTGAAAGCTCCACCGCCGCGGCTCCGATCAGGAGTAGCTTATGCGTGGGTCGATCCAGGCGTAAATCACATCCGCGATCAAGCTACTCACGAGAATTGCGACTGCGCCAATCATGTTGATCGCCATGATCGTCGGGTAATCGCGACCTCGAACCGCTTTGATCGCAAGCGTTCCCATCCCGGGCCAGGAAAAGACCTGTTCGATGATCACGGTTCCGCCAAGCATCTGAGGTAGCGAAAGCGCGATGACCGTAACCAGAGGAATCAGCGCATTCCTTAAAGAGTGGCGGGCAATCACCGCGCCCTCCGAGAGGCCCTTCGCGCGCGCCACACGAACATAGTCCTGGCGGACAGTTTCCAGCATGCTCGACCGCGTGTACCGGATCAACGGCGCCGCCTGGGCGAGTCCGAGCACCGCCGCGGGCAAAATGAGGTGATGCAGTGAATCGAGCAGCGATGGCGGCTCTCCAATCGTCCTCATCCCGGCGGTCGGCAACACGCGCAGTTTGATCGCGAAGATATAGATTCCGGCGAGCGCCAAGAAAAACGAAGGGATCGAAATGGTCGTGAATCCGAAGACCGTCGCCAGGTAATCGATGAGCGAATACTGCTTGACGGCCGAAATAACACCTATTGGCACCGCGATCAGGAGCGCAAGCAGCTGCACGGTGAGCATGAGCTTGAATGTCGGCCAGATTCGTTCGGAGATCTTGTCGGCCACCGGTTGACGGTCGGAGTATGAGTACCCCAGGTTTCCTTGCAGGATCTCCTTCATCCAGAGGCCATATCGCACGGGAAGTGGCTTGTCCAAACCGAGCTCGGCGCGCTGCTGATCGAGCCAGCCGGGGCCGAGTGCCGCGACTTGTTCGGGATCGACCAATGCCGAAACGGGATCACCCGGCGCCAGTGTGACGATCAGGTAGGTCACCAGGGTGATCCCGAGAAGCACTGGAATGCTGATGAGCAACCGCCGCAGGATGTACCGGCCCATTGTCGTTCCAATCTCGCGCCGGCTATGCGACAGCGTTCATCGATCGCGTTACTCTGTAACCGACCACGTCTCCGCGTTCCAGAGTTTGTTGTCGGAATAGCTCGGCGGCGCGAAGCCCTGCAACCGATTGCTGAATCCAAAGATCGAATTCGGCGACCAGAGGAAGATCCACGGCACCTCTTCATTCAGAATTGTTGCGATCTCGGTATATGTTGCCTGCCTCTCCGCGTTGTCGGTCTGCCCCTTGCCGGCGTTGAAGAGCTCATCGACACGTGCATTCGTGTAGTGCGAACCATTGCCGCCACCCGGGGTGAAGTTCGCGGTTGCGAAGTACGTTGCGGAGATGCTTGGATCGGCGCGGAAGACGCCACCGGCGTTGTAGAAGAGATCGAAGTCTGTTTCGTCGACATAACGCCGGATCAACTCCGCGACATCGACCTGTAAGATCTCAATCTTGAAGCCGACTTCATTGAGCTGCTGCTGCATGATCGCAACCGCGGCATCCTTTGCCGGCGTGCCGGGCAGGTGCATGATCGAGAGCGTCTGGCTGGTATCGAAACCAGATTCGGTCAGCAGCTGTTTGGCCATCTCCGGGTCGTACGCGTACTCGTTGAGCCCGGCGGGGGCACCCATCCACTCGGGCCCGAAAATCGGTGAATTGACGACGGTTCCTTCGCCTTGTAGGACAGAAGCAACGATGCCGGCGCGGTCGATCGCATGCATCATTGCCTGGCGCATTTTCGGATTTTGCAGGTATTCGCGTTCGAGGTTGAGCGCCAAGAAGTCCATGCTCGGGCTTGGAACGCTGACGACCGTGACGTTTTCCAGCCCCTGAGCGCGCTCCATCTCGGCGACCGGGAGAGTCATCAGATCCAGTTCGCCGGTCTCCAATTGACCCAGACCCACTTCTGAGGTCAGGATGCGCATGAAGATGCGATCGAGCCCCACATCGCCTGGATACGTCGGATTGCGCTGCATCTCGAGATACTGATCGGTGGCGTACTGGACGAAGCTGAAGCCTCCGGCGGTCGTTGTAGGCGCAAGCGAGAAGGGATTCTCCTTGAGAGCTTCTGGAGCGATCTCGCCGAGGATGTGCTTGGGAAGTATGCCCAGACCGGAGAAACTGCACAGATTGGTCAGGAACGCGCCATCCGGCGCCGAAAGCGTCACTTCGACCGTTCGCTCGTCGACCGCCTTCAATCCAGGGACTTCGCCGGTCGTGCCGTCGTAGTCTGCAGCTCCCATAACGCCCGCGAGGCGGCCCTTCCAAATGCTCCCCGTGAGCGGATTGATCGCTCGCTCAAGCGTGAAGATGACGTCGACCGACGTCAGGGCGATTCCGTCCGTGAACGAGAGCCCTTCTCGCAACGTAAAGGTGTAGACCGTTCCGTCATCTGATCCAACGATTGTTTCGCAGAGATCTGGGGTTGGGATGAGGCCGTCGCTCATCTTGACGAGGGAGCCGAACATTGCGCGCTCGACCTGCTGTTCAGAACCAGAGCTCGAGTAGAGCGGGCTGAGCGTAACCGGGGCCGTGGCCCAAAGCACGCTTGCCTGCCCGCCCACGGCATCCTGTGCGGCCGCGCTGAGAGGGGAGCTCCCGAGCAAGGTCATCATCGCGGTCATGCTTGCGCCGGACGCAATCAGACGCATCAAGTCTCGTCTGCTCAATCCACGTGCGGTCCATTCCTGCGTGAGTCGATCAAGGTTCCATTGCTCTGCCATTTGGTACTCCTCCTAGGCGATTTCCGCCGCAGCCGGCGGTTCGACAGCAATTCGATTCGACCTAGTGCACTGCCTCCTTCGCTAGGAATCGCCGGCGACCCGATATCGCTCGACAGCGGCTTCGTCCAGGCTCACTCCGAGTCCCGGTCCTTCCGGAACCCGGACATGACCATCTGCAATCTTCAGCGGCTCGGTAATGAGATCGTCGACGCGAAGCGTTTCGCCGCAAATGTCGCTGGTCAGGGTGATCGCTTTGCTCGCCGCGCAGACATGGGCGTACGAGGCTTCTGCAATCCCTAGGTCGACACCGGAGCCATGCCAGGCCGGCATGCCCGCAGCCTCCGCGATCGCCGCCTGTTTGTAGGTCGCGACCATCGGACCGCCGATGTTCAACCAGTCACATGCTTCATGTTTGATTGCTTCTTTGATCTCGGCAGCATTGTTGAGGTGAAGGGCCAGTGGCGTCGTCATTTTTTGGCGGGCTAATGTATACCAGTCCAGATTCTTTTGATCGTACGGGCTTTCGAAGCACTGCACGTTCGTGATCCCGCGCTCCTTGACCTTTTCGACGACCGCGAACAGTTTGACAGGCTGATAGAAGCGCTGATTTGGATCGACCACGACATGTAGCTTGTCGCCGACCGCGGCCTGGATCGCCTCGAGACGTTCGACGATTGGGTCGTCCGCGGTTGCTTTCATCTTAAGCACGGAATAGCCCTGGTCGACACAGGTTTTTGCAAGCGCCGCCGCATCGGGTGGAGACATCCGTCCGGAGCACCGGGAGACCGGCACGAGATCCCGGTACTTGCCGCCGAAGAGCCGATAGACCGGCACGTTGAGGGCTTTGCCCATCAGGTCGAAGAGCGCCATCTCGAAAGCGGAGTAGATGGAAGGATCGGCGAACCACATTGTTTCGAGCGGGAGCTCCTGCAGGTTGAACGACCAAAGATCGCGCCCCTCGAAGAATGATGCCTGTCGCCGCACGGCGGATTCCGGCACACCTTTCGCGACCTCGCCGAGGCCGATCAGACCTTCATCGGTGTGGAGCTTCAAGATAACGATTGGGAATTCAGGCCAGTGAAGGCGAATCCACTGGCCGCCGTAGCTGTAGCCCTCAGGGACGAACTCAGCGCTATGCCAGGCGCCGTCGTGGACCGGCACTTGTACGGAGAGTGTTTCGACATGGGAAATCTTCATTCAACACCACTCCGTGCGCCGCCGGCGCTGATTAGGGCTCGATTACGCCATTGCTTGGCCGGCCAAGGGAAGGATTCGGCACGATAGCATAGGGCCGCAGAGGGCGCAATCGAGTTAGCGACGCGCAAGTTTACAGGACAGAAAATGGAGATCAAGACGCTGGAACAAAATTACGACCCCGTTCGATAGCTGAAGGAAACCGATTTCGGGGTTGCGTCAACCATGAGCGCGCAGACCAGAAGCGAGATGCGCCAGATGGCGATCGACGAGTGGCGTGCTCAAAGACAGGGCTGAGCGGTTTTGGCAACCAGGTGGTTCAATCGAAGCCCGGATTCCTAGATCACGAAGTTGCTGTCGAAGCTTTCGTTGTTGATGAGATCCACAAGAATGCTCAGACCCGTTATGACGCGCTCTTGATTGACTTCATGACTAAGGCAGAGACGAACCGCATTTGGTGCTTGTTCCGAATTAACCGCAAAAGTCGCCGCGCTTTGTAACTCGACTCCGCGCCGGCTTGCCGCGGTCCTGAACGCATCCGCGCTCCACTGCTCCGGCAGCTGGAGCCAAAGGTGGAATCCAGATGAGTCCGATTCGAAGGATTGGTTGCGAAGGATCTCGCGAGCGATCCGTTGCCGAGCGCTTGCTTCGGACCGCTGCTCTTCATTCAATAGCCGCGCGGTTCCATCCTCTATCCAACGTGTCGCAATCTCGACCATAAACGGCGCCGGCATCCATGTTGACAAGGCGACCGCTGATTCAAGAGTGCCCTTCAAGCGACCGGGCGCATGCAGATAGCCGACACGTAATCCGGGAGCCATGCACTTGGAAACGCCGGTGATGAATATCGTGTGTTCGGGAGCGAAGCAGGCAAGCGGTTTGGGACGCAATGTGGGCAGGAATCCAAAGACGTCGTCCTCGATCACCGTGAGCTCATGGGCCTCGGCGATGAGAGCGATCTTCCGCCGTCGAGCTTCGCTCATCGTGATGCCGGTCGGGGTGTGCAGCGTCGGCAGGCAGTAGAGCACGTTCGCGGCGTTCGATTTGCACGCGGCTTCCAATGCATCAGGGATCAGCCCATCAGCGTCGAGCGCGATTGGCACGAGGCGGAGACCCAGGTGGCGTGCCATCGACTTGATGGGGGCGTACGTCAATTCCTCGACGAGGAGTACGTCTCCCGGTTGAGTCAATGCAAGTAGTGCCACCAAGAGCCCGTGCTGAGCGCCATTGCACAGAATGATGCTTCTCCCGGCGGCCGAGAGCCGCAGTTGCTCGATCCAACCAGCGGCGACAGATGCATGACGATCGTTGCCGCCCGGTCGTTGATGATCGAGCAGCGATGAAAGTCCCGAGAAGCGTTCCAATTGACCAAGCGTTTTGGCCAGCGCGGCCGCCGCACCTCCCATGAACGGGAGATTGAGGGAGAAATCGATCGCACCGGTATCGGATCTGGCCAAACTGGCCGGCTGCACATCGACTTGAGCCCGATCAACCGCTCGCACAAACGTGCCCCGGCCGACTTCTCCATCAAGAAATCCGCGACGAGCGGCCTCGGCATAGGCGCGGCTGACGGTGTTGAGCGAGACGCCGATCGACTTTGCGAGCTCTCGCTGCGGGGGTAGGCGGTCGAGTGGGCTCAAGATTCCATTCGCGATGCCCTCAGCAATAGCATCCGCGATTGCCAAGTAGCGTGGGCCCGCTTTGTGCTCGATCACCTTACACCAAATTGTCATGATGACAATGTTCGCACACACGGCGAGACTATGCAATGTGTTCGGGATGACTACTTGAGAATAGGATACAATTTCCGGAAGTTGTACTCATTTTAGCGAATGGATTCATATCAATCAATACAATATAGTTCGTTCCACGCGATGACATTCATTCTCGGCCCGCTCGGATCAAAGGAGAATGTCCTCAGCATGACAACGAAGACCCCCGCGTCCGGCGTAGCGCTTGCGCTTGCTTGCCTCGTACTGCTTGGGACTCTGCCGATCATCTCCGCCAATCGCTCAGATGAGGCCAGTGCGCTTCTGTTCGCATTCTTTCTGTCGTTTTGGGAACTGGTCAGCTCATTGCCCGCAATCGCACGCGAACGTGCAGTGGCGCGCAGCGCACAACCGGGCACCGACGACCACGGCACGAACCTCGGACGTCGAGCGCGGACGCTCGTCGTCTTGACGGGCGTCATTTTCGGGGCTTCAACCTATATGTACGTCCATGGTGTAGAGAAAGCAGGATCGATCAGCTTCGCGATCGCGCTACAGGCCTATCCACTTTTTGCAATCCTATGGGAGACGATTTTTCTCGGCCGCAAGAAGCGGCCTCAAGAGCTCTTGCTCACGCTCCTGATGCTTGGCGCTCTTTATTTTCTAGGAACAAACGGAACATGGATGATCTCCGGTTTTTCGATTTGGTTTTTGTTTTCGCTAGGGGTGCCGTTCCTTTGGAGTGTTGCGCACGTGATCTTGAGGGAAGTGCTTGTCACGACGCGTGTCACCGCGAATCAGGTCGTCTTTTCCCGCTTGATCATTTCCACTGTATTCCTCGGTCTCGTCCTTTTGGTTTCGGAGGGCCCTACTGCCGTCATTCGGTCTGCTGTCGATTCAGAGGTTCAAACGTTCGCAATTTTCATGGGGATTGTTTACTACCTGGAGCTTTTTTGTTGGTTTCGTGCGGTCAAGCAGATCGACGTTTCACTGGCAAGCTCGATCACGACACCTTCACCGGTTATCACCATGCTGTTCGCGGTGTTATTTCTCGGCGATTCCGTCGAGACGTATCAGGTTGTGGCGATGGCAGTGGTCGTTGCGAGCGTGTTCGGGATCGTTCGCGCTGGTCACCGAGGTTGAGGCGCCGCTCGAGTTTGATTGACCGGGCGGCCGCGTTTCTTCGCGGACATGCAGAATAATGGCAGCTTTGATCCGTGGATTCATGGACATAAAAAGGCGCGAATCGCGGTTCAAGGAAGATCGCCGCAGTTCGCGCACCTCTGCTTCGGCCGGAGTTTGTTACCTGGATTTGTTGTCGCGCCAATCGATCATTTTTTGGAGCTCGGTGAGGTCGTAATTTGGGCCGGAGGCGGCAGAGATGAAATGGGTGATGCCTCCGGCGTAGTACTCGTCGAGTCTGTCGAGCTGGGGCCCAAAGATTTGTGCGGAGCGTTCGATCTCGCTGGGATCGCGCCCAACTTTGGCGCACCATTCATCGAGGATACGGTTTTTGCGGGCGAGGACGTCCGGCTCGCCCTGTCCGTTCCATATGGTTGCGTGCTGGGCGACGATGCGGAGCGTTACCTTCTCGCCACCGCCGCCAATCAGGATCGGAAGGGGCGATTGCACGGGCCCCGGATTCAGTCTCGCAAGTCTGTCGATGATGATCGGCATGTCGCGGTCAAAGTCCTTAAGCCGCGACGCCGCGGTGCCGAACTCGTAGCCATACTCCTCGTAGTCGCGCTGATTCCAGCCGCTGCCGATACCGAGAATGAAGCGTCCGCCGGAGAAGTGGTCGAGCGAGCGCGCCATATCGGCCAGCAAGTGCGGATTGCGGTAGCTGTTGGCGGCCACGAGGCAGCCGATTTGGACCCGTTTCGTAACCTCGGCCATTGCGCCGAGCGCGGTCCAGTTGTCGAGATGGGCGCCGTTCAGATCGCCCGAAAGCGGGAAGAAATGGTCCCAATTGAAGAGCGTATCGGTGCCGCTGGCGTCGACGCGGAGCCAGGCATCCCGGATTTGCGCGTATGTTGCGTGCTCCTGGGCAATTTGAATTCCGACGCGAATTGCAGGCAAGTTCGTCTCCCTTTCGGTGGCGATCAGTCAATGTGGGGATCATACCGGGTAACACGATGGGAACGCGACGGTGGCATTTGCAGGGTTCGCTTGAGAATCGCGGCACAGGCATAAGGCCAAGCCGATTCATGTCTCGATGAATCTGGTTTCAACTGGTCGTTGCCGTTGGGCTCCGTACCAACGGGTCGATCCGGGGATCGACGAGGTGCGGATGGACACGGTTGCTTGACCCGGAGAGACAGGCGGGGTACGGAGCCCCTGCATTGCGGGAGGTGCTCCCGTGTTGGTTCGACCCGCGGATCGCCACGCCCCACGGTTGAGGCGAAGCGTACGTCATCCATCGTAGCCGGCTTCCGAATCTTCAGGCATAGGCAAATACGTTGAGTAACCGATATGCGAGCTGGAACCGGTGTGTGATTCTGATTGTGCGGCCGGATGGATTCGGCCGGTTGTACATGGAACGCGGCAATAGGCGAACGGGCCAAATAAGACATCCTGGACTAAGTTGAAAGGAAATAGTCATGGTCGTGGAATCGCTTTCCACTCTCTCTTCGCGCGCGGCGGCATCGGCCACGCGTCCAATCGATCTCCTTGGCTCGCATTGACCGGTCAGCTCATTGTGCCCGGCGATCTCGAGTATGAAACAGCCCGGAAGACGATCAATATCCAGATGGATCGACGACCGCAGGCGATCGTGCGGCCGGCGAACGCCCAGGACGTCGCGACGACCGTCAAATTCGCCCGCGAGCGTGATTTCGCGTTATCCGTCCGTAGCGGCGGTCACAGCCTGGGTCACTTCAGCGTTGTCGATGGCGCGGTCGTCGTCGATCTCACTTCGATGAAAGCGGTCAGGATCGATCCCGAGGCGCGGATCGCGCGGGTGCAGGGTGGAGCGACTTCGGGCGATCTGGCGGGTCCGGCGGGCGAGCACGGTCTTGCGCTCTCGACCGGCGACACCCAGTCCGTCGGGATCGGCGGATTGACGACCGGTGGCGGGATCGGGTTCATGGTCCGCAAATATGGACTGGCGATCGACAACCTGCTGTCGGCCGAGGTTGTGACCGCATCCGGCGAGATTGTGACCGCGAGCGCGGAAGAGCATGACGATCTCTTCTGGGCAATCCGCGGCGGCGGCGGTAACTTCGGCATCATCACCGAGTTCACGTTCCATCTGGCTGACGTCAAGTTGATCCTGGGTGGCGACCTCATGTTGCCGGCCACCAAAGAGGTCATTCGCGGCTACCTCGACTACGTTGCAACCGCGCCCGAAGACCTGACCACGATCGCCAACATCATGCACGCACCTCCCGCGCCTTATGTGCCGCAAGAACGAGTAGGCGAGCTGGTGCTCTCCATCCTGGTCACCTGGACCGGCAGCATCGAAGATGGGGAGAAGGCGCTGGCTCCGTTGCGCGCTCTAGCAACGCCGGTGGCAGATGCGGTGGGTCCGATGCCATATTCTGCGATCTACAACTTCACGGCGCACCAGGCGATGCCGCACGGCGTTTCGCTCCGGTCGATGTTCGCCGACGAACTGAGCGACGACCTGATCGACAAGTCCTTGGCCGCGCTGGAGACCGCGACATCGCCCTTTGCCATGGTTCACCTTCGTGGTCTGGGCGGGGCGATGGGCCGAGCCGGCGCCGGAGACACCGCGTTCGCGCATCGGACGCAGAAGTACATGTTCGCGATCATCCGCGTTTGGCTGGATGCCGCCGAGGATGCTTCCATCCATCAGGGATGGACAGAGTCGCTCTGGCAGTCAGTCCGGCATGAAGGCTCGGGCGTCTACGTGAACTTCCTCGAGCGCGAGGGAGCGGATCGAATCCGGGAAGCTTATCCCGCGGGCACGTACGAGCGGCTTGCCGAAGTCAAGGGCAAGTACGATCCGACGAACTTCTTCCGGTTCAACCAGAACATTCGACCGCGGAAGCAGCATGACCGCGTGCGGGCCGCCTGAATTACCCGGGCGGCCCATCCATCACGCTTCGCCATATCCTTTTGGAACTGGAATCGCGGGCAGCCCGGCCGCCCGCTTTTTCAATGCCCGGCCGATGACGACACGCGAGATCTCGGTTGTGCCGTCCACGATGCGCATCATTTGGGCAACCCGGCTGAGTCGATCGAGTCCGTAGGATTCGAGTAACCCCATCCCGCCGAGAACCTGGATGCAGGTATTGGCCGCTTTGACCGCCGCGTCGGGCACGAAGCGCTTGGCGTGAGCGGCCAGGAGCGGTCCCTCGGGCGTGCCGAGCGCACTCGCCGCGGCGCGATAGAGCAATCGCGAGAGCTCGAGATCGGTGGCGACCTCGCCCAACATCCACTGAATCCCTTCGAGGTCCAGCGTGACGCCGCCGAACATCTTGCGCCGGCTGGAGTATGCGAGCGCGGTGTCGAGCGCCGACTCCATCAGGCCGCAACAACCGGCGGCAATCGAAACGCGCGCGATGTCGATCGCCATCAACGAACCCTGCAATCCCTTGCCGGGTGGCAGGATGATGTTCTCCTCGGGCACCGTCACGTCATCAAGGTACATCTCGCCGATCGGCAGGAAGCGATACGACGCCGTTTCGTAACGCGGACCGAATCTCAAACCGCTCGTACCGGCGGGAATGGCGATCATCGCCATGTCCTGGTGGCCCGGCTCATCCGATGTTTTGACGACGGTCAGATAGAGATCGGCTTCACCCGCGAGGGTTACCCAGGCTTTGGCTCCGCTGATCGTCCAGGTGCCGTCGCCATTGATGCGGGCACGGGTGTGCATCGTGGCCGCGTCGGAGCCAGATTGCGGCTCGGTCAGCGAGAAATTCGCGATCTTCCGGCCGGACGTCAGCTCGCGCGCCCACTGCCGCTTGAACGATTCGGTTGCGAATCCGCAGACCGCGTAACCGCAGATGTTGTGCATCGAGAGCGCGAAGGCGTATGCGCCGTCGCCTTTTCCCAATTCTTCATAGACGCGGATGCCGTCGCCGGGCGACAGGCCCTGACCTCCGAATTCCTCCGGGCAGAAGAGACTGGTCAGGCCAAGCGACGCGGCCCTGTCCCAGGCATCTCGGGGCCAAATTGCGCGCTTATTCCAGCCGTCAATCCCGGGTTTGACGACCTCCTCGCAATGAGCTCGAGCGGCCTGAAGTACTGAATCGATCGTTGTCATCGCGTTGTCCCAGCCATTTCCATAGTCCCAAAGTTCACCTGATTGAAGTGATCAAGCGGTCGGTGAATGCTAACTCTTTGCCGCTCAGGCTCGGTGATGAATGAAACACGGGCGGCCATTCGGGGTCTCCCGACGATTCGTATTCGCGTTCAGCGATCAGGTTCGGAGAATGATAGCGTCGCGCTGACGCTTCGAGTCATGATGAAATCATCAATAATGAGTGTTTGAGCGATATCGCGATACCGGTTCTCGCCACGCGCGGACCTTTATGGTGTCCTCCGTTTCAGGGAGCAGAGCCGCAATTCGCGGATCCAGGTAGTTGCGCAAACCATTGCCGAGCAGGCCGAGAATGAGCAGCGTCAGGACCAGTGCAAGACCGGGAAAGAGCACGGCCCGAGGCGCCAGGAGCATGTAGACCCGTGTGTCGTTGATCATTCCGCCCCATGACGCCACTTGAGACGAAGTGCTCAGACCGAGAAATGAAATGGTCGTTTCCGCCGTCACAGCCGAGGTGAAGACGGCGCCGAATCGGGTGAGTGCAGTGAGCAACGAAGCAGGCAGGATGCGTCGGAGAAAGATGCGAGTGTCGCGACTGCAGGCGATTTTCCCAGCATCGATGTATGGAGCCTGACGGAGCGACAGGGTTGCGGCGTCATCCAGTCCGATCAACTCGAAGCTGCTTGCATCTTCCTATTTTTCAGATCCAGTCGCTGACGAGAGTGGCAAAATCATCGTCACAAAGCCAAAGACGTGGTAGTCGGCTACAAGGAAACTATTGCCGTTCGCGAGGCAGTCTCCGAAGCTGCTGATACGATCGCCGCTTACATGTCAACTCCTGGCACTTCGGCCCCAGGGCTATCGCATCTAAATCTGCTCAAAACTGGCAAAACTGGCAACCGCGGGCGGTGGTTTCATGTCGTAGCACTGTTACCCGGCGAAATCGGCGCACAAAAGTCAGAAATTGATTGATTAGCTCGCTGTTCAGCCGATCTGGGATCGTAGATTTTGTTCGTTGGGTGAGCAATTCGGCCCGAGAAGAGCAAACCGACGACCAAACCTGATCATCGACTTTCCATAATTAGATGCGATAGCCCTGGCGACACATGGGGATGTATTGAATACTCGGCCAGTTGGCGCGACAATGCAAACGATTTCCATGGATCGTATGCAACTGGATCTGTGTTCCAAAAGGAGCGAGGGTGAAATGTCCAAGCTGCGAGGATCGATCTTCTGTGTTTGCTTGCTGGGGCTCTTTGTTGCTCTCGGCCCGACTCACCTTGTTGATGCCGCTAAGGTTGGTAGCAATAAGGTCGGAAAGCCAGTCACAATTTATAACGCGGAGGGTCAGGAAGCTGCCGAAATTACTGTTACTGAGTTTACCGATCCATTCGAAGATTGGTCAGATTATGGTGAACCGCAACAAGACGAACGGTATGTCTTAGCAACGATCAAGATTGAAGTAACTGGTAAACGACCGTTTGAATTCGTCACGTATAATTTCTTCGTTCTTGATTCATACGGGCAGTTGTTCAGCCTCGGATATGTGTCACGTAGCGACAGTTCCACGGTTGAAAAACCTGACCTCGTAGACGGAAATCTTCTGCCTGGGGAAGAGGTGACGGGTTCCGTTGCCTTCCGCGTTCCCGTTGACGCCGAGTTGACTCAGGTGGTTTACACGGGTTACAACGAAATCCAACAACTTTACCTACTGGCCGATCTCACTGCGATCAAAGAACCTGAAGGAAGTTGAGGCATGTCTCAGGACGTGACCTGAAAGTCATGTTCCTTTAGCCCGATTTCATTCGGCGGAATCGTGAGCGTTGTGCGCTGCGAGTGCGTCGAATTCGTTGCCATTTGTTGCCAAGCCTTCGGCTCACCGGCGGGGCCGAACGATCATTTCGTCACGGGTTCGTCGTTGCGACGAGTGGCATTACCGGTCAATGGCGGGTGAGGATCCGACCCGAAGGGGTCGGTGCGTTAGTTCTGTTCCGTGCCGGCACGACTGCTGACAGCGGCCGCCAGATCTCGCAGAACCGGCAGTGTCATCTCCCAGCCCATGCAGGCGTCGGTAATCGATTGGCCTTCGACGAGCTGGGAGGGGTCGGTCAGCTCCTGGCGGCCGTCGACTAGGAAGCTTTCGAGCATCACGCCGATGATCCCGCGCTCGCCGGCCGCGACCTGCTCGCAGACCGATTCGACCGCGATCGGCTGCTTCCGGTAATCCTTGGCGCTGTTGCCATGGCTTGCGTCGATCATCACTCTCGGCGGCATGCCGCCGTCGCGTAAGGCTTTGAGCGACGCCTGCACGCTATCCGCGTCGTAGTTAGGGCCGCTACGGCCGCCGCGCAGAATGACGTGCGTGTCGCGATTGCCGCGCGTGACCACGATCGCGGCCACTCCTTGTTCGGTGACGCTCATGAATTGGTGCGGGTAGGAGGCGGCGTTCATCGCGTCGACTGCCATTTGGACATTGCCGCTGGTGCCGTTCTTGAAGCCGACCGGCATTGAGAGACCGGAGGCGAGGTTGCGGTGCACCTGGCTTTCGGTCGTGCGGGCGCCGATCGCCGCCCAACTGACGGCGTCGCTGATGAATTGCGGTGAGATCGGATCGAGGAATTCCGCACCGGCCGGAAGTCCGAGCGCGACCACGTCCAGCAGCAGTTGCCGGGCGATGTACAGCCCCTCGTTAACCGCGAAACTGCCGTCGAGGTGCGGATCGTTGATCAATCCCTTCCACCCGACGGTCGTGCGCGGTTTTTCAAAGTAAACGCGCATCACGATCTGGAGCTCGTTTTTGAGCTCCTCGGCGACCGGCGCGAGCCGGCGGGCGTACTCGAGCGCGGCGGCGGAGTCGTGAATCGAGCAAGGCCCGACAACGACGATCAGGCGGTCGTCCTCGCCGCGCAGAATCCGGCTCATCTCGTTGCGGGTTCGCTGCACGGTGAAGGCGCTTTCGGCGGGAAGGGGGAGTTGCTCCATTAGGATCGCGGGCGGAACCAACGGCCTGATGCCGGCAATGCGGAGGTTGTAGGTGACGGGCGCTTCGTCGCGGTTAGATTGTCGGACCTGAGCGACTCCGGCCAGTGCAGCGAACTGCGTCGCGAGATCCGGCGCGTTGTCGCCCTTGAGCAGGACGATCGCGGGATCAAGGTCGTTGAAGACCGATGTTTCGAGACCGGCGCCGGCCGCGACACAGCGAACCGCCTCGATCGATTCGTGAGATGCTTCCGATTCCATCACCACCAGCATGCGATATCTCCTCCGTTGTGCCGGCGGGTGCGAACGCCAACGATCTTCAAATCAAGTTGGACTGCCGCGAGAGTGAGCAAAGGCAGTTTTACCCTCAGCGATTGACAGCGCTTTTCAACCGACGGTGGAGTGTACGATGCGGCTTGCCTTTGTTGAAGCTGGGCGGGTGCCGGTTTCGCTCCGCCGCGCGCTCGTTAGTTCATCCGCACAGTCCAGTGTTTCGCCGTTCATCGGGATGGACAGGGACGATGAGACCGGGATCGCACGGTTGACGAGCTCCGCGAGCTTGCCAGGATGGCTGGTTTGGCAATTGCGAAGACCGGGAAGCGGCCGAGTGGGCGGATTGTAGTGGAGTGCCGGCTGGTTAGGTGAAGGCGTATCCGTTCGGTGGGCTTCTCGAATCCGTCACTTCTGATTGCGTGGTGGTGGGCATCTCGTCGACCCGCGGGTCGACACGCTGGTACGGAGTCCCGGGTCTACGGAGGTTGCGAAGAGGGAGATGACGGCATCATCAGGCGTCCGGTGGCACGTCGACGCGCGGGTACGGAGCCCCGCGTCTACGGCAATGTCGAAGCGCGGCATAGCGGACGGGCGCAATAATGAAGAATGCGTCATTGATCGGACTATTGTGTGTTGTGCATCGCCCGGCAATAAATTGACCGGGCTACGCCACGCCCAGAGGGCACCCGACCCTTCCAGGGTTGAGAACGAAGACGTCGTACGGCGAGACGCGCTCCCTGATATACCGAATAAGAATGCACGTTTCATAATTGCGCGGCTACATGGTTGGGCCGCGCACGATGAGAAGCGCTGGATCGTTGCAGCGTCGAGCCGGGGAGCGGAGGGACGCAATGAATTGTGCATCTACATGAATTGGAAAGCGCAAGACGAGACGCGTTCGTTGAAGTGTCCAACCGGGGTGGTTTTTAGCCTTTGACGGCGCCGAGGGTGAAGCCGGTGATGAAGCGTTCCAGGAAGAGGTTGTAGAGGAGGGCGGTTGGGATGGCGACGATGACGGCGGCCGCCATCAGCGACTGCCAGAAGAAGACGTCGCCGCGGATCAACTCGGTGGTGACGCCGATGCTGATCGTTTTCTGGGACGACGAGGTGACGAAGGCGAGGGCGTAGACGAATTCGTGCATCGTGAGCGCGATCGTGAAAACGATCGAGGTCAGAATGCCGGGAAGCGAGAGCGGCAGAACGGCGCGGCGGATCGCGCCGAGACGGCTATAGCCGTCGATCATCGCCTGTTCTTCGATATCCCACGGGATCGATTTGAAGAAGCCCATCAAGAGCCAGGTGCAGAAGGGGATGGTGAAGGTCGGGTAGATGAGAACCAGCGACCAGCGCGAGTTTTTCAGTCCGAGCTCGGCGACGACTCTTGTCAGTGGAATGAAGAGCAGCGTCGGCGGCACGAGATAGACCATGAAGATCGCGATTCCGAGACTCTCGCCCCAGCGGCCGGCCAGCCGGGTCAGGCTATAGGCGGCCGGCACCGAAATCACGAGCGTGATCACAACCACGAAGAAGGCGACGAAGATCGTGTTCTGGACGAAGGTCCAGTAGTTGGTTTCGTCGAAGAGCAAGCGGATGTTTTTCAGCGTCGGCGGATCATTGAACTTGAGCGGGTTGTTCTTGCCGTTGTAGAGATCGGTGCTCTGCTTGAAGACCGTGAAGACCATCCAGGCGAAGGGCAGGGCGGCGAAGAGCACAAAGAAGCTGGCAACCGAGTAGAGCAAGCTGTAGCGTCCGACTTTGCGGGCGACATCGCCGGTACGATTGCTTTGCGCGCGAGGGACGCCGGGCATCGCCATTTAGGTCGTCTCCGCTCGCCGCGCCATCCTCAACATCAGGATGGCGACCGCGATCAGAACCGGTAGGAGAAAGAGGGCGATCGCGGCGCCCTGGGCCAGATCGCTGCCGCCGACCCCCTTGTAGTAGGCCCAGGTGGGCAAGACCTGAGTGCTGTCGACCGGACCGCCGCCGGTCATCACGTAGACCACGATGATGTCCGAGAAGGTAAAGACGATGCCGTAAAGAATGGCGACGGCCATGATCGGGGCAAGCAGCGGCAGCCGGATATAGAAGAGCTTGCGCCAGAAGCTCGCGCCGTCGACCTCGGCGGCATCGTTGACATCTTGTGGAATCGAGGTTAAGCCCGCGAGCAGGATGACCGTTGCCAGCGGGAGCGTTCTCCAGACGTGCACCGTGATCACCGACGCCTGGGCCAGGAGATCGCGGCTGAGCCAGTGCATGTTGCGGTTGGGTCCCCAATGGGTGCCGGGTCCAAGGAGGTTGAGGTCGCGGAGGATCGCATCGAGCGGACTGTAAATGTTGTCGAGCATCCAGAGCCAACCGACCGCCGCGAGCGCGAGCGGCGTCGTCCACGGCAGCAGAATCAGGAAGCGGACGAGCCGGCGACCCGGAAAATCGACGGAAAGCACCAACACCAAGATGTTGGCGAGAACGATCACGATCACTTGTGAGGTGATTGTGAAGACAATCGAGTTCTGAAGCGCCGTCTGGAACGTGCCGTTCTTGATCACCGCCCGGAAGTTCTCCAGGCCGACCCAATCGATGCTCTGATTGGCGACGGTGACATCGCTGAAACTGTAGAGAACGGCCATTCCGAGTGGGATTGCGACGAGTGCAAAGATGTAGATGATCGCCGGCAGCAGCATCAGCGGCGCGAGCACGTTCTGCCGGTCGAGCAGATAGCGCCCGCTGTCTTCTTCAGTCGCCCGCCACGTCGGCGCGGTGATCCCCGGATCGGGGGTTCCGGCGCTCACGTTTGTTCTCGCAAGCGCGCGCCGGTTTTGACATCGAACCGTTTCAGGTGCTCGTTCGGAACGATGAAATCGTGCGTTTGTCCGGATTGGAACAAGATCATGGCGCCGGTCGCAAAGCGGGCCACCGCTTTGGCGGCTCCTATCTCGCCGTAGAGCAAATGCTCGGAACCGAGATACTCGTCGCGATGGATTTTGAACGCAAATGACATCGCGGATGCGTTGGGCGAGGCGCTGGCCGATGCAGGCACGAAATGTTCAGGCCGGAAGCCAAGAAGCTCGCCGTCTCGTTCAATGAGGTTCATCGGCGGCGAGCCGACGAAGGTCGCGACGAAGGTGTCGGCGGGATCGTCATAGATGTCCCGCGGCGAACCGAGCTGCCGAATCCGGCCGTGGTCCATGACCGCGATCCGGTCGCCCATGCCCATCGCTTCGACTTGATCGTGGGTGACGTAGATGGTGGTGGCGCCGACTTCGCGCTGGAAGAGCTGCAGCTCATCGCGGGCGGAAGCACGGCGCTGGGCGTCGAGGTTCGAAAGCGGCTCGTCGAGGAGAAAGATCGAGGGATCGCGCACGAGCGCGCGCGCGAGCGCAACCCGCTGGCGCTGGCCGCCGGAGAGCTGGCGTGGTTTCCGTTTCAGCAGCATCTCGATGCCGAGAATCGATGCGGCCCAATCGATCTTCTTTCGCTGCTCGTTGCGAGAGACGCGCTGCGCTTTCAGTGGAAAGGCGATGTTGTCTTCGACGCTCATGTGCGGGTAAAGCGCGTAGCTCTGGAAGACCATCGCGATCTTGCGGGCGCGCGGAGGAAGGCGGGTCACGTTCTGACCGCCTAT
The DNA here is from genome assembly GCA_964371945.1 of uncultured Sphaerobacteraceae bacterium. Lineage (GTDB taxonomy): Bacteria > Chloroflexota > Chloroflexia > Thermomicrobiales > UBA6265 > CAYJPA01. Next base: position 12,351 of record CAYJPA010000052.1, on the reverse strand, counting down.
CCAGACTTCGCCGGATGTCGGGGGCTCGAGGCCCCCGATCATCCGCAAAAGTGTGGTTTTGCCGCAGCCGGACGGACCCAGCAAGACCAGGAATTCGCCGTCCTGACTCGTCAGATCGATGTGGTCGACCGCGGCTGGGTTATCGCCGAACTGCTTGGTCAGTCCGCGTGTTTCGACATTTGCCATCGGCTAGGCGGCCATGGCGCCGGCTCGCGAAAAACCAGATGCCAATTCAATGCCTCCTATACGCTCGGGCAGGATGTCGCCTGTCTTAGGCGCCACCGCCCATGAGACCCTCACCGCGCCATTTCTCGAAGATCTCGTTGATTTCGGTTTCCGCCTGGGCGACCGATTCGGCGGCGGTTTGCTCACCGCGAGCGGCCCTGGCCATCATGTTCGGGATGATCGGTAGCGCGAAGATCTCTCCGATCGCGGCATTCGCGGGACCCGGCCAACCGAGATTGACCGTCCAGTCGTTCGCGGTTTTCAACACGTTGAGCTTGTCCGGGGGCACCGACTCGAACGGATCCGCATCCAACCATCCGCCTTCGGCGACCAGCTCCGGCGTCAGCGACGGCCAGGCCGGGAAGTTGTAAAGCTTGCTCTCGCGTGTCGCTTGATCGTAGTTGGCCGTGAGATAGAGCAGAAATTCCTTGGCCGTGTCTGAATATTGGGAATGCTTGGGAATCTGGTAGATGAAGACCGCGTGCCCGTGGGCAAGCGCTCGCTCCGCTCCGGCCGGCCCGACCAACGGCCTGGTGAAGTAGACATCGGCCGCGACTTCAGGTTGGTCTGCCTGGGCTGTACGGTACGCGGAGATCGAGTTCAGGATATACGATGCCTGCCCAGCAATCATGAGTTGATTGTTGGACGCGGCGGTCCAGCCAAAGACCTCTTCGGTCATGGTGTTCTTGAAGAGGTTGGCCATGTAATCGACCGCCGCGATCGTTTCGGGCGAATTGATGGTGACGTTCTCGCCCTCGTCCTGGACGGCGCCACCATGTGCCCAGATGATCGTCTGCGCGGCCATCCGGGAGTCGATCTCGTTCGACATGCCGATGCCGAGCTGGATGCCTTGTTCGTTCTTGATCCTGGTGCCGCCGTCGAGTAACTCCTGGTAGGAGGCCGGTCCATTTGGAAGGTCAACCGACTCCCACAGCGATTTGCGGTAGTCGCCTGGATCCGGCGCAAATCCGTGGCAGTATCCATAGAAGACATTCGTGGTTGGATTGAACGAGTTCTTCATGCACATCGCGAGCTGCTCGCCATGCAGGCCGCTGGCCTGTTCGACCACATCGCGCAAGTCGAGCATCGAATTCTCGTATTGCGCCAGCGATGAGATGTGCTCGACCAGATCATGGCCCTCGCCGGCGCTAATCTCCGCGGCGATCGCCGCGGGAACATCGGCGGTGTTGATGTGGTCGACCGTCACGGCAACATCGTTCGCTTCGCCCCATGCCTTGGCGAACTCGTCGAACCAGGCGTCATAACTTGGGACAAAGTGACTCCATTGCAGGATTTTCAGCTCAGTTCCGGCGATATTGCGGGTCGGAGTCGCCTCCTGTGCCGCGGCCCGGATTGCTAAGCGGGTCGAGAGCGGCAACGACGCTGCCAATCCCATTGCGCCCGTGGCTTTGAGTAACGATCTGCGGCTGGTTCGTTTCGAAATCGAGTCGAGCTTCACTGATTTCCTCCTTCGTTCTTCATCGGACTCCGGATTTGACCATTGCTCTCAATTGCGGATGCGCCAATCGATGGTCGCCAATCAATGGGGAATAGCTTCATCGACGCGTGACCTGCCCGGTTTGGCATCTTCCGACACGTAGCCATCGGAGCTCCCGCAATATCGATGCCGGGATTCTATCGCGATGGGAGATGTTTCGCACCATGCGCACGAGGAATTCATGTGAGCTCGGGGCTCCCTGATCAATCACGTTGGACCGTTGCGACCAACGGTTTTCCGGTCGAGGGGATCTTCATCAATTGTGGTGGTCCAGCGCGGGGGATTGTTGACGCTAACCGAGGGTGAGTCGTTGAACTCCGGCGCTGGCGGCTCGGCAGAGGTGAAGACACTTGAGTTGGGAGCGGGTGAAAGCTCGCCTGTGCCGGAGTGGTCATTGGACCTGGTGAAGTGAGGCCAGCCGGTCAACGCGTTGACCAGGCATTGTCCGTACGTTGACAACCAATCAACGTACGCCAGCAACGTGCAAAAAACCGGTTCGATGATCGAGACTGTGAATTCTAGGAATCGGCATCGGTGTTTTGGCGTTGGCAGTTTGGGCAGAAGTGACTGGTCCTGGCCGATATCACGACATGGGCCAGCCGCCTACCGCACCTGGGGCAAGCTTGGCCCTTCCGTCCGCCGCCGTAGACGAAGAGATGCTGTTGATTCTCTCCGGAATCGCCATTGGCGTCGCGGTAGCTCGAAAACGAGGTGCCACGATGTTCGAGTCCACTTCGAAGCACTCTTCGGATCGAACGGTGCAGCGAACGGATCTCCACCGGTGACAAAGAGTTGCCGGACCTGAGCGGATGGAGGCGGGAGAGGTAAAGCGCTTCGTCAGCATAGATATTGCCGATGCCCGCGATCGCCTTTTGGTCAAGCAGAACGCTTTTGATCGCGGCCGAGCGTTTTGCAAGCATTCTGGCAAACGTGTCCGCCGTGAACTCCGGGCCAAGCGGTTCCGGACCGAGCTTCGTTTTCAGACCGAGCTCCGGATTGCCCTGGTGGATGATCACCCGTCCGAATTTGCGCTGGTCGGCAAATCTGAGATCCCAACCGTGATCGAAATGGATGGCGAGATGCTGGAATCTGAGATCGGGTTGTCCGGATTCAGCCAGCTCCAGGTGCCCGGTCATGCGGAGATGAACTTCGATCCCGCAACCGTCGTCCAGATCGAAGAGCAGGTACTTCCCACGCCGTCGGATGGAGACAATCCCGCGGCCCCGGAGTTGTTCGATTGCCACCCGCGGATCGGCGCCGCCGAGCACGCCGGTGAAGGTCCCGACCGTCAACCCGGAGATCGTCTTGCCAACCAGGGCCGAAACGAGCGAGAGGCGCACTGTTTCGACTTCGGGGAGTTCTGGCATACTCAGGTCCGGGATAAGGTTTGATGGTCGTGCCGCGATGGTAGCACGCGCACACGACATTTCTTCGAGGTTGAATCATGAGTGAAGCAACCGACTGCATTTTTTGCAGAATTGTCCGGGGCGATTTCAACACCGAATTCATCGCGGAGTCGGCGAACGCGGTTGCGTTTCGCGACATCGAACCGAAGGCGCCGGTGCACGTGCTCGTTATTCCCAAGCGCCACGTCAAGAGCCTGCAGGCATTGGTGCCGGGTGATCCAGAACTTGCCGGGGAGCTGCTGACGCTGGCCGCTGAGGTTGCCCGGCAAGAGGGCATCGCCGATACGGGTTTCCGAGTGTTGACGAGCGACGGCGACGATGCCGGTCAAACCGTTTTTCACCTTCACTTTCACGTGATGGGCGGAGCGAGACTAACCGGTCAACTGGGATAACGGACTCTGGAATCGCGTTGATCGATCGAACAGGACACACCGATGGAAGAATCGCTACGGCAACGGCTCGAAACTGATATGAAAGCGGCGATGAAGCGCGGGGATGCCGTTTCACGAGATACGATCCGATTCATTCTCGCCGCACTCAAGAACGCGGAGATCGACAAGCGCGCGGCATTGAGCGACGACGAAGGCATTGCGCTGTTGCACCGGCAAGCGAAGCGGATGTCGGAATCCCAGGAACAGTTCCAAGCGGCCAACCGCCATGACCTCGCGGAACGAGAAGCCGCGCAGATCGAAATCGTGAAGCGATATCTTCCGGCCGAGCTGTCTGATGATGACCTCACGGCGTTGGCCCAACAGGTCGTTCAGGAGACCGGTGCGACGACCGCCAAAGACCTCGGTCGGGTAATGCCGATTCTGATCGAGCGTGCGGCGGGTCGCGCCGACGGCAAGCGGCTGAGCACGGCGGCCAGAGCTGCGCTTACGAGCGCCAGTTCATAACGTGAGGAGTTTCATCCCCACCGGTCCTGAGAGGCTCCGGCGGCGATCACGATCGAGGTTCGGTTGCTAGCCCTCGAGGTCGATATACTAACGGAAGTCCCGATTCCAGAGGGCGCGGATATCAATTCGCTCGCTCTGCTCGTCGAGCGGGTGCTTCTCGAAGAAGAGCAGACCGGCGATTGGTCGATTGCGATTGTCCTGACCTCGGATGAGGCTTTGCGCGCGCTCCATCTCCAGCACATGGGGATCGACTCGGAAACCGATGTCATGACCTTTCCCACGGATGGTCCAGAGGGAACCGGCGGCGGCGATATCGTGATTTCGGTAGAGCGCGCGACGCAGCAAGCTCCCGATTGGGGCCAGACAACTTGGGATGAGATTCGCTTTCTGGTTGTGCACGGCGTACTTCATCTCCGCGGATGGGTAGACGAAGACGACGCTGACCGTGATGCGATGCTCGATCGGCAGCGAGCATTGATCGCCGCGTACGATGAAAGTGAGTCCGGGGCAGCTCGTCCGCGTAAGCTTTGAACGAGGGCGATTGACGCTTGCGGCTGTTCGAGTCAGCGCGAATGGTCGGCGGCAAGCGCTTTGCGAAGAACATCGGCGGCGAAGAGCGCCGACCGTCTCTGCACATCCTCAAAACCAGATCGAATGGGCATCCGTTCTTCGCCATGAAGCTTTCCGGTCAGCGCCACCCAGATCATTGACTCGTAAACGCCGTCGCCTGCCGGACTCATCTCGACATGCACGCCAATCCCAAGGTTCGCACCGGCCACCGAAACGGCCTCCACGGCCAGTTCGTGCGCGTTGCTCCCGCTTGCCGTGGGTGACATTGTCGAGTTGATGAGGATGCTCGCGGCCGAGGGATCGCTTGCGAGCAACGCCGCGAAGCGACCGCCGCCACCATGATCGGACACTGCCAGAGAACAATGGTGACTCCGCAGGAGATTTCCCAGTGCTTCCGGCAGCGAGGTGTCGTCGGTTCCGTAGATGTAGGGAGACAATCGATTCCGTACTTCGGCGGCTGCGCGGTCTCTCCGGTGCTCGGCTTCGGTTGCGGAATCGGCGGTTGCCGTCACGCGGACGTGTACGCCATCGTCCTTGGCATAGGTTGCAACGACCGGATTCTCGAGCGCGACGAGATCGTGGAGCACCTGTTCCGCCGCCGATTCGCCGATCCCGATCGTGCGGATTGTTACGGTGCGAATCGCTCGCTTATCCAACATCAAGAGCAATCTGGGAACGACCTGATCGCGCCACATCTTGAACATTTCGCGGGGAACACCGGGCATCGCGGCGATGACATGACCGTTGCGGCGCACGAACCACCCAGGCGCGGTTCCGACCGGGTTGGGCAGCGTTTCGGCAGACGGGATCAGCCAGGCTTGCTTTGCGTTTCGCTCCGGCATATCGACACCGCGGGCCCTGAAAAAGGCCTTGAGCGTTTCAAGCAGATCGGGCTGGATGGCCGGTTCTTCGTCGACGACCTGGGCAATTGCTTCGCGGGTGAGATCGTCGGCTGTCGGTCCGACCCCGCCGGTGCAAATCACGATCTCAGCGTCGTCGGTGGCGCGCTGGATGGCGGCCGCGAGACGAGGAAGGTCGTCGCCGACCTGGGTGACGAGCGTCAGCTCGATGCCGAGCTCCGCGAGTTGTTGAGCGAGAAAGGTGGCGTTGGTATCCGTGAGGTGACCGAGAATCAGTTCGCTCCCGATTGAGAGGATCTGCGCGCGCATGTGACCTCCAGGATCGGGTTGTCGCGAAAGCCGGCGATGCGGCGATTGGTACCCTCGGAGGGGATCGAACCCCCAACCTCTTGGTTCGAAGCCAAGCGCTCTATCCATTGAGCTACGAGGGCAAACGGTTGCGGATGCCAGCGCGAAGCTTAATCGAGGGTTGGCATGGTGTCGAGAGCGTGTGTCGTAGTTCAGTGAACATGCTCGAGCGTTCGATCTTGAATCGAATGGCCGGGCAAGCTTGCCCGGTTATCGGCGTCGCGGATTGACGTGAGCTTCGAGCATTGAGTAGCGTTGGCTCTGCTAATGTTCGCCCGCTCACGCAATCGAGCTACGAATGAACGAAAAAATGCAAAACGCCGAATCGCGAGCTTCCCTTCTCCTGGTTGCGTCCGCCGTGCTCGTGGGCATCGCGATAGCGCTCGATGGACCGGTTTCCCGGGCGATCAACGGCGTCGCCGGGATTGGCTGGTTCCTGGCGGCGGCCCTGCTGGTCAGATCGAACATGCGCAAGCCGTGTGGTTGGAAGGTGATTGCCAACGCGGTTGCGGTTGGGCTGGTGCTTGTGCTGGCGGTGAAGCCGTCCGACTTCGCATGGGCCGTGGTCGGGTTCACAATTGGCGGGGCGATCGTCGCGTATTCTGCGACCAGCGATCGGGCAAAAGCAGCGCTCGTTCTTCCGGCGCTTTGGCTGCCGATTCACCTGTTGGTCGCGGTTGGTCGTGCGATCGACCGCGCCATTCGCGATCTGCCAGCCAATGTGCGAACGGATCCGCCGCCGACGGCGGCGCTGGTTCCGCTCGCGATGGTGGTGGCGGCGTTTGTGGGCGGGTTGATCGTGCAATGGGTGACTGGGATGAAGGCTAACTCGAAGGTCAAGGCTTCGCCGATTGGGTGATCCTGGAGTCTCGTTCGGCCGCATTTCCTAGAATTACATGGATTGGGTGTCCACGGGCGCATGCCATGCGCCGCTACGAAGGTAGTTGTGGCATTCGTCAAACGTGTTTTGCGGGTAAGTCAAATCAAACAAAACGAGGAGCGGGCGGATTGCCTGCTCCTCGAACGTGGGTGGGGTGCCCTACGGGGGTCGAACCCGCAACCTCCGGCTCCACAGGCCAGCGCTCTGCCGATTGAGCTAAGGGCACCGTACAGTTCAGGATGTGGGGGAGAGTAAGCCGAGTTCTGTTCGTGATGATCATCTCTCTCGGTCCGAAGACCGGCCGCTCCTCGCGGAAAACGGCTGCTCTCGACTTCCGGCCTGGGCGAGCAACCTGATAACGGCCGAATCGGAGATTGCTGCGGGGAGGATTGCCCTTTTCACCCCGATCCGGCGGCAAGAACCGCCATCCTGGGTTGGTCTCTGTTGCTCTCACGCCGAAGCGTGCCGATCTGGACTGTCGACGCCGAAACGCCTCCCCGGTTTTCACCGGGCACCCTCGCTCTGTGCAGCTCGGACTTTCCTCTAGCCGAAGCCAGCGATCATCCTTCCCTCACATCCTGAGTTGTCAATGTGCTGGCGGTAAACCGCCGTTCCAGACGAGCTGGAACCTGGTGCCGAAGGGGAGATTTGAACTCCCACGAGCTATGCTCACTACGCCCTGAACGTAGCGCGTCTGCCGTTCCGCCACTTCGGCCGGTGCTCTGAAATGGGTGTCAGTCTGGAGCCGACCCGGGGACTCGAACCCCGGACCTGCTGTTTACGAAACAGCTGCTCTACCAACTGAGCTAGGCCGGCACGGCGAACGCAGCCCCATCCCAGAGCCAACAAATCATAGCATGGGCGGGATGACCGTACAAACGCAACACGTGACCCAGACGGTCGAAACGGCGGCGGGAAACGAATGCAACTGTGCTATCGTTTTCGGTTGTATCAGGCGACTACCTTCCAGCTCGACAAGGAACATCGTGAGCCAGCAACGCCGCCGTCCAAAGGCCCGCCCGACACAAAAACGGCGATCCGCCAGCGTGAATCCGTATCAACGGGTGTATGCGATTCTGGGGGTGGTTGTCGCGTTTGCATTGATCGCGGCGGTTGTTGGCCCGCCGCTGATCGATTTCCTAACTCAGCCGGACGACTCATCCGAGATCAATTTCGACGACTCGAGCTCGGATCCGGTGGTCGAAGAGTATCAAACCCAGATTGCGGAGAATCCCAACGACGCGGATTCGATGGCCGCGCTGGGGAGTTATCTGGGCAATACGGGGAGGGTCGATGAGGCCATTCCCTGGTATGAGAAGGCGCTTGCGATCGCCCCTGAGAATTGGGACGCACGACTGGGGTTTGCACGGACGCTGGCGACCGGCAACAAGCGGGCCGATGCGGAATTGCAGTTCAAAAAGGTAATCGAAGCGCGACCGAACGACGAACAGGCGCACTTTTCACTCGCCCAGCTCTACGCGAGCTGGATTCCTCCGCGGTTCGCGGAGGCCATTGCGGAGTACCAGAAAGTGATCGAGGTAGGACCGGATACATTTGTGGCGGAACGGGCCGCCGAAGAGCTCGCTCAGCTCGGCATTGCGAGTCCGATTGCTGGATCGCCCGTCGCATCGCCGGTTGGAACACCAATGGCAATGGAGGAAAGTCAATGAGTCAAACGAAGCCTGTCATAAGTCAGGAACTGCTCGATATCCTCGTTTGTCCGATCGACAAGCAACCGGTGCGGCTGGAAGGCGACGAGCTCGTCTGCACCCGATGCGGACACCGCTACAAGATCGAAGGCGGCATTCCGAATATGCTGGTCGATGAGGAGTAGCTGACGAACATCTGTTCGCTCGGTCACGGTATACTGTAGTCATGAGTGATCCGACCGCGACCGCCTCCATAACCTCCAGCGTGACGAAGGACACCAAGCGCGTGGTAACGCCGCGCGTGAAGGTTGAAGACGTCCAGCTCGATCGCAACCTGCGACCGAAGCGGATCTCCGAGTACATCGGTCAAGAGCGGGTCAAATCCACGCTCTCCGTTTTCATCGCGGCGGCGCAGCGGCGCGGGGAAACTCTCGACCACATGCTGCTCTATGGCCCGCCGGGACTCGGCAAAACAACCCTGGCGTCGATCATCGCGGCCGAAATGGCGGTCAGTCTACGGGTGACGTCGGGTCCGGCCATTGAGCGGGCCGGCGATCTCGTTTCGATCCTGACCAATCTCAAATCCGGCGACGTGCTCTTCATCGACGAGATTCACCGCCTAAATCGCGTGGTCGAGGAAGTGCTGTATCCCGCGATGGAGGATTACGCGGTCGATATCGTGATCGGCAAGGGGCCGGCCGCTCGCACGATGCGGATCAACCTGCCGCGCTTCACGCTCGTTGGCGCGACGACTCGGTTGGCATTGCTGACCGGGCCATTGCGCGATCGATTTGGCGCGGTGCTGCGGTTGGACTTCTACGATCTTCCGGCGATGCAGGAGATCGTGCGGCGATCGGCGTCGATCCTTCAGGTGCAGATCGAGGAGGAAGGGGCGAGAGAGATCGCGATTCGATCGCGTGGGACTCCCCGTGTCGCGAACCGGCTGCTGAAACGAGTACGAGACTATGCGGAAGTGCATGGCACCGGCGTGATCACCGACAAAATCTCCGGAGAAGCGCTGGTCATGCTGGATGTCGATCAACTTGGACTGGACGATATCGACCGGCGCATCCTGCGGACGATCGTGGAGATGTTCGACGGCGGGCCGGTTGGGATCGAGACACTCGCGGCCGCGACCAGCGAAGAGAACGACACCATCATGGATGTGTACGAGCCCTACTTGATCCAGCTTGGCTTCCTCCAGAGGACGCCACGGGGACGCGTCGCCACCCGGCGCGCCTATGAGCACCTCAAGATCGCTCCGCCGGCGACGATTGAAACGCGCCAACAAGCACTCTTTGAAGAGGCATGAATGCTGACGCTCCTCATGAAGGATTGCGGGTTGATGATTTTGACTACGACCTGCCGCCAGAACTCATCGCCCAAACGCCATTAGTTGAGCGCGACGCATCGCGAATGCTGGTCGTCGAGCGCTCGACGGGCCGGTTGTCGCACGAATCGATCAGATCGCTGCCGAATTGGCTGAAGCCCGGCGATCTATTAGCCGTAAACAATACCCGGGTGCTTCCCGCACGGATATTCACCACGAAAGAGGGGTCAGGCGGGCGGGTTGAGCTGCTCTTGCTCCACCGTGATCCCAGCGGAATCTGGACCGCTTTGGCAAAACCTTCACGCTCACTGCGTCCCGGAGCTCTCCTGTTGGCAAAGCCGCGGGGCGACGGCGAACCGATCGCGATCGAGGTGATCGAAAACCGATCGGAAGGTGAGATTTCGATTCGGTTTCAAGGAGACGGTGATCGCAACCTTGACCGGATCGGTTTCGTGCCACTGCCGCCCTATATCCGGACTCCGCTGGCAACAGCCGATCGCTACCAAACGCTCTACGCGAAAGTGCTGGGCTCGGCCGCGGCTCCCACTGCCGGACTTCACATAACGAATCGCATTCGCGATGGGCTTGTCGATCGTGAAGTGGGTTGGGCCGAGGTGACACTTCATATCGGTCTCGATACGTTCCGTCCGGTCACGGTCGAATCAGTCAGCGATCACAAGATCCACCGGGAGTGGTGCTCGCTTTCGGGAGAGGTTGCTGAACGAGTCATCGAGTGCAAAGCACGAGGCGGTCGGGTCATCGCCGTCGGCACCACCAGCGCTCGCACGCTCGAGATGTGGGCGACAGCGACTGGTTGTGCGGCCACCGGTTTTGAAGGTTGGGCCAATCTGTTTATCACCCCGGGGTACGAATGGAAGGCAGTCGACGCGATGCTGACCAATTTCCATTTGCCGAGATCGACGCTGTTGATGATGGTCGGCTCATTTGCGGGAACCGAGCTGATTCGCTCCGCTTATGCGTCGGCTATTGCCGAACGCTATCGCTTCTTTTCTTTCGGTGACGCAATGCTGATCGTCTAGCCAGGTCGAATCGGATCGAAATGCCGGTTCGGAGTAGCATTCGCGGGATGGTTCGGTGCCCGGTTGTTTGGAACGTCCGGGCTTTTGTTTGAACGGAAGTCGAGAAATCGATAGGAGTACCTTCAGGATGAAGCGAATCTTTGGCAGGTGGATCGCTCCGATTGCGCTCAGTGCGATCGTTTTGGCTGGTTGTGGATCGGAGTCCATATCCAGCGATTCGACCGCGACGGTGAGCTCGCTCTCGGTTGCCAACGCTGATGCGGATATCGCAAGCGGGTGCTGGACGGCCGCCGATCGGGGAGCAGGCGAGGGGATTGACGCGAAAGGCGTATATCAGCAGTGGAAAAAGCCACCAGCAATGGTGATCGATACGGCCAAGACTTACTCTGCCGCGATCGAAACGAGCGCCGGCACGATCCAGGTTGAGCTCTATCCAAAAGATGCCCCTATTGCCGTCAACAGCTTCGTCTGTCTGGCCAAGGCGGGCTATTTCGACGACACCCGCTTGCATCGAATCGTGAAAGATTTCGTGATTCAAGGTGGAGATCCGACGGCGACCGGGACCGGGGGGCCCGGGTATCGTTTCGACGATGAGCCCATCGAGAAGGAGTATGAAAAGGGAACACTCGCGATGGCGAACTCCGGACCGGACACCAACGGCAGTCAGTTCTTCATTTGCACCGCGGATTTGAGTCAAAGACTTCCTAAGGCGTACACGATCTTCGGTCAGGTCACGAGCGGCATGGACGTTGTGGACGTGCTCAACAACACGCCCACCACGGATCCGGGGACTGGGGAGAAGTCGACTCCGATCGAGCCGGTCAAACTCGTGAAGATGACGATCACAGAAAGCTGATCGTCGGAGGTTCTCAAGGACTTCGATTCAGTCAGTTGGCGGCAAGATGAATTTTCAACGAGCGCGGTGACATTACCGTATGCTTTTTGAGCATCCGACGCGGATGCCACTGAAATGCCGGGGAGCCGCGAGGCGTGGCGCCGGCGAAGGAGAACGATCAAACGTGGCCCATCAACAGTGGAAACAAGCGCCTGAGATGGCGATCGACGCGGAGAAGGCCTACACGGCGTCGATCGTGACAAGCGCCGGAACCATCGGCGTCGAGTTCTATCCCAAGGACGCCCCGAAGACCGTCAACAATTTTGTGCATCTCGCGCGAGCCGGTTACTTCGACGGCACGCCATTTCACCGGATCATCGACGGCTTCGTGATCCAGGGCGGCGATCCGACCGGCACCGGTTCGGGCGGCCCTGGATACCGGTTCGAGGACGAGCCAATTACGAAGGAATACGAAAAGGGCACACTGGCGATGGCCAACGCGGGTCCGAACACAAACGGCAGCCAGTTCTTCATTTGCACGGACGACTTGAAGGGCAAGCTCGGCAAGAACTACACGATTTTCGGCAAGGTCACGAGCGGCATGGATGTGGTCGATACGCTCAATAAAACGCCGGTGCAGGCGTCGCGGTCTGGAGAGCGGTCGAGCCCGATCAATCCGGTGACACTGGTGAGCGTGACAGTTACCGAGGGCTAGATTGCTCGGGCAGGGACCCATATTGGGGGCACGAGCCACGGGAATGATGAAACGTGCGTCATTGATCGGACTATTGTCTGTTGTGCATCGCCCGGCAAT
>CAYJPA010000051.1:0-43338 GCA_964371945.1 uncultured Sphaerobacteraceae bacterium | reverse complement strand
GGGCGCAGACGCCCTACCGGGGAGATGTTTCGACAGGCTCAACATGACGGGGTGGGGGTGCCGGGCGCAGACGCCCTACCGGGGAGATGTTTCGACAGGCTCAACATGACGGGGTGGGGGTGCCGGGCGCAGACGCCCTACCGGGGAGATGTTTCGACAGGCTCAACATGACGGGGTGGCCGTGCGGCGCCGCGTAGCTTGTGGGCAGGTCGGTCGGATGTTTACGGGCGCATGCCATGCGCCTCTACGGCGGATTGGATGCTGCGTGGGTGTTTGAAGAGCCGAGTTTGGGGTTAGGTCGGTCTGATCTCGTCGGTTTCGAGGACGAGTTCTTCTCGGATCGAGCGGCCTGATTCGATCATCTCCTCGAGCGACAGGCCCTGTTCTCGTAGGGCGGCGCCGATGCGATCGAGCGCCTGGGTGGCGACAACCTCTTGCGGGGTAATCAGGATTCCGTCCGGGGTGTCGATGACCGCGACCAGATCACCCTTCTTGAGGCCGTGTCGTTGCCGGACCGATGCCGGCAGGGTGACCTGTCCCTTCTCTTGCACTCGAACGAGTTTGCGATCGGTTGCCAATTGGGAATCCTCCAAAAGTCATACTTCCATACATCATAACATTCGTTAGTTCCACGTTCACCTCAGTACCTCGAGGTTCGAATGTATTGAGCGGCGGGCACCTTGATCGCGACAGTCCGTATCAAGCATGGGGCCCAAGACTATCCGAGATCCGTACCGCAACCGCCGCGCAACCCGAAAACTGTGATTAATTGTGATTAAGTGTGACATCGGCAGGATTGAGTCCGTGGAGTTCTGTACATAGGCGGCTGGGATGACAGAGGTGGCCACTGTCCTCCACAACGACAGTGATGAGACGTGGATCGGTGAAGGAGAGCTCATTAGCAAGGGCAATGGTCGTGATCAACGCGCACCAGCACAACTCCTGATCGTCGATCTGGACTTGTTGACGGACGTCGTGGGAAGCGCGGTGGAGGCGATCCTGGAAACGGAAATCAACGCACCTCGGGGTTGAGTGGAATGAGCGCGGTGAGGGGTGCAGCGGGATTCGCAATGGGACGAAGTCACGGACCGAACCGGCGACGCGGGCGATAGAGCAGATCGATGCGTGGATGAGAGGACGCCGGCGCCTAGAGATGATGCCGCGGGAGTCGCGTCCGGCAGCGTTGCAGGCGACTCATGAACGAGGGACACAAGCATACGGAGCCACCTAAAGAGAACTTCGGACTTGAATGAGAGCTCCGCCCAGGCAATTCATGCTCGGGCAGATAAACGCGTTCGGCGCGTGATCCAACTTCACAATGTATTCATGTTAATGGCGCCTGCAACTGGGCGGGCTTGCTTATACTGTGGTTCGACGCGTTAACAGTTGACTCGACTTGAGTTCTCGACTCACCGAAACAGATGGAGGAGCCAGACGTGATCAATGTGCTGCAACAAGCGCTCAATCGTCGTCGATTGCTACAGGGAACAGCGGCATTAGGTGGCGCGGCCGCGCTCGGCGGGCGGCGGATGGCCGGCGCATTTGCGCAGGACGCCCCGGTGCTTCCAGCCGATGCGTCGGATATGGACGCGCTGATCGCGGGCGCTCAGGCCGAGAACAAGATCGTCTCCTACGGCATGCCGCGGGAGTGGGCAAATCTCGGCGAAATGTGGGATGCCTACCAGGCGAAGTACTCGATCGAGACGTGGGAAGACACCGATATGGGCTCCGCGACCGAGATCGCGAAGTTCCTGGCCGAACGGGACAACCCGGTCGCGGATATCGGCGATATCGGCATTTTGTTCGCGCCGACCGCGGTGCAATTCGGTGTGCTCGCGCCGTTCAAAAACGACACCTGGGATCAGATCCCTGACTGGGCGAAGCATCCGGACGGGCTCTGGGCGACGCAGTACTACGGATCGTTGTCGTTCTGGGTGAACACCGACTTTGTCGAGAACGTTCCGCGGACGTGGGCCGACTTGCTCAAGCCCGAATACAAAGGTTTGGTTTCGATCGACGATCCTCGAACCGCGGCGCAGGGCAACTTCACGGTCATCGGCGCGGCATTCGCCAATGGCGGCAACGAAACCAACATCCAGCCGGGCCTGGACTTCTTCAAGCAGCTCTACGAAGTGGGCAACGACGGTCCGTCTGGTCTCGGTCTCGCCGAAATGCAGAAGGGCGAGGTCGTGCTCGCGATCGGTTGGGACTATCTCGGTCTCGGCTACCGCGATGCGCTCGAGGGCCAGGTCAACCTCGAAGTGGTCATCCCGTCGGACGGCGGCACGGTTGGTCCGTATGTTTCGATCCTCAATCAGTGGGCGCCGCATCCGTACAACGCCCGCTTGATGCGTAACTTCATCCTCTCGGAAGAAGGACAGGTCATCTACGCCAAGGGCTATGCGACTCCGATCCTCCCCGGCATCGAGCTGCCCGCCGATCTCGCGGCGAAGCGGCCACCGGCGGAGGCGTACGCCGCGATCACCCCGATCAGTGACTGGTCGGCCGCCGTGGGCTCGTTCCAGAAGATCGCGGATACCTGGGGCAACGACGTTCTCGGTCAATAGTGTTCGAATTCTTGGCGCACGCGGCCCTGCAAGCCGCGTGCGCTCCTTCAATCTCCAGAGTGCGCAATACCTCGTTACTCGATTCTTGACGTTGAGGACGTGATTCTTGGCGACATCTTCAGCCGTCCGTTCAAGCACGATCAACGCCGCGACTGCTGACCGGTCATTGGCCGAGCGCGCCCCGCGCCGGCCGAACCGGTTGTTGCCCCGGATTCCGTTTCCCCTGATTCCGTTCATCGTCTTCTGCATCGCGCTCGAAATCGTTCCGCTCTTGATCATGATTCGCGACAGCCTGCGGGTACTCGGCACGGGCGCGTGGACCTTTTCAAACTACGCGGCAATCAAGGAGCCCCTGTACTGGCATTCGTTGCGAAACAGCGTATTGCTGGCCGGAGGCTCAACGCTGATCGGTGGCGTCTGGGGGGCGCTGGTTGCGGTCGCCATCCTGCGTACCAACGGCAGGGCGAGGCGGTGGCTGATCGGGCTGGTCGCGGCGACTTCCAATTTCTCCGGGATTCCGCTCGCACTAGCTTTTTCCGCGATTCTTGGGATCAGTGGCTTCATTACATTGCTGTTGCGCGAGCTATTCGATTACCGGCTCTACCCGCATAACTTCTCACTTTACTCCTGGACCGGTCTCACGCTCATCTATACCTATTTTCAACTTCCTCTTATGGTGCTCCTGTTCTCGCCGGCTGTTTCGCGCTTGAAGGTTCAATGGCAGGAGGCTTCGGCGACGCTCGGCGCGCCGGCCTGGGTTTACTGGTGGCGGGTCGGGTTGCCGGTCATGTTGGCGCCCTTCGCGGCGTCGCTGGCTCTACTCTTCGCGAGCGGATTGGGTGCATATGCGACGGCATGGGCAATGACCGGTGGTAGCCTGAGCTTGATGACGATTCAGATCGCGTTCGAGGTCAATGGGGATATCAGCTACGATCCCGGCACTGCCAGTGCGCTTTCGCTGATCCTCGCGGCCTTGATGGCCGTCAGCATTCTGGCGGCGCAAGTCCTCTCGCGGAAGGCGCAACGATGGCTCAGCTAGTCTCCGAGCCGAATTACGCGAATCTACGGACACGTCGTAGACGGCGCGTTAATGCCGGCATGCCGGGCGGCGGCGCGATCCTCATGATCTTGCTGATCCTGGCCGTGGTCTACCTGGTTCTTCCCTTGCTGGCCACGATCGGGTTCTCGCTGGCGAAGGTTTGGAGCAGGACCATTTTTCCGGATGGCTACACATTCAAATGGTATGTCGAAGCCGTTCAGGACGACCGCTTCGAACCGACGGTTATGCGATCACTCAAGGTCGTGATCGCAACGTCGATCTTGAGCCCGTTGATCGTCACGCCCGCCGTGATCTACGTTCATCTAAAAGCGCCGAAGTTCAAACCGTGGCTCGAGTTTTTGTCGATTATCCCGTGGGCGCTGCCCGGAGTGGTGCTTGCGCTGGCGATGATCCGCGCCTATATCGCGCCGTACAACGTGAACAAGCCGTTCTTGCTCGTGATGACCTATGTTTTGATTTCACTGCCATTCATGTTCCGCGCGATCGATGCCGGACTCTCCGCGATCAGTGCTCGCACGCTGGTGGAGGCCGCGCAGGTGCTGGGTGCAGGCTGGTTCGACGTCACTCGGCGAGTGCTGATTCCGAACATCATGACCGGCATTTTGAGCGGCATTTTGCTCGTCTCAGCGGCCGCGTCTGGCGAGTTCGCGCTGGCCAATCTGATGGTCGGATCCGGCTGGAAAACGTTCCCGATCTACCAGGCTCAGGCCCAAAGCACTGATGGCCGAATCGCGAGCGCGCTGGCCGTCATGGGACTGGCGTTCACCTTCGTGGTGTCGATGGCGCTGATCTTCATGGTGACTCGTGACCAACGCGGGCGGAACGCTTCGGTGTCGGTGATGGTGAATAACTAGGTATCAATGGGGACGCGGCAGCGGCAGGTAGGCGCCGGAATGCTCGGGGGAGACCCTGGGGGCAGGGTTAACGGCGCGGGGATTAGTCAAACAGTATTCCGGTGTGCCAGCGGTCGATGGCGTCGATCTCGATGTCCAAGCCGGCGAATTTGTTTCGCTGCTGGGACCGTCAGGCTGCGGCAAGACAACCACACTGCGGATGATTGCGGGACTCGAAGTCGTCGATGAGGGTGAGATACGGATCGACGGCGCCGATGTGACCGACTTGCCGCCGCAACGCCGCAATCTCGGCATGGTTTTCCAGAATTACGCGCTTTTTCCGAATCTTTCGGCGTTTGAAAATGTGGCGTTCGCGTTGCGGGTGCGGCGGTGGCCGAAAGCCGAGATTTCGGCTCGCGTCAATGAGCTGTTGGACACCGTTCATCTTCGCGAGGCAGCAGACAAGTTTCCGCACGAGCTCTCGGGTGGCATGCAGCAGCGCGTCGCCCTTGCACGCGCGCTGGCGATCTCGCCGCCACTGCTGCTCCTCGACGAGCCGCTTTCGGCGCTCGACGCGGCGATTCGGGATTCACTGCGCACCGAGCTGCGCCGGCTGCAGCGGCAGCTCAATGTCACCGTGATTTACGTCACACACGATCAGGCGGAGGCGATGGCGCTGTCCGATTCGATCGTGGTGATGGAAAAGGGCCGCGTGAGCCAGGTGGGGGGTCCGCGGGATCTCTACGACCGGCCAACGACGCGCTTCACGGCTGGATTTGTTGGGGCCAGCAATCGACGCGAAACGACGGTTGTCGACGAGGGCGGCCGCCTGCTCGTGAAGTGGGGACCGACATTGCTTCCGATCGGGTCGAATAGCAGTTTCAAGCAGGGACAGCAGGTGACCGCTACCTGGCGTCCGGAGGATGCCGCGCTGAGCGGGCCAACGCCGGCTCCCCATTCGCTCAACGGGCGAATCGAACTGATCACCTTTCTCGGTCCGATCACACGGCTCGATGTGCTGGTCGAAGGCGATCCCGACCCGGTGATGGTCGATTTGTCGTCGAATCAAGCGCGCGCCGTGGAGCATGGGCAGCCTGTTTCAATCACGATTCCACCGGAAGCGATTCGCGTTTACGCATAGGCAGCCGGCGCACCGGCACGATGGCAGGAGGCTGTATGCACTTTCCGAATGGTCCGGTTGCGCCCTTTGACGATGAGCCTGGCGTCTGGCTCCGATGCGCCTTCCATGTCCACACCACCGAATCGGACGGCTGGTTTACGCCGGTGATGCAACGCCGCGCGCACGCGCAAGCCCAGTTCGACGTGCTCGCGATCACCGACCACGACATGTACACGAGCGAACCTGAAGGCGACGACGACCTGATGATCATCGGCGGGACGGAATTGAGCTTGACAGCGCCGAAGTCGGGCGGGCCACTGCACGTACTGGCGATCGGAATCACCGAGCAGCCGAAGGTTGGGCGAGATGCGACGCTCGCCGAAGCGGCTCGAGCCGTCAAGGCGACCGGCGGGTTGCCGTTTGTCGCGCATCCGGTGTGGAGCGGATTGCTGACGGACGAAGTCGACGGCATCGAAGAGTGTGCCGGGGTCGAGATTTACAACTCGAGCTGCGAGGTCGAGCAAGATCGCGCGCACGCGGATGCGCATGCCGATCTGTGGCTGTCGAGGGGGCACCGGCTCAACCTGATCGCGACGGACGACACGCACTATCCCGGATTCGACGACTTTCGCGGTTGGGTGATGGTGCACGCCAGGGCCAGAACGCGCGATTCGGTGGTCGAGGCGCTCAAGGCCGGCCGCTATTACTCGAGCTGTGGACCGCGGATTCTCGGGATCACTGTTGAGAACGATGTTGTCACCGTGCGGACGACGCCGGTGCGATCGATCACCGCGCTGGCGAACCCGCCATATGGCGCGCAGGTGCGGGCGGGATTCCATGAGCTGACGCATCGCGCGCGGCGACTGCGCACGGGCGATGGACAGGTAATGGAGGGGATTGTAGAAGGCGATCTCTTGACCGGCGCGGTCTTTGGGCCGGCGAAGGGCGTGCGCTATGCCCGGATCATGGTTACGGACGATCAGGGCCGAAGGGCGTGGTCGAATCCGATTTGGGCTGGCGGGAGCTAACGATTTCGAGCCGACATCACCATGAGCGATGTTCGTCTGTAGCTTCGGACCTATGTGTCCGACCTGGCAGCCCGCCACGACGTTGGTATCCGTCATAAGCCGGCGATTGGCCTAACTGGGCAGCGCGGTCCGGGAGGTGAGTCGGACACGCAGGTCCGACGCTACTTAGAGACGGTGCGATTCACATATCGGGGATCGAGACTCGCAGGCCGGCCGGCGTGCTTGACGGGGCAAATCAATCGAGCCCACGCTTGCCAAGCTGCCATATGCATGCTTGGTTGATGGAGATGGCCTTGAGCGCGTTCGTTGCGACCGTGAGCAGCAAGAATCAGGTGACGCTGCCCGCGGGCATCCGCAAGCATCTCGAAATCGGCCCGGGCGATATGGTGGTGTTCGTAGTGGACAGTCAAGGCGTACACATTCGTCCGCACCGCCTCAAAATCTCGGACCCTTATGGTTCCGTTTCGGTGCATCCAGGTCAATCGGGAGACATCGATGAGCAAATCGAACAAGCCATGAATGAGCGAGCTGCCGAAATTGTAAGGAAATCGCGAGAGACATGATCTTTCGCGACACTATCATTTATGTCCGCTATCTCCTTGAGCACTTTGTCAAGGAAATTTCACTGGCGACCCGAGAGCCTGGAATCTTTATTCGTGCGAAGCGAGATGATGAGCAATATTCAGGTACGCCGACTGACGGCAGACGATTGGTAGATTGACCGGGAGTTGCGGTTGGCTGCGCTGGCCGATGCGCCGTTTGCGTTTGGATCGACGCTCGAAGAGGCGCAACAGGTCACGACCGACGAGTGGCGGGAGCGCTTGGAGCGCGGGTCCAGTTCAACGCGCGGTTCGACGGGGGTGATGTGGGCGCGGTCGGGGTGAGGCTTCTGGAGTGTGGTGAGACGGCCGAGCTGGTCGGGATGTGGGTACATCCGCCGGCGAGAGGCAAGGGAGCCGGCGATGCGTTGGTGCAGACGATGCTTTCTTGGGCTCTGGGGGCAGGCGCCGCGAATGTTCACCTCTGGGTGACGAAAGAAAACATCCCGGCCGAACGGCTGTATGAGCGCAACGGGTTTGTGTCCTCGGGTGAGGTGCAACTGTCCGATCCGGTAGACCCAGCACGCTCAGAGATCGGGATGCAGTGTCCGTTGCGACCGCGTTTGGCTGGTTCGATCACTTAATACGCGCAAACTCGTTGATCTCTTCGGGTGAACGGGTGGCTCCTTCGTACACGCCTGGTCGTTTGTCTGGCAAGATCGGGTTGTCCCAGTTCAGAAGTACAGGGTGTCCGTTCCGACCTAGGCAACCGCGATGCAACCGACCTCGGATGGGAGTTTGGACTTTGGCGAGCAGAGGCGTGCCCGCGTTGTGGCCGCGACGCGGGCGCTGGGGGAGAGCGGGTTGTCTCCCGGACAGTTTCAGGCGTAGTAGGCAAAGCGCCGCTCTCCGGCGTGCTTGGAGAAGGGTAGGGTTGGACGCCGATTGTGGTGAATGAGCTCAGCCACCGCGGCGGAGCCGAGGCTGATCACACTGCAGTCGCGGCGGTGGGCGTGGTCATACCATGCTCGATTGCCAGCGCGAATCACCCGCAACCTAAGTTGAGTGCCCCACCAGAGCACGATCGCCAGGACCAGGCGATCGAGCCGAGCCCAGGGGACGATCGTGGTGAGTTCGAGATCAAAGCCGCGTCGTTTGGCATCGGCGAACGTGGCCTCGATCCGGGTGCGGTGGCGATAGGCGCGCACCCGTGCACGACCCTGGGTGCTTGTCGCTGATGAGCACCCAGGGTTCGGTAAAGCGTCGCTCCTTGATCATGGTCAATCCGACGCACTGCCGGCCGGCCGCTGTCTGCCCTCGGTACAGCGTATAGGTGATTGGTGTAGTTGACCGACATGGGAACCCTCCTCGGTGCGATCCGGCAGTTACAACGACCATTCGCCATGCCTGTCGATCGGCCCGACAACCGCTGTGGAGACGAGGTGAAGATGACTGTTGTCGACCTACGCGCCGCGATACCATCGACCAACCGGTGGCACTTAACTCCCCAGTCTTTCCCTAGACGACGAGAGCTCGTAACCGGTCGATCTCGCCACAATTGACAGGGGTGAGTGCAGACATGTGTCAGTATGCCGTGGCGAGGCGTGTCCGTGAACGACTGGATCGAACGAAATCCTCTGGCTCTCGCCCGCGGATTGTTCAGCCGAGCATCGGGGCCGTGTAGGCGTGCGGTGCGCGGATCGGTCTCCCCTCAGCGAAGCGGGTGTGGCTGAACAGATCGAGATCGGGCGCGGATGCTGGATTCCCGCTGATGATGCGCTCCGCGATCCAGGCGCCGACCACCGGGCTGAGCTTGAATCCGTGGCCGCTGAATCCGGCCGCGAGGTGGAGCCCCGGCGCCGACGGAGCGGGCCCGAGCAGCGGCTGCTGATCCGGCGTGCAATCGTAGATACCGGTATACCCACGGCGCAACGCCGCCTCGTCCTGGGTCGGGAAGCGCCGGCAGAAGCGCGTCGCGAGATCGAGCACGGCGGTCTGGGTGGGTTCGCGATCCTGTTCGACCTCCGGGTCTTCGACTCCCGTTCTGGCGGCCATTGTGCCGATCAAGGTCATGCCGCTCCTCTCGGGTTTCAAATAGCTACCGTTGAGGAGATCGGCCACGGTGGGATGGGCGGCGCCGAATCCCGCCGTGCGCTCGACAATGGCGATATCGTGGCGGATCGGGGTGATGGGCAGATCGATTCCGAGCGGCGCGACGAGCTCACAACTCCGAAATCCGGCAGCGACAACCACGGCTCGCGTCGCGATCCGCCCAGCGCTGGTCTCCACGGCCTCGACGCCCCTCGGTCCCACGTCGATTCGCTCGACCTTGACCCCAATCAGAAGTTCCGCCCCTTCGCGCCGCGCGGCGTCTGCGAACCCGTTCGCGAGGCTGACCGGATCGGCGTAGCCGGCTTCCGGTTCCCACGCGGCGGCGCCGATATCGGCGACGGTCATGCGCGGTTCGAGCTCGGCCGCTTCCGCGGGCGTGAGGAGGCGAACATCGATCCCGACCCCACGCTGCATCGCGACATTCGCAACGGCATTGTCGACATCCGAGGGTTGAACCAGCACCAAAAAACCGGCGCGGTGGAACCCGATGTCGCCACCTACGGTTTCCGCGAAGCTCTCGAACACGGCAAGCGCCATCCGCGCCATCCGCGCGAGGGTCTCGTGGGTATAGTGTTGTCGGACGATCCCACTCGACCATCCGGTGCCGCCAGCGGCGATCGCGCTCTTCTCCACGAGCACGATCCGTCCCGCGCCACCTCGCGCGAGATGCCAGGCAATGCTCGCGCCAGTCGAACCTCCGCCGATCACGACGACATCCGCGACCTCGACCATGGTGACGACCTTTCTTCAGAACTAGGCGACGATCTGCCAACCCAAACCGACACGCAAGGAAAGCACGTCATGTAGCGATATCGAGTCTTCGAGGCGACGAAAAGTGAGCGACGGTGATGTCATCCGGGATGATGGTTCGTGGGGAAGGGAGCACAATGCACCAGCCGCTTTAGCGCGCCGAACGATGTCACGACGCTATACCCGGCGCTGTAGGCTGTCAATGACATCGGGATCGCATGCCGGGTCCGCCAAAGGATTTCCACCGTAGCCGCGATGCGAGCTGGAGTCTGGCGGCCAGCGATCGCTCTCGTTTGACCAGCACACGGCCCCGTTGGAGGACACACGCTGCCCGCGACTTTGGGGTGCCCTAACGTCGAGGCACGGTGTCAACTCATTGAAGGTACGCGCGATCGTCGACGGGGGGGTATCACCGCGCCGAGCTGAACCGGGCTGATATGATCTGTCCGCGGGAAGCACGGCGATGGCCAGCGAGGTTGTGGGCTTACCCCGGTTTGGTGGACAGGTGGAGTCTAGGCGGCGACGGGCATAGGCTGCATCCTTTCTTCGAAAGCGACCGGGGTGGCATCGCCGAGCGACGAAAAGGAGTCATTGCCGGTCATAAAAGAGCTCGATCCACTCGAAGACCGCATGGTGGGTCATTCGACGGGCGAGCCACCGCTGCCGGGCGACGAGCTCGGTGTTGAGCGTCGCGAAGAAACTCTCCGCCATCGCGTTGTCGTAACAATTACCGGTTCGACTCATCGATAGAATCAGTCCATGCGTTGTGATGACCGCGCGATCGGTGTGATGGATCGGCCCGGCCGCTGGTCGGCGACGAAGCGCCATCCGGAGTGCGGCCAACGGGAGATCGACCGGCATCCGGTCATCCATCGCCCAGCCACACCCAGGGGGTACCCGCCGCCGTGAGCAGGTATCAAGCACAATCGCCAGATAGAGCCAGCCCTCGTTCGTCGGGATGTAGGTCAGATCGCCAACCCAGAGCCGGTTTGGCGTCGCGACGTTGAAGGTGCGAGCAACCAGGTTCGGCGCGACTGGACTGGTCGCATGGACGATGGTCGTGCGTGGCCGCGCTGCCCGCCGCCGCACGCCACTCAGGGCGCAGCTGCGCATCAACCGCGCCACCCGCTTCCGTCCGATCCGCTCGCCCTCCGCCCGCAACACGGCATGCACCCGTGGAGCGCCATATACCGCACGACTCGCCGTATGGATCAATGCAATCCGCTCACGGAGAGCGGCATCGCCTCGTGCTCGCGCGGACGGTGCTCGTCCCCGCCAGGCGTACCAGCCGGAGCGACTCACCTCAAGCACCCGGCAGAGCAGCGTGATCGGATA
The DNA here is from genome assembly GCA_964371945.1 of uncultured Sphaerobacteraceae bacterium. Taxonomy (GTDB): domain Bacteria; phylum Chloroflexota; class Chloroflexia; order Thermomicrobiales; family UBA6265; genus CAYJPA01. The sequence continues at coordinate 31,994 of CAYJPA010000051.1, read as the reverse complement.
GCTGGCCTTCTCCGCCGCGATGAACCGATACCGGCTCACCGGGTCTCCTGCGCGAAGAAGGCCGCGGCTTTTTTAGGATCTCCCGCTCCTGCTGCAGCACCTTGTTCTCCCGCCGCGGCCGTACCAGTTCCGCTCGCTCCGCACTCGTCAACGCGCCGGCCGGTCCCTGTCCGGCCTCGATCTCCGCGCGTCGCACCCAATCCCGGAGCGCATGCTCCGAGACTCCCAGATCGCGCGCACTCACCGAAATCGACTTCTCACTCGTACGGACCAGTTCGACGGACTCCGCGCGGAACGCGACCGGGTAGGCGGGATTCGTCTTGCTTATTGATGAACCTCTGGAGTGAAGACTTTCGTCCCAAAACCATCACGTGTGCATCAGTACGGGTCAAGTTCAACGCCTCGCGGCGAGGCGTGGTGGGCAGCATCGGTGGCCAGAACCGGGATGTGCCGGTCGGACGGGTGGCAGCGGAACGATCCACGGATTCAGATCGCAACTATCGGTGACTTACTCGCCGGGATGCTGCCAGCGATCCCATACAGTGTCTTGACCTTTACGAAACCACCGCGGGTTGGTGTCGACGCCGGTGGGCGACATGCGACCTTAGGGCTTCCCGGCTCGTCGCGGCCAGCCTCATCCCTTGCACGCCCTACCCGCTCGTGGACGGCGGATGATCTTCGGAGCAGCGCGAATTCGGTGGACTTTTATCGGGCGGCTAGCGAGCAATATGATGAAGCGGGATGATCCGGACACGCGGCTCAAAATCGGCGCCAACCTTCTTGATGATCGGCATGATCGTGCCCACGACATGGGCTTCGAACTGCTCTTGAGACTCCCACGCCTCAACACCCACCAATCCCGTCTCTGTTTGACCGATCGAGTGAAAGATCATCCCCGGGATATCATCGACCGTCCACTCACCGACACCCATTTCACGGTTTACGGCCTCGTACAGATCGGTCGTGGCTCCATCGATTTCAATGATCACCGCGATGGCCAAATTGGCCCTCCTCGCTCGTCGTTGCGTCAACGCACGTTGGCTGATGCCATTCATCTTATCATTCTGGAGGGGATCCGATTCCACATCAATTCTTGCTCCCGTGCACGCGACTCCAAAGCCTCAAGCACTCTGCACTTGTGGGAGTCGCAAATACCTTCGTTTGAGAGCCATCGGTGCCATCGCAAGAAGGTATCCCGTGTGCGACGGGGGGGTGACCTGCGCGCGGGCCAAACCTCGCCCTCGACCCGTAGAACATGGTGGGGAGCATCGATGGCCGATCCGCAGCCCCCCGAGCGGTGACGAACGACCCGGCCAGGCGACGGAATCCTGCGCTCGCGGCCATCGAAATTCGGCCACGGCAATCCCCCACCACTGTCCTGAACTTCTTGGCGAGGTTTGCTTCAGTTCGACGATCGCTCGCCGAATGCCGACCGGGAGCCGACATTGCTCCCGAGCCGGCTCGACCTCCAAGTAGGCAACGCAACCCAACCGCTTGGTTCAGGACTCGCGCTGCAATTCATCTCGAACAGAACGTCGCTCGGCGCCAATCGCGGTTACGGCGTTCATGAAATCCGCATCGGCAAGGCCGAAAATCCACTTGCTGGGTAAACAGCCAGAGCCGGCAAGCTGTCTGGGTTGAGTGCAATTCCATGCGAACGCTTAAGGAGCTCCTCCAGCGTTACGCGCAACTGCATCCGAGCCAGTGGTGCGCCTGGGCAAACGTGGATACCGGCGCCATAAAGGAGATTCTTGGTGGGATCACGATCCAGGCTGAACGCGTTCGCGTCATCGAAGACGCGATCGTCTCGGTTGGCGGAGATCCAGTTCAGCGAAATACGTTCACCGGCGTCAATCGCTCGCCCGCCGATTTCCACGGCTCGGGTCGTGATGCGCCGGTTTGCGATGAGCGGGCCGTGGATGCGTAACATTTCGTCGATTGCCAGCGGCAACAAAGACGGTTGGGCACGCAAACGCTCCTGCAACTCCGGGTGCTGCGCAAGATAATGGACCAAAATGCCAATTGCCGCAGCGATCGTACCAATCTCTCCAACGGTCCAGTTTCTTAGAATACTGGAGATTTCCGTATCACTTAACGACTGCATCCCCACCTTTTCCTGCATCAGAGCGGCCGTAACATCGTCTTCCGGCTGCACTCCGGGTTGTCGACGTTGTTCAAGCAGATCGACAATGAAATCCTGGAACTCACGGGCGAGGGTTGACAGGGCATGCTGATCCTGGGCCAGCGCGGCCTCACTGTTCTTCCTCGTCCATTCAATCAGAGGTCCATGTAACTTGACTGGCCACCCAAGAAAAGCGCATTGGGTGCGCACGGCTGCCAGCAACGCCAACTCGCTCATCAATTCCACGTTGCCACGTGCGACCACGCTCTGAATCAGTTCCGCGACGATCTCTCGGCAGAATGGCTCGAAGAGATCTATGCGCTCCAGCGAAAAGTACGTTTCGATGATGTTCCGGTAGGCCGTGTGTTCGGGAGGGTCCATTCCGTTCGGTACGGACCGGTGTCGAGACACGGCGTTGCTAAACGTGGTGTGGTCGTGAAGCACACGAGCAACATCTTCGTGCCGAAAGAGCGACCATCCCATGACGGTGCTGTAGGCGACGGGACAGCGCTCCCGCATAGTGTCATAAGCCGCACGTTGGTCGCTAAGGACATGGTCGGCCTTTGGATCCCAATCCGGATCAGGTCTGTCGTATCGGGTCAAACGTGATCACTCCCTGGTAACGACAACGAATCGCCCGCCGCCGCGGGATCTACCACGCGATCGCGGCGGTAGCCCACGGTGTACTGGTGGATTATCTACCATCTCCTACGGCCCGGCCAACCTGATGCCGCCCTCGGCTCCGACTACTTCGACCGTATACGCTGCGACCACGTCCATTGCCCGTGCGAGCTCGGCTACGAGGTCACCCTGACCGCGCCCGCCACGCCCTGACAGACAACGATTTTCGTAGGAATCCGGGTTAGCCCGGACGATTCTTCACGTACTCGTTGCACGGTGGGCGAGAGGCGATGGGGTGCTGCCACGAGCTGCCTCACGAGCCGAGCGTGCGTGGACGCGTATGACATGCGGCCCGTGCCGATTCGCTGGGTTGACGGTGCGGATTCGATTGTAGAGAGGCCGATGACACAGCGGGGTGCCCCTACGGTCCGGGCATCGCTTCTAAATCCGATTCACAAATGTTCTGGCTTAAGGGAAAGAGTCATTGCGTGACAAGAAGGTTCTTCAGTCAGTCTTTTTTCAAGAATTCGGATGGGATGTTGAGTTGGCGGGCGGTGAGGCCGCCGTCGACGACCATGGAGTGACCGGTCACGAACGAAGCGTCGTCGCTGGCCAGGAAGGCCGCGGCGGCGGCGATGTCGGCCGGGGCGCCGAGCTTGTTGAGGGCGGTGTGCGAGCGAAGCACGTCCCAATAGGCCTCGCTCATGCCGGACTCGGCGCTCATCTCGTTCCAGATGGTGCCGGGACAGAGTGCATTTACGCGAATCCCGTATTGTCCGAGCTCGAGCGCCGCGGACATGCTGAGATTGATGATGCCCGCTTTGCTGGCGCCGTAAGGCGCGAGCCCAGGCTGGCCGCGCAGGCCGTTGGTCGAGGCGATGTTGACGATCGAACCGCCCGTGCCCTGAGCAACCATGTGGCGCGCCGCGATCTGCGTGCAGAGGAAGGCGCCGCGCAGGTTCACATCAAGAATTCTGTTCCAATCGGCATCATCGATGTTCAGAAAGGCGGCGTGGTGGGCGATGCCGGCGTTGTTGATCACCGCGTCGATCTTGTCCCAGCGGGCGATCACGGAATCGAACATGGCAGCGACCTGGTCGCGTTTGCTGACATCGGTCGTGTCGCCGGTGACATCGCCTAACCGCGACAAATCACCGGCTGTTTTTCTGATGCCATCCGCGTTGACATCGCAAATCCAGACCGAGCCGCCCTCCTCGAGCAGGCGCTGGGCGATCCCTTTGCCGATGCCGCGCGCCGCGCCGGTAACGACGCAGACTTTGCCCTGTAACCGATTCATGAATTCACCTCGTTAGTGCACACGGTATCGCTCGATTTGGACGGGATCGAGCTCGACGCCGAGACCAGGACGGTCGAACGGACGGGCCGTGCCGGCTGTGATCGGCAGCGGCTCGGCGATCACATCGCCCTCGTAGAAGAAGGGACCGAGGATATCGCACGGGTATTGCTCGGCGGCGATCGATGGCGTCGCCATCGCCAGGTGGATCATTGCCGCGCTCGCGATTCCCAGTTCGAGATTGCTGCCGACCGTGCAGACCAGACCGGCGGCTTCGGCGACGGCCGCGATTTTCCGGGCCGGTCCGATCCCGCCGCCTTTGCCGGCGTAGACCGAGAGGACGTCGGCGGCGCGGGCGCGGGCGATAGCCATTGCATCCTGCGCAATGTTGACGCTCTCGTCGGCCATTACCGGCAATCCGACCGCGGCGCGGACTTCGGCCAGCCAGGTGACATCCGTCGGGGGAACGGGTTGCTCCGCGAAGTAGATGTCGAATTCCTTGAGGCGTGGAATCGTCTGAATCGCCTGGGTGACCGACCAGCCGCCGTTGGCGTCGACGCCAAGCCGGATCTTCGATCCGATCGCAGCGCGGACAGCGCGAACGCGGGCGATGTCGCCTTCAGGCTCGATCCCGACCTTTACCTTCATCGTCGTGAAACCGAGACCGGCCGCCCAAGCGGCGATTTCGGCCGCGATCTCAGGCGGTTGCCCGGAGATCGAAAATTTGGTCGGGACAAAGTCGCGAACAGCCCCGCCAAGCAGCCGGTAGACGGGAAGCCCGGCGACTTTGCCGAGAATGTCCCAGAGCGCCATTTCGATTCCTGATTTGGTGAAGGGGTTGTTGGCGATCTTGGTCCGGATTTTTCCAGTGAGGTGTTCGATTCGGGTCGGGTCCTCGCCGATCAACATCGGTTCGAGATAGGTACGGATCAAGTGAGCGGCGGTGACCTGATCTTCACCGCTCCAACCGGCGGTGCAAGAGACCTCGCCCAGACCATAGATTCCTTCATCGGTCACGATTTTGAGGATCAGAAACGGGGATTCGGTGTGAGCGCCGCGACCGCCGCGGATGGCGCGGGAGGGTTCGATCGGCACGCTGACCGGGATCGTTTCGATGCTCGTGATCTTCACCGGCCGCCTCCGGTCGCTTCGTGGAAGCGCGTAAGGGCCGTCGCGATTTCGGCGACCGCCGTTTCGAGGAAGCGACGGCCGTGTTCGGCGGTCGCGCGGTCGGGACTGTCGGAATAGCCATCGATCTCCTGCCAGGAGCCGTGACGCTCGACCCGAACAGGTGGGTAGAAGCTACGTGGGTTTCCTGCGCCACCGTCGGCGCGATGCGGCCGCGGCTCTTTTACCAAATGCGGTTGCAGGGCGAGCACGAGCGAGGTTTCGAATGCGCCGGCGTGCCCCGGTAGGTTTCCGAGCTCGGGCGCTTGTTGCGCGACCAGGGCGTCCCACGCGGCGACCCAGTAGGAGGCGGCCGCCATATCCGCGGGGTGCTTGAGCGCGAGATCGCGGGCGACAAGTTGCACGAGCTCGTTGTTGCCGCCATGGCCGTTGAGGATGAAGATGCGTTTGAACCCGGAGGTGATCAGGGATTCACAGAGATCGCTCACCAAGCGGTAATAGGTTTCGGTGCCGATCGACATCGTGCCGCCGAAGGCGAGGTGATGGCCCGACGAGCCGAACGGCAGGGTCGGCGTGACGACAACCGGGATGCCGGCAGTTACTCGCGCTGCCGCTCCGCGAGCGATGTGCTCGACCGCGAAAGTGTCGGTGCCGGTGGGCATGTGTGGGCCGTGCTGCTCGGTTGCCCCGGTTGGCAGCAGGGCGATCGCATGCGGGGCGATCTCGTTCGCCTCGGCGCGGGTCATTTCGTGCAGGAGTTTGGTTACGCCCATTGAGTGAAGAAGTCCTTCCAGTTTTCATAGATGATGCGGTCCTGGATTTCGGTCGAGATCTGGGGCAGATTGGTGCCCTCGACGGGTTTATTGACATTACGTAAGCCATTGATCACGTTGGTGATCGTGGCGGATGGGAAGTCCGAGGCGAGCAGGATTTTGTGGGCGATGCCGTATTCGGTGGCCGTGACCATTGCCTGCCAATAGCGCCAAGGCCGGTAGTGCACGGCGGAGATGTCGGTGTAGACATTCGGGCATTTGCGGACGAGCACGACCAGATCTTCCTCCCACGGATGACCGAGGTGGGCGACGATCATTTTCAGGTCGGGGAAATCCATCGCGATATCTTCGAGCTGGAGCGGCAATCCCCAGTTGAGCTTGGAGCGACTGGGGAAGGTCGTGCCCTGGTGCCACATGATCGGGAGCTGGAGCTCCTGCGCCTTTTTGAAGAGCGGCCAGTAACTGCGATCTTGCGGATCGAAGTGCTGGTAGACCGGTCCGAGTTTCAGGCCCTTGAGACCAAGCTCGTTCACGCAGTAGTCGAGTTGCTCAAGGTGGTCGGGTTGGGTCGGATCGACTGACGCCCACCCCTCCAACTTCTCAGGATGCTGCTTGACGTAATCGGCGATCACCTCGTTCGGCACCCAGACGCCGACCGCCTTCGCCTGCAATCCGAAGACGACGACCTTGTCGGCAGGAGTTGAGACCTCCCAGTGCGTTTCGGGCTTGGAATCGTAGCTGTGGAGATCGAGATTGGCCGAGTATGCCTCGCCGCCGGAGTATTTGAGCTTGATCAGTTTCGAGGCGAGCGCTTCCTCGGCGTACTGCTGCCCGACGTGGTCCGGGTACCACATCAGGTGGGTGTGGCAATCGACGATCATCCGACCCTGCGCGTCCGGCACGGCATTTCTCCTTTTGCGATCAGGCGGGGTCGACCCCGCACCAATCGATGATCAAACTCGAGATCGTTTTGGTGAATGGAATCAGGTGGGAATCGATCTGGACCGACTCGTTCGGTTCGTGCACGCCGCCGGGACCGCCCCAGGTCGCGGCGCCCATCGCCACGGTCGGCATTGGCCGCGGACTGTGGAGCAGAAATTGGAAGAGATCGCTCATCGGCATGCCGGTTTTGTGCGCCTGTTGACCGGTTGCCCGCTCGTAACTCTTTGCGACGACACCGACAAAGGGTGAATCGATGTCGACCGCTGAGGGCGGCATAATACGGCCGACCGGCGTGATGCGAGGTGGGAGGAGCCGTTCTCCGAACCCCGCCGCAACTCGTTCCACCCGGGTTTTGATCTCGTTCTGGATTTCAGGGATCGACTCGCCCGGCAGAATGTAGGCGGAGCCTCGAATCCGCCCTCCACCGGCATTGCCGCCGTCGGGCGAGCCGACTTGAAAGAGCATCATGCGCACCGCGTAAGCCGGCCAGCGCCCGCCGGAGTAGCGCGGATCGGCGTCGATCTTGGCCCGGCGTTCGGCGGTGAACCGCTTCAGCTCCTCATAGAACGTAGGCATGATCTCCATCGAGCGGTCGATCGTGGTGCCGGCATAGTCGGGATGCATCTGAAATTCGATGTCGAAGTTCACGCCGCCGAGTTGGGCGACATGGATCTCGTTGTTCATGCCATCGGTGTAAACGCATCCATCCGCTATGTGGGGGCGAAGGAGCGCGGCCAGCGTGCCGTTGGCGCCCGCGCTCTCTTCATCGACCACGGAGGCGAGGATCACATCGCCCTTCGGTTTGAAGCCGGCCGCTTCGAGGCAGCGCAGGGCCATCGTCTGTCCGGCGATCCCGGCCTTATCGTCGGCGCTGCCGCGGCCGACTAAAGCGCCGTCCTCGACGACCGGATTGAAGGGTCCGTGACGCCAGAGCTCGTGCGGTCCCTCGGGGACGACATCGACGTGGGCGAGCAACATCAAACTCTGCCCGCCGCCGGTGCCGCGACGGGTGCCGATCACATTCGGCCGGTCGGTGAAATCGGATCCAGGCCACCAACCTGGACTGGACTCGATGCCGGGGATCTCGTCGGGTTGAAAGACGTCGATCTCAAGATTCATGTCGCGGAAATAGCGTTCGATGAAACGCTGGCATTCCAGCTCATCGCCGTGGGGCGGACGGTTGACGCTCGGGAATCTGACGAGGTCGGAGAGGAGCTCGATGAGCTCATCCCGGCGCTGGTCGATCTCGGCGTGGACGCGGGCGTGGATGGCGTCGTTCATACTCTTGCCATCAGGATCGTTTTGCGTGACCCGGTGCAGCGGTGGCAGGTCGGATCGGTGCAGAGAAGCTCGCCGGGATTGGCAATCAGCAGATCGACAACGGTCTGGATCACGATCTTGCCTTTCATGAGTTGAACCAAGGCGTTGCCGTAGCGGCCGTCGCGAACCGCTCCTCGACGTCGCAACGGCCGCTCGATCGCGCCGAAGGCTTTGCTGCAGCCCGATGGGTGAATGATCGGGACGACTACGTCGCCGTCCGGGGTGACGACGGTCGCCTCGCGCGGGCTGTCGGCAAAGAAGAGTACATCCAGATAAGGCACTTTGGCGTGGACCTCACCGACATGGATGGTCGAGTTTGTGTTGTGACCGACGCCGATCAGGAGCACCCAACAGTTGCGGGCCGCCATGCGATCCAACGGCGAATCGAATCCGCAGGCGGCGCGGAGATGGTGGCCCTCGACCAGCTCGGCGGCATCGGCGCCGATCGCGGTCGCGGAATGGGTCGGATGCCAGGAGCGGTGGGCGCCCGGCCAATGGCGGATTGTTTCGGTGAGCCAGCCGGTGAGGCTCGGTTCGGTGAATGGATCGAAGCGGGTGGTGAAATAGGTGTAGGTCGGGACGAGAATTGTTCCGCGGTCGCCGACCACATCCAGCAGAGATTGGACAATCGCTTCCGCGCCACCGTCGACTTTACCGATGCTCCGTAAAGAGCTGTGCACAACGAGAGAATCGCCGAAGGAGATGCCAAGTTGGCGGAGTTGATCGGCGAGATCGTGTTGTGCGTAAGGGGCGGCCATGGTCAGGTGAACCGCGTATCGTCATGGGTGCGTGTGGCGCATAACCGACGACCGTTACCGCAAGGATCGAATTGGAGTGCCGCCGCATACAATCCGTAGGGGCGTATGGCATACGCCCGGCACGGATCACCGTCATGTACGTAGGGGAGCGCGGCAGTATTCGACCGCGGGCGCATGCCATGCGCCCCTACGAAATGAGGGATCGTCGAATTCGGATTCGTCAATGTGCCGCGCAGTTCGTAGGGGCGTGTGGCGCACGCCCGGCGTTGGCGGGCGCAGTATTCATCGGTGAACAGCGCGGTGGTTGGCCGCGGGCGCATGCCATGCGCCCCTACGAAAGAGGTGTGAATCATGCGGCCGTTCCGACGGCTTGCAACAAGCCGAGGCGGGAGAGCACGTCTTGTAGTTCGGTGCGATCCTCGGGTGCGAGTGGGGTTAGTGGAGAACGGACATTGCCGCCGGGGAGGCCGAGGATGTTCATCGCTTCTTTCACGACGGTAATATGGTAACCGCGTTTGCGCTCGCGTAGTTTTGCCAAGGGCCGGATCTCTTCGGCGACAAGCCGGTGCAATTCGGACCAGTTGCCGGCCGATCCTGCTTCCCAGACCGCAAGGGTAAGTTGCGGCGCGAAATTGACGATGCCGGAGGTGAAGGCGGCCGCGCCGGCGCCGAAATAGGGCGCCGCCAGGACCTCGGCCATGCCGTTGATCCAGGCCAGGCGGTTGCCGAGCCGTTCTTTGGTTTCGATGAAGAGTTTCAGATCGCCCCATTCGTCTTTGAGCGCGATCACGTTCTCGACCTCGGCCAAACGCTCGACCATGGCAGGCGAGTAGACGGCGTTTTTGGTGCTGAACATCATCATGCCGAGACCGGACGCGTTGCCGAGCTCGCGATAGTGGCGCAGCATGCCTTCTTCTGACGGCTCGATGAAGTAGAGCGGATTGATCATCAATCCGTCCGCGCCACATCGCTCGGCGTGCTCGGCCAGGCCGCATGCTATCCGGGTGCTGTGCCCGATACCGGCCAGCACCGGTTTGCGTCCGACCGCGGCGTCGACCCCGACCCTAATACACTCGCGGTACTCGTCGAGCTCGAGCGAAAAGAACTCGCCGACACCGCCGCAGACCACGATCACGTGCGCGCCGTTCCGGCAGAGAAAGTCGACCTGGCGGGCGAGCCCGTCGAAATCGACCTGATCATCGGGCGTGAAAGGCGTCGGGGTGAAGGCGATCACCCCTCGAAGATTCGCTTTGAGCTCATTTGGACGCATGCCCACGGCATCGCTCCTTTGATTATTTGGTCAGGAAGCGGTCGATCACATTGCTGGTGATCCTGGAGACGGAGTCATCGACCAGGATGCTCGCCGGCCAGGTGATCGATCCTACCGAAAAGACGGCTCCGCCGCTTGGGGTGTCGAAGGTGACGATCTCCGCGCCGCCATCGTCTGGGTTGGTGCCCTTGGCGAGCAGAACGGCATTTTTCGGGGTCGAGGCGCTCATCTTGTCGGTTTCGTGACCGGACGCGCCGCCGTGACACCGCTCGTGCAAGCTTTTTTCGCCGAAGAGATCGCCGTTCTTGAGTCCGGTGCCCTCGAAGATCCAGTGACTCGCGTCGATCGCCCGGTAGGGCGCGGCGGTCATGATGCCGCTTTCGGTCGTCACCACGCCGGTGAGATTGGCCTCGCTTTCGACCGTGCGATGGAAGCGGCTCTCGAGATAGCGGGTCGGGTCATTGGGATCCCACATGCCGAGCTCTCCCGGGCTTGTCAGGAGGTGATTCCGGAAGTGGATCGTCGAGTTGTCGATGAATTCGACCTCGCAGTTGAGCCCGTTTCCGCCCAAATACATGAACTTGCCGCCCCGTTCGTAGACCCAGTTCTTGACCCGCAGGTACATGATGCGCGACCAGTATTCCGGGTGGGCGGAGATGATGAGAATGGCATAGGCGTCGAGGTCGAGATCGCCGTCGTGCAATTGCTGCTCGCTGTAGACGTCGTAGTCGTAACCCTCGCGCTCGAGCCATCCGAGCGTTCGCCATTCCGCCGGGGCGAGGTGGTTGCCCTGGCGGCCGCGAATCGGATCGGTGACCTCCGTGTTCTCGGGCACGAGATTGCACGGCTCCGGCCGCTCGAACGAGATCGGCGAGAACTCCTCATCCTGGAACGACCACTCTTGGAACGAATCGATGCTGGTGTACCGGGTCAAGTCGAGCCGGGCGTTGACGGTCGGCGCCGGCGGGAGATGCGTGGAGTTGACGTAGTTGCTGCGGCCGCCGAAGTTGTTATAGGCGTTCCAGGTGTTGGTCGACATAACAACGGCGATCTTGGCGGCCGGTTGCGCCGGAGCGACGATCCAGGGAAAGGAAAAGAAGCTCCCGGATTCGGTTTTGGCGTGAAGGTAGTAAAGCCCGGATCGCTCCGGTCCCGCGACCGTTTGCGTGTGATGAGGGCTGCCGTAACCCTTCTTGTTCCATTCGATGCCGGTTTGAGTGTAGTCACCATCCGGGGTGATTTGCATCACCGCGCGCGGGCCATGCTCGTCGAACCAGCCGAGCATCTTGACGAATTCTTTCGTCAGTCCGTAGCGCCAGAGGGTGAGCTGGTACGCCTCGACCGAGTGCACTTTGAACTCGGATCGCTCGCCGCTCTTGACCCATTTTGGCCACATATAGCCGAGCAATCCGTCCGTGAGCAACCGGAATTGGTAAGGATTGTCCGCGTCGACAGTCATGTTGACACTTTTGCTGCCGAAACCGTCCCTGGCAAGCGTGACGCGGTATGGCCCAGGTTTGATGTCGGCGTAGATGGCGCCGCGTGGCGAGGAATGCACGATGGCGACGCTTTCGCCGTCGCGTTCGATGTCAACCGCGACATCAGAGATCGCGACGTAGCGTTCGTCGCTCACGAATCCGATTAGCATGGTTTTCCTCCAAACTCCATGGGTGATGGGCCCGAAGCTCCATCTTCAGGTTTACCGCGGTGAAGAGACGCGAAAGGGCAGACACGGAGGTCTACACCTACGCATGCCGGTATTGACTCTCTCGGAGACGAAATCTCCTTGCAGGGGTCAGCCCCCGTGTTGACCCTCGCCTAAGGCCGCCGAGTTTCAGAATCGAGATCTCCTTCCCGGATACGACATCCGACGCCACCCGGCAAGCTGCCAAGACGTGCGACGTTATCGAGCAGGTTGTCACAACGCTACGCCAATCCGAGCAGCGTCAGGCTGTCTCGTTGCGGGATCAGCTCGAGCTGGTCCATTGGGACGCGTGGGAGACTGGTGCCTTCCAGGATGTCGTTCACTTTCCAGAGGTTGTCGAGCGTTTCTTGCGGCGAGGCGATTGGGTAGTCGGAGCCGAAGAGCAGCTTGTGAAGGACGCCCCATTCGGCCGCGTGGCGCAACGCGTTGTAACAAGACCATGGCCGGTAGAAGTTGGCGGAAATGTCGGCGTAGACATTGGGATGCTTGCGGATCACGACGAAGCAGTCGATCTGCCATGGATGACCCATGTGCGCTAGCACCATCTTGAGATTTGGGAACGTCGTGGCAACGCGATCGATGTGGCGCGGATGGGCAAAGTCGAGATCGGCGAATTGCACCGGCGAGGTGCCCTGGTGAAAGAGGATCGGGAGTCCGAGCTCTTCCGCGCGCTTGAAAACGCGGAACGCTTCCGGCCCGAGCGGATCGAAGTTCTGATAATTGGGGCCGAGCTTGATGCCGCGCAGTCCAAGATCTTGCGTTCCGCGCTCGATCTCGTCCATCGCCTTTGGGTGATGGGGATGGACCGTCAGGAATCCGATCATCTTTTCCGGGTGTGCATGCACGAACTCCGCGGTGTCGTTGTTGGCGTGCTCGGCCGGGTATTGCAGATTGCCGTCGTCCGGTTCGCCGATCCGGGGATCGGTCGCAATGTTGAAGCAAATCGCGCGATCGACGATCGTCATCGCGGCAACGAAGTCGTCCCAGGTATGGGCGTTCGAGGTCACCTGATCGGGGCGCCAGAGCGCGCCGAGCTTGGTGGGGTCAACCTCCGGACGGGTCTTGTAGCGGGGGGCGTGCGTGTGAACATCGATAACCAAAACTAATTTCCTTTGCTGCTGGCTAACCCTTGATGGCGCCGACGGTCAACCCACGAACGATCTGCCTTTGGAGCACGGCAAAGATGATCAGGACCGGGATCATGGTCATCGTCATGCTGGCGAAGAGCCCGACCCATTTTCCGGAATAGACCGCCTGCTGGTCGAGGAAGACGAGGCCGAGTGTAACCGTGTAGTTCGCCTTGTCGTGCGTGAAGATCAGGGCATAAAAGAACTCGTTCCAGAGGCTCACGAAATTGAGGATCGCGAGCGAGGCGATTCCCGGCCGCACCAGCGGCAACATCACCTGCCAGAAGGTGCGGAAGGGCGACGCGCCGTCGAGCGCGGCCGCCTCTTCCATCTCGTAGGGCAATGTTTTGTAGAAACCGGTCATGACGTAGGTGTTGAACGAAAACCCGGAGACGGTGTAGAGCACAACCAGGATGAGCCGGCTGTCGATCGCGTGCTGTTGCCGGATATCCTCAATCTTCATGTAGAGCGGGATCGCGGTCAGCATGTACGGGATCATGATGCCCAGCAGGAAGAAGAGCAGCAATGCGTGGGACAGCCGAAACTTGATCCGCGCGATCGGATAGGCGGCGAAGCAGGAGATCGCGACGCTGAAGATAGTTCCAAGCCCGGCCACGAACATGCTGTTCTTGAACATGTTGGCCAGACCGCTATCCCAGGCTTTGCGGAAGTTTTCCCATTGCCATTCGGACGGAAGATGCCATGGTGGGTAGCGCAAGACGTCGGTATTCGTTTTGAACGACATCAACGCGACCCAGAGGAAGATGATGATCGAAAAGACGGCGTAGATGCCGAGGAAGATGTAGATCGAGGTGTACTTCACCGTGCCCGGTTTGAGACGGCCCCGCGTGCGTGAGATCTTGCGGTCGGGCGCGATCTGAGAATCGAACATAGCCATCTTTGCCTGCCTCCCGTTTCCGCCTAGTACTCGATGTGCTCACGGAAGGTCAGCCGATTGACCAGCAAGCTGAGAATGAAAATTCCGACCAGCATGCTGGTGGCGAGCGCCGATGCGTACCCCCATTTGAAGTCGACGAAGGACATCTTGTAGACGTAGGTGCCCATCACCTCGGTCGAGCTGAGCGGGCCGCCGACGCCGTATGGCCCGGTCATCACGAAGATGAAGGTGAAGGCCTGGAGTGCCTGGATGATCCAGAGCACGAGCAAAATGCGAAGGACTTCCCAGAGCAAGGGCAGGGTAATGTATTTGAAGACCTGCCAGTCGCTGGAGCCGTCTGTTTTGGCGGCGTCGGGAAGATCGGCCGGGATTTGGTCGATGCCGGCCGATATGAGCAGAACCCAGGTGCCGAGACCATGCCAGACGGCGGCAATGATGATCGCGGTCAGCGCGAATTTGGGATCGCCGAGCCACGGTCTCGCCAGCTCGTCGAGTCCGAGCCCTTTGAGCGCGGGGTTGATCAGACCCTGGACCGGGTTGTACATCCATTTCCACATGAGGCCGGCGACGCTGGCAGCGATCACGAGGGGCGAGAGGATGATGAACTGGAAGAAGCGGTGCAGACGGATGGGTTGTTGCAGCATCCAGGCGATCAACATCGCGGGAATAAAGACGATGATCCCGCCGACGATCATCAAATAGACAGCATTTTTCGCGGCTTTGTGAAAATTGTTGTCGTTCAGGAGGATGCGGAAATTTTGAACGCCATACCAGTGCCAGGGATTGCCGTGTCCCTGCCAATCAGTGAGTCCATAAAAGATCGTTGCCGCTAATGGCAGAAAAACGAAACCGACATAGAGAATGAATTGCGGCGCGATAAACGGAATGATGAGCTTGCGCCGCGATCGTTGAAACATGGGTATCCCTCGGGACGAGCATTTGAGTGAGGGCGAAGGCGCGAGGAGAAGCGCCGCTGTCCGGCGCTTCTCCGTGTCGCCATCCTGAGCTTGTCGAAGGATCTCCCGTTCGATTGCAGACGCGATGGTTCCGAGCGACGCCCTGCCGGGGAGATCCTTCGACTTCGGCCGCGGCCTCCGCTCAGGATGACGGCGGTGGCGCGCCGCGCCACCACCGTGCTGAACTCACGAACGGAGTCGCTGATCGATCATCCGCCGGAGGCTTTGAGCTCGCGGTATTGGGCGAGGCCTTCATCAAGCATCTTGATGCAGCCTTCCGCGTCCGTCTGTCCCAGGAAGAGCGCTTGAATCGGATTCCACCAGGCGGTCGAAAGATTGGTGTCCCAGTGGATGCCGTAGTAGTAGACGATCATTTCGGAGTTCGCGCCGCGGGCCAGGGTCTCGTCGAGACCGGTGATCGTGGGAGCGTTCGCGCCGGCCGTGGCCGGAATCATCTTCAACACTTCGGAGCGCTCGTTGGCGCGCTCGACCGATGTCCAGCGCCGCAGATACTCCTCCGCCAGCGCAACCGGAACCGTGTGCGAGGTGGTTTTGACCGGATCGGCGATCGAGAATGTCTGCGCCGTTCCGAAGAGCGAATTCTGGTCGCCCGCTCCACCGTCATAGGCCGGGAAGTCGAACATGCCGAGTCTGAATTCCTCGGGCAGATCGGCGATCACGTCGGTCATCTCGGTGGTGAGCCAGGAGCCCATGTGGATCATCGCGGCGCCGCCCTGGAAGAAGAGCGCCTGGGCGGTGGTGAAGTCGGCGCCGTCGTAGCCATCCATGAACCAGTCATTAGCTTTGAACTTGGCGAGCTCTTGCGCAGCGAGCAGGAAGCCCGGGTTGTCCGCGGCCTTGGCATCGCCGAATGCAAGATCGAGTACGGCCTGCTTGCCGACGATCCGCTGGGTCAGGCGGTCCCACCACTGGCAGCAGTACGGGGCGGTCGGCCCGGAGACCGCGATCGGCTTGATTCCAGCGGCCGCGAGGGCCTCGCAGGCCGCCAAGAATTCGGCCCATGTCGCCGGCGGGGTGGTGATGCCCGCCGTTTCGAAGTGCGACTGGTTGTACTGCATCACCATCAGCACGAGCTCAAATGGAACGCCCCAGTAGGCGCCGGGGGTAGTAGTGCCTTCGCGGCTGTCGACGATGAACGAACTCACCGACGGGCTGAACGTGTCTTTCCACGGGGTGCCGCTGGCGAGCGGCTGACCTACCGCATCGGTCATGTTGTAGACGAAGCCGTTGTTCACCCAGTCCCAGGTTGTGACGGCCTGGTTGTTCCAGCGTCCGGTGTCGACATCAAGGGCATTTCCGTTTTGCCATCGGAGCGCGCGATCCGGATCGGAGGCGGTATTGGCGAAGGTGTACTTGACCTTGGTGCCCGGGTAGTCGGCCTCGAGCGAATCGCCGATCGATTTGCAGTGGTCGAACCAGGCGCCTTCTTCGTAGAAGACGCCGACTTCGATATCGCCGCCTTCGATTGGGGTTTGCGCGGAGGCGGAGCGGATGAGTGGGACGCCGCCCATCAAGCCGAGACCACCCGCGGCAGCGCCCATCTTCAGCATCTTGCGCCGGCTGAGGTTGAAATCCGGGAGCATCGAAAGATAGTCCGTGCCTGGAGACTTCTTGTTCGAACTGGTCATCAGACCACTCCTCCTTGAGTTGGGCGACGCGGGTCGTCGCCTACGAGTGTCGAAAAGGCCCCAAATGGGACCACGAACGACCGCCACCGGGTGTGGACACGAAAACTTGTCGATTGTGCGCGCTTGCTTGTTTACAGGATTACCGGGATTCGGGAAAACTGTCAAGTGGTTTGTGCACAAAGAAACCGTGGGAAGTTGTTTCAGATCTCAGCCCGCCAGGTGTTGACAGCGTCCCAATCGAGTGTGACGCCGAGTCCTGGGCCGGTGGGTGGGAAGAGCGCGCCGTGCTCGATCGGTGGCGTCGGGGTAACGATGTCGCGTTCGTAGCGAAGGGTGCCGAATGTTTCGCAGGCATAAGGAAGATCGGTCACCGCGACGCCGAGGTGCGCGGCGGCGGCGGTGCCGATGCCGAGCTCGGCCTGGCTGCCGATGATGCAGGGGATATCGAGCGTGGCCGCGAAGTCGAAGATCTGTTTCGCGGCCAGGATGCCGCCCGCTTCCGAGATGTAGACGTTGAAGACGTCCGCGGCCTCGGCTCGCGCGACGTCATAGGCGTCGCGTAGGCATTGCAGGCTCTCGTCGGCCATGATCGGCGCCGAACAGCGTTGGCGGAGCAGGCGCAGTCCATCCAGATTGGCCTTGCTGAGCGGCTGCTCGACCCAGGCGATGGAGGCGACGGCGGCGAAGGCATCGATCGCGGCGACCGCTTCGGGGATCGTGCGGTAGGCCATATTGGCGTCGAGCCGGATCGGGACGGAGTCGCCAACCGCGTCTGAAACGGCCCGCATTGCAGCGAGATCGTCCTCGAGTGCGCGTCCGACCTTGAGCTTGATTGCTTTGAAGCCGGACGCGATCGCGTTTTGGGCGTCGACGGCCATTTCCGCCGGGGATTTTTGGTAGATCGCCCAGGCGAGGGGCACGTTCGAGCGCGCCATGCCGCCGAGAAGCTGGTACACGGGCGCGTTCAGCGCCTTGCCCTGGATATCAAGCAGCGCCATTTCGAAGGCGGCACGGATGTAGGGAGCGCTCAGCTCGCCGTTCAGGGTGCGGTCGATGATGCCCAAGACGACCGGCAGCGCCATCGGATTGGAGCCGAGCAGCGACGGCGCGACCAGCGTTTTGGCGGCGTGGCAGAGGGAGAAACCGATCCGGGGCGAGGTGATCGAAATCTCGCCGATGCCCTCGATGCCGTCACTGGTCAAAATCCGGATAATGCCGAACTCAGAGTGGGTGATCGGATTAGCGCCCGTTCCCGCGCGGACGATCTCTTTGCGGGGAGCCCGGATCGGAATGACCTCGATCTGTGCGATCTTCACGTAAATCTCCCGCGTTCGTCGTGCCGGTTCGTCGCCGGATGCTAGCAAAGGTTGAGAGCACATGCAGCGGATCACTCGCGATCAACTCCAGGTTGTGTTCGACCGCCGGATTCCGCCGGTCGCGCGTGTGCAAGCGGGCGAGGTGTTTTTGGCCGAGACCGAGGATGCCCGTGGCGGACGGAATCGCACACCGGAAACGACCACCCCCGAGTACCTGATCGAGATGAAGAAGCGAGGATGGTACGGCAATCCAGTAACAGGTCCGATCTATGTCGAGGATGCCGAGCCGGGAGATACGCTCGCGGTCACGATTCATTCCCAGACCTGCGACACCCTGGGCTGGATTCCGATCTGGCCGTTTCTGTTCCACCTCGAGGATTTGTTCGATGAGCCGGACACGCTGCTGGTCGAAATCCGCGAGGGGTTTGTCCATCTTCCGAGGGAGGTGAAGGTGCCGGTGCGGCCGATGATCGGCACGATCGGGACCGCGCCGGCGATGGAGGCGATTCTTTCGGGCGGGATGGGACGGCATGGTGGAAACATCGATGCCGAGGAGGTGTGCGCCGGCAACACGATTTTTCTGCCGGTCGCGGTCGAAGGGGCATTGCTCTCGCTCGGCGATTGCCACGCGATCCAGAGCGACGGCGAGCTGGCCAGTGTCGAGATCCGGAGCGATATCACCCTGAGCTGCGAGGTGATCAAAGGCCGGAGTCCGGTGATGGGGTGGCCGCGGATTGAAACGCCGGATTCGCTGGTGACGGTGGCGGTCGGCCGGCCGCTCGAAGATGCGCTCTCTTATGCGCTGCGCGATTTGATTCTGTGGGTGGTGGAGCGAACCGGGATGAGCAATCAGGAAGCGTACGCGGTGATCGGGACGGCCGGTCACGCGCGTCCGGGGCAATCGCAGGTCGGGCTCTATTCGATGCGGTGCATGGTGCCGAAGCGCTGCATTGTCTCTTCGTAAAATACCAAACAGATGCAATCGTCGTCATCGAGGTCTTTGCGGGTAAGGCCATTCGATCTCCGCCATGGACTGGACGAAACTCGGAAGAATTCTGAACGAACTTGTCAGGGTCGCAATACTAGATTGCCTGACTCCTATGAAGATTGTTGCACAACTAAGGATGGCCTAGATACTGCCAGCCGTTATCAACGACGTCTGGCCCGATTACCGGTAGCGAGCGCCCAGTTTCCAAGCTAATTCGGGAGAGAATTCTCGGTAGGCGAACCTACTGCACTAGTACCGTCAGTTCCGTGTCTGTGCGAATAATCCATTGCTTAACGTAGTATGCCCAATCTAGGAACTCCTGCATGTCGAACCGAAGCGGGAACGCCTCATAGTGTTCCAAGGCGAGTTTGTTAGCGCGTGCTCGCAATTCAGCAAAACTAGAATAGGCGCCCTGAAGTAACCGAAAGAAGGCTTCTGCTGTCACGATGTCTCTCCCTCTGTTGACATGGCGGCCCACAGGACGTGCACCACAAACGCGGCGATCCGAAGATTCTCTTCGTCTGAGGGCGGTGAGTCACGGACAAATGCCTGAACCTGGAGATCCTCCTTCCAAGCATCACGCAAAGACCGCGCCAACGGCGATATCGAAGTCAGCGGCAATACTTCGCCTGACGATGCGAGTACGTCAAAACCGATGCACTCATTCCGGGCATCGAGCTTGAAAGCTTTGACTCCCTTATTCAAGACCAAGACGTTGTGGCCGTCGCGAAGGGATTTAACGGCATTTTGCCAAAGAGTCGCCGGACTATCCAGATTCTCGGATTCCGGAAGCCGCGACTTCAGGTCAGGCAGCCGTTTGTTCCATTCACGGACCGTTACGGGTATCGTACTTGAGAACTCAAGATCGCAGTCGTCCGAACGACCCACTCCCGCGTGGGCAGATCTGAGAACGAACTCGAAGTCGTCGATTCTTTTCCAGAGGCTTCTGGGCCCAGGGCTGCGATACAACACGAGATTCATCCAAGGATCACTCGACTCCGGCCTGCAGTTGGCCCGCATCAACTCGATGAACCAATAGTCGTCGTAAGTGGCAAAGCGCCTTAATCGATCCTGCTCGCTGTTAGGCCCAGTCGTCAATGCGCCTTTATGCCTATCTCGCCTTGCCCCGTACTGTATGAGCCATTTTAAGTCGTCCACAAACTGCGTCACCTCCTCGCCCCGCTTGCGGCCTCGCAGTTCAGATTCTGAAATGGTGTCCCGGATCGCGTACTGAAGCGCGGCTGCCACTTGAGAAGTCTTGTGGTGCAGGACTCCAAACTGATACGAACGATACCGAGATTGCACGAACGTATCGAGCGAGCTGATGCCCTTCGAGCGTACGGACAGAACAAGTGTACTATCTTTTTCAACGGCGATCAACTCCCCAAGAAGGTGGGAAAGGTTGAATGAGGCAAAGTCGAATCCATAGTTGCGACCGTCTCTGAGGATGTAGTCGCATCGGTCGACATCGAGTTGGCCACTGACAATGCTTTTGAGGAACGACAATACAGCGGCTCGCTTCGTCTTTTCGGTGTCGGGATCCCTGGCCAAGACGTAAGGATCATCAGCCGACCAAATATCGAGTGCCAAATCGAACATGGCCATGAAGAAGTCGCCTTCAGGGCTGCCGTCATGGCGAGCAAGTACATCTCGCAGAATAAGGTGGGCGAGTTCGGGACCAATGACCTCGTGGAAACGGTCGGCCTCGATGCTTTGGAGGCTTGCGAAGAGATCTTTGATGCGCGCGGCAACTGGATCCTGAAGTTCAGATCTCAGCAGTTCGTCAAGTGCAAACTCGAAATCATGTGAAAACGGCAGATGTCCCAAATCGTGGAAGAGCGATGTCAATCTTAGTGCTTGTTCAACTATCGCAACAGCCCGTCGAACGCGCCTAGGTTGCAAAGCGGGATCGTCCTCGTCGAGTGAGTCGCCACTCCTGTCGTGGCTGGCATGAATGTCAACAGGACACCACACATGCGCTTGCAGTCCCAATAGTCGGTCATCGATTTCGCTCAGCGTAGCGGGCGTGGCAAACTGACTATGCCGTGTGAAATGCTGATCTACTGCATGCATGATGCCTTCCAGCAGCATAGCAACCGCCTCAGGTTCCGAATTGCGAAGGCAGGAGGCCAAGAAAAGCGATGACAGATGCATGGCGCCTAGACAGTGCGTGAAACGTGAACTCCGGAGCTCGGGATATACCAGGTGACCCAGCCCGGTTTGTGACACATTACGAAGGCGCTGAGTGGCGTAGTGGTCAACGAGTTCACGCTCGATCATTGTGAAGATGATGCTGCGATGTACAGGATCAGCGATTGTACCGGCCTTGAGTAGCTTAACCACTGCTCCAGACTCCTTTGCCAAACAGAGACAAAACATCGATGCGTTTGAGCAAAGACACAATACACCAAAACCAATTGCAGCTGAGCAGCGGATACAGTAACCAAGAGTTCCGTCTTGCTATCGGTGGTCGTTGCGTAAGCGAATTAGGTAAGCCAGATGTAGACTCAGGAGGAGACCTTTCAATTGCTCGAATTGATGGTAGCGGTGCCTAGACGGTCGAATGATATGGTCGGCCTGCAAGGCTATCGCATCTAGTTATGGAAAGTCGATGATTGATTTGGGTTGTCGAATTAGTCTTCTCAGGCCGATTTTCCAACGAAACGAACAGAATCCATGATCCGAGATTGACTGAATAGCGAGCTAAACGCTAAATGTCGGGCATTTGCACGTCGCTTTCGCAGAGTATCAACGCGTCCGCGTGAAACGATCGCCCACGGTTGTCACTTTTGCTAGTTTTGAGCAGATTTAGATGCGATCGTCCTGGCTGGACAGGGTTGAAACCCATCGCCTGGGACCTAGACGCTACACTCTGGGATTAGTGGTGACAATCCATCCGAGCGCGGCGGAGAGATTCCGCGATAGCTGAAGCATGCCCGGGACGCAGGCGTCGACTCGCTCCATGGTGAAGCGTGGGGCGGGACCGGTGAGACTGACGGCGAAGAGCGGCACGCCGCCGGCGCCGCGAACCGCAACCCCGAGGCAGCGAACGCCGATCGCGTCCTCCTCGTTGTCGATGCTGTACCCGCGCTCGCGGGTCAGCTGAATGTCGTTTCTGAGCTTTTCCGGGTCTCGCAAGCGGTCGTCCGCGGCCAGAACCACCGCCTGGGCGATGTACTCCTCGACCGCTTCATCCGAGGAGGCCGCGAGCAACGCTTTTCCGAGACTAGCGGTATGGGCAGGACCGCGGGTGCCGACCTTCGACGACACTCCGAAGCGTTCCGGGCTGTCGATTTTGTCGACGTGTAGCACATCGGTCTCGTCGAGCACGCCAACGTGAACGGTTTCACGGGAGGTGAGCGAGAGCTGTTCGAGGGTCGGACGGATCTCCTCCAGAAACGAGCGGGTTTGGGACGCGACGTGCAAGAGCGCTAGGAATTTCACACTCAGGCGGTAGTTGGCGGCGTCGAGTCGACGCTCGACCCAACCACGATAGATCAGCGTATTGAGCGCGCGGTGCGTGGTCGAACGGTTGATTCCGACCGATTCCGCGATCGCGCGCGCGCTCAGCGGGTCCCTGGAGCGCATCAGAAGCTCGACCACTGCCAGCAATTTGTCGGCTGACGCGAGACGCGCCTGCTCGACCACGGAGTCGACTTTTTCGACAACATCACTGTTCAGATTACGGATTGAATCGACCGTTGTGTTCGACATGGGAACCTGGTAAGCTCCGTTCGCTACCGTTTCGCATCATTTGAACAGCTGGCGACCGTCTGGAGGTCCGTCGTCGGAGCCGATTGATCAGTGACCGCACGGGTATGAATCAACCACGTCTCACCAGATCATGAACGGTCCGTTCAACCACCTTATCTCATGCGGCGCGATTCCGCGACAATGGGATGGGGGAGAAAACGGGGTAGATAGTCGCGATGAATGTTGTCTCGATCCTCGCTCACGCGGACGACGAGATGCGCTGTCTCGGAACAATGCTCAAGTGCCGGGACCGTGGCGACAGGATGACCTTTGTGACCGTGACCGATGGGTGCAACGGATTCGTGCAGAACCCAACGATTCCCCGTGCGGAAGCAGCTTCGATCCGGGAGTCCGAAATGCGCGCGCTTGCTTTCGAGCTCCAGGCCGAGGTGATCGCTATCGGCGAGCTGGATGAGTTCCTGTTCGATACCGCCGAGGTGCGGCTGAAGTTGATCGAGGCGATCCGCTCATCGCGGGCGGACCTGATCTTCACGCACGCACCCGAGGACTACAACCTGGATCACACGACGGTCAGTTCGCTGGTGCGGCACTGCGCGATGCTGTCATGCCTGCCGGTTGTGCCGACGGATTCGGCGCCGCTGGCGTCGCATCCGGCAATCTTCATGGTCGAACCGCATGGTCCATTTGTTTTTACGCCGACGCACTATGTCGACATTTCGGCTTATCACGCGGAAAAGGTCCGGTTGCTGTCATCGCATCAATCGCAGGAGGTGGCGCTTCGGCAGGGGATCGGCTCCGGACCCGGCGAATTGACCTCGAGGCTTGCCGCGTTTCGCGGTGAGCAAGTCGGCTGTGAGTATGCCGAGGCTTTCGTGCCGATGCCCGCGCGAGGAGCGATCAAACCGTTCAATGTGCTGCCATAGGCAATGAGGCGAGTGTGAGGGTCCGGCCGCGATGAATGCGCTCCATCTCATCGCGCCGGGTGAGCTTGAGCTGCGCGGCGCTCCAGTGCCGGAACCGCGACCCGGTCAATTGTTGATTCGCACTGGCGCGGCCACGATCTGCACGTCGGATCTGGCCGATATCCAGTCGAACCCGTTTCAGATCGCGCTGCCGGTGATCATCGGTCACGAGGCCGCGGGAACCGTGGAAGCGGTTGGGTCCAAGGTTCGCGATTTCGCCGCCGGCGATCGCATCGCCGCCCACCCGGTGCATTCCTGCGGAGCCTGCGGGGAGTGCACGCGCGGGTTAGCCCACCTGTGCTCTGCGATGAGCCATTTCGGGATCGATCTGCCCGGCACCTTCGCGGAATTCTTCACGGTTCGCGCGGATCGAGCGCGACCAATTCCCGGCGAGGTTGGATTCGCGTCGGCGGCATTGGCGGAGCCGGTCTGCGTTTCGCTCGAAGCCGTGCATCGTGCCAGAATGGTTGCTGGGGAGTCGCTGTTGATTCTGGGCGATGGTCCGTTTGGGCTGTTGATGGCCAGGATCGCGGCGCGCGATCCGGCTATCCGGGTGACGATCGTGGGCAGGCACGATTTCCGGCTCGGGTTCGCGGGTGGCGCGGCGACGATCAACAACGGGACACGGTTGGTGTCGAATGCTGAATTGATCGAACGGTCAGGCGGCGATGGTTTCGATGCGGTGATCGTGGCCGTTCCTCAACCATCCGCCGTGGTACAAGGTCTCGAGCTTCTGCGGGCTCGCGGGCGACTGGTGATGTTCGCGCCGATTCATGAAGCGGTCGCGCTCGATCTTTCGCGTCTTCTGATGAAGGAGCTTGAGATCTTGGGTGCGGTCAACGACGAGGATTTGTTCGATGAGGCGATCGCGCTGTTGAGCGATCCGACGTCTCGGGCCGATGAGCTGATCACGCATCGGTTTGGATTGGATGAATATGAGGCGGCGCTCGATATGGCGGCGCGGGGTCATGATAGGGCTGTGAAGGTGGCGTTTGCGTTCTGATTCGGCACGGCCGAGAGCACGGGATTGAAATCCGGTGCCGGGCACGGGCCGCCGGCGCACGAGCAATCGAAGGGATCGCCGGCTGCCCGAGGTGAGCGACACCGGCGTTGAGCAGGGCAGACACGGCGGTCGGCCCCTACACGGCATCCGCCGCGCCCTCAATGACACCAGTTGTCACGTAGGGGTCAACCGCCGTGTTGACCCTTCGTTCAAGGTTGCGGTGTTGGTTTGGGGAACCGTATTCCGGGAGGCACAACGACAGGACGGCGACCCATCTGAGAGGGTTGTTGCAACGGCCCACCGGCGAGATGCTTCGGACCTCAGCATGACGACGGTGTGGAAACGGCCGGCCGAATTATTGGAGGCGAACGCGTTGATCATTACGAATGTCGAGGCGATGGTGCTCGACACCGGCAAGGATTATCCGAACCCCGATGAGGCCGGCGAAGCGCACGGCGTGCGGTTCATTTCGCTGATCAAGATCGAAACCGATGCCGGGATCACAGGATGGTCCGATATCGAAACCCAGCCGCATGTGGGGCGGGCGATCGTCGATGTGCCGTCCGGCGGAGCGGTCGGATTCGAGGGGTTGAAATCCGCGCTGGTCGGCGAGAACCCGTTTGAGCGCGAGCGTCTTTGGCAAAAGATGTATCGCTTTCTCGCCTATTACGGGCGGGCGGGCGCCGGGATGCAGATGATCTCAGGCGCCGATCTCGCGCTGTGGGATATCGCCGGGAAGGCGCTGGGCTTGCCGCTCCATTCGCTGCTCGGGGCGAAGTACCGCGATTCGGTCAAGGGGTACGCCTCGACCCTCTTCCGGCCGACGCCCGACGAAATGAGAGAGTCGGTTCACGGTTATCTTGACGCCGGTTTCCGGGCGATCAAATTCGGTTGGGGTGTGTTCGGGTATGACGCCAAGCTCGATGTCGCGTTGGTGAAAGCCGCGCGCGAAGAGGCGGGACCGGGCGTCGATTTGATGATCGACGGCGGGTGGTACGGCACCCGGCTCGATCAACCATACAAGCCGAGATCGGTGCGTGAATGGACCAAAGTCGCGCTGGAGCTTGAGCAGCTCGATGTTTTCTGGCTCGAGGATTTTATGCATCCCGAGAATTTCGCGGGTTACGGCGCGGTGGCCGAGCGTTGCACGACGCTTCGGATCGCCGCCGGCGAGCAGGCGTCGGGTTACAACGAATTCGAGCGGCTGGCGACCGAGGGCAAAGTCGATGTGCTGCAGCCTGATCTGTCGCGCTGCGGCGGGTTGACAATTGGCAAGCAGATCGCCGATCTCGCGCTGCGCCGTCAGATCGAGTGCGCGCCGCATGCGTGGCTGACCGATTTGCTCAAGGCGGCATCGCTCCATCTCAATGCCTATCTGATGAATTCGCTCTATCTGGAATTCAATGTCTCGTCGGCGTCGTTGCTCAACAATCTCTGTTATCCCCGGATTGAAATGAAGGACGGATACATCCCGGTGCCCGATCGACCGGGCGCGGGGGTCGAGATCGATCTGGAGATGGTGGAGCACTACCGGGTGATGTAGCCGTCGATCGTTGAAGTTGGAGTGAAGACCATGGCCATGAAGGACGGCGACGCCGAGCTTTTCGAGTTCATGAAGAAGCAGATCTATGTCGCGGCGGTCAGCGATATTCTCGATTCGCTTGGCTATCGGAATCAAGTCATGCACTACCGGCTGCGGCCGTTGCTGCCCGACATCTACACCTGCGGTTTTGCCGGGCGGGCGCGAACCGTGCGCTGGGTCGAGATCGATCATGTCGTCGAGCGCGATCCATATGGTCTCGAGATCGAAGTGATGGATTCGCTCAAACCGGGCGATGTGGTCGTGCATTCGACCGATCACGCCCGCACCAACGCGCCCTTCGGCGAATTGATGGCGACCGTAGCGAAGATGAATGGCGCGGTCGGTTGCATCTGCGACAGCCAGGTTCGTGACTGCGTGAAGATTATCGAGCTCGGGTTTCCGGTCTATTACGCGGGTATCCAGGCGCTCGACTCGGTCGGCCGTGGTCGCGTGATCTCGTACGACGAACCGGTGCGGTGCGGGGATGTGCTGGTGAAGTCGGGCGAGCTGGTGTTCGCTGATTTTGATGGGATCGTGGTGATTCCGGGCGAAGTCGAGGCCGAGGTTGTGCAGTTGGCGAAGGAGCGGGTGGGCAAGGAGTCGCTGACACGGGGCGAGCTGATGCAGGGCGCGACGTTGAAGAATGTGTTTGCAAAGTACGGGGTGTTGTAGGAGAAAACAGCCACATGAAATGGACCTTCTTGATCTCCCGCGACAGACTAATCGAGTGCTAGCGGTTAGATTCAACTGTCAGGCAACTGAAAGCTTACAGGGACACGGCGCTAGCTTTTTGGTCACATGCGATGGCTTTGCCTGAGCGGGAAATACGGCAAAAGGCGTGCGTTATTGCTAGGACAGCAATTCCACCTCCTCGATCTAGGCGGCTTTATGACCAACGAATACGCCCTTCCGGCCGATTTCCTCCTCAGCAAGACGGGATCGACTTACTGAATGCAGTTCGATGAAATCGAGCGAGTCATCGGTAATCGCCTGCCACGATTTGCTAAGGAGCGCGAAGCCTGGTTGAGAGGCAATCCATTGGAGTCCGACCGCCAATCACATTCTGTACGAATGATGTATGGCCGGCTGGAAGATTGAACAGTTATCATGTGTCAGCGTGACAGTGACGCTTCGCGAGCTTTCTTAATAAGCTTCTTACTCTGCAAGCGCGTCTTGACTAATCTCCGCATTATAGAATAACAACCCCATTACGCGGAGAGTGATCAAACCTTGGAACCATAATTAAGGCCCTCACCACAAGACGATTGACAGACTCGACTTGCTTGCAAATCAGATGAGAGCAGACCTATCGATGAGAACTGAAATCACTCTCTCGCACTATCGAGCCACGATGGTGGGTGTCGAGCGGATTGAGAAAGAACTAGAGTCTCTGAAAGCACAAAGTGCGCAGGAGCAGAGGCATATCCCTTGCACTCCGTACAATTGAGGATCTATTTGACTGTATTTCGCACCCGCTCGAATAGGATGTTTTGGCCGTCGAGAGCAGGAATCGTTGAGAGTGGTCTATGGGATTAGAGGAGCATAGGTTTACCGATTCAAGTACATACTACTTGACCTAAGAGGGTAGGACTTATAAGCTAAAGAAGCGCTGTCAATTGACCCAGCCGCGATTCAAGTAAAGGAATTTTAAGTTGAATCGTAATGAGTGGGTACCGTCAGACACGAAAATCAAGGCTCTATATAAGTTCATCATCATCCCTCCCCAACACGAAGAGTTGCCTCACCTCAGTGAATCGGCAGTAGATGATGCTTGGGGTGAATTTATGCAGAGCCCCCAAGGAGAACAATGGAAATCGCTTGGTGGACCGACGTATCAAGGCAGATTTGATGATGGCGAGATATCGCTATATGCGGACAGCCTGATAATCTCCAAGGGACTACTGAGTCAGAATGAAACTGTTATACCTTATTCTTCGATTACTGCAGTCAGTTTAGAAATGCCAGGTTTATTTCGGGCCGGGCGATTCCAATTGATCATTCCGGGCTATCCACCAGATCAAGACGGGACATACGTTATCTTTCGCGGTGGTCATGTCCAAGCGGTCAATTTCATTCATCTGCGAATCCAGGGACGTCAAGAAGTTATTAGGTCCTAGAGTTCGTAATTTGATTGGGCTGATCAATTACAGATCGCATCAATTGTCTCGTCGCTAACGACCAGACAATAGTAGCTGCTCGGCCTGCCGTTTCCGGGTTTCCGCCACGTTGTATCAACGAGGCAACCATTCCTGTCTGAATCGATCAACGTTTGCATGACTGGCGACCGCGACCACGAACCGGGCACACCGCGGTGTGCCCCAACGACGGATCGCGCCGTTCCATTGTGGAATGTCGGGTTCGTGAACAGGGCCCAACATGGGGCCGCACTCTACGATTTCTTGCGATGGATCCACTATAGTGCGATAATTGGGCACTATGGTGACTGTGCGAGATGGGTTTGATTTGGGGGCGTTGGGGGCGCGGGTTCGGGCCGAGCGGTTGGCGCTTGGGTTGTCACTCGAGGCGTTGTCCAACAAGGCCGATATCAGCCGGAGCATGCTGTCCGCAGTCGAGGCGGCTGAAAAAGCGCCGACGGTGCTCGTGCTCCACAAGATCGCGTCTGGGTTGGGCACCAGCATGTCGCGGTTGCTCGGCGAGGAGCGATCTGACCGGGTGATCCTGCTTACCCGCGAAGATCAGGTCGTGGCGCGCGATCCGTCGGGGTGGGCGCGGCGCAATCTGGCGCCGGTGCTGCCCGGGGTCGAATTCGAGTTCATGCGGACGACGATTCCGCCCGGGATCGACGCCGGCACCTTTCCGCCGCATGCGCCCGGCTCGCGCGAGTATGTCGCGGTCGAGCGCGGAACGCTTCAGCTCACGCTCGATGAGACCGAGTATGTGCTGAACCAGGGAGACAGCATTTACTACGCCGGCGATTGCGTGCATGGATTTTCGAATCCCGGCGACGAGGAGTGCGTCTATTACCTGGCGCTCGAAGCGGGGATCAACAGCGCGGGTTCGCACAATTTGGCGCGCTCCCGGGAAGCGAAGGACGCGGCATCATGACCTCATTGGCGCTCGAGATCGAGGCCTTCCGATCGCTTGGCTACCGGGCCGTCGATCTTGCCGCGGAGCATCTCGCCGGCATCCGCGAGCGGCCAGTCTTTACGCCGATGTCGCCGGAGGAGCGGATCGAACTGCTTGAGCAGCCGCTTCCTACAATCGGGATCGCGCCGGTGACGATTCTAGAGTGGTTCGAGCAGGCGGTGCTGCCGCATCCGATGGGCAACGGTCATCCTCGCTTTTTCGGATGGGCCAATTCGCCGCCGTCGCCGATTGGGGTTTTCGCGGATTTCGTCGCGGCGGCGATGAATCCAAGTTGCGCCGGCGGCGACCATGCCGCGATCTACGTCGAGCGCGCCGCGGTGCGCTGGCTGATGGAGCTCGTCGGGTTCCCGACCGAGGGCAGCATGGGACTGCTCGTCAGCGGCGGGTCGATGGCATCGCTGACGGGATTGACCGCCGCGCGACACTGGGCGGCGCGGCAGGATGGCTGGGATAGCCGAGGGGATGGCCTGCAGGAGAGTCGACCGCCGCTGGTGCTTTATCTCTCCTCTGAAGGTCACACCACGATGAAAAAGGCCGCCGAATTGCTTGGGCTGGGCGGCAAGTATGTGCGAACCCTTCCGGTGGATTCCGAGTTCCGGATGGATATGAGCGCGTTGCGGGAGGCGATCGCCGAGGATCGTGCGGCGGGTCTGAGACCGTTTTGCGTCGCGGCCAGTGCCGGCACGGTGAGCACGGGTGCGATCGATCCGATGAACGATCTGGTCGATCTCTGCGCCGAAGAGGATTTGTGGCTGCACATCGATGGGGCGATTGGGGCGATCGCGGTGCTCGATCCCGAGATTGCACCTCGTTTCGCGGGGATGGAGCGTGCGGATTCGCTGTCGCTCGATCCGCACAAGTGGCTCTCGGTGCCGGTGGAGTGCGGGTGCGCGATGGTCCGCGACGGCAAATTGCTGCGCAATACCTTCAGTCTCGTTCCGCCGTACGTGCGAACGGAAGAGGGGAAGGGTATCGGCGGGCTGCCCTGGTATTCCGAGTACGGGTTTCAGCAGAGTCGCGGGTTTCGGGCGCTGAAGCTCTGGATGACGCTGCTGCACCTGGGCCGCGATGGCGTTGCTGATCTTGTCCAGCGGCAGAACCGGCTGGCCAAGAAGCTGGCAGGGTTGGTCAATGCGGCTACCGATTTTGAGCGGATGGCGCCGGTCGAGCTTTCGATCGTTTGCTTTCGGTATGCGCCGGAGGAGCTACGCGGCGACGATGCCC
Organism: uncultured Sphaerobacteraceae bacterium; assembly: GCA_964371945.1. Lineage (GTDB taxonomy): Bacteria > Chloroflexota > Chloroflexia > Thermomicrobiales > UBA6265 > CAYJPA01. The sequence continues at coordinate 1,534 of CAYJPA010000051.1, read as the reverse complement.
GCCTTAATGCCCTCAACAAGGCGATCATGGAAGAGGTTCAGTCGGGCGGCGAGGTCTTCGTCACCCAGGCGTCGCTTGGCGGCCGGTTCGTGCTACGGGCGAACGTTTTTCACTACGCGACGATCGAAGAGGATCTGGACGCCCTGATCGAGGTGGTGCGACGGACGGGCCGGTCTCTGGCCGATGGGGTTGTGCGATCGTGACGGGGCGATTACGAGTCGAGTTGGTAGGTCCCGAAGCCGCGGCGCTGGTTTACCAGTTGACGCTCGACGCCTTCAGTGAATACAAAGATGTGCTCGATCCGCCGACCGGGGTACTGGCGGAGCGTGTTGCGGATGCCGAACGAGCGCTCGCTGAGCATGAAGCGGAGGTGGCATGGATCGGCGAAACGGCCGTCGGGTCCGGCCGGCTCGAAGCGAAGGCGGATCATCTCTACGTTGTCCGGCTGGCGGTATTGCCTGCTTATCGCCGGAATGGGGTCGCGGCCGGGTTGATGGCGTTTGCGGAGGAGCGGGCGATTGCGCTTGGTTTGCCGGCGGTGCAGGTCGAGGTTAGGACCGCGCTTCCGGGCAATATCGCGTTCTTCAAGAAGCTGGGGTTTGTGCACGTGGCGACGAACCCGCATCCGCGGAAGCCGTCGGCGACGTCAGAGGTACTGGTGAAGGCCGTTGACTGATCGGTCGACGAGCGGTGCAAGTTGGCTTGTAGCGGCGGACCCGTGTGTCCGCCTTTTTATTTGTGAAATTTACGTAACATCCTTTAGCGACTTTGCAGATCGTCCATCGATTGCCATGGTATGTGGATGGAAAAGCGGACACGCAGGTCCGCCGTCACAGGTTGTGTGCCATCGCTGGTCGCATATGCCGTGGCTAAGTGGTCCATCCGGCAAGTCTAGGCGGCTAACGGCAGGCGGGCGTCGCCGACGGGTCGAGCGGGGCGACGCCGCTTCCGCTTGCCCCAGACGAAGGGATGACAATGCTTGTTCCAGTAGACGGTGGCAGCGGCCACCGCCTGGCACACCTCCTCCCAGGTCTCGAATCGACGACCCTTCAGGGCCAAGGAGCGCAGGATCTTCCATCACGGCTCAATCAGATTGAGCTAGGCGGCGACGGGTTGGAAGACGAGCTCCCAGCGCGGATGGACCAGCGCCCAGCGCAGGACATCGAGCGCGCGATGGGTGGAGAGATTGTCGAGCATGGCGTACACCCGCTCGGCGTGCGGATCAAGCCACGCCTCGACGTGATCGAGGAAATCGACCCAGTGGGCGATGGTGCGGCGGGGATAGAGCAAGGTGAAGGCGGCTCCGCTCGCGGGCGGGAACGCGCCGAAGACATACCCCGCGCCCCGGCGCCCAGAGTCGATCTCCTGCTTCGCCCGAGCGCGCCGCCCATCCGCGGACGCCACCTCGACCAGCCGCTGCCCGGGATGACGCTTGGCCGACTCTGGTCCCATCTCGCCCAGACAAATCACGAGACTGTCTGGACTTGACCCGTTTTGATGGACACCTGATGGTTGGAGGATGCGAGTCCTCGAA
>CAYJPA010000050.1:0-44236 GCA_964371945.1 uncultured Sphaerobacteraceae bacterium | reverse complement strand
CGCCCGCAAGGCGACCCGTTGCTCGGTCTTGCCGGAGCGGACCAGCCGCTCCAACGCGATCGTATCGTTCGTCGAGACCGTGAGCGACCTGCTGCGTCTTGTCATGCCGAAATTCCAGCACAGACAGCACACAATGTCAATATTCACACGGGACACAACACTAGCGAACCAAACTGCTAGCCCGAGACGGCTGATCCGTGGCATCAGATGGCTTCGCTGTCGCCTTCGTTTCTCCATCCGCTCGTGATCCCACGCGCGACTGAGAGAAAAGGGTGAATCCTCGACTTTGGGGATGGTAAGGAACGTCCCGTCATCCATCCTCGCGTCGAGGAACGGAGATCCCGTTCCAATGGGACCCAGAAGGATGAACGATGGACATCCTCACTCCGAGCGCCACACCAGAGCACTCACGCCGAGAGTCAAGAACGGCCAAAGCCGCGGGTTGGGCGGCGATCGCGACGAGCGCTTCGTGACTTTCACGCCGTCTGATGGGATCGAGCTCATCCACACCTTCCGCGCGATCGTCAAAGCCGGCGTCGTGCGGATGTCGCCGTAGCAATGGGGATCGAGCAGGCCATCGACATTTCGGCGGCCGCTCAATTCGAGGAATGGATGGCGGCTCATCACGCGAGCGAGCGTGAGCTTTGGGCCGCTATCTTCAAGAAATCAACCAAGAAACAGATCGTCTCATTCGACGATCTGCTCGGGATCGCGATCTGCTGGGGTTGGATCGACGTCCAGACCAAAGGAATCGACGACGAGCGCTACGGCATCAGGTTCGTGCCGCGAAATGCAGGCAGTAACTGGTCTCCGACTAACCGTGCCCTCGCGTGCCGCCTGATTGTGGCAGGACGAATGAAACCCTCTGGCTCGGTGCTCCTGCCAGCCGATTTGAAATGCGATTGAGAATCTTTCCGTAGTCGCGATTCCGTGTCATGTCCGGAGCCACAGCTCTGTGATCAGACCGAGAATGGTGGGCGAGCGACTCGGCTCAGATCTTGCTGATGTCAAGCAGACGCGGGCAGGACGTAAATCAACCACGCGACGAGGAGCGCGGCCGCGACAGAGCCGGCTATGATTCCGCGCCATCGCCACCAGGGCCAGGCACCGATCACGATCAAGAGCGGAACGTGGACCGCCGCCGCGATTCCCGCATCTCGCGCAAAGGCGACCGCGTTTTGATATGCCTCTGAAGAGGCGCCGACTCCGGAAAACCATGCGACGGGCGACGTCAGTACGAGAATCAAAGCAGCCAGGAGCGCCAGAGGCCGCCAGGTCCGTGCCGACCAAGCCCACCAGACCAGTCGTGCCGGAAAAAGCATGATCCGCACTAGCAACGACGAGAGTGCAAACTCATCTGTGGTTCGACTAGGACCGTTGAACGTCCCCCCGGACACCCGTGCCATATTCTGTAGTAGTGGATCGAGTTCGGGGTCAAGTCGCCTCCCGATGGGGGAGGGGGAGAAGACTTCCCCTCCAAGTTCGACGTCCGGAGGTTTCATGATGGTTGCCGGATTGGCTTGAGCTCTCAAGTACTCGATTAGGTGCAATCCTGCGAAAACTACCAGCGGAAGCGACCATAGAATAGCGACCGTCACGGACACGTGCGTACTCTTTCTCCTAAGAGGGATTCTTCCCCGCGCGGTGCTCACCGTTGTGGAAGCGCTCCGGGAGCAGTTTGCGGTCGACTCTTCCGTTCCGTCGAAGTGCTAAGTAGTTCCGCGTGTTTCAGTTCACGATGTGATCTACGCAAGAAAATGTTCCGCGGTTCTTACAACTTGATTCAATGAGATCTAATACGTGGGCAGTGGCGAAGCCACCCTCGCACGAAGGGCTGGGGCTCTCTACGAGAGAGATACGGTATTGACACGAACAACTTGCTCAATCGTCCGCTTCGAACCTTTCGGCTCGTGTCCGGAACTCCGGTGAGATTCGACCGCGTGCTCCTACCTCGTCCTCGACACCGAAGTGCACGGGTAGAGGGATGGCACGGAGATGCCCGCACGCGACGCCGGTGCGACCGCCACAACCTCTATGTTGAACCGAACCGCCGTGGCGAGTGCCGCCCGATCGCGCGGCATGGAATCCCGCATTTTGGGGATGGCATGACGACATTTGCCCTGCAAGCTTGTCTCAGCCGGGCTGATAGCCTGGAGAGGAGAAGCTGATGAGCGAGCGCGAACCCTGGTACGCCGGCCTGGCAATCGCTGTGGTCTTGGTGGCAGTAGAGGCCGGCGCGACGCTCGCTTGGTCGGAGGCCGGTTCCGGAGCCGGCGAATTCGGCGGTTGGGCGCTGTTTTATGGCATCGTCGGCGGCATCCCGTTCCTGGGCGGCTATTACATCCGCGGCCGGGCTCCCCGCCTCGGGTGCTTCGGCGCATACGGGGTACTCACCATGCTGCTGCTTGGGTCCCTCTTGCCCGAGCTCCGCGACGAACCACAAGCCTGGCTCGACGGGGTAGGAGAGGTCTTGATACTGATGTTGTGTGCCGTTGTAGGGATCAGTGCGGTCATCGGGGTCATAGCCGGGAGCGTTGTGAGTCGGTATGTCCGGCGACGGCCGATCCCAACCGCCGATTACTGATCGAGATCTGATCGCCTTGCTTCTAGGTTCCGCGTGCAGGGGCCGGCCTGCTCGGCCTTTGCCTAATTTTTCAAATTGAAGCTGGTGGCGAGTGCCAGCCGGGTTGGTGAAGAGTGGCCGGGTGAGCGCCATCTCTGTTCCCGGGTTTGCGCCGTGATTGCATGCATCCCTTACCACCCGGCGGCCACCGCGGTCTCTCCGTTATCCCCAACCACGGATCTCCTGCGTCGAACGATCCAACGAACGACGTTTCCAGCGAGCGCGCCAATGATGGAGGATCCGACACTGAGCCAACCGAGGCCAAATGCCGCGACGGGGAGCGCCCCTATCCCGAGATCTGGCTCATTGAGCAAGTCTCGTATTTCTAAGAACACAAATACCGATGCTACTGCATAAAGACCAAAACAACCCACTAGCGGAACAACAACACATCCTCGAATGTAATACCCCGCGAGAAAAGGGGAACCAAAAACGAGGGAGATATACCAAATTGAGAGGAAACCGACGCTCGGGTCACTCGACGCGATCGCGACAACTCCGGAACATACGCTGCCTAGAATCGCCCAGATTACAATGCCCACGTACCAGGGTTCGGATAGGCGTCGACTCTCAGGAGTTTCTTTGGCCTCGCCACTCATCAGTTCGGCGACATGAGGTTCTTGACAACGTTGACACTTTCCGTCCGGGATCCCAACTGGCTGCCCGCAATTTGAGCAGGTGCTTCAGCCCGAAGGCTCGATCGTCTCCATGGCGCCCTTTCCTCGCGATCGGTCCAGCGGCAGCATTGCAGGATGGGGTACGCTCGCCATCCTCAAAACCGAGGAATTGCCGTTTGGTCAGACGACACCGCGTTTCTTCTCGTAGGGAGAATCGCCAGGTGCGGCCGCGGCCCACTTGCCGGCAGAAAGCCGCCTCATTCCCCTCTTCATCGTTGCTCCGATATTAGCCAGTAACTGCGCTTGTTGCACGCCGACCGAAAGGATGTATCGGATCAGACGACGAAAGGTGATGTTGCTTCTCGTACGTCGCGGGTGAGCAGTTGGCAAGTCATCGGATGATCACGTGAACGGACTGACGCTGCTCGAGAGCAGGTGCTCGGCCGTCGTTCGTGCGCTGGAATCCTCAGTTCTGAGGATGGCGTGGGGGCAGCCTGGGAATATGTTGGTGGGGAGGGAACCGATTCGCACGAAGGAGTCAGAAACATGGACGGTCAACGTTTCGATGCAATTGCAGGACCGATCGCGCCAGGTGCCGTCCGGTCCCCCGGGTTTATGTTCGCCTCGTCACTCGATCGTGGGCTAAGCGGGCACGCTAGAGCAACGCAAGGGAGGAGGCGGCGACGCCAGGGCGCGATGAAATCGTTTCGCCGCGCATTCGTCATCGGGCTTGTCGTCATTCAGATCCTTGGGGTCATCGGCTGGCGATCAAACGACGCCTCAGCTCAAGACGGAACCGCAACCTACACCGATCCGAACGGTAGGTACACGATGCAGTGGCAAGCTCCTTGGGAGATTGTGCGCCAGGACGAGACCGTGACCATGCTCAGCAACGGCGGAACGGCGTTGCTCATTCCGCTCGGATCGTTCCCAATCGGTACCACTAACCTCGATAGCTGTCTTCCGGCGCTTGCGAATCTAGCTGGAGATTCGAACGAAACGTCCTATCCAGTTCTGGCGGAAGGGCAGACAACGTGGCGCTCGTGGATCGCGTACCAGAACGACTCCGTCGGACTCGCTGACTACTTCGAGTGTCAGATTCTTCCGGATGGCGAGGCGATGGCGGCGTTTGTCGGCGGGGCATCGCTGTCCAACTTTTCGGTCGATATCGAGCAGCTTACCGATTTTGCCGGTCGCACGATCATCCAGCCGAACGGTGAACATGCGCCGGCGCTGACTCGAGATGGCTGGCGGGCCGGCATCGTCAAATGGAGCCGAGGGACCGTTTACAAGGACCTCGGACTGTCCGCTAAGGACGGCAAGGAGTGGGTCATCGCGGTCGTCGATATCACCAATCAACAAGCAGCCGACGAGGAGATCTCGCTCAAGTCGTTCGCCGTGCGTGACGTGAGCAAGAGCGGGTTGAATAAGGCCTCAACTCGTGATTCCAATTCGGCAGCGGCCGCGTTGGGTGAGGCTCCGCGCGATGGGGCGTCCGCGCTCATGATCCCTGTCGGAACAACGAGCCGCGCAGTCCTCGTATTTATCGTCAGCGAAAGCGCCAAGGAGCTCGCGTTCTCATTCGCCGGACAGGAATTGCTTGCCTCGAGCGACGGACTCGCCAGATTCGGAATTCTTCATCCACCAACTTGGCCGGTAAGGTTCGAAACAGCGACGGTCAACAAAGCGATCGATGGTCGCACTCTGTCCGTCACCCTGAACGAAAGTGGCGACAAAGCCACGGTACAACTCATCGGATTGGACGTTCCGGTCAAAGACGAGTGCTTTGCCCCGGATTCCAAGAAGCAACTGGCGAAGCTGGCCGGCGCATCGATTCTTCTCGAAACCGACGATGCGGTTTCGGACGACGATCCATTGCCTCGCCATGTCTGGTCAGAAGATGGAAGCGTGCTGCTCAGCAATGAGTTAGTACGCTTGGGGTTTGCAACCGCGACGACCGACGGTCATCGGTTCCAAGCAATGTTGTCCGCTTCAGAAGCACAAGCTCGTGACACATCCAAGGGTTTGTGGGCGAGTTGCCAGACAACGGCGCAGGAAACACCCACTCCCACGACTGAAGCAAGTTCGCCGCCCACTGCATCCGATCGCGCATATCTGAGCAGTCTGCAGGAGCGTTTCGAGATCCTGGATTTGAGCCTCACCAATCTGGATGGATTGCTGCAGGATGGGAACATCGACGATCAAGAGATCAATCAGCTCGCATGGATCTTCATCGGCCTGGGAACGGTCGAGAAAGGGATTCGAGGGGCCAAACCGCCCGCGCGGTATGAATCGCTTCAAGGCGCCTATCTGAGCGCGCTCGAACCGCTGACCACCCAAGCAAGAGCGGAAGCCGACCTCGACTCGTACATCTACGGAGATGCTTCGACCATCGACTTCTACGGCCTTGAAATCGACGCCGAGGCTATGTCCGCCGCGCTCGAACGGACAACAGCGCTCCTGGCCGAGGCGGACGCTCAATTCGAAGCCGCACAGACGGAGGCTAGTTAAGTAGGAGCTCTGATCTAGGCAAGCTCCTTGATGTCTTGCGACTGCGGAACCCGCCCTCGGTGCGAGCGATTAGGCCGTCTACGACGCGAATACTTTGCAATCATCGGAGCGATACGAATGGAGACAGGTTGGCTTGGACGGAGATCGGATCATCACCGTTGGCAGCGTGAACCTGATCATGGTCGTCTGGTTTTGGATGCACGGATCTACGTCGCACGATTCACCGAAGACCACAAGACCGTGCTTTCCTATTGGAGTGACGTGCCATTGACCGGCTTGGAGGCGGCCATGGGTCTGAGCGGTCCGGTGGGAAACGCCGAAAGCCGTGGTCACAGCGCGCATCGGCCCCGTTGAGGTCCGCGGCCCGTTGCGACAGACGGTGGAAGCGGTCCGGTGATTTCACGAGGCAAGATTGGACGGGCTTTGCTCCTCAGGGGATCGAGGCATCGCCGCTCGGTAATCCGTTCGTTTCCGGCCGTTTTGGTGGAACGCGTCCGTTCGGGTCCCACCATCGTCAATTGTTTCGAAGATCAAGTTCTAAGTAGATGATTGCGGTCCGCGTCCGCGGCCGTCACTCGCTCCGGGCCGAGCTTGAGCAAAAGGCGCACAGTGTCCGTCCGTTAAGAGGCTACGTGGCACTACTGCCAATGACTCCCGCTTTCAGCCCCGACCGCGACTCGGAATCCTCCATTCTGAGGATGGCAAGGAACTTCCCATGCGGCATCTTCGTGATGACGGACGAAGATTCCGGACCGGTCGAAGCGAAAGGGATGAACGATGGAGATCCTCACCTCAGACGCTATATCGAAACAGGTACGCCCAGCATCAAGATCTATCGCGGTCGCTGGCTGGATGGCGATAGCCGCCGCGCTTGTCGTGATTGCCGGCTCGTTTGGGCCTTGGATCGCCGCCCGGATAGCAGGTCCGGGAGACAGCGTTATCCATGAAGTGGTGAAAAAAGGCTCAGACGGCGATGGATGGATCACAGCGGGCCTGGCCATCGCTGCCGTGCTGTTGCTCGTCGCGAGGAAGGGTGGGAAGTTGGGACGGTGGTCGAGCTGGGTTGCCTTCTCTCTCCTCTTCCTCGTGACCGCCGTCGGCATCATCGATTGGATTTACGTGCGATATCAGGCAGACCGAATCACCTTGATTGGACAGACCATGTATTTCCCCGGGACCCTGCGCGTGGGCTGGGGCTTGATGGCGGCCGTCGCCGGGGGATTCATCGGATCGGCACTTACATTCGTTCACGCGCTCTTGGACGCTCCGAAGCGCTGGTCGGCGCCCATCGAATCTGCCAGCCTTGAAAAGTGGGCGGCCAAGGGACCACCTCACAATCCGGTCGCTATCGAGGACGGCGAATCGGTGGATCTGTCTGGGAACGGAGAATCCGGCGACCGCTCAATGATTTGTGAACGATGTGGTTCAACCACCAACTCCCGGTGGAATTGCTCAGTTTGTGGGGCTCAGTTACCAGTTGCTGATGAGCATCCTGAAAAACTCTCGCCTGTACGAAACCGCCATTAGCTGCCGTGGAGCATTGCGGGCGTTTTGACTGCCGCGGTCGGCGTGACCGTCGTCGTCGTGCTCAGGGAATAGCCGTCAGAACCGAAGCACCTGGCTGCCGGAATGACTGCCGGCGCGGCGACAATGAGCGATGTTTCGACGTTCCGAGGTGACTCAGGTCGCGCAGGTGTGATGCCCGGTCCACTTCCGGAACAAGCCCCGGAAAAACTTTGGTCTCTTGATGCATTTCCCACCGACCCGTCAATGATCGCCGATGGTGTGGTTTATGTGCCGGCCGGGGACGCACTTTTCGGAGGAGATCCGGGTGTTTTGTATGCAATCGATGCCCTGACAGGAGACGAGCGATGGAGGTACGAATCGGGAAGCGATATCTGGGCGGCGCCGGCTATAGCGAATGATACGGCTTACGCCGGTAGCGCAGACGGCACCTTCACGGCTTTGGCCGCCGCTGACGGAACGGAACGCTGGCAGGCTACCGTCGGTCCTATCGTCCTCGCGCCGGCGGTTGTTGATGACGTCGTCGACGCCTTTGGCAGCAGTGTACCCTGGGCGTTCCGCGCGCAAGACGGAGCCGAAGTCCGGCGTTATGACACCCTCGATAAGGAAAAAGCTAAGCCGGCTCAGGCCTCCGCGTTCGCCGTCTACGGCGGGGTAGTTTGTCTGGTAACGCCGGGAGGCGATCTCCTCGCCGTGGACGCGACGACGGGAGCGAAGCGATGGAGCATGGACGGCGGCAATGTCGCGCTCGACGCGGTTACCGGCACGGTACGCTGGCGGGAAATCTCCATGGGAACGCACTTCCGCACTCCCCACATCGACGCTATTCTCTTCACCGGCGGCGTCGTTTACTACCGGCAGGCGGGGAATCTCTTCGCGCTGGACGCGTTGACCGGGAGCTGGCTTTGGAGCTTCCCGGTCGGGTCCGCCTAGAGCCTGTTATGCACTTCGGCGGTCGGACCCTTGCGTTGTGAGGCAATCGACGCCATTAGCGGCGCGGCGAGCGGGCCGGGAGGCGTCAGTGACGTCCGACTGGGCACCTCCAACGGGAGATATTCGGCGTTTATGGAGAACTGCCTACGAATCGTCGGTAAGGAACCGAGCTAACCATCTGAATAGTTCATAACAGGCTCTAGGCCGAAAACAGCCTGCCGGCCGTGATCGGCAGGGTGGTTTATGTCGCGGGCGACGGTCACTACTTCTATCGTCAATTCCCGAAGAGCGCGACCCCTTGAATCTACCAGAAGTGAAGGCCAATGGAACGGGAGACGCACGAAATCGGAGACGCCGGTGTTCTGACCCGTTCTCGTACGCGGGAGGCGTGGACATGACGAGTAGGCCGAATGTGATGATCGCCTTGGTATGAGCATGCTCGCCTCCCAGCGAGGTGTTTCGTGCCTAAACAAGAAAAAGTGCGTAGGGGCGCCGGCCGCCGAGAATGGCTACGAGGACTTCGGTTGGGAGGCTGCGGCTCCCTTTGGAATCGTGACGATTCTGCCGGTTGACGCCGATTCTCGGGCCGCGGCCAAGAACTCCACGGTCAGTGCGCCGAGCTCGCCATCAGCGATCGGTTCGGCCCGCCCCAGGATTACATCCACCAAATGTTGGGACGTCCTCTGCATTGGGTAGATCTCCTCGGGCGCGAGATTCGGCTCGGTCTGAATCCGGCCATCGTTGCAGTAAATGCTCAGTGTGCCGCGGACAGAATCGATCGCAGCGTGACCTTTGCTGCCGAAGAGACGAATCTCCTCGATGGTCTTCTGGTTGAGCGCAACCGTGCCCGTGCTGGCAACCGACCCGACCGCACCGCCGGAGGTTCGAAAGGTGACCGCATCCCAAACATCGACCTTGGTGTCGTAGTTCTCGGCGAATGCATGCACGTCCTGCGGCCTCATTCCGCTCAGGAAGAAGAGCAATGAGGCGGAGTGAGTGACCTGCGTGAGCAATTGCCCGCCGCCCCGGCGCGGTTCGCTATAGGTGTCGGTGCCCGGGAACCACATCGATCCCGCGGGCGGCTCGTCGGTCTTTTTGACATCGCCGAGATAGAGGTTGTGCGGCTGCGTGGCGAAGAGGCTCGTGGCGAAGAGGATCTCACCGAGTTCGCCACGCCTGACAGCCTCGCGCAAGAGTTGGCTATGCCGCGTGTAAGGGTAAGGGTAGCCGACGTGCAGATTGCTGCCGTTTGCTCGTGCGATCTCGACCAGCTCCCGAGCGTGTTCCGGTTGGATCACCATCGGCTTCTCAACCAGCACGTCGGCGCCGGCGAGAAGCGCGTCTTTGACGAGCTGATAGTGCGTGTCGTGCGGGGTGACGACGATCACGCCGTCTGGTTGCAGCGCGAGTAGCTCGTGGTGATCCGCAAAGACCTGCTTCACGCCAAAGCGGTCGGCGGTGCGCCGTGCCTTCTCAATGTTCAGATCGGCCAGTCCGATGATTTCGGCATCGGGATGGGCGGTCAATCCAGGCAGATGGGCGGCGGTCGCCCACCAGCCTGTGCCGATCACCCCGATCCGAGCTCGCTCCTTCGCCAACCTCATGTCTCCTTTGTATCTTGGAATTCGGCGTCAGTCCACGTGCTAACGCACGGCACGGTGGCCAATGGCGTTAAAGAATGGCTGCGCTTCGGTGGTGACGCGCGGACGACGGAGCCGAAGGACGTCCAGCACCAGTGTCACGGGCAGCGACACAACCGCCAGCAATGCGACGAACGAGATCACGATCAGGCTCAGGTCGAAGCCCCAGGCAAACACGACGTAGCCCAGATAGGCGACGACGTCACTCGCGGATGACCATGAACCTGTGAAGCCCAGCGCCAAATCGAGTGAGAAACGCTGGCGAATGACGAAGAAGGGCAGCCAGGCCGAAATCGCGCCGAAGGTCAGCACGAGCTGCAAGAAGTAACCACCCAGGTGGCGGGCGACCACGCACGCCGTCATTGCCAACGCGACCCCGAGAAGCACGAACGTCATCGTACGAACCTGGTCGCTTGGCGGATCGATCTGAACTCGCTGGTACTGCCATTGGCGTGTTGCGTGGAAGGGCAGTGCGGTCAGTTGCCGCCAGTTGTCGAACGCGCTGACCCAGGCGATAAGCGCAATGATCGCAGTGAACGACATTCGGGCGACGGTCTGCCAACCCCGGCCCTGATTCCTCGCGATCTCTTTGACGAACGAGCGGTTACGCCCGAGCAGCAAGAGCAGAAGCAAGACGAGCAGGGTACCTAGAATTGGATCGCCAGAAATTACGCTATGTGCGGTCATTGCTCATCCTCCGAGTGCAGCGATCTCGGCATCGACGTCCGTGAGACGCCGTCGCGCGATCGGCAACCGATTTTCCCATTTTGCCAAATCTTCCAACTCACGTGCGCGGCTTTCCAGCAGTCGTTGCTCTTCAGCATGAAGCTCGTGCAGGCGTGCCTCTTGCCGTGCTTTCGCCGGGGAATGACCCTTCCAGTCGCGCCAGCCGCCGTGCTCGGTGTCAGGTGTTGCCAGGTCGGCGACCGTAACATGCTCCGTCAACGTTTGACCCTCAAGGGAGCGGTCGCGAATGTCGGAGGCGAAGACGAAGAGGCTCGCCGTCAATTGTTCGAGACGGGCTTCGAATTGCTCGGTTGCAGCTTCAGCGCCGAGAAGGTGGGACGGATCGCCGGAGACGAGCTGCAACTCGCCGCGAGCAAGTTGAAAACCGCGCTCTGCCCAATCCTGTTCCTCCTCATATCGAAACTCCTCGAGCCCGACACGGAAGGAGACGCTAGGCGGGGGGCCGTCTGTTGCTGAAATTGCCTCGACCGACATGGCCGGGAACGCGGTGCCCGGCAACTCAACGACCGAATTCGCTCGTTCGAATTCAGCGCGCACCGCAATGAGCGCTTCGTCGAGCAACTTGATTCGCTCTTGCCACGGGTTTTCCGGTGCGTTCGCCAGCTCAGCCTGTTCGACGTCGAAAAGCACGGTTTCGCGGCGGCGTCGCAGTTTGGCGAATTGATCCGACATGTTGGGATCAATTGCTTTGCCGAAACCAGGCATATCCGTGCGGGGTTGAATGCCAAAGCGTGTTCGAGGTACTGGTTTATTGACCGCAATCGGCGATTCCGTTTGTGGCTTCTCCCAGAATTTCCAGTTCGGCATCACGGTTTCCTTCCGATTTCAGGTGATTGTGACACACGACTGACTCAAGACCAGAGCAATCTGCTTGACCGGCCCGACTCCGCGCGGCAACAATCCACGAGGCCTGTACAGATGCGGCAATGCGGAAAGAGGAAATCGATTCGATGTCCGAACCAATCAATGCCGGCGCTGACGACGAGATCGTCTGGGAGCCGTCCGACCACTACCTGCGGCGAAGCAGACTCCTGCGGTTCATGCGCGATCAGGGCAACGAAACGCTGGATCAGCACCTCGCCTGGGCGGCGGCCGACATCGGACGGTATTGGGATGCAGTGGTCAAAGACCTCGATCTCGCCTGGCAGGCGCCATATGAGCACGTTGCCGATCTTTCAAATGGCGCGCCGTGGATCGAATGGTTTACGGGCGGCGGTTTTAATTATGTGGCGAACGCGATCGACCGGCAGGCGACTGGGGCGCGCAGGAACCAGCTCGCGATCATCTTCGAAGGCGACGATGGGTCCGTCCGGAAGCTGAGTTATTGGGATCTCTTTGTCGAAACCAACCGCCTCGCGAACGCCCTGGTGGAGCTCGGGGTCACGAAGGGCGATCGGGTCGGAATCTTTCTGCCGATGCTGCCGGAGACGGTGATCGCGACACTCGCGTGCGGGAAGATCGGCGCGATCTACATCCCGATGTTCTCCGGGTACGGGGAAGAGGCAGTCGCGTCGCGGCTCCGCGATTGCGAAGCGACAGTGCTCATCACCGCCGATGCGTTTCCACGGCGAGGCAAATTGGTGCCGATGAAGCAAGTTGCCGACGCCGCCATCGCATCGGCGCCATCGGTCAAGTCCTGTCTTGTGCGGAAGCGGTCAGGCTGTGACGTCAACTGGACAGAAGGCCGGGATGTCTGGTGGCACGAGGCGATCGCCGAGCAGTCTCGCACCTTTGAGACCGTCAAGACGGCGGCCAACGATCCCTTCATGGTGATCTACACCTCCGGCACCACCGGCCGGCCGAAAGGAGCGGTCCACGTTCATGCCGGCTTCCCAATCAAAGCCGCGCACGATCTCGCTTACTGCTTCGATCTTCAGGGCGACGACGTGCTCTTCTGGCTGACCGATCTCGGCTGGATGATGGGTCCGTGGGCGATCGCCGGCGGACTGATGCTCAATGCGACCTTGATGATCTATGAGGGCACGCCCGACTACCCGGAGCCCGACAGGCTCTGGCAACTCGTCGAGGACCACGGCGTGACTGTGCTCGGAGTGGCTCCGACTGCCGTTCGAGCGCTCATGTCCAGGGGTGTTGAATGGGTGAATGCGCACGATCTCTCGGCATTGCGAGTGCTGGGCTCGACCGGCGAAACCTGGAACCCCGGACCGTGGCGCTGGTATTTCGATGAGATCGGCGGCGGGAGGTGTCCGATCATCAACTACTCCGGCGGCACTGAAACCGGCGGCGGCATCGTCGGCTGTTACACAATCGCTTCACAGAAACCATGTGCCTTCTCGGGGCCGGTGGTCGGCATGGATGCCGATGTGCTCGACGACGCGGGAAATCCCATCCGCGGCGCGGTCGGCGAATTGGTGGTACGTCAGCCGTGGGTCGGCATGACCCATGGCTTCTGGCAGGATCCGGATCGCTATCTCGACACCTACTGGTCGCGCTTTCCCGATACCTGGGTCCACGGCGACTGGGCGGAGATCGACGATGACGGATTCTGGTTCATCCGCGGCCGCTCCGACGATACGCTGAAAGTCGCGGGGAAGCGGATAGGACCAGCCGAAGTTGAATCGGCCGCGGTCGCGCATCCGGCCGTGCAAGAGGCCGCCGCGATCGGAGTGCCGCACGAGCTCAAGGGCGAGGCTGTCTACGTTTTTTGCGTGCTACGCCCGGATCACGAGCCGACCAGCGATTTGGCGGAAGCGGTTCGCCAAACGATCGCGAAGCAACTTGGATCGTCCTTGAGGCCCCAGAAAGTGCACTTTGTGCGCGATCTGCCCAAAACCCGTAACGCGAAGATCATGCGGCGGGTGATTCGAGCGACCTATCTCGGATTGCCGGCAGGGGACATCACCGCGCTGGAAAACCCACGGGCGGTGGAGGAGATCGCAACGGTGCGAGACTCCGACAAGGCGAAAACTCAATAGGCGAGGAGGTCCGCATGGATCGCGATCTGCTGCACGGCACTCGAATGCTCAACCGCGAGGCAGAGCTGCCTTCGGAAAAATCCAAGGAGCGAAAGGAGCAGGAGCTCGCCTACGGGCTGCCGTCCGCGGAGAGCGTTCGAGATCGCACGATTCCGCTCTTCAATCGCGGCCGCTGGCGCTTCTCGAACTCGGGCACTTACATGTCGTCACCATACTTCGAAGATATGCGGGAGCTCGGCGGCCAGGATGTGGCCGTGCTCGGGGTACCGCTCGATACCGGAACGACCTTCCGCTCTGGCACGCGTTGGGGTCCCGCGGCGATGCGTTCCGTCTCGTCACTCGGCAGTGGGTACAACTACGAGATGGGTGTCGATCTGATCGAATCGCTTGATCTGGTCGATGCCGGCGACGTCAGCGTGATACCGGCCAATATTGAGAAGAGCTTCGATCAGATCGACAAAGCCGTCGCATACATCCATGAGCGCGGCGTCTTTCCAGTGATCCTCGGTGGTGACCACTCGATCGGCTACCCGGACGTGCGTGGGCTCTCGCCTTATATCGATGGCAACATCGGCATCATTCATTTCGATCGTCATACCGATATGTCCGAATTCAATCTCGACGAGCGCATGCACGGCACGCCCTTTTTTCATGCGACGAACATCCCGAACGCGCCCGCGACAAACCTCGTGCAGATCGGAATTGGCGGGTGGACCGGTTCGCGGCCTGGCGTGAAGGTCGCCAGGGAGCGCGGCGCGACATCGATCACGATCACCGATATCGAGCGCTACGGGCTGGAACGAATCGCGGAGATGGCGCTCGAGATCGCCTGGAAAGACGCCAAGGCGGTGTTCTTGTCGTTCGATATCGATTCGGTCGATCCAGCCTACGCGCCGGGTACAGGCACGCCGGAGGCCGGTGGCCTGACGCCGCGCGAGGCGCTCCGGATCCTTCACATCGTGACTCGCGAGGGCCTTGCCGGAATGGAGCTGGTCGAAGTTTCGCCCCCGTATGATGCCGGCGAGATCACCTCCGTTCTCGGCGTGAGGGTGATCAACGACGTGCTCGGCACGCTCGTTCTGGCCGGGAAGCTGGGCAAAAACGTTCTGGTCAAAGGCGAAGAGGAAATTGCGCCGGGGGAATCGGATTCTCCTCTGCCGTAGTGCTTGCCGCGCGCATTGGGGGAGTGTCATTATCGCGCCATGACACCAAAAGACGGGACCTCCCCAATTCCGCTCTCGGCTCAATCAGCGGCAAAAACGCAATCGCTGGAACCAAAACCGAAGGGCAGGAAGTTTCGCCGCGAAGGATGGGCTGAGCTCTGGCGGTGGTCGATCATCGTTGGACTCACCGGGCTCCTTGCCGTGGGCTTGCTCCTCGGCTCGCTGATCGCCGCTATCTACCTACAGGCACGCTCAGACGAATCCGCTTCCGTCGACGCGATCGTGGTGCTCGGCACCGCGCAGTACAACGGCGTTCCTTCGCCGGATTTGAAGGCGCGGCTCGATGAGGCGCTGAAGGCTTACGAATCGGGCTACGCCCGCTATATCGTCGTCACGGGCGGCAAAATGGAAGGCGATGTCTACACCGAGGCGGAATCGAGCAAGAACTACCTGGTGGACCATGGCGTGCCGGAGCCGGCATTTCTGATGGAGGATCAGGGACGCAATTCCTGGCAGAGCATGACGGGGGCCGCGACCGTGCTAAAGGCCGCGGGACTGAAACGCGTGCTGATCGTCAGCGACGGGTTTCATCTCTTTCGTTTGAAGTTGATGGCAAGGGAGCTCGGACTTTCGCCGGTCGGTGTTGCCGCCAGCGACAGTCCGATCCACCCTAATTCGTGGAACGAATTCGACTATGTCGTCCGCGAAGCCGGAGCCACGATCAAGTTCATCCTCGACGAAAAGATCTAGCAGTCTGCTAGATCAGTCGTTACGGCGTGGGTGCGTACTTTTCGGCCAGCTCGACGAAACGGTTGATGTCCGCCCGGACAACATCCAAGCTCGAACGCCAAAAATCGATCGAATGCAGATCGAGGCCGAACGTTGCGGCGAGCTCGGATGCGTCCGCGCGGCCGGTTGAAGAGAGCAACTCGTCATAACGCGCCGAGAAGCCCGCCGGTTCGTCCTGGAAGTTCCGGTACAACCCGAGCCCAAAGAGCAACCCGAACATATACGGGAAGTTGTAATACGCATGGTCGACGCTGTAGTAGTGGCCCTTGGCAGCCCACATGAATGGGTGGAGTTTTTCTGGATCCAGACCGTCCCCATAGGTTTGAAGCTGCGCATTGCTCATTAGCTCGCACAAAACAGACGCCGGCACGTCGTGGTCGGCACGAGCCTCGTAGACATTCTGTTCGAAGAGGAATCGGCTGGTCACCTCGATGGTCACACCGATCGCATCCTGGAGTGACCCTTCCAGGATTGCCAACTCCCCGCGCTCGTCTGCCTCTGCCAGTGCGGCGTGGCGAACCAGTGTTTCGCAGAAGATGCTCGCCGTTTCCGCCAGGGTCGACGGCGATTCCCGCTGCAACGCCGGCCGCGCCTCGAGCGCGACATTGTGGTACGCGTGGCCGAGCTCATGGGCGAGCGTTGCCAAGCCGGGGTAGGACGGCACAAAGTTCATGAGGATGCGGGAGATGCCCGGTTGCATGTTGGTGCAGTAGGCGCCATCCGTTTTGCCGGGCCGCGCCGGCGCATCGATCCAGCGCTCATTGAATGCGGTTCGGGCAAGAGCGCCGAGTCGTGGAGAAAAAGCCGAGAATGTGTCTGTGATCGTCGATTCGCAGCGAGAGAACGTCCATTCCGGCGAAGAGCTCTCCAGCGGCGCATAGAGGTCGAACCAGGCGAGTCGATCCAGGCCGAGCAACCTTGCCTTTGCCTTGAGATAAGCTCTGCCTTCGGCGAATGACTCGCGCGCCGCCGACATCATCGCCGCGAACGATTCCTGATCGATTGCATTCTCGAACAGCGCCAGATCGAGCGGCGTTCGCCATTTTCGGCGCGCGGTCAGCGCCAGCGATTCGCCTTTGATGCCGTTGAGCGCGGCAGCAATCGGAACGGCATTAGCCGCCCATGCTTTGAGCTCGATCTGATACGCGAGCTCGCGCACGTCTCGCCGGGGGTCGAGCGCGAGAAGCCGGAGCTCCGGCATCGACATCGCTATTAGCTCGCCATCGATCTCGATCTCAACTGAGATTTGCGACGCGACGTTCTCTCGCAGCTTTTCCCAGGCGCTGCCGCTCGAAACGCGAAGCTCCGCGGCAAGGGATTCCTCAGCCGGTGACATCAAGTGCTGGGCTTTGCTCCGAGCGCGCTGGATCAGGTATTCGTGATCCCGGGCGGCCTTCGACGCCGCGAGCAGCGCTTCCGTATCCTGCGCGCCCAACCAGGCGGTCAATCTGGGGTCGAGTTTTGCCAGCGCAACGACTCGTTGTTCGAGCTCGCTCAACCGCGTCTGTGGAGCTTCATTAGTTGTGTCAGCAGTGAAGACCGCGTAGAGATATGAGAAGAGCGTTTCCAGCTCTTCCTGGAGGTCCGTGAGGATGGCGACAACGTCATCGAACGAATCCGCGGCGACGGCTGGTTCGAGCGCGCCTCCGGAGGACTCACTAATTTCGAGGCGATCGAAGGTCGAAACCGCTTCATCGATGAGCCGGCATGCATGATCGAACGCCTGTTGAAACTCGCCCGATTCGAGCGACGGGAAAAACGGGGTCAAATCCCACCGAGGGAGTAGTTCGGTCGATTCCTGATCAGACACGGAATATCCCCACCTCATTGAAGACTCGGGCCGAGCGCCCAAATGCGACTCCAAGAGCTTGATCTGAACGAGCTCAGGTTTCCGGTTCTTCAGTTGGAGCCGGTTCAGGCGTCGGTTCCGGCTCCATGGTTGCCGTTGCCGAGGCCGTTGCCGTTGCCGAGGCCGTTGGCTCCGGTGTCGCAGGATCAGTTGGTTCGATCGCCGGCTCAACGGATGGCGTCTCCGTCGGCTCGGGCGAAGGGGCCTCCGTTGGCTCCGGAGCTGGTTCGGTTGGTGACGGAGTCGCTGTCGATTCGGGCGTTGGGCTCTCGGATGGACACGAGCCGATGCACGAGCTGTCAAGCCATATGTCGTCGAATGCGACAACAAAAGTCCGATTTGTGCGTTGGTCTCCGATGCGGACGCCGGCAACCTTCTTTTCGGCGAAGTCCTGATTGCCGCTATAAACTGACTTCCCGTCCACCCACAGCTCAACGATGCTCGTTGCGCCGCGTGTGCCGAGATGCACCTGTACCTCGAACCAGTTATTGAGCTCGATGTCGTGGATCGCGATGACCTCGCCGGTTCGCTCATTGCGGAGCGAGAGGTTGCCATCGGTGTCGACGGTGAGCGTCACCATCGTCTTTTGCTCTGAGTCGAGGAATCCGAAGAGGTCGACGCTCTTCGGTCCAGTCGAATCGACGTATACCGCGAATTTCGAGTAAAGCTCATCGACCGGCGTTCCGATTGATCTCCAGGCAGAGCCCGGGACGCCGTTCACGCTCTCTGTTCCGTCACTTCTGGCAATTGCTGAAAACGCTCCGCCGTGAGCGATTGCATTGGATGCGTGGATTCCCTCGTCGGATGTCCATGCCGAGAGCGAGCCCGATTCGAAGTCCTCAACGATTGGCAGCGTGGGTGTTGACTCAGGCGTCGGAGTCGAAGTAGGAGCCTCGGTCGGTGTTGCGGTCGGTGTCGACTCGGCAACTTCCGCCACGGATGCGGATCCAGTCAGGAAGGTTGTAACAACGAGCTGGGGAGGATTTGCGCCGGATCTGGACGAAAAGACTATCTGATCGTTTGAGCCTGAAACCAACATGAAGCCGTAGTTGCCGTTACGCCCGACTTTCACCGTGACGTCGTACTGGACCCATGTTCCGGCGGTGACGACACCCGCGTCGTCGACAACTACACCCGCTGGAGCCGGCTTATTTCCCCAGTTCATGGATTGCTCGCTCCAACTGGACGAAGTTCGGTAGACCTTTGGCCCGTCCGGTCCACCGTTGTTCGAGCCGGTCGGCACGAAGACCCGCAGTGTCGCACGGTACACCGAGCCCGGCAGTTGAGAAACCTGGAATTTCAGGTAGGCGATGAGATCGGGATCGCTCCCGCCTTCCACCTTCAGCACGGAGCTCCTGCCGTAACTGGTCGCCGGCGACGACTCGGACACGTAGGTATCGCCAATCGCCGGGAAGACTAACGTCCGGGTGGGGGCCGGAGTATTGATTGCTACGATGCTCGTGAACGGCGAGACATTGCCCGCGCCGTCGCGGGCCCTAATCTGATACTGATACCCCTTGTTTGGTGAGACATTCAAATCCGAGTAGGAGCTCGTGCCGGTCGATGTCAACAGGATGCCGTTCCGGAAGATGTCGTATCCGGTCACTGCTACATTGTCGGTCGAGGCGCTCCATACAAGATCGATCCGAGACGAAGTTGGGGCATCGCCGCTCAGGCCGGTCGGAATCGAAGGAGCGACGGTATCGCCCGCGCCGCCGGCGGTGACGACGACGAGTCGCGGTTGGCGACTGCCGGCTTCGCGCGAGTAGGCGGACATCGCATCGGTGGACGTTGAGCGCAGCAGGAAGTTGAACTTCCCGTTCCCGGTGATCGCACGTGTAACGTCGAGCGTGAACCAGGTTTGGGCTGGAATCGCTCCGGCGTCATCGAGCGCTCCACCCGAGGAGTTGGGCTTGTTGCTCCACTTGAGTCCAGACTCCGACCACGAGCTCGAAGTCTTGTAGATCGCCGGTCCGTCTGACGTTCCATCGTAGGCGAACAAATAGAGCGTTGCAGAGATGACGGGCCCGCTGATGCCGCTTGTTTCAAACCGGATGAACGATTCGAAGTCGGAGTTGCCACCTTTTGTCGTCAGACCGGTAGCGGTGCCTTCTATTTTCGCCGGCTCGCTTTCGCGAACGCGAGCGTCAGCCGTCGGAGCAAATGCTGGCCCGGTGACCAGTTCGTATATCGCCGTGACGGTCGAGTCCTCATTGGGCGTGCTGAACTGGAACGCTTGCCCGCCGTTGACGCTCCAGGAATCCCAGGCGACCGGTTCGCCGGACGGGAGTATCTGATCGGGGGCCGAGAGATCGAGGATGTTGCCTGCCCAAGTTTCGACCGTGGCCGGCGTTACGTGCACGATTCCTTCGATCAGCACGTTCAGACCGGTTGGACTCGAGTCGACCAGAACATCGACCTTCTTCGGTTGCATGGTTTGAGAGACGGTTTTGGACAGCCCGGACGAATCGGTCGCGGTCAGGTTGATCACAAGATAGCTGTTGGACGCGGCGAGCAAATCCTCCGGCGCTGGGCCGGCGAAGTGGAGATTGTTTCCCGTGGCCGTCAGTAGCGGGTGTTCGTGGGAGTCGTGATGAAGCATCACCTCCCACTTGAGCGACGAGTTGGGAATCGTGCCGTCTTTGGCATCCGTCGCCGAACCCTGCAGTGTGATCGCTTGCCCAACGGTAAAGAGATCGGTTGAAAGCGGCGACGTAATTGACGGTTCAGGCGGAGTGTTGCCGACATCGATCTTGATCGTCGTTGAAATCGCGGCGGTTTTGCCGTCGGTTACTGTCAACTTTGCGGTTCGCAATACATTTACGGTGTAGGTGTGCTCGACCTTCGCGCCGGTCGCCGTCGCAGATCCGTCCCCGAAATCCCAGGTGTAGGTCAGCGGGTCGTTGTCCGGATCGGTGCTTTCACTCCCGTCGAACTTCACGGTCAATGGGGCAAGACCCGATTGCGGTGTGGCCTTGATGACCGCTACCGGGAAGCGGTTGGTCGAGATTCGCCGTATTTGACCGGAATAAGAGGTGTAGTAGAGCGCCTGGGAAGTACCGAATGGGCCGAATTGCAGCGTTGTCACAGGTCCGAGGTTGGACGCGAAGGAAAAGCTCGAGCCGTTTTTGAGCCGGAAGATCTTGCCGCAGACGTAGTCGGAATAGAGATACGATCCCGTGTAGGTTGAGGACCAGACGCCGTTTGGCACAAATGCACCGCCGGTGATCGAATTGCAGCCTGAACCGTCATGCTGGTAGGCGAAAATCGGGTTCCTCATGCCCGAAGGAGGGGAACCGCAATCCGAGGCCGACCCATTCGCGCAGAAACCTTCGCGGACGTTCCAACCGTAGTCGGAACCCGCGACCGCCTGATCGATCTCTTCCCAGATGTTCTGGCCGACGTCGTTGATGTAGATCTTGGTTCCGGACGAGTTGGGATCGAGCGCGATTCGGAAAGGGTTTCGGAGACCCCAGACGAAGGTCTCCTGGCAGTGTGTTTTTGTGGTTCGGCCGGTGACGTTGCATCGCCCAGAATCGGAGCCCTGGAATGGATTCGAAGCGGGAATGCCGCCGTCGCGAGTAATGCGCAAGATTTTGCCGGTGAGGATATTGCGCTTGCGGGCATTCTGATTCGCACCGCCGCAATTGGATGTTAGGGTCAGATCGCATCCGCCGTCGCCGATCGAGATGTAAAGCAAACCATCCTTGCCGAAGAGCAAGTCACCACCGTTGTGATTGCCGTTCGGCGAGGGCATGTTGTCGACCAGAACGGTTTCGCTGCCCGCGAGCACCGTGCTCCCGCTCATTTCGAACCGGGAAACGCGATTCACGGCAGCATTCGCGTTGTTGTGTGAGCATCCTCCGTTTTTCTCAACGGTGTAGAAGATGTAAATGAAGTGATTGGTGGTGAAGGAAGGATCGGCCGTAACTCCGAGCATGCCCCGCTCGAAATCCGTGCAGGTTTTGCTCGAGAGATCAAGGATCTTGGTTGTGGCGCCGCCGGTCACAAGATACAGCGACCCACCCTGCGACGTCGCGAGCAGTTTGCCGTTGGACGTGAACGCGATGTCCGTCGGTGCGCTCACCGATGCGATCAATGTATCGGTGAAACCTGACGGAACGGACGCGCTTGTGCTCGACGGTAGAGCAAGCGTAATCGAAAGCATCATCACGGCAATCAGCAATGATTCGAATCGAACCACCCCGTGCGCGCAGTGAACCGCCTTTGACCGGAATTGAATTGCGCACAGCCAGGCACCGATGAAACGGCCGATATTCATCGGATTTCCCCTTTTGCTTCGGTAATCGCCGTGCAATCAGTTTCGCTCGTTGAGCCGGTTGCTTCGTTCTGAATCTTCATCGCCCGTCGAATTATGCGTGATGGAACAGACTCCAGGTCAATCGAGTTTACCGTAGCCCATCGCCGCATTCCAAGAATCGCCTTGTACTCACATGTCGGGGCCGAAACATTGGTGAGGACCCGCTCTAGCGTGGGACGTAGATTTTGGCTCCCGAAGCAGGCAGCGAATCGAGGAGCGGTTCATTGTCAATTGTCAGATCGTACCCGAAGGTCAGCTCTCGCCAACTGCCTGTTTCGAGTGGGACGGCGCTCTCCCGGTCTTCGTCGAGCACGTTTGCGATCACGATCACCCGTTGATCCCCCGAGCCCCGGCGGTAGGCGACTAGGCCGCGCTCGTTCATTCCTTCCAGGACTTCCAGCTCGGCGCCGGCAAGGGCCGGGTACTCCTTACGGACTCGAATGAGACTCTCATAGTGCTCCTTAAGGTGGAGCCCATAGTCTTGATCGAGGAGATCCCACTGGAGGGGGCGGACCTCGAGATCGCGCATACGGTGACCGCCGAACTCCTGCCCCTGATACAGCATTGGAATGCCGACCGCGGTGAACAAGAGTGCCGCGGCGAGCTTATGCTTGCGGAACGCGGCGTCACCGAAGGTTCCGTCCTGGGCGAGCACATGCATGAGCGTCTGTTCGTCGTGCGATTCCACGTAATTGACAACAAGTGCAGGGTCCACATAACCCGAATTGGCAGGTTGCAGTGCATATCGAAGCTCCTCGGTCGAACCGTCATTGACGTCCCGCAACGATTCCACAACCGCACGCTCGAATCGCTGATGCCAGGCCCCGTCTGCTGGAGCATCAGGACCCGCGATCGCCGGATCTTCCGGGAGTTGCTCGGCCACGATAAAGACCGGTTTCCCGCCGGAACGCTCATTAGCGATCGCCCGCACCTCGCGCACGAAATCGAAGTTATCGAGCACGGCCGTGGCATCGAGCCGGTAGCCATCGAGGTGGTACTCGGGCAGCCAGAAGCCAGCGATCTCATGACCGAATTTCCGCGCGGGCATGACGCCAGTTTGATCATCGATTCGTTCATAGTCGAGCTTGGGACCGAATGAAAGCTCTCCCTCGCGGTCGTCTCGAAACCAATAGTGAAAATCAATTCTGGTTAGCGGCGACTCCGTTTCCGTGTGATTGAGCACCAGGTCCATGATGACCCGGATTCCTCGACCATGGCACTCATCGACCAGGCGTTTGAAGTCGCTCGGCGATCCGTAAGAATTCTCGACCGCGAATTGATGCCGGATGTTGTATCCCCACGATCTGTCACCGGGAAACGCGGCAATTGGCATTAACTCGATGG
Organism: uncultured Sphaerobacteraceae bacterium; assembly: GCA_964371945.1. Lineage (GTDB taxonomy): Bacteria > Chloroflexota > Chloroflexia > Thermomicrobiales > UBA6265 > CAYJPA01. The sequence continues at coordinate 21,239 of CAYJPA010000050.1, read as the reverse complement.
CATTGACACCGAGCTCGACCAGATAGTCCAGTCGTTCAATTACTCGTTCAAACGTGCCCGGATGGTCGCCATCCCAGCCGAATTCCGCAATATGAAGCTCGTAGATGATCAGTTCGTGATCTTGAGGAAGCCGCACATCGTCGTGCCGCCAGGGAAATTCTGGATCCGTGGTGACGTCTCGGCCGCCGCGGACGAGAACGATGGAAGCGTCTCCGTTTCGATCGTCAATGAGGCGAGCGCGGGGATCGGTGACGTCGAGAATCGCGCCGTTCATAAACGAAGAACGGGATTCAAGCCGGAATCGGTAGCTGTGGCGCCCGTCGGGGAGCTCTACACCGGCACGCCATTCACCTGCTCCGTCCTTTGTCATTTGAACGGGAGCATCGCTCCACGAACCGATAAGCTGAACGTCTGAAAGCGTAGGCGCGAAGAGTGAGAATTCCAAGCTCGCTTCCTCAAAGGAGCCGGATGGCGAAACATTCGCAATCCGACGTCGATCGATTCGGCGATTGTAGCGGTTGTGCTGGGGAGCTCGTGATCGGGAGTGACTGAAAAGGGGTCTGCGAATCGAAGCGATGCTAGGAGGCGATCGAATCTCGATTACGTCGACGATAAGCCTCCTCCAACAAAAGGCTCAGATCAGCATCCGAAAGCAAGATGGATTGATAGGTCGCCGTGTCATCGTCTTGAGCGCGACCCTGTACGATCATCCCATCTTCGTGCTCCCAGATTCGGACGTCTCGAAGTCGCTGCTCGTCGAGATAAGCACCGATGGCCCTCAGGATGTCCTGATAATCAGTTGTTCCAAGCCCCGTGAAGAGTTTCATTTCGACCTCATCACCTGGATGCCGCCGCTGAGACGTGAGCACCAAGTTGATTCGACTCAAAGAGGATACGGTCGTTCGAGAGCTCGATCGATCGGAGCTCCCATCCAGGGACGGGGTCCGTAACCGGAACGATCGCGTTAACGAGAACGCCGGTTATGAGATCGATAACGGTAACCGACCGAAGCGGCGTTCCCGAACGGTCCAGAAGACTGCCTACGCTCCGCAGCCTTATCTCCCACTCACCGTGACTAGATGCTTGTGTGTACCCGCTATGAACAGGTGTACCGGGTGCCAGTTGATGGTCCAGTTGAGACTCGGCCACGCTGGTGCTCCAGCTATACATGATCGATGTCCAACCCGCGTGATAGGCACTTTCGCGGTACCCAAGAAGGCTGATCAACGCACCATCTTCGCCTGGATTGCCCTCAGTAACGACCACGACATCTCGGATCGGATGGGGAATCGTATCCAGTGACTGACCTACAATGCTAAGTCGCCTTGCCCATCCGGGCCGCTGTGATGAGTCGACCGGCTTCAGTTCATCGGTTTGCCGCGTTCGGCGTTTGAACAGCGCCATTTCAACCCTCTTCACTCGCCGGAGAAACACGTGGGTTTCCCTGACTTGACCGGGATTTTCGGCGATGCCGCCCACGTGTACAAGACGACGAGATGGGCCAAAGGTTTGAAAACGGCAAATCTGCTACTGACTGTCAGAACCAAGTTGGCGGCACGATCACGCATCATCGATCTGGCTCGAGGACGCCTGGCAACCAGTCCCCTTCGAATTCGCGGACTGGGTGTTAAGATCTATAGAACCTCATTGAGTGGATTCGCGCCTAATCGTCAAAAGAGAGGCGGTTCGGATCCCGGCGTTGGCGCCGAGTGATGGCAACATGGAGTACCTTCGCCGAGTCCGGCGAGACCATGCGAGCGATCGCCCACGACCCTCTGGAGGAGAGCGATGGAACTTCTCACAACTCGGATGCATCGGCGGGCCTTGGTAACGGCGGGCGCGGGCGCGGCACTCGCGACATTTGGCACTCGCCGAGGCACGGTAGCGAGCGGCACGCCTACGGTGAAATTTGCCTACTTTGGAACCGTCGAAGAGCACACGGCATACGAACGACTCGTTGCGACCTTTGAAGCGGCCCATCCTGAGATTGCGATCGATTCGATCGCATTGCCGTCAGGCGACGCAACGCTCGTGCCCAAACATGAAAAGAGCAGCCCGTATCAACCTTGGCTGCAAACGTCGTTTTCGGGCGAGAACTTTCCGGACGTCTTTTTGTTGAACTATCGGCAACTTGGCGAGCTCACCTCACGGGGACTAATTGAGCCGCTTGGGGAGTACCTCTCTTCCAGCACTGTTCTCAACGAAGAGGACTTCTACATGGAGTCCTTGAACGCTTTCCGCTATCGGACACTAACGCGGTTCGAGCTCGGCGGTCTGCCCCAGAATGCATCGAGCCTTGTTGTTTATTATAACAAGGACATTTTCGACGAATTTGGCCTGCCGTATCCCTCCGATAACTGGACATGGAAAGAATTCACCGGCATTGCTTCCACGCTGACAGTCGATCGCGACAGCGACGGCTTGGTCGGGACGTACGGACTCGCGATCGATCCGACGCTCTCGCGCTTCGCCGCGTTCGTTTGGGGCGCTGGGGGAGAATTCGTCGACGATCCGGATACTCCGACCCGAATGGACCTAAGCACCAATGCCGCACAAAACGGACTCAGATTTCTCGTGTCGCTGGGCGATTCCGGGCTCCAAGTCACCCCAAGCGAATCCAAAACCTTTGAGGAAACCGATCTGTCCCGTTTCCAGGGCGGACGCGCGGCAATGTTCATCCACACGCGTCGAATCGTGCCGGCGTTACGGGCGCAAAAAGACTTGCGCTGGGACGTCGCTCCGCTGCCCATCGGCCAGTCGCCGGCGAATGTTCTGCATGTCGACGCGTTCTGCTTGACCTCGATGTCCAATCAGAAAGAAGCCGCGTGGACCTTCATGGAGTTCGCCAATGGGCCGGTTGGACAGTCGTTTCTGGCAAGCACCGGACGCACGGTGCCGTCGCTCCGATCCGTGGCCGAGTCGGACGTATTCTTGAAGGGAAGCGAGGTCACCGATCGGCTTGGCCTGAGCAACTTCACGATGGCTCCTGAACGGGCAAGGGTCTTCGTTGACAACATCGCGATCTCGCGCCGGCTGCCGGCGATCGCGAACTGGCCGGGTGTGGAGTGGGCGTTCAATCGTTCGTTCCGCCAGGCATTCTATAGCGACGGAGACATCCAGGGCGCGATTGCACGCACCATGATTCGGACTGAAGGACTGCTCGGTACACCGCTGACCGCGAGGCGAAGCCTTTACTTCATCGAGGCCGGCGAAGCGGAGGAGTAAAGAGGCGTCAATCGCGCCAGCAGAAGGTTGGTGCGCTATAGTTCGTTGAATTGCGGTGGCGCGAGAACGCGCCCCAGGGGGCGCCGCGTACCCCTTACCCACGACGGCTGACGGAGGGGACTGCCAAACAGGCAGTCCTTTTTGTGTTCGATCTGGTTCGGGCGAGGGGGCAATGTCGGATCTGACGATCGCAACGATCATTTTCGTTGCGACCTACGCAATCATTATTAGTGAGCGCCTCGATCGTGCCACCGTTGCCCTGACCGGCGCCGGCTTGATGATCGTTTTTGGAGTTGTCGATCAGCACCAGGCTCTGTCCGCGATCGACCCAAACACCATCGCGCTTCTGATCGGGATGATGATCATCGTCAACGTGCTGAAGAGGACAGGGGTGTTTCGCTATGCGGGCTGGAAAACGGCGATCGCGTTCGGCGGCGACCCTTGGCGAATGCTGCTTGGGTTTGCCCTCTTTACCGCCGTTGCGTCGGCATTTCTGGACAATGTGACCACCATCTTATTGATGATACCGGTCACGATGGCGATCACGGACGACCTCGGCCTCGATTCTCGCCCGTTTCTCATCACCCAGGTCATCGCCAGCAATATCGGAGGCACAGCGACCCTGATCGGCGATCCGCCCAATATTTTGATCGGCAGCGCGACCGGGCTTAACTTTGTCGACTTCGTGTTGAATCTGACGCCGATCGTGATCCTGCTGCTCATATTGATGGTCGGCGGATTCTGGCTGATCTATAGCCGGAAGGGCGCATTGGGCGAGCCGACCCCCGAGGGACGCAGGGCGCTGGCGATCGCCGATGCAAGCGTCCACATCGGTGATCGTAAGTTGCTTCGACGGTCTCTCGTCGTGCTCGCTCTGACGGTCGTCGGATTCATGTTGCACAGCGTTCTTCACTATGAGGCCGGAACAATCGCCATGTTCGGTGCCGTCCTTCTGCTCCTGTTGAGCCGCGTCGATCTGCATGACGTTTTGTCGGAGGTTGAGTGGCCGACGATCTTTTTCTTCGTTGGTCTCTTCATTCTTGTCGGTGGGATCGAGGAGATCGGGCTGCTCGATCGAATCGCCAGGCGGGCGGTGGACGTTACCGGCGGTGATGTCACCCTGACGGCAATCGCACTGCTCTGGATCGCGGGCATCGCGTCAGCGCTGGTCGACAACATTCCGGCCGTGGCCACCCTGATCCCACTCACTTTCGCTTTAGCTCGACTGATGCTCCCGGAGTTGGCGTCGCTGGACGATGCGGCGTTTGCGTTGCATCCCCAGGTCGTTCCGTTGTGGTGGGCGCTGGCGCTTGGCGCGTGTCTAGGAGGGAACGGCACGCTCGTCGGCGCCTCGGCAAATGTGGTGGCAGTCGGAATTGCGGAACGGCGCGGGGACCACATCGGGTTCTGGGGTTTCACACGGATTGGAGCGCCGTTCGCATTGCTTAGTCTGTGCGTCGCCAGTCTTTACCTTTGGCTCCGCTACTTTGTGTTCTAGATCCGAACGGGTCTCGAGGGTTCCATGACGGATAGCCGCGACAGAGACGATCACAACTTCGAGGCACTTCAATCAGCCCCGCGTGAAGCGTTTTCGATTCGCGCCTTTGTTCACGACGAAGCGTTTGGCGGCATTTTGCTACTCGCCTGCGCAATCGTCGCACTCGGATGGGCAAACTCCCCCTGGAAAGAGTCCTACTTCGACCTCTGGAACGCGGAGGTCACGCTGGGTACCATCCAGCTCCACCTAACCGAGACCCTCGGCCACTGGGTGAACGACGGCCTGATGGCGATCTTCTTCTTCGTGGTTGGGCTCGAGATCAAACGAGAAGTACTGGTCGGGGAGCTTGCGTCGCCGCGAAGGGCGGCGCTGCCGGCCGTTGCCGCCCTCGGCGGCGCACTGATTCCAGCCGCAATGTATCTCGCGATCAATGCCGGGCACGAAGGCTCCGAAGGCTGGGGTGTTCCGATGGCGACCGACATTGCGTTCGCGCTCGGCATCCTTGCCTTGCTCGGCGATCGCGTGCCGCTCGGGCTCAAGGTGTTCCTGACCGCGCTTGCCATTGTCGATGACCTGCTTGCAGTCGTCGTGATTGCCATCTTCTACAGCGGGGATATCGCGTGGGGCTCGTTCGGAGCCGCGGCCGCCATCCTTGCCGTTCTGGCCGTTGCCAATCGCCGGAACATTCGGCATCCCGCTGTCTACGCGGTGCTCGGCACTGGGCTCTGGATCGCGATCTTCGATTCGGGAATCCACGCGACCGTTGCAGGCGTGCTGCTTGCCTTCACGATTCCTTCGCGAATGCGGATGGATCCCGTCGCCTTTGTCGCTCGGGGCCGGCGCCTGCTCGACGTGTTCGACCACGCGGGGCCTGATCAAGAAAGCATCCTGATCAACAGCGAGCGACAAGAAGCGCTTGCCGAGCTCGAAGACGCATTGGAGGGAGTCGGGGCGCCTTTGCACCGGATGGAGCACGCGCTCCACCCCTGGGTGGCATTTGCGATCGTTCCGCTCTTCGCGCTGGCCAACGCCGGCGTGACGATCGGGGGAGATCTCGGTGAAACGATGGGGAACCGAGTCACGTTTGGTGTTCTACTCGGATTGGTTGCGGGAAAGCTGATTGGGATTACCTTGGCGGCCTGGATTTCGGTTCGCGCGGGTGTGACAACGTTGCCGGAGAGCGTAACCTGGCGGCATCTGCACGGCGCCGCGGTTCTAGCAGGGATTGGCTTCACGATGTCGCTCTTTGTTGCCGATCTAGCGTTTGCTGGCGGGGAGGAAGCACACCTCCTGACCTCGGCGAAACTTGGAATTGTCGGCGCTTCCATCTTCGCGGGCCTGGCCGGCTGGCTCGTTCTTAGGGGCGCGTCAGGTGAACCTAGGCGGCCGGTGGTCGAAATGTAGGGCAGCCAGGCAGTTGGTCGTGACCGGTTGCTATCTGGTCTAAAACCAATAGCAGGGAGTTGAGTAGCACGACGGAACCCGACAGGCAAGACCATCGCTCTGTTTGCTATTCTGGTTTTCCATAAGTCGGAACCTAATCGGAATGCCCCATGTGTAGAATGTGAGAACGACGTTCAATGCCTGATTCCGACCGCCGTTCGACGCCGATCGTGCGACCACGGAATGCGATTGGCAAGACCTCTGCAGGTCTAATACCGGCGGAATCCGAGTCGACCAAGGACGTCGACGATCCATCGGAGGCTCCTGCGAATTCCGTGACAACGGAATCGGGCCAGTCGCAGAAAGCAATCGCTAAACAAGCGCTCAAGGGATCCCACCCCGGCGATCGATATGTCCGGATTGTCCGCCATCGACCTCCAGAACCCGAACCGGCAACGCCTGTCACCATCGTTGCCGGCGAAGAGGCGCTTGCCGCACGCGGATCGATTGGCCGGGTCTTCGGCCGTGTGAAACGAACCGTCATCGGAGCGCCGCTGACGACCGCGTCGGCAGCGCACGAACGGCTGACGAAGGTCAAAGCGCTCGCCGTACTCTCCTCCGACGCGCTCTCATCTGTCGCCTACGCGACCGAAGAGATCCTGCGAATTCTCATTCTTGGTGGAATCGGTGTGCTGAGCACCAGCCTCCCGATCGGCGGGGCAATTGTCGTCCTGCTCATCATCGTCGGGGTCTCGTATCGCCAAACGATCAAGGCTTATCCACATGGTGGTGGTTCGTACATCGTTGCAAAAGACAACCTGGGTGAGTTACCCGCGCTGACGGCCGCCTCGGCATTGCTGATCGGATATCTCCTGACTGTCGCGGTCAGTATCTCGGCCGGTGTCGCGGCTCTCGTCTCAGCTGTACCGGAGGTGAAAGGACACCTGGTTCTTCTCGGGGCTGGGTTCATCGTGCTCGTCACGATTGTCAACTTGCGTGGAGTCCGCGAATCCGGCAGCATCTTCGCGGTTCCGACCTATCTCTTTTTGATCGGCATCTTCGTGATGCTCGCGATTGGAATTGTGCGAAATGCAGCTGAGGGCTTCGCCGTCCATGAACCGACAATGTCCGCGCCGGCTGCGACGACCTCGCTGGGATTGTTACTGATCTTGCGTGCGTTCAGTTCCGGCTGCGCCGCGCTCACAGGCGTCGAGGCGATCTCTGACGGCGTGCCGGCGTTCCAACCGCCCGAGTGGAAAAACGCCAGAACGACCCTGACAGCGATGATCACGATCTTGGCGATCACCTTCGCGGGCATCACGTTTCTGGCCCACCAGTACGGTTCGCTCCCGATCTCACCTCACGATCCGAACTACGAAACGGTTGTTTCTCAAATTGCCCGAGAAGCGCTTGGCGGCCAGAACCTCGCCTACTACTACATTCAGTTTGCAACACTTGCGATCTTGATCCTCGCCGCCAACACGGCATACTCGGATTTCCCGCGGCTCGCCTCGTTTCTGGCCCGGGACGGCTACATGCCGCATCAATTTGGCTATCGAGGCGACCGTCTCGCGTACTCAATGGGAATCGTGACGCTCGGCATTCTCTCCGCAACCATCTTGATCGCTTTCGGAGGGGAGACGGAGCGCCTGATTCCACTCTATGCGTTTGGTGTCTTCGCGGCGTTCACGTTCTCGGAAGCAGGCATGGTCGCTCGCTGGCGGCGGCGGAAGGAAGGAGGGTGGCGTCAAGGGTTGGCAATCAACCTAGCAGGCGCGGTTGCCACCGGAGTCGTGGCAGTCGTCTTCGGCGTCAGCAACTTCACACGCGGCGCCTGGATCGTGGTCGTCATCATTCCGATTCTGATCATGGGATTCCAAGGGATTAACCGGCACTACGCCCGCGTCAGCCGTGCACTCAAGGAACCGACTCCACTCGACATGGACTCTCGAACGATCGTGCACACGATCATCGTGCCGATTGCGGCTATCAACCAGCTCGCGTATCGAACGATTGCGTACGCTCGGTCTATCTCTGACAACGTGACGGCTGTGCATGTGACGGACGATCAAGATGCGATCGTGGCGATGCGCAATGGCTGGACTGTGCTGGAAAGCGATGTGCCGTTAGTGATCATCGAATCACCATATAGGGCGCTCGTCGGTCCACTGCTCTCATTCATCGACGATCTTGACAAAGAGCGCAGCGGAGACATGATCACGGTTGTGTTGCCGGAATTTGTGGCGAGCCACTGGTATGAGCATTTGCTCCACAATCAATCGGCACTCCGGCTGAAGGCTGCGCTCCTGTTTCGTCCCAACACCGTCGTCATCAGCGTTCCCTATCACCTGAAACGATGAAGATGCCTGCTTCGCGTTTGATCTCGAATTCGGTTGCAAACGAGTCCGGAGGCCCCGAAATATGGCTGACAAGCGCCTCGAGCAAATCCTGAAAGAAATCGCCATAAATGGTTCGCGCCGTACGGTCATCAAACTCACGGCCGTATTGGCCTTTGGCAGTGGACGGACCGTTTTTTTGGTGAAATCGACCTCTGCTTCTCGGAAACGCGAGGACGGGCGGGCGTGCCGCGATGGAGACGACTGCATTTCTGGCGCTTGCAGCGACTGGGACGAAAAACACAACTGTGGTCGCTGCATTGAAGCAGCGCCGGTGTAAGGGCACCACCTGTTCAAAGCGGACCATCGTTCCTGCGATTCCCCCGATTTCCGGACCCAAACTGAAGACATAATCAAGAGACCCGCCCTCGATTCTCCATCCTCTTTCGACGCTGGCGTTCCTGGCAACTCAAGCGTAGACTTGGGCAGACCGAGCAAAACCCAGCGAGGCCCGGCGGTTTCCTCGCGGTCTCCTCAATCGACACGCCCACGTGTATGGCACGTGCTGCCTCCTCCGCGGAATCCTTCCGATAGGAGCGAACACAATGGACCATCATCGGTTCGATGCGCTGACGCGTAGGTTCGCGATCAAGCCCACGCGACGCGCGTTGATGCAGTATTTCGCGGGCACGACGGTCGCGGCATTCATCGCCGAAGCAGGTTCCGACACCGCGAGGGGAGCATCGTCTTCGGTTCAAGCCGAAGCTACGGTTGGTCCCGGCACAGGCTGCGGTGGCGTTGAAATTTGCGGACCGAACCAATTCTTTTCCGAGGAGTCGTGTAGTTGCGTATGTAATGGAGATTGCCTGCCGAACTTCGCTCCTGATCCGGAAAGTTGCATCTGCTACTGCACGCTGGGCGATTCATACGTCTGCCCCCGGCCGGATCAGGTCTATGACGACAACTCGTGTGAATGCGTGTGCGCGAATGATGAATGCCCGGGCGATGCCTTTCTTGATCCTGGATCGTGCCTCTGCTATTGCCCCGAAAACATCGCCTGCCCGGTCGGCGAGGCTCCCAATCCTACGACCTGCGAATGCGAGTGCGTGCTGACCTGCGCACCACCCTTCGAGCTGGATGAGCGCGGTTGCGAATGCGAATGCAACCTAACTTGCGAGGGATCGTTCGACCTCGATGAAGATGCCTGCGCCTGTGTCTGCGACGAGACCTGCGACGAGGGGTTCGATCTCGACGAGAACCTATGCGAGTGCGTCTGCAACGAGAAGTGCGAGTTGCCGTTCGAGCTCGACGAAGGCGACTGCAAATGCATTTGCGGGCTCAAGGAATGCGATCAAGAAGGCTACATCGTTGACGATGAGAAGTGCGAATGCGTGTGCGAGGTCCGGATATGCGATGAACCGCTCGTGTTCGACCCGAAGACGTGCGACTGTGTCTGCCCGCCCAACCTGGCCTGCGTCTACTACATGGAGTTGGATCCAGAGACATGCAAATGCATCTGCCCACCGGATCTGAAATGCCGTGCTGACCAGAAACTGAATCCGGAGACGTGCCAGTGCGGGTGTCCGACCGGCACCGGGATCTGCAAAGAACTTTGCATTCCGCTCTGTCTGCCGACCGAAGCGCATGACGCAGACTGCAGGTGCGAACCGATCGTCTGCCCACCGGATCGGGTGCTCACCTGCACGTGCGAGTGTCCTCCGGGCACCGCGGAGTGCAAAGAGTGGTGCCTACCGGCCTGCCCACCGAAGCAGGTGTTCGACGCCTCCTGTCGCTGTGTGTGCCAGCCGGAGATTGCCTGTGCCATTGGGAGGAAGCTCGACCCGAAAACCTGCGACTGTGTGTGCGAAGAGCTCACCTGCCGATCGCCAAAGGTGCCCGACGCCAAGACCTGTGGATGCGTCTGCCCGCCTGTACAGGCATGCGTGAGTGGAGAGATACAGAATCCGGTAACGTGTGCCTGCTCCTGCAAACCTGGCGCCTTGCTCGATACCATCGAAGTGCCGTGTGACGGCTCATCGGTTTCATCGACGACGACACTGAAGCCTGGCGTTTCGTACACACTCCGTGCATCGGGATGGTGTCCAAGCGGATCAGGATCGCCTCCCGCGTTCGGAGTCGATGCCCAGCACACCTTCTCGCCGCAGGATCCGATTGATTTCATTCTGCCCATCGACCGTTGCATTGACGATCTCGATTTCGGAGTTGGGATCGACGATCCGGTCGTCGATACAACGAGGGTTCCGCAGTGGGGCGGATATCGCCCCAACCACATCTACTCGACAAAATTCACCGGCAAGGGAGCCCCGATCAGCGCCAACTTACATGATTGCGACTACAGCAAGAGCGGCACAAAAGGCACACTAAAGATCGAGATCTTCTGTCCGGATTCGTCCGGTTCATCTGACAATACAGGTGTTGGGAGCACCGGCGTTGACGTCGGCGGATGTGCGGAGACGTGCCCGCCCAACAAGGTCGCTAACGACCGCTGCGAGTGCGTCTGCCCAGCTACCGCGTGCCCACAGGGGAAGGTGCTCGACAGCATCAGTTGTGAGTGCGTCTGCGCGATCGAAACTTGCCCGAACTTGATGGTGCTCGACGCAAACACTTGTATATGCACGTGCCCGACGGGCATCGCATGCCAAAAAGGCGAGACATTCATAGCGTCGTCGTGCGACTGCGTTTGCGAACCGGGCAGACTCCTCGACACGATCAACGTGCCGTGCAAAGGCACCATCGTCAAATCGAGCTTCACGCTCGCAAAGGGAGTGCACTACAAAGTTCAGGCGTCGGGGATGTGTTACCTCGGTTACAAGGGTCATCCGAACCTTGGCCCCGACGGGGACGCCGAGTATGGCTTCGACGGGTTTAATGCAAAGAACCTCGGAGCAGTTATTGACCGATGCCCCAGTAGCTCCGATCTTGGCATCGGAATCGATCACGCGAAGATAGAACTGACCAAGACGCCGAACTGGGGTGTCTACAACTCGTCACACATCTACTCAATCGATTTCGCCGGCAAAGGAGAACCGATCAGTCTGAACTACCATGACTGCGCATTTTCCGACAACCAAGGCACCTTGACTGTCGAGATCTTCTGCCCCCCAACCAAACTGTGAAGATCGTCGATGGTGGTGCCCCGGGCGTGACTTGAATCAGTCGACTTTCATGGAGATCGTCGCGGGATGAGCGGTTATTTGAACGGTCGAGACCGATAAGCACCACCGGTCTCGCTATCACTCGATCTTGACGATCGAATCACTGTCAGCGTCGACTCAACTCGACCCCGAATGGCAAAGCTAAATCAGATACTCGCCGCACACCCAGCCCGTTCCAAACTCGGTCTCGAACTGGTACCAAACGAGATCATCGAACTCGACCGGTCCATCGAGCACCGTTCCCAGCGTGCCGCCTACGAGAATTTCGGGCGCCGCGCCGGAGAATCCGGCGTTGTCTCTCAGATTCTGGTAGCCGGTGTTGGCGATCGCCGTTTCATCGACAGCTACCGTGAAATCGTGGCTCGACTCGAATGCCAGGTTCGTCCGCGCGATCCAGCCAGTGACTCCGGCCGAGTCGACCTCGTACCACTCGTAACCATCAGCGATCTCGGGGTTTGCGACCACCCATGCGGGGGTACCCTCCAGCCAGACATCGGTCACGTCGGCGGTCAGGCCCGGTTCGGTGCGGAGATTGGCGGCATCAACGGCCACGGTGACCGCGCTGCCGATCGGGATGTCCGCGTGATCCGTGGCAGCCGGTACGAGGTAGTCCTCAACGGACCAGCCGGCCGCGCCGTCGACATCCAGCTCATACCAGGTGTAGCCGGCCGCGGTCACCGGTCCGTCAGTGATCGTGGCCCAGGTTCCGTCGAGAAGCACCCAGTTAACGCCGGCCTGCGGGTCGGCACTTGCGCGGAAATTGAGCGAGTGGGCGTCGACGATCACCTCATCGCCGACGCTGACGGTGGCATCCTGCGCACCCGCCGGTCGCGGATTCATGAAGAGGGCGAGCAGCAGAGCGAATAGAGCAAATGACAGAAAAATGCGAATGGCGCGTTGTGGCCCATCGCGAGTTTGTTCGCGGATCATGGTTTTGCTCCTCTGGCGTCGCGTTCATGGAACGCCGCGGCGGGAGGCATTCCTTCCGACGGGGACAAGATGGCGCAAAAGTCGTCACGCCGGTGACCAAGATGGGGACATTTACATTGCAATTGCGCACAACCCACGGCCGGCGAGTCGAGCCAGCAAGTGCAGCATCAAGAACGCGGTTCGGAGTTTCCGAAGTGACAAGGGAACTGCCGATAACGAGGGACTGGTGCCGGAGGGGGGATTCGAACCCCCATGGGTTTCCCCGACGGATTTTGAGTCCGTTGCGTATGCCGTTTCGCCACTCCGGCTGAAGTGGGCTAACTAAGTGTACACGTACGGCGTGTCTCTGTGTCGCGAGAGTTGACAGCTGACCGGTCTTCGCAGCCGGTGATTCAGGTCTTCGACAAATGACGTAGGTACAGATGGAATGTCCGGAACAACCCGAATACCTCATTCGCAGACCGCAGACCCGGTGAACGTTCGGGCATACTTTGTGCGATACTGCACCCGATGCGTCGTCGCCGAGAATCTTCTGATTGCGACGAACGCAGCGAAATTGTCGCCGGTTCAGAACCACGCATCCGAGGAGAGCAGGCCGGAATCCGGTTCGCCGAAGGGGAAAGCGGGCGCAATCTCTCAGGCACACGAACTCTGATGCGTGTCGTGTCTGAATAGCGTGGCGCGTCTGGACCGCCACCGTCAGCGAGGCTCTGGCAGAGCGCCAGAACGGAGCCTCGGGACAATAGACAGGCCACCCTCGCGGAGTCAGCGGCCTCCCCGATCGTCGGGAAAACGCGCGGCGCCGCGGCCAGGAGAAATAAACGTTGGAATCGCACCGGACGCGTGGGCAGTCGCAGCGGATTGTTTGTTGGCATTCTCGACGATTGGTTAGGATTGCGATGTTTGTGTCGGGGATCGTCACGGGTCTCCACTTAAATGTCACTCTGACCGACACTCCCAAAAACTCACAACAACAAAATGCCGACCGCCGTGGGTTTATAGACGTCTTGCGCCCGAGGCGACACGCACGGTTCGTGTTGTGTAGAATGCACACGTCAGTTGACGAGCGAGAGAGTACGAGAATGTCGGCGGCAGAAGCCTGATCGGACGCCGCTGCGGCGAGCGGCGGACTTCCGAGGCTGAGGCCGGGACTGTCGTCGAAGGAGCGAATCCACAATGGAAGCCCCTGCACACAGGTACTATGTCGCGCTAAACCGACCAGCTCCGAAAAGGGCGAACGGCTTCAATGATGCGCGATCCGCCGCGTTTCAGCGGGACCGAGACCGAATGGTTCAACGATCGCTGGATGCTGCAAATCCGAATACGATCGCTGAGGTCGCAGACCAGAGGCCCGTTCGCCAGCTTCCCGCTGAGGCCGAGATGCTGGCCCGAGAGATCGCCAGCTGGCTCAACCTCGAAACAGAGCTATCAGGCCCGCTTGCACGCTTCTTCTCAACCGCTTCTCTGATTCGAGGCATTGAAGGTTTCGGGATCGTTCTCCGAAAGGAACCGGCACGGCTTCCCGTGCTTTCGATCTCAGCGTTTACCGATCTGGGACCTGACCGCGTGCGCTCGGTAGATTCGCCGAGGAGTCAAGTGGCAGACAAGTTCGACACGTTCGAGCGTACGGTCGGAAGGGTCGTAATACGGCGAGTGCTGCCTGAACTGCGATATGTCGATGCGCGACCTCAGGATCTTGCCGAGATAGCAGCTAGCTTTCCACAGGGATTGGTCGATCCTTGGCAGGGTGAGCTAAACCAGGAGCATGACGTCCAAAGCGAGGTTGCCGAAGCGCGGGCCTAGCATCTGGAGCTCGAATGCGCCCAAGTATGTCTGAGATCATCGCCACGGGCAATCCTGGTAGTTCGGGAGGAATGCCGGCACCATGGAACCTGGGACGACGGCCAGACAAATTGCCCTACTTGCTGTTCATAGACGGTGCGCTCACGGAGGGCTCCACAGAGAGCCCTCCTAGCTTGTATGGTGCCCTTTGTCCCGCGCTCGAGTCCCGCTTCGCTTCCGATCAGATCGGTTGCTTCTCCCACAACGAACCAGGTTACAGTTACCAGCCTGAACATTCTGTCAAGGATCTGCTCAGAGGGCGTCCCGGCGACCTAATCGAGAGCTATCTGGCCGGCGTCGAATCGAAAAGTGTCACGCTTATTGCGTTCAGCCAGTCGTGCTCCCTCGTCCCGATCGGTTTGGCTGAACAGCCAGACTGCCTGAATTCAGTCGAGCGGCTCATTCTGATTCAGCCCGCGTACACGCTGCGAGCCGGGTTCGCCGCCGGAATTGAACGGCTGAGACGTGAGCGGAAACTGAGTCTCTCCGAATCGCTGATGCAGCTAAGGGACGCTGAGGAGGGACTCCATCCCCGTCTCCGGAGCGCTCTGCAGGTAGTCCAACGTGGCACTGACATGAGCGCGTTAGTATGGGACGCTGACCCCGTACTCGACTTCTCAGAGTGGACAATCCTTCTTGCCGGACTGGGTATTTCAACTCTACCGGTCGCGCCCGATCGAGTGCGGCCTGTATCGGACGTGGCGGAGCCCGACTTGGACCTACTGGACACGAATCTGGCGTTGGCCTTTGGCCGACACCAGAAGGTGCCGACGTTTCAGAGCACACAGAAGGCCGTTCTGTCCTTGCTTGGTCCTGTCACTCCGACATCAGCACAGCTCTCATCCGATAACGAGTGAGCCAACAACCTCGCCTGTTTTGACCCAACCTGCCGAAGGGCCGAACACCCGAAACCGCCATGCAATCCTAGCCCGCCGAAGGCACGCTCAAATGAATCCACAAAAGGAGATGGCGGAAATGGTTGTTGATGCGCCGGCCCGGCTTAATGAGCACCAGTTCGTCATCGGCGGCAAGAGCGTGCCATCGGTCAGCGGCGAAACGTTCGATACCGTCAGCCCGGCCACCAACCAGCCGATCGCTCGCGTGCCGAAAGCCGGTCTCGAGGATGTCGAATTGGCGGTTCGCGCCGCCCGTGAGGCGTTCGACTCCGGTCCCTGGCCGCCCATGACACCGCTCGAGCAATCGCGCATTCTGCACAAGATCGGCTCAATTTTCCGAGAGCGAATCGACGAGATCTCGACGATCGAAACGATGAATTGCGGCAAGATCATCGTCGAGTCGCGGGGCGACGTGAACGCCTCCGCGAATTGCTTCGAGTACTACGCCAGCGCCGCCACCCAGCTCTGGGGCGAGCAGATTCCGATGAATGGACCACTGCTCGACTACACGCTGCGCGAGCCGATCGGCGTTTGCGCACAGATCGTGCCCTGGAATTTTCCGCTGCTGATGGCGGCCCGGAAGCTGGCACCGGCGCTGGCGGCGGGCAATACGTTGATCCTCAAACCGGCTAGCGTGACGCCGATCACCGCGATCATCCTGGGTGAGATCTGCCGGGAAGCCGGCGTTCCTGACGGCGTGGTCAACGTGCTCACCGGCCCGGGCGGGAAGATTGGCGAGGCGCTCGTCGCCAGTCCGCTGGTCGACAAAGTCGCCTTCACCGGGGAAACGAGCACCGGCCGCCGGATCATGTCGATCGCCTCCGGCACGATCAAAAAGGTAACGCTCGAGCTCGGCGGGTAGAGCCCAAACATCGTCTACCCAGACGCCGATTTTGACAAGGCGGTCAATGGCTCACTCTTCGCGATCTACACAAACGGCGGTCAGCGCTGCACGGCGCGGACGCGACTCTTTCTCCACCGGGGCATTCACGACGAATTCGTTGCGACCTTTGTCGAGCGCGCCCGGAAGATCCGGGTTGGCGATCCGCTTGAATGGGAACCCAAATGGGTCCGGTGATCTCGCCAAAGCAGCGAGACAAGGTCATCAGCTACTGCGAGATCGCGAAAGAAGACGGCGCGGAGCTGCTAACTGGCGGCCGGCGTTTGCCGAACGACGCGCGCTCCGCGGGTAACTTCGTCGAGCCGACGGTCTTCGGCGGCGTGTCCTCCGGTATGCGGCTCGCTCAAGAAGAGGTCTTCGGGCCGATCCTAGCGGTGATTCCCTTCTCGACCGACGACGATGTTGTCCGGATGGCGAACAGCACGATCTACGGGCTAGCGGCCACGATCTGGACCAACGACATCAAACGCGCGCATACGCTGGCGCGCAGAATCCAGCCGGGCAACATCAGCATCAACTACCCGACGGTTAATCCGCCCGAAGCGCCGTTCGGCGGCTACAAGCAAAGCGGCATCGGACGCGAATTGAGCCGCCACGTCATGGATCACTACACCCAGGTAAAAAACGTGGTCGTCAATCTCAATCCACAACCATTCGACTGGTACGGCCGCTGGCCCGCCGATCCAAGACAACGACCCGCTGGCACGGTGTGTGCAGTTACGAAGGTGCGGACGGGTCTCCTGGTGTCGGTTAGGCGGTGAGAACAACGTCGTGCTTGTCTGCCTGCCGCGCTCAGGGGGCCTTTCGTTTTCCCCGAAGGTGTCATGACAGAAAGTGGCTATCTCGTGGATACTTTCACGTGTGGTGTCGCAACGTGTGGCGCCAACGACGACCTTGGCGAAACAGGACGGGTTGGAATTGAGTACTTCCACAGTGGCATCACTTCATCAGCACGCGGGACGCACCTTTGATTTTGTCGACGATCTTGAAAGCGCATTGAGGGGCGAGAAGTACATTACCGATCGCGGGCTTGCAACCACGTTGTATCTCATGCTTAGGCTGCGAAAACCATTGCTGCTCGAGGGCGAAGCCGGCGTTGGGAAGACCGAGATCGCCAAGGTGCTCTCGGCTGTGCTCGACACGCCGCTGATCCGGTTGCAGTGTTATGAAGGACTCGACGCAAGCGCCGCGATCTACGAGTGGGACTATCCGCGTCAGATGCTTTATCTACAGACCCTTGAGGCAACTGGCGGCGCGGATCGCGAGCAGGCACGCCGCGATCTCTTCAGCGACGAGTTCCTGCTCAAGCGGCCGCTGTTGCAAGCGATCGACGCCGCGCACGAGAAATCGCCGGTACTCTTGATCGATGAGGTAGACCGCGCGGACCAGGAGCTCGAAGCCTTCCTGCTCGAGCTGCTGTCGGATTTCCAGGTGACCGTGCCGGAGCTCGGCACGATCCGGGCGGAGCACGTGCCGATCGTGATCCTGACCTCGAACCGCACTCGCGAGATTCACGACGCGCTCAAGCGCCGCTGCCTCTACTACTGGATCGACTTCCCGAATTACGCTAAAGAATTCAAAATCCTCGGCGCGAAGGTGCCAGAGGCGCCGGAGCAACTGCGACAGCAGATTTGCGGTTTCACACAGGGCCTGCGTGAGGTTGATCTCTTCAAGCCGCCGGGAATGGCCGAAACGCTCGATTGGGCAAGCGCACTCCTGGCGCTTGGCACCACCGTGCTCACGAAGGAAGCCGTTGAAGACACCCTGGGCGTCATCTTGAAGTACCAAGAAGATGTCGAGCGCATTCACGGCGATACCGCGACCCAACTCGTCGAGCGAGCATCACGTGCAACGGCTAGTTAGTTTTGCCCCAAAACCGGAAGATGTCAGCGCTCGCAGGATCACGGCGAACCTTCTGACGTTCGCTCGCGATCTGCGCAAAGCGGGTCTCAATCTCGGCACCGGACAGATCATCAATTTTGTCGAGGCGGTCGGGCAGATCGACGTTCGCCGTCGACAGGATTTCTATCATGCATCCAAAGCGACGCTGGTGACGATGCCCGAGCAGATTCCGTATTTCGATGCGGAATTCGCGCGCTTCTGGCGTCGAGTCATGAATCCGGTCCCGCCGGTCGAGCATGCGCTCGATCAAGAAAACCCGGACGTGCCGCCACCGCCCGGTTCCGAGCCGAAGGATCAGCAAGAGAACAAGGGCGACGCGGGCGGTTCCGAAAACCAGAAAACTCGCGACCGCTCGATTCTGGCCGTCGAAGATTCCGAAGCCGACGATGCCGGCCAGGGCGACGAGCAGGAGTCTTTGCCCGAGGATGTCCTGGTGTTCAGCGCCCGCGAGATGCTGCGTAAGAAGGACTTCGCGCAGTTCTCGTCGGAAGAGATCGCGGAAGCGCGCCGGCTCATTGCTCAAATGAACTGGCGATTGGGCACCCGAAAAACGCGCCGGAAGGAGCGCGCCAACCTCGGCGAGTTCATCGACTACCGGGGAACCCTCCGTCGCAGCCTCCGCCATCGCGGCGTGCCGATCGAGCTCCGGCGCCGGCGCCGGAAAGACCGGATGCGGCCGCTGATCTTGATCTGCGACATCTCCGGTTCGATGGATCGCTACGCCCGGCTTCTCCTGCAGTTCGTGCACGCGCTCGAGCATGGTCTCGATTCGGTCGAGGTCTTCGTTTTCGGAACGCGATTGACACGAATCACCCGCGAGCTGCGCAAGCGGGATGTAGACGACGCGATCGCGCACGTCGTGAAGTCGGTTGACGACTGGTCCGGCGGCACGCGCATCGGCGAAGCGATCAAAACCTTCAATTTCAAATGGGCGCGGCGCGTGCTGCGCTCCGGCGCGACGGTCGTGATGATCTCCGACGGGTGGGATCGCGGGGACCCAGCGCTGCTGTCGAGCGAAATGGCGCGTTTGCAGCGATCGTGCCGTCGCTTGATCTGGCTCAATCCTCTCCTCGGCGCACCCGGATACCAGCCGCTCACGCAGGGAATTCGGGCCGCTCTTCCCTACGTCGATGCGTTCCTGCCGGTGCACAATCTCAAGAGTCTCGAAGCCTTGGCCCGGATTTTGGGCGAGGTCGACGATCAGCCTCCGGTGCGGAGGCAAAGTACCATTGCCGCAACCGCCGGCGTGCTGATGCCCGGTAAACCGATGATCGGCGCTCGCGGTGAGTTGATGATCGACGTTGGCAACAAGTTTCCTGGGCGACAGCGCCCAAGGACGGCGAATGATGCGAGATTTTCTTCCAGAGGTTGATACGTGGCGAGCCGCCGGCGACAAGGTCGCGATCGCGACCGTCGTCAAGGTTGAGGGTTCAGCACCCCGGCCGGTGGGCGCCACAATGGCGGTTTCGAGCAGCGGAGATCTGGCCGGCTCGGTCAGCGGGGGCTGCGTCGAAACCGATGTTTTCGAAGAGGCGCAAGAAGTGCTTCGAACTGGAACGCCGAAGTTGCTGCGCTATGGGATCACCGACGAAATGGCGTGGGAGGTCGGGCTCGCCTGCGGCGGCACGATCGAAGTCTTCGTCGAGCCACTCGGCGGCAGCAAATGAGCGACGGCGGCACCCTCTACGACCAACTCAAAGCGGCGGCGGAGTCGTATACGCCGGCGGCGGTGGTGACCATCGTGCGCGGCGAGCCGCTTGGCGCCAAGATGCTGATTTTGCCGGCACACGTCGAGGGCTCGCTCGGCGACGATGAGCTCGACCACGACGCGATCGCCGATGCGCGCGATTTGTTGGAAGCCGAGAAATCTGAAACTCGAAC
The DNA here is from genome assembly GCA_964371945.1 of uncultured Sphaerobacteraceae bacterium. Taxonomy (GTDB): domain Bacteria; phylum Chloroflexota; class Chloroflexia; order Thermomicrobiales; family UBA6265; genus CAYJPA01. The sequence continues at coordinate 1,269 of CAYJPA010000050.1, read as the reverse complement.
GTATCACGTGCCGGGCACGGGCGCGACCGTGGATCTCTTCATTGAGACCTTTCCACCGCCGCCGACGTTGTTGATCTTCGGCGCGGTCCACGCTGCCCAAGCTTTGACACGACTTGCGAAAGCAAACGGATTCCGGGTGATTGTGACCGATGCCCGCGCCAAACTGGCGACCGAGGAGCGATTTCCGGAAGCCGATCGCATCGTCCAGGCGTGGCCGGATGTCGCGCTTAGTGAGTTGACGATCGAGCCGAACACCTACGTCGCGATCCTGACGCACGATCCGAAATTCGACGAGCCAGCCCTGTTGGGAACACTCGAAACAAAGGCGCGATACATCGGCGCGGTCGGCAGCCGCAAAACCAATCGCGACCGCCGGGAGCGGCTTCGCGCGGCGGGTGTTTCCGAGGAGAGTTTGGACCGGGTTCGCGGACCCATCGGTCTCGACATCGGAGCGAGCACCCCGGAAGAAATGGCGATCAGCATTCTGGCCGAGATCATTTCGATCCGGCACGGTCGCAACGGCGGTCCGTTGACCGAAGCGACGGGCAACATTCGCGGCGAGCGAGCTGCAGCGACGGCCTGATGAGGGTCAGCGGCGTCATTCTCGCTGCTGGGCGGTCGACCAGACTCGGGCGCCCGAAGCAACTCCTCCTGCTCGACGGAGAGCCAATCGTCCGGATCACAACCCGGAACGCCCTGACATCTCGCTTGAGTGAAGTCGTGTTGGTCGTCGGAGCAGACGCGGAGGCGGTTTCTTCTGCCGTCGGAGACCTTGATCAACTCACGGTCGTCAATCCGGATTTTGCACTCGGTCAAAGCGCCTCGTTGCGGGCCGGTTTGACCGTGGTCTCCTCCGACGCCGACGCCGTTATGTTCTTGCTTGGTGACCAACCCGAAGTCACCACGGCGCAAATCAATTCACTGATCAATGCCTTCGAGCAAGTTCAGTCGCCGATTGTGCAGCCAGTCTACGGAGGAATCCCCAGCAACCCGGTGCTCTTCGCTCGTGCGCTCTTTGACGAGTTGGCAACCGTGACCGGCGACGAAGGCGCGCGCTCGCTAATGAAAACGCACGCCGCCGAAATCCAGCGCGTCGACGTATCAGCCGGCCCGCCACCCGGTGACGTCGACACGGAGGAGGACTACGTCGGGCTGGTGAATCGGTGGTCGACTCGATAACGCGGGTCATCGCTTCGCGACTCCCGCGGGAGGCCGCGGGTGCCTCCCCTACAACGGTGAACATCGCGTTTGCATAGAAACCGATCGACA
>CAYJPA010000049.1:0-44274 GCA_964371945.1 uncultured Sphaerobacteraceae bacterium | reverse complement strand
AAATCACTGGCATCACAATTGCAGGATCTCTGTGGTTCGACTTCTCAAGAGAACGTTGCCGTTATGCAGAAGAAGACGACAACAAGTTCTTTCGATTGTGGCGGACGGAGCGGCAATGACCTACCAATTTCACTCGACGACCGAGGTACTTTCACGAATCGATGACGAGCGGGCCTGGTGGGAGAGCATTCTCCAGCCGGCGACCCCAGCTCAGATGTCAATGCCTGGAGTCGCGGGCACATGGACGTTCAAAGACGTGGCCGGTCACCGCGGCGGTAGGCAACGATGGACGCTCGACCGGCTGGCAGCGGGGATTCAAGGCGAATCCGAACCACCCGGTCACTGGCCGGCCGATTACCTCGATATCGAGCAAGAAGAAGAGAGCGTGGAGCGAATCAACAACTGGATTTACGACTCGAATCGCAATCGACCGGTGGAAGACGTTCTAGCGGAATCGCGCGCAATGGAATGAACCGTGGGCGTTGATCGATACGATGCCCGAGTCGGTCCTTAATGAGGTTGATCGCTTCCCGTTCCTGAAAGGGGCTTCTTTGGGTCAATCGGTCGTTACCGGCGACCTATTCGATCACTTCCGTGGGGAGCACGAACCCGGAATTCGTGCCTGGATTGACGGGCTGCAGCATTGAGGGCGGTCCAGTCGTCACCGGGAAGGGTCGTCAGCTCGTCATTCGGCCACAAAGTACAAAAGCGGTGAACGGCGACCACTTGACAACGGCTTCGTGGGGCCTGGGGTATGCTTAGCGCTGAACCGTGTGAAGTTCGTCCGCGCCAATCATCCATACCACCCCCCGAAACGTAGAACGAGCAGAACGATTACCGGTTTCCGGGTGGCCCTATTTCGTGGGAAGGAAGCGTATGGTAACTCCTCAGCAGCACCCAGAGTCCTGGAACCGGGTCACCAGTAGCGCGTTTTTATTCCTTTCGGCAGCAAATCCCCCTGATGCCCGGGCGTCGGGCCTTGTGATCGGACCAAACTCGCGCGTCCGGCCCTGTGAAGATTCTAAACCTCGTTCTCAATTCGATGTGCTTTGTCTCGAAGTGGACCAGGACGGTCAGATCAACCGCGGTTACACCGTTGCGCGCATGGTCACTTTTCGCCCGGAATCGACAGGCAGATCATGGACGTCCAAACGCCTCGCACTTGGCGCTGTCGTGTGCGCGGGAGGTCTTGTCGCTGGTTTCATCGCGTTGCTTTAGGTTCTTGCCCGATTTTGAACTCACATAGGCGAAAGAGCTACGTCGAGAACGCTGTGCAAAGTACTCAAATGGAAAATTCATGCCGGTCCCTTCCGTGCGGACGATCCTAGGTTGCCTTCGTTCACTTTTGACATTTGTCAATTCTCTCGACTCGACCATTAGCTTGATGCGCTATCGGCCAATCTAGCCGACGCCCGAGACCAATCTTCTCCGTGCCCGGTCAGCACGTCGAGAGCAACCGATCGTGGAGCACAGACTCCGAGATTCGTTAGGCTAGGCGCTTGGTGCTCCCTCGGGTGGGTCGGTATGTCAGCCTTCGTGCTCAGCCCACGCGGAGCGAGGGGTCGGAATGTGGATGCAGTAATTCGAAATTGGGCCGTACTCGTGGCACGAAGATTGCCAGCGGGCCCTCCTAGGCACGCGGGGTCGAGATCTGGCATGAACGAGAACGTGGAGCAATCTTGTTGACCGAAGCTGGACCTCCTTCTGTCGCGACTGTAGAACTGAGCGCCTCTATGATCGAGGGCCTCGCAGCGGCATCGATCGGTGTCGAGCCCTTCCCTGATCTTTCTTCAGCGCTGGAATGTATTCGCAAGGAGGAGTGCGCGATCGTGGTGTTGTCTCAGCCGGAAGGCTGGTCGCTCGATCGTGTTGCTCGAGAGATTCGTTTCATATGCGGTGACGACCGCGCGATCGTGCTCTCTCCTTACGGGAGCGCATTCACGCCGGGGATCTATGTTGTCAGCGATCAGGTGCCATCGGAAGCTCTTGGTCAGCTCATTAATCGCGTTGTCAGGATGGCTTGGTCCGTCGATCAGGAGAACTGATCAGGTCTCGACTTAAGTGTTGGCGGAAGTAGACCTTTGGCCGCCGGCGTCATTGAGATCGCGCGATCCATTGCATCGCTGCCACAGGGCGCGGGTTGGCCCGTGAGGCGGGGAATGGCTTTCGGAATGCTTGATCTGGTTCACAGTGAATACAGTGGGACAGGATACCCGGCGCTGGAGTGCATCGTTGGAGACCATTGACCGTGCTTGAACAGGATGCGGATTCAGATGAGCTCGATCGGGCAGCGATCTCAACGCGGTTTCTTGCCGGATTTGGAGTGCCGGAAAGTACCTGGGAGTTTCGGTTGCGCCAGGAGTCTTTCCGTCACGGCTGAAACCTTCGCGCTCGAGAGGAGCAGGGGCCGCGGTGGGTCCGTGCCGCGAAGCCAAATCGTCCACATGTTGAGATCCGCGGCACAACCGAAAGCGTCGCATTGAAGCTCGGTTTGTCTCAAGCGATCAGGTCGTACCAATCGTCCACGACCGGTGCCGCGCCAAGGTAACGTTGATCTCAAGAAATGCGTCACAAGCGGTCAATTTTACTTGCAATACTCATCCTCACACCTGTTGACAACAAGCAGAGATCGCCGTATCATCCGGCCATCCCACCGTGACGCAATCCGCCACGGATCGACCTTTGCATTCCAGTTTGGCGGGGTCGCTCCGTTTGTCTGGTGAGCTCCCCCCGCCGGTCGAGGAGGCATCGCCATGCGGTCGCCGAACGGGCTCCGGGCAGTTGTTGCTCTGCTGATTCTTTTTCAATCGCTTGCATTCACCCCATTCGTTTCTGCCCAAGACACCACTGACAGAAATCCATCACCCGATGACGAGTCCGCGTCATCGTCGGACCTGCTCGAGCTCGCGGCGCTTGTTTTGTTGCCCAGCGATCTCGACGAGCCCGGGTTCGGCATCGTAGAGGGGTATTACACCTCGCTCAAAGCGGATTCACGTTTCTTCAATTCGATGCTTGGCGGTTCCGATGACGATCTCGCGGACGTAACGGCGCAGCTCGAAGAGGCAAAGTGGCAACAAAGCTATTTCTATCAACTGGGAATCGCTTCTGGAGACGATCCTTCGTTCTACGCAACTAGAGTGAGCAATTCGTTTATCCAATTCGAGGAAGAGGACGGGGCCGCGGAAGGATTCGATCTCTGGCGCGAAGCACTTGCATCCTCTGGCTATTTGAAAGCAACTGGCGGCGAGAAAGTCGGTGACGAGTCAGCGTTGACACGGTACTCCGGAACCTTTGACGACGGAAGCGAGTACCGCATTCTGGATATGCTCTTCCGATCCGGAACCGTTGTTGTCGAGGTCTACATCACGGAATACATTGGCGATCAACCACCGGTGGAGACCGTTCAGCATTTAGCGGACATCCTTTACGAGCGGGTAAGCGAGGCGACTCCCAGCTCGGGCCCGGGACTGAGCTTTGCGGCGTTGAAATTGACCGGCAACAACGTCAGAACCGACTTCACGTACTACGATCGACTGAATGGTGAGCAGATTGCTCCTTTTGGACGCCCGATCGCGGATGTTCGCGCCGACGACCGCTATTACGACGACCTCGGCGTGACCGATTCACTGCTCCAAGGTCAGACTCTTTATCCAAGCGCAGACGACACTGAAACATACGGCAGCTTCTGGGTCTACCTGTACAAGACCGAGGGAGATGATGCCGCCGCTGGACTCATCGAAGTATGGCGAGATGCCTGGGTCGAAAACCCTGCCGCGGGCTTTTCAGACGTGGAGATCGTGCGTCGGGCGGAGGTTATTGGCGAGGAATCCATTGTCCTGACCCAAGTACATGAGCGTTCCGACGGCACTACGGCAGCCGGCTACCGCATTTACGCGCGCATCGGTTCAACCGTATTGTTTGTTTCCGCGGAATATCCAGATGGAGTTCAGCAGAAGGCGCTGGAATCCGCGGCGGAAGCGGCGGCGGACTGCGTCGACTCCGGCGGTCCCTGTGAGCCAATACCGATACCCAGGAACCTGTTCTGACCCACGAGTATCTGTTTCCCGGTGAGCTACCTGAGCGTGTTGATAGCGCGGGCAGCGAGAACTGCTAACGTCGAAATTGAGATCAGCGCCTGAATCATCATCAGGATCTTGGCACGGTGCGATAGCACGAGCGTGTCGGTTGGACTGAACGGGGAACTGGCCGTGAACGCGACGAAGAGGTAATCGATATCGCCAGGTATCCATCCTCGCTCGTGGTGAACACCCAGGGCACTTTGCGGAAAAGCGAAGTCGTTTGCTCGATACCCTTCAGAATGTCGTTTGTGTGGTCCGCCGCCGTCCAGTTCCCAAAACCAGAGCGAGAAGACCACAATGTTCTCTCATTTGTGTTGAGTGCAGCATTAGTCCGCCGAGGAGCTTTGCTCGATCTTCGGCGATTTGATCTCCGCTCCGAGTGGCTCGGATCGATGCAGGCGGCGCCGGGTCCCCGGCTCGCTCGCAATTTTGTCCTGGATCGCGTGGTAATCAGTGTAGTAGTAACCAGTACTCGACTTGGATGCCTGCTGATTGACGACGACGCCGATAACCCGGATCGCGCCGCCGTGGAGCGTTTCCGCGGCACGCTTCAATGCATCGGTTCGCGTTTTGCCGCTCTTCGCGACGATGATCATCCCGTCGACATGCGCCGCAATAATCAGGGGATCGCTTACCGCGTGAATGGGTGGCGTGTCGATCACGATTACGTCAAAGGTTGTGCGCATTTCCGTAAGAATTTGACGAAGGCGCTCTAAGCTGAGGAGATCGGCTGGATTCGGTGGCAACGGACCGGCCGGAATTAACGTGAGGTTCGGAACCATCGTTTCGCGAGCCGCCCAGGACCAAGGGCGATCGCCGATGGTGAGCAATGTGCTTAGGCCCCGTTCGCTTCCGGTCTCGAACAGCCGGTGTTGAGTTGGCCGCCGGAGATCCGCATCGATCAATGCCGTCATGAATCCAGCCTGGGCGAGCGTTACCGCCAGGTTCGCGGCGACCGTACTCTTGCCTTCGCTGGGGTTCGGGCTTGAGATGCCGATCGTCGCGATCTCCCGGGTGGCCGAAGCGAACTCGATATTGGTGCGCAGCAGGCGAATCGATTCGGCCGCGCCGCCCTTCGGTTGATCGAGCATGAAGAGCTGTTTCCGACCTGGCGTGATTCTCTGGACCATGTTGATCGCGGCAAGCAACGGGCCGCCTGTCAGCTCGAGGAAATCGGCATTTGCCTTGACCGTGTTGTCCAGATACTCGAGCAGAACAACTACAGCGGTCGCGATAATCAACCCGGCCATCAACGCGAGGATGAGATTGACCATGAGTACGGGCGAGTAAGGCGCGCCTGGTGCATAGGCCGCTTCATAAAGCTTCACCCGGTCGACCGACATGAGCTGCCGCAGTTGCTCTTCGGAACGCTGCGTGATCAGCGAGGCGTATGACACTTGATAGGTCGCCAGTGAGGTGTTGAGTGCGCTGATCTGATCCTGAACAGCCACGGAATTGGCGTTCGTCCCAGCCTGCAATACCGCGATGGTCTCTTGTGTCGATTCGATTTGGGATTCGATCTCCGTGACAGCGGCGTTGATCTGATCAAGGGTTTGGCCATCGGCGCTGGTCGATGTTTCTCGGACATAGGCGGCGAACTGGGTGGCGACCTCATTGGCAATTGCCGCTGCCATTTCTGGATCTGTGTCGGACACGGTGACGATCAGCAGTTGGGTGTCGCCATCCGCGGAGGAGGTGACCTGTGCCGCGAGTTGGTCAGGCGTGAGTGGGAGATTGAGCGCGGCAATGACACCATTGAGCACAGCACGATTTTCGACCAGTTTTTGATAGGTCTTCGTCAGCCGCTCGGCGCTCAAAATCGAGTTGTAGTCAAACTGTCCGTTCCCGCTCGGATCGACGAAGAGCTTGGCCTGCGCCTGGTACATCGGCTCCTGCCGCTCGGTGTATAGAAACGCCAGCATACCAATCAACGCCGGGCAGAGAACAACGATCCACCACCACCGGCGGGCGCTCCGCAAAACGTGCCTGAGATCGATTTCCAACGCCTGAATCCCTCTGCTCAACCGCGAACGCTGGGCGGATGTACTCGTTACTGCGCAAGATGCTCATTCATGAAGAGCATCGCTTTTTCAGTCTAGAGCCATCGGATCACGCCCATTAGAACCCAAACGTCCCAGAACGCGGGCGAATTGTCGCTACGTCTCCATGACTGCCGCGGGCCGGCCGGTAGTCACAAGAACGGATTCGTATGTCGCAAGAGTCCGTGCCAGCATCCGTTCGAAGGTGAAATCCGCTTCGTAGAATTTCCGGCCCCCGGCGCCCATCGAAGCGCGAAGTTCGGAATCCGCCGCGAGTCGATTGAGACGGTCGGCGAGCATGATCGGGTTCGCACGATCGACCGTGAATCCGGTTTTTCCGTCGATCACTGCTTCACCAGCGCCGCCGGCATTGGAAACGACCACCGGAAGTCCGGCGCGCATCGCTTCCAGTGTCGAAATCGGAAACGCCTCGGACGAGGAGCTCAAAATGAAGATCTGAGAACCTGCAAGGACTTCAGAAACGTCGGTTCGTAATCCCAGGAACCTAATGCGGCTGGCGACACCCAATTCATCGGCGAGTTTCTTGGCGTCTTCCTCGTCCGGTCCATCACCAACGAAATCGAGCTCGAGCCCGTTGACGTGTGGCATTGCTCGAATGACGGTCATATGATCCTTTGGCGCAGCAAACCGAGCCACCATCACCGCACGGGGAGATCCAGCCCCTGGAGTAGCGCGGTGTGTCGCCGGGACATCCGGCAAGCCGTTATGGATGACCACCATTCGATTGCGGTCTATCCCAGCCTCCACACCCATCTCGCGAACGTGGTTGGAGACACAGATGATCTGGCGGGCAAGTGGGGCAATCCCGCGCTCCATCAAGCGATAGATGCCGCGAATCGGCTGAGGAACGGTGTCGATAAACGCCCAACCGTGCACGGTGAAGATGCATGGCACGCCGGCGAGCCTCGCCGCAATCCGGCCAACCATGCCCGCTTTGCTCGAGTGAGTCGTGACCAGATCAGGATTGAACGCGGCAATCGAGTGTTTAAGCTGAAGAACCGCACGGACATCGTGAACGGGATGAATTTCCCGCAGCAGGCCGGGGCAGCACGAAGTCTGGATGCCGGCCGCGACCAGGTCGTCCGTCAGCAATCCCGTCGAGCCGACCACCACATGGATATCGTGACCATCCGCTGCAAGGCGGTGGGTGAGGTCGCGGACGTGCAATTGCGCGCCGCCTACCGAGTCTCCCCGGGTGATCACGAACATCAGGCGCATGAGGGATTCCGCTCCAATGTCGATACCGGCACACCGGCTTCAAGGCGCTGCCAGAGCTTTTCGTATTCCTGTGCAACATGCGCAAGGCTGAAATGGTCGACGATATGCCTCCTGCATGCCGCGGCAACGCAAGCTCGCGCTTCGTCGTTCAGAGTGAGTAGCTCCAGCATTGCCGTCGCCAGCGCTTCCGGGTTTCGCGGCGGAGCGACCCGGCCGAGACCACCGACGATCAACGCGGAATCGCCAATGTCCGTGACCGCGCACGGCACGCCGGATGCCATCGCTTCGCCGATGACCATGGGGAAGGCTTCTCCAGACTCCGAAGAGAGGCAAGAAATATCGAGGGCGGCATTGATCGCGGCGCTATCCGGCCGCCGCCCCAATAGATGGAAGCGAACTCGTATTCCCGTGTCATCGATCCAGCTTGCAAGCTGGGCATTGTCCCACGCAACGTCCCATCCACAGAGCACGAATTGGACGGTTGGATCGACGGCCGCTACTCGTTTTGCCGCTTCGATGAAATTCCGGTGATCTTTTTGCGGATTGAAGCGCGCAAGCAGCCCGGCAAGCTTGGTGTCGGGTGCTACACCGATCTCCTCGCGAATCCGGATTCGAGCAGCAGGGTCGGGCTTGAACCGGTCAATGTCAAAGCCATTTGGAATGACGATCATGCGATCGGTCGCATAGCCCAGTTCGGCATGAACGCGGCGAGACGATTCGGCGACGCAAACGATCGCCTTTGGCAGCCTGCGCGAAAGCGGAACACACGCCTTGGCGATGAGCAATGTTGGGCGTTTGATGTACGCGGGTGAGAGATCGGTGTGGTGGATGCCCCAGGCCACCGGGATCGATCCTGAAGCGCGCGCTGCCAATCCGCCGATCAAATTGGCGTGATACATCCAGGATTGAATGACCGCGGGCCGCTCGGCTCTCAAGATCTTCATCAGTTGCCGGATTTTTCTCGGATCAGGCAGGCCGCCGCCCATGCCCAGGGTGACGACGGGAACGCCGATCGCCTCGAGCTCGGGCACAAGCCCAACGACGTCGCCGAGGTTGATGACGAATGGCTCGTAGCGAGAAGCCGCCGATTTGCGCACCAGCTCGAGGAGCATGATCTCCGCGCCGCCGGGACCGAGACCGGAAATGATGTGAGCAACCCGGGAACGCGATGTCATGCCGGGGCTCCGATCGGAACGATCGCGGAAGATATGGGCTCAGCGGGACGGGCGGTTCTGGTCTGATTGCTGCAAACGATCGAGCCGACCAGCGCGACAGCGACCAGGATGTAGCGCTCTTCGAGCACGTTGTGGCTGAAGAATCCCCAGAACGACAAGAACATCACGAACGGAATTACAAGATCCAAATCGCGTCGCCGTGCACCCCAGGCCATGGCGAGCAACATCCCGGGCACGATGAACAGCCCCAGGATTCCGTGATCGACCATCATCGCCAGGTAGATATTGTGAGCGCCGACCTCGAAGCCTTCGATTTGCCGGTTCTGTCCGGTGCCATAGCCGGCAAATGGATGTTGCTCCCATAGCCTCCAGGTCGTGGTTGCAACTTGTTCTCGTTCTTGAGCGCTCGAGTCATTTGTGTTGCCACTGATGAAGTTGAGGCGTTGAATGACATCGAGCGTGAGCGTTCCCCGCTCTTCGAGACTCCGCTGGAGCTGTCCCATGTACGGTGACAGGACGAAACCGAACACGAGCACGCAAATCACACACACTCGGCGGAGCTGTGCCACGTTGAAGCCGGTTCGCACCCCGAAATACAGCATAACTAACACCCAACCGAGGATTGCCGCCCGGGAGAATGTTGTGATAATCCCGGCAGCCGTCAACAGCGCAAAGGGAATGCGCAGACGCGGTGTGATTACCTGATAGGCGAGGATCAGCCCCAGAACGAGTGCCGCGCCGCTTTGGTTGACGTTGTTGTAGAGCCCAGATGAGCGCCCGGGAATTGAGCTGAACGTCAGCGGATTGAAAAGCTCATACAAATTGAGCGCCACACCAAGGAGAACAGACCAGGCCACCGCGACCCGGGCGATGTGCTCGTCCTCCCGCCGGGCGAGAATGAACAACATCAATCCCAAGAAGATGACGGACAGCAGGCGCGTTTGCATATTCTGGTACGACTCGGGTGTCTGGTCCGATGGGTAATACCAGGCGATCGAGATCAACAAGTACACCGCCGCCCAGATGGTAAGTGGCGAGATTTCAATCCGGCCTCTGAAGAGCGCAGGGATCGCGAGCGGAGCGCAGGCCGCTGCAAAGGCGAAGATCCAATAGAGCGGAACGATTCCGAGCTTAAGCGAATAGTCGGCGAAATTGGTGAAAAACAACACGACGCCGCCGAAGACGAGAGCGTTGCGATACCAGGCGAGCATCAGCGGGCCGCGATCTTGCTGGTGGCATTTGCCGGAGGACTGGGTGCTTGCAGCAGTTCAGCGAGAACCGCCTCGGTGCTCGAAATGAGAGACGTGCGCGACAGCGTTGTGGTGACTCGTGCTCGCAAACTGGATCGCTCGATCCCGTTCGCGTCAAGCTCCGACAGGACCCGAAGCATCACTGATGCGAGCGCCTCGGGATCGCCGATCGGTGACACCCAGGTCGGATCGAACGTGTATCGCGCCGAGTCTCCGGCATCTGTAACGACGCAAGGTACCCCGCACGACATCGATTCCGCGACGACATTTGGCGTCCCCTCACCGAACGCTGATGAGCTGACGGTCAGGTCGCATGCCGAATAGACGGCGGGCATGTCGATCATTGTCCCTGCCCAAACTACGTGATCGTCGATTTGAAGTTCTTTCGCAAGCGACTTGAGCTCCACGGTCAGCGTCTCGGGTCCGTCGCCCACGATCACGAATCGTGTTTCCGGACGATTCGCGGCAACGATCGCGGACGCCCTCAAGAAGGTCGGATAATCCTTTTGAGGAGCGAATCTTCCGACACGGCCGATCAGTCGCTGGTTATCCTCGAGCCCAAAGTCGGCTCGAGTGGCTGCCCGGAGCACAGGATCGAATCTGAACGACTCGGTGTCCGTTCCGTTTGGAATGACCGTGATTTTTCGCTCGGGGAATCCCGCGCTCACCGCGTGCGATTTACCGGCATGAGAATTGGCAATGATCAGATCGGCGAAGCGGGCCAGAACCGACTCGACCTTCGTCTCAAGACGTCCGGCAACATCGGACGATTCGATCTCGATATCGGAAGCGCGTACGCCATAGACCGACTTGCCCCGGTGCACCGCCTTGAATAGCACGGTCAAGATGTTGGACGTTGGAAGATACCCGTGTACCGCGTCCGGGCGTTCCTTTCGAAGTGCGACGGCCGTACGCCAAAAGAAGGCGATGTTGTCCCATCGCCCCTTTTTGTCGAGACTGGTGATCGGAATTCCAGCGCTGCGCAAATCATCCTCGAGCGGCCCGTCGGGGTAGAACACCATGACCCGCACATCGTGTCCGCGTTCGGCCAGCCCTGTTGCGAGCGCGACCAATTGCCGCTCGGCTCCGCCGAACGCCATAGTCCGCACCAAAAAGAGAAGCTTCATGCGAATGGTCTCTAATCCTATCGTTCACGCGCGGTCAACGGAGTCTCATCGTACCGTCCGGCTCGTTGCTCGACGGCGGCCGGCACAGACCCGAATGTCCTGATTCCACCAATTCGCCGGGCTCGTCGCTCCATCACGACATCGTCCAACAACTGCTCCCAGATCAGCATCACCCGGTCCAATCCGAACCGGTCGAGGATTTCAGGCGCACGCAACGCTAGACTCGTGCGGAGGGGCTCATTGATCATGAGCTCATCAAGTGCTCCCGCAAGCGCCGTCGTGTCCTCAGAATCGACCAGCAAGCCGTCAATTCCCGGTCGAATAAGTTGGCGCGGGCCGCTCGGACAATCGGTCGAAATGACAGGCAGCCCGCACGCCATCGCTTCTCCAAGCGCCATTGGAAAGCCCTCGCGCCTGGAGGACATCACGAACAGGTCGGCCTGCCGCATCTCGTCATGAGGCGTTCGCGTAAGTCCTGGCAGAGAAACGCGATCCTTTAGCCCGAGACGGCGCCTCTGCGCCTCCAGGTTCGTGCGCTCGGCGCCTTCGCCCCAAATGACGAGATCCCACGAGGGATTGCGTTCGGCTACCCGCGCGAAGGTGTCAAGCAAAAGATCGAAGCCCTTCTCTGGACCCAGGCGTCCAACCGCAATCAGTTTCTTCCGCCCCTCTGTCTTTGTGACAATCTCTCGCGGCGGTTCGATCACGATCGGATTTGGGATGATGACGCATCGGCTTCTGATTCGTCGTGAAAAATAGCTTTGTGCGGTATCGCTCAGCACGACCACCCGGTCGGCATGTGGGTACGTCACGTCGCGCAATTTGCTCCACGCCCGGCTGAGGGTAAGCCGCGCCGGGTCGGTGTGCTCTTCGACCACAACCGGAATGCCCGTGCCGAAGGTCGCCAGGATGGTCGCAACGTTTGTGGTGCTCAGAAACGAAATGACTACATCGGGACGGCTCGTGACAATCGCACGACGAAGTGCACGGTTTCGACTGACGTTGTTCCAAACGGCCGAAGCTGGCCCCGGGGAGTCCTTCGCGATCGCAAGTGAGGTGTGCGTGACCGCCGGATGCAGGGTGTAGAAGTCGGGGTCGCGGTCGTAAATCGTCAGCAACGTCACCGGCCAGCCCTTGGCCGCCCAGTGATTGAGCATGGTCACCATGACCCGTTCGGCGCCACCGCTGGTCAACGAGGGAATCACGAATGTAATGCGCCGGGAATCAGTTCCCTGTGACGTCATGATGTTGCGGCCGCGCTGATCTTGGCCGCGCGTGCATGGCCAAAGCAATCGCGCCTGTATTGAAGAAATCCGAATGGCAACATCAACGCCCAAAGCGCCATCGAGCGAAGGCCGTTGACCGATCGGAGCTGCGCTCGCGCCCCTGCGCCTGAATGCCACGAAAAGCGGCCAAATTGCGCGGCGGCCCAGCCAATGTCCAATGGAGCCCGCCAGAACCAATCTATATCGTCATTGAGGATCGAGCCGTAGTGGAGCGCCTTGCCGGCGGCCACGGTTCGGGACGAGGCGTGAGTGAGCCGTCCTGAACCGTCGGTGGTGTAAACGCGAAGCGGATCGTTGACATAACGGGTTTGGTACTGTCGAGCAATGGCTCGCCACGTGATGCTTTCAGGAACGAACTTGACCGTTGGATCCTCCGGAAACTGAAACTTCCGGAGCACATCGGTCCGGTGGAAGCCCCAATGTTCCGTCCGATGCTTGTAGCGATAGCGCATTTCGAGTGAGTTGGAGTCGACAAATTCGTTCGGAAATGGCTCCCCGACAATCTCCCCCTCTTCGGTCTTGCAGAGAACGGTGACCGCCGAAAAATCGTCGCGCACTTTCTCTGGAATGCTGTCCCAATGTGACTTCAGGCGTGCGAGCGCCTCTGGAACGCACCAGTCGTCCGAATCGAGCGTCAGGAAGAACGCTCCATTTGCTCGTTCGACGCCACGATTGAATGCAACGTGCTTGCCGAGATTCTCTTGTCGCCAGTAGCGAACGGGAAAGCTCGCGGTCTTGGCCCACATGGCGACCAAATCACCCGTCGAGTCGGATGACCCATCGTCGACAATCAGCCATTCGAAGTCGCGAAACGTCTGCCCTTCGAGGCACTGGTAAACCCGGTGCAGCGTAAGCGCCCGATTGAACGTGGGCGTAAACACGGTAAACACGAAGGGACCGGCATCATCCGGCGAGTTGTCAAGCACGAGTTCCAGCACGTGATCGCTCTCCCTGCCTGACGCTCGGAACGGTGGTGCGCATGATTGCTCGTCTTACGCTCCAGAACCATACCAACTGCTTGGTCATGGGTCGTATCCCCGAGAGGGGGGAGCTTCTCCGAGACGAACGTACCGATCTGGCTCGTGCCGGTGAAACGGCAAGGCATTCAGACATCAACGCGAGATTATCACTTTCCGCTGAAGGTGCCGCCACATTGCAAGCAGGAACAGCAGCGACAGCGCTTGATTGGCGACGCTTGCCAGGGCTATGCCCTGGATCCCAAGAATGCCTTTCAGGACATAGTCGGCGATGATGTTGAACGCGAAGATGCCGATTGACGCGACGACCATTGCCCGTCCGGCCTTCAGGGAGATAACAACGCGAGACATCATGACCGCAATCGTTTCGATCGGGATTAGCAGAGAATAGGTGGAAAACACTTTCGCAACTGACGCGGTGTCTGCCGCGGTAAATTCCCCCCGTTCAAAAAGAAGCCGAACGAGCGGTTGTGAGAAAACGATCAGTCCGGCCGTCAGCGGAACAGCGAACGCGAGGATCAGGCGGGTGTAGGTTTTGATCGTGTGCCGCAAACCGTCCCAGTCCTCCGCCGCGACCAGTTTCGAAAAATAAGGAAACACCGCCGTTCCAAGTGCGATGCTGCTGATGCCGAGCATCGGAACGATCAGCTTGCTTGCGTAGGTGAGAATCGATTGGCTGCCGGAACCAAGGGTCGCCGCCATTGCGGCATCGACCACGCCCAAACCGCTGAAAACGGCCCCATTTGCGGTCAGCACAACAAACTGGCCGGTAAGCGTGCGCGTTTCAGGCATAAACCCATGCCAACCGAATCCGGCCGGAATCCCTTCTCGATAGAGCCCAAGGTAGAGAATTGCTGTTTGCAGACCCGTCCCGGCGACAAAACCGGCGGCAATCCATTCGATGTTCACATCGGGAACGATCAGGAGGATGACAGCGGTTACCGCCGGCACCGCCATTGGGGCGACCGCTACCAGGCCGAAACGGTCACTTGCATTCAAGATTGCCGAAAAGACCGCCGCAATGCCGCCGGCAAGCACGGCCGGTAGCATGATCATCGTCAATTGAGCCGCGAGGTTGAACTTGCTGTCAGAGTACCCGTTCGCTAGGAGAGGCATGATCATGCGGTTGCAGACCAACAGAAACGCCGCTATGAGCAGGAATGCCCCTGTGCTCAGCAGCATCACCTCGTTGATGACCGCGTTCTCACGCGCTCGCCCGTGCTTTGTTCGCGCTTCGATCTGAACCGGGATCAACGCACCGCTGAATCCCCCGGCCGTGACACCGACCAGGAATCCAGGGAGGATCCAGCCGACGATGAACGCGTCATTGGCGTCGCTTGTTCCAAAGCGCGACGCGATCATCATGTCCCGGCCAAGCGTGATCCCCTTGGCCGCAAGCGTGAGAATTCCGATGAGGAGCGCCGAATTGAAGAGCGCGCGGTGATCGGACGATCTGAGAACAGTCGCGCCGACGGAGTTGGCTAAACGTTGCGATCGACGAACTGCCCGAACGAGTTTGGGCTCTTGAGGCGTGCGTGTCTCAGCCCGGACGGCCGCGCCGACCGGACTCGTGTGAACGTCGCCACGAAGCACCCGAACCCCCTATGACCCGAACCAAGACGCTTGGGCGCTGAGCAAGAGGTCGATCATCGTCGCGCCGGGCGGAATGCCGTCGATCTCGCGCGGAGGGCATGGAATCACTCATGAGCGCAACGGGGCGCTTACGCCCAGTATTCGCGCCCAAGACCGATCGCGCTAACAGTCGTTAGCCCCAAGCGAGGTAGGTACCTTTCACCTTGGCTGGCGAGGACTGAGGTACCGCGAATCTATGACCGCTGTGCTAGGGAGATTGGGTCATCTCAGCCGGATAATCACAGGGAAAGAATCGTCGTAATCGGGTTATGCGTCGACGAGATCGTGAGACCCGCGCATGACGATTCGAGCCCTCCGACGTTGATTGCGACGTGCACTAGGTGGGTGAATCGTAAATGAGTGGGTGAGCAGCTCGCTGGATTCGTCGCCCAAATCGGTCTTAACCCGTGCGCTTCGAATTGCCATAAACAGGGGTTCACGAAGGACGTGAAATGAACACGGCGGCGATTTCGGGGATCAACAAGCGCGCGAGTGCTCGCCCGTTCTCGATGCGCATATTTCAGCCCTCGGCGATCGAATCCGTCAGCGCAATTTGGCAAGAGCTTGAGCGGCGGTATGGCGACGGCGGCCTGACCTGCTCTTGGGACTGGAACGAATCGTGGCTCAACTCGTACGGCGACATCGTTCCTCATCGCTTCGCGGTTGGATATCACGGAGGGCGCCCGATCGGCGTCGCGCTGCTCACTCAGCGATATTCACGCCGCCGCGGTCCGATTTCGGTGAAAGCGGTGCACATCGGAACATCGGGCGAGCCGGAAGGTAAAACCGTGCGCGTCGAGTACAACCGAATTCTGGGGGAGCCGCGACATCGCATGGCCTTTGCCCGGGAACTCCTTCGCGTCGCGGGCAGCTCTCAACTCCGTTGTAATGAACTCTATCTGGACGGATTTTCTCCAGAGGAAATGTCCGCGTTTGAGGACGAGCATTCGTCAATGGTCGTCGAGCGGCACGTCAGCTATGTGGCCGAGCTTCGCTTGATCGCGGACAATGGTCAATCGGTGCTCGATGCCTTGCGGCGGCACACGGCCTCCAAGATCAAGCGCAGCATCCAGCGACTAGAAGAGTTACACGTCCCGATCGCGGTCGATTGGGCGACGTCCCTGGACGAAGCACACGAGATCTTCGATGAACTGAGTGCGCTGCATAACGTGAGATGGAACAGTTGCGGACAGCCCGGCGCCTTTTCCAGCGCGCGCTTCAGCCAGTTTCATCGTGACCTTATCGATCGTCTCTTTCCGGCCGGCAGGATACTGATCGCTCGGGTTCGAGCGGGCGAAACGACCGTCGGCTGCGACTACGGAATGATCGAGCATGGCCGCGTGCTCTCGTACCAGTGGGGCCTCGCAAAATTCGATGACCCAAGGCTTTCGCCCGGCCTCGTGACCGGAGCGCTGATCATGCAAGCGGCCATGGAGCGCGGCCCGTCTGAATACGATTGGCTGGCGGGGGATGTTCTCTACAAACGCGAGTTATCGACGGGGAGCCGGGAGCTGATATGGGCCAAGCAGTTGCGCGGCGTTTACGTTCACGTCCTTGACGCCGCCGCTCGAACCGTGCGTGCTGCGCGTCGCGGCCTTAGTGGCCGGCCGGTGCGGTGAACAAGATGGCGACACGAACGCAAATGAAAACGGCCGCGCCCCCGGGGTTTGCACCCATCGTCGGGAAACGGAATCAGAGCATCACCTCGGAAGGAGTTCATGTTGAGCTCGTTTCGTCGTTCGACGTGGCGACAAGCTACTGGAGACAGATCGAGTCGCTGATCGGAACCGACGTGCTTGCGGCCGGTTGGGACTGGACGGAGACCTGGCTGCAACACTACGGCGAACTGGTCCCGCACCGATTCTTCGTCGGCATAGGACCCGATGGACCCTGCGGTATCGCGCTCGTGACACAGGGCGTGGACCAGCAACGGGGCCCGCTCCCAGTCCGAACCTTGCACCTGGGAACGGCAGGAGAACCGAGTGGCGAAAGCGCCTGCGTCGAATACAACCGGTTACTCGTTCTGCCCCAATACCGTCATGAGTTCACGCCTGGATTGCTCGACGCCATTGGCCGCCAACGGGGCAGATGGGACATTTTCGAGCTCAATGGGTTCGCCCCCGAAGACGCCGAATTGTTGATTGCCAATGAACCCCGGTTTCGGCCCTCGCGGAAAATATGTCACGTTACCGATCTGGCGACGATTCGATCACGCGGTGGCGATGTGACGAGCGCGCTCAGCAAAAGCGTGGCGGCAAAAATCCGCAAGAACGATCGCCGGTTCACAGAGAAGTTCGGACCGATGGTTGCCGAGTGGGTAGAAGATATCAATCGAGCAAACTCAGTGTTTGACGAGCTCGTAGTGTTGCATCAAGCGCGTTGGCAGTCCGCCGGGTACTCCGGATCTTTCGCGAGTGCTCGATTTCTCGGATTCCACCGATCGCTGATCGAACGACTACTTCCGACGCGTCGGGTCATTCTGTACAGAGTTTGTGCCGGAGATCAGATTGTCGGAACGTTCTATGGTTTTGTTGAACAGGGCGTCATCTATCACTACCAATGGGGACTCGCTCACTTTGATGATAACGCGCTTTCCCCGGGCTTCGTCGTTGGCGTGCACTGCATGCAGGAGGCCATGGCGCGGGGATATGACGAGGTCAACTGGCTGGCTGGAGATGTTCGATACAAGCGCGACCTAGCGACAATCACGAGAGAGCTCGTTTGGGCTGAGTGGCAGCGAGGGCCGTGGATCGCCACCGTGAATCGATTGACGATGGCACGTCAAAAAGTCCGAATTTGGAGACAAATGCCGGCCAAGCTACGGGAGCGATCTCAGAAATGAACAAACTGGATGTCGCGGCCGCCGGTCTTCGCTGGAGCGGCGTTGGCCCCTTGCTTCGGGCGACTCCCGTATGGCAGGGAGTGCTCGTCTTGAATTACCACCGGATCGGCAACCCAGCGGACACGCTCCTCGACTCCGATCTCTTCAGCGCAAGCCAGGATGCGCTCAATGAGCAGGTTGCGTTTCTCAAGCGTCATTTCGATGTGATCACCCCGCCAGATCTCAAGATGGTGCGCGAACGTGGACGAGGCCGCCACGTCATGATTACGTTCGACGACGGGTACCGCGACAATTTCGAACTTGCCCTCCCTGTGCTCAAGGCGCACGGTGCTCCTGCGACATTCTTCATCTGCACGGGTTACATCGACGATCCGAAGTTGCCCTGGTGGGACGAAATTGCCTGGATGCTCCGTTCGAGCACCATTGAGTCGATCGCACACGGCGACTGGTTACCGCATGGCGTTCAACCTGGAATTGAGAATCGTGCGGCGATTAGGATCGCGCTTGCCCGCTACAAGGAGCTTCCGGGCGACAAGACGGCCGGCTACCTCGATTTCTTGCGCAGTGCGACAGGCGCCGATGCAAGCGTCGTGAACGGCTCCGAGCTTTGGATGACCTGGGAAATGATCCGGGATTTGCAGAGAGCGGGCATGACGATCGGTGCGCATACGGTGAGCCACCAATTGCTCGGCAAGCTCTCCGAGGCGGAGCAGGAGGCCGAGATCGTTGGAAGCCGGGATCGCATCGCCGCACAGATCGGAATCGTGCCGCGCGCCTTCGCGTACCCGGTCGGCAGTCGCAGCGCGTTCACGGGGACCACCAAAACGCTATTGCGCAAGCATGGATTCGAATCGGCGTTCAGTTTTTACGGCGGGTTCCAGCGATTTGACCCGTTCGATCCGTACGATGTTCGACGTGCCCATGTCGGGTACAGCGGCGCTCAGCCGGTTTTCGAAGCGATGACGACACTTCCCGGCCTCTTCGCTCGCTGGTAAACCAGCCAGCCGAGATCGGCGCCGGCATGAAAGTCTTCACGTCGAGAGTATTTCTAGCTGACATGCGACTTATGCAAATTCACGAGTAACTGTTCTCTGGATTTCGAGTTTTGACCAAATTGTTGCGGTTTTGAAACGCGGTACGCTTCCGCTCCACAGGATCGCAACGCTGCTCCCTCGACAATCTTTATCACATCACTCGGATATCAAGGGCCGCGCTGGAGCGTGCCGGCGAGAACCGAACACGAGCAGGCGAAGCTCGCTTCGACCTGGGGAGAACCAAAGCATGAGCCCGGTTGAAGAGATGAACGGACACTTCCTGGATCGACGTTCGCTGATGCGTCGCGCTGCCGGCATTGGGTTGGCCATTCCGGCCATTGGAATCCTGAATCGGGAAGTTGCCGCCGCGGCCGGAGGTGGAACCTCAACGGCGCTGGGCAGTGCAAATCAGGTGTTTGTGCCTTACGACCCGGGCCTGCCAACCGTCCAGGCAGGTCCGAAAGAAATCACGATCATCTCCAAAGACGCAACTGTTCCGATCGCTCCGAACGTCACCTACGCGGCGTGGACCTTTGACGGGACAATTCCTGGTCGCACGCTACGCGTCGTCGAGGGCGACGAGATCAACTTCACGTTGTCAATCGACCCGGCGGCCCGGATTGGACACTCGCTCGACTTCCACTCCGCCCAAACTCCCCCGGACGTCAACTACAGAACGATCAATCCCGGGGAATCGCTGAACTGGTCGTTCACGCCGAAGTATCCCGGCGCGTTCATGTACCATTGCGGGACTCCACCGGTGCTCATGCATATCGGCACCGGCATGTACGGTGCGATGGTTGTCGATCCGAAGGAGGGGTGGGCGCCAGCTCAGGAGTTCATCTTCGTGCAGAGCGAGTTCTATCTCAAAGACGGCGCGACCGGAGCGAAGGAAGCCGACTACACCAAGATGCTCGGTCATGGCGCGCCGGACTACGTCGCCTTCAACGGGTACGCCAATCAATATGTCGAAATGCCGATTGCGGTGAAGGTCGGCGAGCCGATCCGGGTCTTCGTTGTCAATGCAGGGCCAAACATCTGGTCCAGCTTCCATGTGGTCGGCGCAATCTTTGACAGCGTGTATCTCAATGCAAATCCGAAGAATCACTTCGTCGGCATGCAATCCATATCGATTGGTCCCGGCGACGGCGCGTGCGTTGAGTTCACAATCAATGAGCCCGGCAACTACCCGGCAGTGAACCATGCATTCGGTCACGCCGCACAGGGCGCGATCGCGATCTTTGCGGCGTCATAACAAAGCAATCGCCAGGCGGGCAGCCATTGTTCCGCTCGCCTGGCGCCTTTCGGCAATGGAGTCAATACCGTGCAACGCATCTATTCGAATGATGAATTGTCGGAGCCAGGCATCGGGGAGAACAGGAAGGCAAACTGGCGCAACGTCGCGATGATCGCGCTTCTCATGATCGGCGGGGCGTTGACCGCGGCCCTTCCACTCGCATACGACAAACCTGAGATTGCGCCCACCACAACAGTTGCTCGCGCGAGTGACGGTGCGGTGCTCGTTCCGGGCATTCCCGAGAACGGCGTGCTTTCGATCACGATCCCGCCTGGCACGGCCGAGTCGATGGCCGCCGGCGGCAGGGGATATGTGCTGCCCGCCGTGATCCAGTTGCACCGAGGCGACAGGATCGTGATTCGCAACGACGACATCTTCCCGCACATCATGCTCTTCGCCTTTGTCATGCCCGGTGAGACGGCGGAGCGAAGCTTCGATCACGTCATGACCGAAACCTATTCGGCCGGCTGCACCATCGATCCGACGCCGAACGGGTTCACATCACTGTTCGTGAGCGCGTGATGCCGAAAGCGCGCTTGAACCATTTATGGATCGGATAAGTTCGTGGATGGTTCGGATATCGCTCCTGTGGCTGCTGGCGGGAATGACCGCCGGCGCCGCGATGATGAGCGACGAGCTCATTCGAGGTCATTGGCGCGTCTGGATGGGTCCTACGCACGGGCACATGCTCTTCGTTGGATGGTTTCTCCAGTTCGCGCTGGGAATCGCAATCTGGCTTCTCCCGAGGACGCGAAGTTCTTCGCGGCCGCTCGGGTACCGGGAGCGGCGCGTTGTGATCGCCGTGGTGGGCATCAACCTTGGGCTGATGCTTCGGGCGATCGCCGAGCCCGCCCAACGATCCGGTCACAGAGGCGAGTGGACCGATGTCGCGCTGGCGATTTCGGCGCTGTTCCAGGTACTGTCAATTGGGCTGTTAATCGTCGAATTGTGGCCGCGGGTCAAATCGCGACTACCAAAGAAGGTTTTGCCGGAACCGAAGAGACCGGCAGGGAGTCAAAACGATGAAAACTGACGATGTTGTTCGAACGACGGAAGAAGAAATGTTGAGCCTAACCGTCCGGGAGTTGACGGATCGTTTTCCTGACACGATGCCGGTTCTGTCCGCGCAGGGGATCGATCTCTGTTGCGGTGGCGGTCACCAAGTTCTGGAAGCGCTAACCCTTCACGGCGCGGATCTGGGTTTCGTCATTCCCGAGCTCCTGCGCATCGTGGAAAGCGCGGAAGCATCGCGCTAGCCATGGGCAAATACCTGGTTCCCGCGGCGATGGTGCTGTCATTCGTCTCGCTGGCAGCCTCGGCGCTGACAATTGCGTTCGTTACGTCGCATCCGGCCTGGTGGGTGGCCGCGCTACATCTCGCCGTGACCGGAGGATTCGTACCCGCGATCTATGCGGTCAACGTCCGGATCGTGCCGGTCTTTGCCCGCAGATCATGGCGAAACCCCGGCCTGATCCGCGTACAAATCGTCGCGGCGCTTGCCGGCGCCTGGCTGTTGTTCGGGGCGAGGCTTGCCGAGCTCCGAATTGGAGAGCTACTTGGTCTGGCAACGCTGCTTGGCGCTTCGTTGCTTTTTTCGATCAACCTCATGCAATTGTTTCGGCAACCCGTTGGCTCCTCGCCATCTCTGCCGCTTCCCTATCCGGACCAAGCGACAGTTGATCGAATCGCGACCAAATTCACTCGAATTTCCGGGCTTTACCTGCTGATCGGACTGACGGTCGGCCTCGTCACGGAGCTCTGGCCGCCTGACTCAGGCCGGTGGGATCTCGTCTGGGCGCATTCAATGCTCTTGGGATTTTTTCTTTGCATGGTCAACGGAGTGAGCTATCACGTGCTCTCGCGCTGGACTAACAATCGCTGGCGACATGTCAGGGCGATTCGGCTCCACTTCGGGCTCGTGACAATCGGACTCCCGGTCATGCTCGCGGCGCTTGTATTCGAATCTGACCTTCTCTTCGAAATCGCTGGGCCGATGCAAGCCGTAGCACTCGGCCTGTTTCTCTACAGCGTCATCCCAGTGCTTTCCGGACTCCCTTGGCTAACCCGGGCGGCCTGGTATGGCGCCGCCACGTTTCTCGCGGTCGGAGTCTTCCTGGGTGCTACATTTGCCGCTCATCCTGTCTACGGCGTGCGCCTGCGATTCGCGCATGCGGAGCTCAATGTGTACGCCTGGGGCGGTCTCTTGGTCTCCGGCATGGGCTACTATCTCGCGCCCCGATTCGCGTCTTCGCCGTTGCGGTGGCCCCGCTTGGCAGCAATTCAACTCGCATTGCTTGGTAGCGGCGTTGTCGTCAGCGCGTCGGCGTTTGCCGCACGGGGATATGGGCACGATCCTGGAATCGCCCTTTCCCTGGGTCAGGCAATGCAAACCGCGGCTTTCGCGACGTTTGCGCTGATCATTGGAGCGACCTTTCGCGGTAGGCGGGGACAAGCGGTCTCATTGGCGGCCCCGCGACCTGGCGGTATTCAACTAACCCGGACGCGAAACGCCGCCAGTGGCTAAGACTTCGGCCGGCGGCGTCACAAAAAGTAGGGCTGAGACAGCATCAGATCAGTCCGGGATTTGTTCCTCTTTTGCGGAGTCTCCGGTTTTTGTGCCTTCCTCATTGTCTCGCGGTAAGCTCGAGTCGTGCCGCTTACCGCGTGACCATGAGGGAGGATCGCTTGCGGGGAAGGATTCGTCGATCGAGTGATCGATCTCCTCTTCGACCGTTTTGGGCCTGTCGATAGGCATGCTCGTCGTCCTTTCACTCCTGGCGCGGTGTTGAGCTTCGAATGGAATAGGCGCCGTTGTGAAACACCCGCATGGATCATGCCATCCGGCATTCTGATCCTATGTTGCCGGAGTGACGCCGCTGAGTCCGAGCAGATCCGACTCCTCGCGCAGCGCCAGAATCACCTCGCCAATCAGCTCCTCAAGTGGCACGCCGAGAATCTCTGACCCTTCTATAATTCCATCGCGACTCACTTTCGCGGCGAATGCCTTGTCCTTCATCTTCTTGCGGATGGACGAGACCTCGACACTGTGAATGCTTTTGTCGGGGCGGACGAGTGCGACGGCGGTTGCGAAACCGCTGAGCTCGTCGACGGCCACAAGGGTCCTCTCCATCAGCGACACCGGCGGTATTCCAGAGTAGTCAGCATGAGCGAGAATGCCGCGGCAGACCTCTTCTCCCCAGCCGTGGTTTCGAAGGTACGCGACCCCGACGAACGGATGACCGGTTTCGGAGAGCTCCAGATTTGGGTGGCGCTCATAGTCCATGTCGTGCAGCAAAGCGACCGCGCCCCACAAATCGTCGTCTGCTCTGTTCTTGCGCGCGAAGTAGCGCATGCAGGCCGACACTGCTTCGCAATGCTTGCGGAGACTATCTGCTTGCACCCATTCGTGAAGCAGCTCCCTGGCTTTGGGCATGAGCGGAGCCTCGATTGTGCGGTCCTCGGACACGTGAACAAAACCTCCATGCGATCGAGCGTCTACCGGATGATGAGCGATTCCACAGTATACGGTCGGTTATTGGTCTACTCCGCACGCATCCTTCGACGCAAATCCGAGAGTAACGCAACGATTGCCAACAAGCAGATGAGACCCCACAGGTAGCCGCCTGCCACATCCGACGGCCAGTGCGCGCCGATGTATACGCGGCTGAATCCGACCCAGAGCACGATCACTCCGCAACCGAGCCCGATTACTCTACGAGTTGCGCTGTTTTCGACCAAGCGGCTCGCTACGATCGCGATTGCTCCGTAGCACAAAGTCGAACCCATCGCATGTCCGCTCGGGAACCCAAAGTGGTCCGCAAGCTCGGTGACGCGTACGAGATCGGCGGTGGGACGCGGACTTTCGAGGATCGTTTTGAGCAGACCGTTCGATGAGCGGAGAGCCAGCGCCGACACCATGAATGCTGCTTCCCACGACCTGCGAAGCACAAGTAATCCAAGTCCGAGCACAAAGGTGATTGCCGCGCAAAACCTCGCTGATCCAATCCAGTTGCCGAGGTCGGCAAGGTCGCTCACAGGTGTTGCCGGAGCCCGCTGGAAGAACCTGGCAACGGCGGCGTCGCCCGGCAGGACGTTGTTGCCGGCCGCCGCAATCGAGAACGCAATAGTGACGATCAGTGCCGTGGAGAAGACGATCACATTGCGCTGGTTGATCTGTCGGGTTGACGATTCGGCGATCACCACACCTGCTCGAAGACGCGAAGGTAGTTCCCGCCGAGGATCTTGAGGATCGTGTCGTCGGAATAGCCGCGCTCGATAAGACCGCGGGTCACGTTCGGCAAATCCTGCATCCCGACAAACCCGGCCGGCGCCGGCTCGATCCCAAAGAAATCCGTGCCGAGACTGACGTGATCTTCACCCGCCCATGAAATGAGTGTCTCAAGGTCGTCAAGCATTGTATCCAGGGTCGGCTGGCTATACGCAATGACGCCGACGACTCCGCCGGAAGCGGCTATTCCCTCCACGAGCGTCCGCGCCGCGCCGTCAGTGCCGTCGCCCGCGGGGTCGCTCCGGAAGAGCCAGCGCGGACTGCAATGCGACAGCACGATCGGCGCATCCGTTATCTCCAGCACTTGCCAGCAGCCCTGTGGTGCGAGATGAGCGAGATCGATCACGATCCCGAGATCGTTCATGCGTCGGACCGCGGCTCGACCTGGCTCGGTCAAACCAGCCGTCTTCACACCCGGTTGAGTGCCGTCCGCGAAGAAGTTGCGCCGGCTATGCGTGAGCGTCGCCATCCGCAGGCCAAGCGCATAGAAGACATCAAGCAGTTTGAGATCGGCGCCGAGCGGTTCGAAACCCTCGAAGGTCAGAATGCCGCCGATGTTCCCCGCCACTTTCGCCTCGCGAATTTGGCGGGCGGTTGTGATCGGAACGAAGTCTAGATTCTCCTCGAACTCCCGATTGAGCCAGTACACCATTTCGAGCGAGCGATGCAGCGCACGGCCGAGATTTGCGCCCTCGATGAAGATCGCCATCGCCTGCGCGGTCAGTCCGCCCTCGCGAAAACGGGGGAGATCGTATTGACCCATTGTCTGGAAGTACGAGGTGTGAGCCGTGAAATTGTAGAGTCGGGCCTCTACGGGCTCCCGCCAACCGATCGGTGGCTTCCATGTTGCCGGGTCCGGCAAGTCGAACCGCTCGCCAAGCCGTAGCTTCTGATCGGCGACGGCCATCAAGATATCGGTATGCCCGTCTATTACGATTGCCCGAGCGTGCAGTTCGGCGGCACGATCTGTGCTCATGAGCTCTTCTCCGCGACGAGACCGTACATCAGCGGGACTGACGGCAGATGCTCTGGCTGGACCATGCGGCGGCCAGGCAGCTCGCGCATGCCGTCGAAGAGCTTCGCCCCGTTCGAAAAGGGATATTCACAGAGCGTTTTGATCGTCAGATCGGCCTCGATCAGAGCGGTTACGACTTCCGCGATGCCCCAATAGAACTCATGCACTGGGTGGGGGTTCTTGAACGCTTCGACGCCTGTTGCGTAACCGGACGGCGTCAGCGCATCGCCCGCGTCCGCGACGTAGTCGTGAATTCCATCGTCCCAGGTTAGCGCTTTGCCTTCACCAAAGTAGGGATAGTAGAGTTGCCAATGCTCGTCGAACATCCCCGAGAACGGATGAAATTCGACCACCACAAACCGGCCGCCTGGCTTCAGGATCGCCGCGACTCCCTTCGCCCACACGTCGAGATCCGACAGCCAGCAGATGGCTCCATAGGAGCAAAAAGCGACATCGAATTGCACGCCGGCTTTGCTCGCTTGATCCAGCCATTCATAGACATCGGAGCGCACAAAGGTCGCCGGGACACCGGTGTCAAGCGAAAGCTTTTCGGCATAGGCGATCGCCGTGTCGCTGATGTCGACGCCGGTCGCGATCGCACCTCCCGCCGCGAGGCTGAGCGTATCAGGACCGGCATTGCACTGCAGATGGACGAGCGACTTCCCGGTCAGATCGCCGAGCAGCTCGACCTCCTCCGGGAAGAGCGTGCTCCCGCCCCCTCGCAGAAAGGCTGCCTGGTCACGTTTGTGACTGTTGTGGGCTTCGGTCGCGGCATTCCATGAGAGCCGGTTTTCTTCATGCAATTGCTTGTCGATTGGCATGCGATCAGATCATCCTCTCTGTTGAAACGTGTCGCATGTCGTATAACAGAAAAGACCGAGAACTCCAATGAATCATTGAATCTGAATCAAGGAGATTGGCGATGGAAGCACCCGCGCAGATTGATGCAAACCGGCTGTCGGATTATCTGGATGTAATGAGCAAAACGGTTTTCCAGTCCGGCATGTCCTGGAATGTAGTCAGACAGAAGTGGGATGGAACGCGAGCGGCGCTGAGCGGATTCGATCCCGTGGCGCTCTCCGAGCTGACGCCGCTCGATATCGATCGATTGATGACTGACACGCGTTTGATCCGCAATCGAAAGAAGCTCGAAGCGATCGCGCACAACGCCGGTCAGATGCTCGAGCTAGAAAAGCAGTACGGCACATTTAGGGCATATCTGCAATCGCACGGCGACTTCGAAGCGACCGTGAAAGACATGCGTAAGCGGTTCAAGTTCCTCGGTGAGCTTGGCGCGTTCTATTTCTTGTATGTCGTCCGTGAACCGGTGCCTCCCTACGAGGAGTGGAAAGCCTCGCGGGGGAAGTGACGCCGTTCACGCGCCGTAGTAATCGCGATACCAGTCGACGAAGCGGGCAACACCGTCTTCGATCGAGGTCGACGGGCGGAATCCGGTTGCCGCTTCGAGCTCGCTCGTGTCGGCGTAAGTGGCAGGCACATCGCCGGGTTGAATTGGCAAGAGCTGCTTGATCGCCGCTTTCCCGAGACACGACTCCAGCACTTCAATGAACCGCAGGAGCTCGACCGGTTCATTGTTTCCGATGTTGTAGATCCGGTACGGCGCGTTGCTGCTCGCCGGATCAGGTCTGTTGCTGTTCCAGCCGGGATCCGGCGCCACGATTCGATCAAGTGTCCGCACAACACCCTCGGCGACATCTTCGACGTAGGTGAAGTCGCGGCGCATCTTGCCGTGGTTGAAGACCTTGATTGGCTCGCCGGCAACGATCGCCTTTGCAAATCCGATCGGCGCCATATCCGGTCGTCCCCAAGGGCCATAGACCGTAAAGAATCGCAAACCGGTGCAAGGGAGCCGAAAGAGATGGCTATAGGTGTGGGCCATCAATTCGTTCGCCTTCTTGGTTGCGGCGTAGAGACTCACAGGGTGGTCCACGTTGTCGTGCTCGGAAAAGGGCACCTTCGTATTGGCGCCGTAAACCGAGCTCGATGATGCAAAAACAAGGTGCTGAACCGCCGTTTGCCTGCAGCCTTCCAGGATATTCCCGAAACCAACCAGGTTGGAATCGATATACGCGGCTGGGTTTTCGAGCGAATAGCGGACACCTGCTTGCGCGGCAAGATGTACGACCAGATTCGGCCGCTCGCGCTCAAAGAGCTGAGAAATGCCGCTACGATCGGCGATATCGAGTTTCGTGAAACTGAATCCCGCGTTGCCCTCGAGCTGCTGCAAGCGTGCCGTTTTGAGGGCGGGGTCGTAGTAATCATTGAGGTTATCAAGTCCGAGAACCTCGTCGCCGCGGGCAAGCAACCTCTGGGCAACGAACATGCCGATGAACCCGGCCGCTCCGGTGACAAGGACGCGATTCACGAACGGATCCCATCGGTTTGGCGACGGAAGCGGCGCCCGCAAAAACCCTTCCAGACGACGAACGGCGCCAGATCGTCACTCATCGGATCGTGTGGCCGTTCAAACCGAGGCCGATGCCGTAGTACGTGATGCCTTCGCGTTTCAGACGGGCCGGATCGTGGATGTTGCGTCCGTCGAAAATCACCGGACTCTTCAGTGAAGACTTAATGACGCCGTAATCGGGGGCACGAAATGCCCTCCACTCGGTGCAAATGACCAGCGCCACCGCGCCTTCGAGCGCCAGATCCTCGTTCTCGGTCAAGACGAGATCGCCGGTTGCGACTCGCTCAGGATAGAGCCCGCGGGCTTCGGTCATAGCCTCAGGATCGAAGGCCCGCACGCGGGCTCCGGCGCCCCAGAGCGATTCCATCAGCACTCGACTAGGTGCTTCCCGCATGTCGTCGGTATTTGGCTTGAACGAGAGCCCCCAGACGGCGAAGGTCATTCCGCGGAGATTTTGCTCGCCGTAGTGATTCGCGATCTTCGAATAAAGCACAGCCTTTTGGCGATTGTTAACGTCTTCGACCGCGCACAGCAGCTGGGCGTCATACCCGTTCTGAGCCGCCGTTCGGGCAAGAGACTGGACATCCTTCGGGAAGCAGGAGCCGCCGTAGCCGCATCCGGGATAGATAAACGAGTAACCGATTCTGGGATCCGAACCAATGCCGACTCGCACGTGCTCAATATCGACACCCACGCGCTCCGCAATATTCGCGAGCTCATTCATGAACGATATTTTGGTCGCGAGCATTGCGTTCGCGGCGTATTTCGTGAACTCCGACGATCGAACGTCCATGACGACCAGACGGCCGTGATTGCGGTTGAACGGCGCGTAAAGCTCGCGCATTGCTTCGATTCCACGGGGGGTATCCGACCCGACCACGATGCGATCCGGCTTCATGAAATCGTCGATCGCGTCGCCTTCCTTGAGGAACTCGGGGTTCGACACGACATCGAACGTGAGGGAGAGTCCTCTCTTCCCGAGCTCCCCCTCAATGATTTCGCGAACGCGATCGGCGGTGCCGACCGGAACCGTCGATTTGTTAACGACAACTTTAGGTTCGGTCATGTATTGACCGACGCTTCGTGCAACCGCTTCGACGTAGCGCAGATCGGATGATCCATCATCCTTTGGCGGTGTTCCGACCGCGATGAAAATCACCTCGCCGTGATCGACGGCCTCCTGGGCGCAGGTGGTGAACTTGATCCGGCCGGCCCTGCGGTTGCGACCGATCATCTCGGCGAGTCCCGGCTCGTAAATCGGAACTTCCCCGGCATTGAGGCAAGTGACACGGTTTTCGTCGATGTCCACACAGACGACATCGTTGCCAATATCCGCGAAGCAAGTCCCCGTTACGAGACCCACATAGCCGCTACCAAAAATTGATACGTGCACGATTCCTCCTGAAGCATCGGGAAACAATGGCGGGATCAGGTCACGACCGGAACCCTGTCCAGTCGCTTGAATTGCCTAGTCTGCCAATAGTGGCGCTTGTTGTGCCACCTTTGACCCGCTAGCGAGCGGAGACGGATGGCGATTCAACGAGCGAATCAACCGTTCGGCGAAGTCCCTCGAGGAACGGCACGGTCACTTCGAATCCAAGATCCGACCGTGCCGCGCTGACGTCGGCCAGAGAGTGACGGATATCTCCTGGGCGTTCCTGCTCGAACCGGGATTCGGACTGAACGCCGATCATCGCCGCCAGTTCTTGCAACATCCCGTTGAGCGTCACGGACTTTCCGGACGCGATGTTGTAGACTCGACCGCCGATTCCAGGAATAGAAGCGGCTTTCAAATTGGCATCGACCACGTTATCAATGTAAATGAAATCGCGCGATTGCTCCCCATCTCCATAAATGGTCGGCTGAGCGCCCATCGACATTGTCGCCAAAAACCGAGGAATCACGGCCGCGTATGCCGAGTTCGGATCCTGTCGCGGTCCGAAGACATTGAAGTAACGAAGGGCAACGGCCTCGACGCCCATTGATCTTGTAAAAACCTGGCAAAGCCCCTCACCGGCGAGCTTCGAGCTCGCATACGGCGAAAGCAATGCCGGCATCATCTGTTCATGTTTGGGCATTTCCGGGGAGTCCCCGTACACCGCGGACGACGACGCAAAGACCACACGCCGGCAACCGGCATCGCGAGCGGCCAGCAGAACATTGAGCGTGCCAGTTACATTGACGCCATAGGTGTTGAGCGGATCTGCAAGCGAACGCGGGACCGACGGCTCTGCCGCGTGGTGAAAGATCGTTTCCACGCCCCCGGCCGCCCGGCGAAGATCCTCGGGATTACGGATATCTCCGTTGATGAATTCGACCTGACCGCCCAAGAGCTCGATATTTGCTGGATTGCCCGTCGAGAGGTTGTCGAGGATTCGCACGCGGTCACCGCGGGCTAGCAGCCGCGCCGCGATGTGGGAGCCGATGAATCCTGCTCCACCGGTAACAAGCTGCATGGAATCTCCTCATCGTATCAATCAATGTGCGAATCGGTTACGCACCGACAATATCACGGGTTGCGGTTGAAGTTGATTACGGGTTCTCGCGAACGGCCTGGAATTCAGACGAATCAGGACCAACGGTCCCCGGCAAACAAAAAAGCAACCGCCGGACCAAGCGTTCGCCTGGTCCGATGGTTGTTCAGCGAGCTAGCGGCCTTGCATTCCGATGACAACCTTGATCGTCCGCACAAGGATTTGGAGATCGAACCAGACTGATAAGTGCTTCACATAGTAGAGGTCGTACTCGACTTTTGCACGCGTGTCTCGAATCGAGCTGGTGTACCGGTAGCAAACCTGTGCCCATCCGGTGAGTCCTGGTTTGACCGTGTGGCGCAGATCGTAGCCGGGGATTTCACTCGCGAGAATTTCGGTGAACTCCGGGCGCTCTGGACGCGGACCCACAACCGCCATGTCGCCGAGAATCACGTTCCAGATCTGTGGTAGCTCGTCAAATCGAGTCAACCGCATGAATCGACCGGTTCGGGTGATGCGATCGTCCTGTGCCTGCGCCCAGACCGCACCATCTCGTTCCGCATCTCGTCGCATGGTGCGGAACTTGTAGATTCGGAAGAGTCGTCCACCGAGTCCGACTCGTTCTTGCGAATAGAAAACGGAGCCCGGAGAGTCTAGCTTGATCGCCAGGGCGATGATTGGGAAGAGTGGGAGCACGATCAAACCGAGCGAGATGGAAAATGCGAGGTCGATTGCACGTTTGGTCCGGGCAAATCCGGGTGAGAGCGAACGCACATGACCGAGGCGGGAGAGCCACTTATCCTGAGTTGCAAGCTCGATCGGGATTCGACCGAGTAGAACCTCGAGCTTCTCTGGTCCACTGACCACTGCCGGTCGAAAGCCTCGAGCATCGACCAGATCGACGGTCAGGCGTTCGTTCAACCCCGCGACGATGATTTCATTGCACTCGACTGAGCGGACCAGTCTGACGGCCTCTGCTTGGGTTGTGGCGCGGACAACCGAAATGGGACGCTTGACGGTTGCCCGAGTTTCGATCGTGCTGGCAATGACGGCCGCCATCGGGCCGTGACCAATGACAAGTACCGTGTCCGCTTTCGGAAGGATTTGATCGGCGATCAGACCGATCCCGATGACTGCAAGCCCGCAAAGCGCGAGCAGGAACGCGAAGCCCGATTGTTGTGCGATCACGAGCACTGTCGCAACCGCGGCCAGCATCGCCGGTAGCACGACGCCGGTAATTCGTTCTCGATGGTCGTTGTTGCGGCGAAGTGGGCGTATCTCAAATGCCGGCTCGAGCGACTTTTGCATGGTTTGCACGGAATTCCCCCCCGTTGCTGAGCCCTGCCGGGTAATCGACGTTTCGGTTTCGCGTTCCAGGATTCGATCTGCCATGTCAATTCCGATGATTTGCCCGGGCAAAATTGGACAAACTCATCCCAGTCACAACGGCTTCCCGTTGCAAACGATCCAGCTCGATTCCTGTTGTGATGACGAGCGTTACTGTTGCTCTAAGTGCTCGACTTCGACCAAAAAAGAAAACCGGCTCGGAAAATTCCGGCCGGTTTCACCACTCGCTCCCCATCGCCCAGGTGACCACATACAGGCGTTGGTTCATTGCTTCCTACAAATTCTCTTGTCCGAATCCGCCGTTTCTCTTTTCTCGTCCTGTACCTAAGATACCTAGCCCGAATGGGGGATGCAATGTTTTTAGGTGTGGTACTCAGCGGTTACTAGATACCTATTCTGCGGTACTTTTGTACTTTCCCTTGTCTTCGGGAAAGGAGTCCGGTGCAAGAGCTCCGATTACGGCTCAAACAGCGCGGCCACCTTGCTCCGGATCTCGGCCTGGTCAACTTCGATGTAGTAGAGCGGCATCTGCAGCAGCGGATCATCGTATGTGGCCGCGCTGCCCTCCAGCCGAATCATCGAAACGGTTGACTCAGTGCAGCGGTCTCGATAGTCCATGGCGATGCTCGCCATCTGAGTGGGGGACAGATCAGTGCGAAGATTCTCTTCCACGGCTGGCAGGAGCTCGTTGATGGAACGAACGACGTTGAGCCCCGATGCTTTGGCGACAAGTGCGCGCAATACCAGTTGTTGTCGTTCCATGCGGCCGAAGTCGCCGTCGGGACCGCCTCGCCACCTTGAGTACGAGAGAGCCTCGGCGCCGGTCATCGCCTGTTGGCCCGCCGTAAACACCCGGCCGTCGAGATTGACGAACGACTCGGGCACATTGACCGTGATGCCTCCGACTGCATCGACCATATCCTCGAAACCGTTAAAATCGATCAGGAAGTAATGGTCGATCGTGATCCCCAGCATCTGTTCGATGACTTGCTTTTCGTACTCGATTCCGCCCACCGCGAGCGCGTGGTTGACCTTTGTCAGTCCATATCCGGGGAGCTCGGTTCTGGTGTCCCTCGGTATCGACAGGACCCGGCAGGAGCCTGAGTCCGCGCTTAAGTGAAGCACCATCAAGGAGTCCGGGCGCACGCCGATGTCGATCGCTTCGCCTGGACGCGCATCAACGCCCATCAACAGAATCGTCATCGAGCCCGGCTCGTTTGGCTGAATGTCGATCGACATCGCTTCCTCGGTCACCACGGACCGCACTGAAACATCGTCGACAGAGAGAGTCGCTTCACCCGATGGCTTCCAAAAGTGAATGCTCACGAACTCGGTGCCTTCGGGCGGAGTGTAGGAAAAAGAGAATTCGGTCCATTTCTCAGTGTCGACGGTGATTGGCGTTGAGTAACTGCTCTCGATGGCTGTTTCGTTCTCATCGAGAAAAGTGATTCCAATCTGCGCGTCTTCCGCTCCGTCGGTCGTGAGCTTTGCCCACGCGGAGTACTGATACGTCGTTCCGGCGATGAAGAAGATCCGTTGAGAAGCGAATCCACCAGTGCTGTCGATCTGGAGTCGGCCGTCACCGCCGTGCGCATCGCCCGTGGTGTACGAAGCACCTTGTTCAAGGTACCAAGTGGCGTCGGCGAGCTCGAAATCTCCATTCTTTACTCGCTCGATCTGCGACAGAATGACTGGAGTGGCCGTGGGCGGAGCCGCCGGCTCGGTTGGTAACGCCGTTGGTGCAACCGGGGTCTCCGTCGGAGCGACGGTGAGTTGAATCGCTGTCTCCGTGGCAGTCTCCGTCGCGGGAGCCTCCGTTTCGGTCGGGGCGGGCGTAGGCGGAACCGATGTTTCCGTCGGTGGTACGGATGTTGGTGTCTGCGTCGATGTGAAGTCGATCGCCGCGGAATTCACCTGTTCGGTCGAGGTGGTTGGTGGGACTGCAATCGCCAGATCCCCGCCGCCAAGGCTTCCGCCCCCGGCAGCCAGCGCTGTCTTGGCTGGAGCGGTGTCGATCTTGATGTCGGACGAACCGCCCAACGCCTCGCCGGAAAGCTCGTCCGCCGGCGTGCTTACCGAGTTGATTGTGTTGAATGCCATATTGATTCGGATGACGTAACCGCCCACCACCGCCAGGATCAGACAGAGCACAACCGCCGGGATCATGAACCGGGGACGCAGGAAACGGTGGCCTCGCGGTCTCACGGAAGGCGCGGACCCGGTCATTGCGAGCGAAACCTGTTTGCCGGCCGGCGTCGTTGAGGTGGCCATACCGCTGTTGAACGCAAGGGCCGCGTTCTCGGCAAGCGACAGTCTCTGGAGCGGATTCTTGCCACGGCGCAACTTGAGCTTTGAAGGAACGGGTGAAGGCTGCGCGTGGCTGCAGCGCAAGCAGACCGAGCTTCTTGCCGGTAATAGCGCATCGCAATTGGGACATCGTTTACCGACCATTCGCCAATCCTCCATATGTAGACGGCGAGAACAACCACTAAAAACCCGGCCCGGCCGGCAGTACAACGGGCACAAAAAAACCGGCTGATGGAGCCGGTTTCACCATTCGCTCCCCACCGCCCAGGTGACCAGATACAGGCGATGGTTCAACGCTCATCATCACAGAGCTCGGGTAACGGCCTCTTGCAATCGCCGTCACCATGCCACTGCAGTCTAGAAGGTGAACCAGGATTTCACGTCCCGTAGAAGGTCCCGGTTAGGCAAGTACTTTTGGTCTTTTGCCATAGACCGTACTTCACAGGACTTTTGGGGGGTCCTAAGATGAAAGCATGGAACTGCTCGACCTCCCGCAATTAGCAGAACGTGCCGGTCTTCCGCTCAGCCTGGCGCGATACTACAGGGACCGTTTTATTTTGTTCGTTCCGAGCGTACGGATCGGACGGACTGTTATGCATCCGTATGAAGCTGTCGAAGTTCTACAAGTGATCGCAGATGCGGCCAAGACGGGTGCGAGTGCGTCCGCGATCGAATCGGCACTCGAGCAGGCTTACCCGGTCACGGTGATCACCTCTCAAGAGGTCGCTCGTGACGGCAGGATCCTGGGTGCGGGAAGCGTTGTCAACGAACTGGCAAGCGTGCTCGACGATCGCGGAGCGCGACTCGAAACAGAGATAGCATCGATTCGAGAGCATCTCGCTGAATTAACCTCCGCGGCACAATTACTGTCGTCGGCGTCGATCGTGCCACAGCAGACCGTTCCGGATGTGATCCCGAACGAAACAGCGACTGAACTTGTTCACCTTAAGCATATGGTCGAAGAGATGCAACAGCACCAGGCGTCTCTGGCATCGCACGAGCAGCTCGAGTGGATTGGTGACGTTGTTGCCGCGGCTGTACTTAGGCCCGCCGAGTCCGGTTCCAAAGATTCGATCGAACGACGGCTGGCGGACATCCAGGACGAACTTCGGCGACCGAGACCGAATGCGGAAGCAGCGGAACTGCTGATTGCGGTCGAGCGTTTGACGGAGCGCGTTCAATCGCGTGATGAAGAGTACCAGCGCATACTGCATTCGCTTGTCGGTGCGATGCGCTCCGAAGTCGGATCGCTGAAGGCAGGAATCGGCGAGCTCCGCCAGTCGATTAACGCTGGGCCCTCCTCGTTGCCGATGCTTCTCACGTCTCACCGAACCGAGTCGAATGGTCTGGATCTGAGCCCGACCTCTCAACCGGTAACGGAAGTGACCGGGGATTACCAGAAATCACGTTCGCCAAGGCGGCTTGGTCAACCGACCCGACCCCCGGAAATGATCGTGCCGGATCACGAACCGTCGCACGAGATGGAATAGGCCGGCATCCTAGATGCCAACCGGTACGTTAGTCATGCCCCTCACATGCAGATCGGACTATAGCGGCCCGCTGAATTGCCCCCTACCTTTTGTAGGAGCAACAGCCGGTCGACTACGTGCCCCCGGGGCTTACCGGGCACCGAGAATCGATGCACGCACAATGCTCGAGGCAGCTAGAATGCCGGGAATCCAGATCATGGACGTGCCTTTAGAGCAACAACCTCGAACACGGGGGATCGCCGTTCTCCTTTCGCCACTGGCATTCGCCGTGGCGATTTGGTTGGTTAGTTTCTCGTCTTCTGAAGATCGTTCGTTGCCCCGTCTCAGTGGATTCCTCATTGTCCTGGCGATTGTTGCAGCCTGTGTGACCTTGGTCGCGGGGATTCGGTTGCGCCGCGCGTCGAGCAAGGGTTGGTTGTTGCTGCCCGGCACCTGCCTCGCATCGGGATACGCTTACTTCTCCGGCTCACCGGGGGATTTTTTCTCGAATCTCAGTTTTTTGTTGATGGTCGGCTCCGCGGCTGGCGCTGCCCTCCTTCTCTGCGGCATCGGACAGGAATGGCGAGATCAGACTAGGCTCGCACTCGATCTACTCCCGCCGATCATCGCGTTGTCGGATGCAAGTTGGGTTTTTGTCGTTGGACCATACATATTGGACGGAGGAGAGTCGCTTGCGACGAAGGCAGCCGTGGTGATACACGGTCTTGGCGGATTGGTGCTCGTTACACTCTCCGCCGCGGGTCTTTTGAGCAACCGAAAGCACGCTCTGTCGCGTTCTTTGCACTTGTTGCTGGTAGGACTCAGTGCCCTTGCGATCGCCGATGCCTTCTGGATGCAACGTCTGACCAGTTGGCCGCCGGCAAGTGAATATTTGCCCGGACTCGCTTTCGGTTTGGCGCTGACTATTTTCGGGGTCGCGGGCATGTACGCGTTGACTGGCGTGGGAACGGTTCAACATGAG
The DNA here is from genome assembly GCA_964371945.1 of uncultured Sphaerobacteraceae bacterium. GTDB lineage: Bacteria > Chloroflexota > Chloroflexia > Thermomicrobiales > UBA6265 > CAYJPA01. The sequence continues at coordinate 7,987 of CAYJPA010000049.1, read as the reverse complement.
CCGGTCACGACCAACCTTGCCCGCCCGACTCGTTGGGGAAGTCAGGTGAAGAATGCCGCACTCGGCGGTCTCCTGGTCCTGGCCGGCGGACAATCGCTCTTTGGCGAGCCCGTCGCGTTCGGTGCCGCGCTGTCCATAGGCGGCGCTCTATCGTTGCTGGTCTTTGTCATCGGTCGCGAATCGGTGGTTTCGCATAGGGAGCGGCAGCTGCACCAGGAAATCGGGAACCTCAGCGAAAAGATCGACGGCCTGATTTCCCAGGTGGGCCGCGATCCATTGACGGGACTGCTCAACCACCGCGCGGTGCACGAACGTCTCGACCACGAGCTCGCGAACGGTCGAGCGTCGGGAGAGGCAGTGGCCGTCATTTTGGTGGACGTCGACAACTTCAAAACGGTCAACGACACGCTTGGTCATCAAGCGGGAGATCGCGTGCTCCATGCCGTGGCTTCGATCATGACTGCTGCCTGCCGTGGCACAGACGTGGCCGCCCGGTACGCGGGCGACGAATTCATGCTCGTGCTCCCGGGTCTGAACGAGCAGCACGCGGGGAATGTTGGCGCCCGGATCGCGGAAGAAGTGCGCCGAGTCGACAAGGATCTCAATCTAGGCCACGGAATCTCGGTGTCGCTCTCGATCGGGGTTGCGGTAACACATCGTTGTCAGCGGAGCATGGCGCAAACTGTAGCGATTGCCGATGCCGCAATGTACGACGCAAAAGAAGGCGGGAAGAACCGGGTTGTGGTAGTTAACGCCGACACGCTGGTCATTACCGAACCACACAAGGTGGAACAAACGGTTGATGAAATCATGGCCGCGTCGTTATCGTCGCCTTCATGGCAGGCGCCAAATCGACGTCAAACCGGCTGAACATGTGGAGCAGATCTACTCGAGTACGCCCCGCGCCGCCCAGAGATATGCGTTGAGCACCTCATTGCTGAAACAGACAAACAAAATCAGTTGAAACGGAGGATGAGTCGCCTGATAACGATCGGCCTCATCGATCGCGATCGCGGCAGCTTCATCGATCGGGAATCCGTAAGCGCCCGTGCTGATCGATGGAAACGCAATCGTGCGGATACCGAACTCCGGATTTGCGGCCAATGCCAGCGAGTTCCGGTAACACTCGGCGAGCAGCTCCAGTTCGCCGTGGCCGCCGCCGCGCCAGACCGGACCAACCGTGTGGATCACCCAGCGCGCCGGCAGGTCGAATCCGGGTGTGATTTTAGCTTCGCCGATTTCGCAGCCGCCCAGTTTTCGGCACGTTTCAAGCAACCTGGGTCCGGCCGCGCGGTGGATGGCGCCGTCGACTCCGCCGCCGCCCAAGAGGCTGTTATTCGCGGCATTGACGATGGCATCGACGTTCTGCTTCGTCAGGTCGCCCAGCACAACTCGGATGTCACTTCGAGGCATTCTTGATTCCCAAACCGGCTACCCCTCGTCAAGATCCATCCACTTTGCCGTAACAGTCGGGACATGGGCACCCATTCGTTCGAGCAGTGAGCCTGGATCGGTATCGCTTACGAGCAACGCTCGATGATGCGGATGCAAAAACCGCTCCGTCACCGCGTGATCGAACAACTGGATGAGCGGATCATAGTATCCCTCGACATCGAGCAGCCCGACCGGCTTGTCGTGAATGCCAAGTTGAGCCCAGGTCAACATTTCGCAAAGTTCTTCGAACGTGCCAAATCCGCCTGGAAGAGCAATAAAGCCGTCGGCCAGTTCATTCATGAGCGATTTGCGTTCATGCATCGATTCGACGATTCGCAGATCGGTCACGTTGCGATTGGCGATCTCGCGCCGGTCGAGCGCGTGCGGAATAATCCCGATCACCTCTCCGCCGGCAGTCATCGCGGCGTCCGCCAAAACCCCCATGAGTCCAACCGCACCGCCGCCAAAGACAAGGCGGATCCCACGATTCGCAAGTAGTTCGCCGAGCCGGCGGGCAGCCGTCGCATATGCCGGCCGAGCCCCCGAACTCGAACCGCAATAGACACAGACTGATTTCAGCTTCTTATCGATCATGCTGCGCCGGATCCATCAGCAATACCTGCACCGAGTTGCTGCCATCATCAACCTGTGATTTCTCGCCATGGGTTGATTACTGTGAGGTCGAGATCGGAAAAATGGCGTTCGTTTCTGGTCGCAATTTGAGCCTGATTTCTAATCGCAATTCCAGCAATGAGTGTGTCGGATAAACCTATGTTGATTCCAATCAACTGTCTGGCAGCGGAAACCTTACTGGCGTGCTCCGCCGCATCATGATCGAGCGGTAATATCCGATTCTGGAGAAACCGACCAATTGAGCCGACAAAAAGTGTCTCTAGTCGATATCTTCTCGCTCCTATCGGGAGCAGGGATAAGCCACGCCGTATTTCGAAAACGGTTATCACGGTCGACGATATCTCCGAGGGATCTTGTTGATTAAGCCACTGAACGACCGCGGGATCGGGTCTCTGACGAACGAACACTGATAATACATCTGTATCCAAGACGATCATTCTTCAAACGTCACTCGATTTTCAAACTCCTCCATTCTGGGAATTTCGAAATCAATACCGGCGCCGGCAAAGTGCTCGACAAGCAGCGTTCCCAATCCCTTTTCGTGCGCATTCGGGGCACCGACCGCCGTGCGCAGAATGACGCGCACTTCTTCTTCGAGACTTCGACCATGCGAAATCGCGCGCGCTTTAAGGTCCTTTTTTACACTCTCTTCAATGTTTCGGACGACTAGCTGAGCCATTGTGAACCCCCTTGAGTGATATCACGATATCACACGGTTTTCCCATGTTCAATACGGAATGACCTCTGGGTTGGCAGATATTGTTTGAGTGAACATGCCGTCCGTCAAACTTCGAGGTCAGCAAAAATAGTGGAGATATCTAGAGTCAGTGCAGGGAGCAGTGCTGAGGAGAGTGTGTCGTCATTGTCAGATCGTTGCTCGTACCGCCCGTTTCGCAGCGCCATAACCTTGATCGATCTCGCCAGGGGATCGACGAGCCAGTATTCCGGAACCTCATGTCGCTCATACAACTCAAATTTGACGACCTCGTCATAGGTTCGACTTGACGGCGAAATGATCTCGATCACGAGATCTGGAGAACCAAAAACGGTGCTGCCCTGGTAGATTGACATTCGATTTTTCCGAATCAATAGCAGATCCGGCTGCACCTGATCGAGGATCGAAAACCTGACATCGACTGGCGCAATGAGGAGTTGATAATCCGACGTCATGGCAACATGGTTGCCCAGGGCTAATGCCAACGCGACGAGTGTTACCTGATGACTTTTGTCCGGTGCCGGTGACATGAAGAATTTTCCGGTTACGATTTCGTAACGACGGCCGTCATTTGGCAATGACTCGAGATCCTCAACGGTCAAACTACGCGCAATAGCACTCACGTCACATGCCCCTCGATAATCAATCTCCGAAATCATAGTGCTTTACGGAGCCGACACACCCTCGTACACGAGATCCCGGCAACGCGCTTCGACCTCCCGCGGATCTAGCTGCAATTGCGCGACGCCGGTGTCAATCGCGGCTTTCGCGACCGCGGCGGCGACTTTCGGCGGGACCCGCAGATCGAGACTGTCGGGAATAAGATACTCGGCGTTCAGTTCATCGGGGCCGACTAATTCGGCAATGGCATAGGCGGCCGCAATCTTCATTTCGTCATTGACGCTTCGCGCTTTGACATCGAGCGCCCCACGGAAAACCCCCGGGAAAGCGAGCGAGTTGTTCACCTGATTGGGATAGTCACTTCGACCGGTCGCGACCGCCAGCGCTCCGGCTTCCTTCGCGAGCTCCGGCGAGATTTCCGGAACTGGATTCGCCAGCGCGAAGACGATTGGATTTGGCGCCATCGTGCGGACCATCTCCGGCGTCAACGCCCCGCCGACCGAAAGGCCAATGAACATATCCGATCCAACGATGACGTCCCCGAGCGAACCCTTCCGGCTCTCCTTGTTCGTAATCCGTGCGATCTCGAGTTTCGAGAAATCCATGTGCTCTTCACGGCCATCATAGACCGCGCCGGCGCGATCGCAAATCACGATGTCGCCCGCGCCGAGCGCGAGCAGAAGTTTCGTGACCGCGATGCCCGCTGCGCCGCCTCCGTTGATCGTGATTCTGATGCTGCTTAACGATGAGCCACGCAGCTTCATCGCGTTCAAGAGCGCTGCCGAAACGATGATCGCGGTGCCATGCTGATCGTCGTGGAAGACCGGCAGGTCGAGCTGCTCCCTCAATTTCTGCTCGATCTCGAAACACCTGGGTGCCGAGATGTCCTCGAGGTTAATGCCTCCGAAGCTCGGCGAGAGCAGTCTGACAATCCGCACGATCTCGTCTGGATCGCGGGCCGCCAGGCAGATCGGGAACGCCTCGACCCCGGCCAGCGAGTGGAAGAGCACGGCTTTGCCCTCCATTACTGGCAGCGCCGCCCGCGCGCCGATATCTCCGAGTCCCAACACGGCCGATCCGTCGGTCACGATCGCAACCAGGTTGCCTTTAGACGTTAGTTCCGTCACTTGCGATGGATCGTCGCGGATCACATGGGCTGGCACGAGCGCTGCCGGTGGAACATAGAGCAGATTCAAGATGTGATGATCCCGGATCGGGATTTTGCTGCGGATTTCGAGCACGCCGCCGTTCCGGCGACGGAGATCGATCGCCTCTTCCTTGAACGTCTTGTTTTCACCGCGAGAGCTTGGCGCGGCCGGCAGAAGCCGCCCCTCGTAGACGTAACGGCGAGTTCGCTCGGCGACATCTTCAGGAAGCACATCGCGCCCTGCTTCGCCGGATTCGACCGCCGCACGAACCACCGCGGCGGCGACCGCGGGCGCGACGCGGAAGTCGAAGATCCTGGGGATGATGTAGTCGGCATGTAGTTCGTCGGGCCGAACCATGTCCGCCAGCGCGTGCGCCGCACCCATCAACATGCGTAACCGTATGTTGTGGGCGCGTGAGTCCAGTAAGCCGCGGAAGACGCCCGGAAAGACTAGCGATACGTCCATCGTATTCGGAAAGTCCGAGCGGCCGGTTGCGACAACTCTCGCTCCGGCGGCTTTCGCGACTGCCGGATCGATTTCGGGTTGTGGCACGGCCAGGGCGAAGATGATCGGGTCGGGCGCCATTTCACGGATCGTATCTTCGGTGACGATGTTGCCGGACGAGAGTCCAATGAAGACATCGGCGTCTTTGAGCATTGAGGCAAGCGACCCGCGCCGTTGATCCTGATTAGTCTCTTTCGCAACGTATGCTTTGGCCCAGTTCATCCGCTCCGGTCGATAGCGATAGATCGCACCGGCCCGATCGCATACCACCAATCGCTTCACGCCTGCGCGCGTCAGCAGGCGGGCGACACCTATTCCCGCGACGCCGGCGCCGCTGATGACGACGCTGATTTCGTCCAGTTGCTTGCTGACGACTTTCTGTGCATTGAGCAAACCGCCGAGCACCAGTATCGCCGTGCCGTGGTGCTGGTTGGAAAAGACCGGAATATCGACGGCTTTTTCCAGATGGTCGAGGACCGTAAATGCCCGTGGGGTGGAGATGTCGTCGATGCACAGTGCGCCGAAGGTCGGGGTGACCGCGATCCCGGTCTGAACGATCTCGCCAGGATCGTTGGTATCTAGGCAGAGCGGGAAAGCATCGACACCCGCGAAGGTTTTGAAGATAACGCTTTTGCCCTCGGCAATTGGAAGCGCGGCCTCCGCGGGTCCGCGCTCGCGCCCGAAAATGTCCGAGCCATCGGTCAAAATCGCGACGGTGTTGCCGCGGCAGGTCAGGTCAAACGAGGAGAGCGGATCTCGACTGATCTCCATGCACGCCTCGGCGACGCCGGGCGTGTAGATGAGGGAGAGGATTGCGCGATCGCGAATCGGTACCTTGCTGTGGATCCCGATCAGCCCGCGATAACGCCTCCGGTATTCGAGTCCTTCGTCATTGCTATCGAGCGTATCTAACACCGCGCACCAACTCCCACCCGGTCTTCTCTTGCTTCCTACAAGGAATGTAACACGGTCTGGCACAGTCGAACGCGAGGTTCTCGCAGGGGTGTATGTACTGTTCAATGTTGATGGGGACCTGAACCGCTCAAATCTCCTTGGCAGCACTGGTATTATCACGTGAACTGAGAGCAATGTTTCGGATGGCCGACCCGCGCTTCGTCCAAATTTACTGAAGGAGACTGTCGATGATCAATTGTCCGGATTGCGGGACGCAAAACGAGCCTGGTTCTCGCTTCTGCAAAAGCTGCGGTCGAGAGCTCTCAGGAGCTACCGCGGCGGCGGAACCTCCAGTTGTCAAGGGACAAATGATCGCCGACGATGGTCTCCCCGTGAGCGAAGACCTCGACGGAGAGCCGGGCGGCGAGCGTGTGCTCTGGACCGGACGGCCCCGGGTTCCACTCTCCTGGATCGATGCGTTGACGATTCGATACAAGCTGACGAATGAGCGCCTTATGGTGACGAGAGGCTTCATTAGCAAGCACATCGAGGAGATCGAGCTCTACCGCGTCAATGACGTAAGCATGAAACAAAGCATCATGGAGCGTATGTTCGGTCTCGGCGATGTCCGACTTGAAACGACTGATGCAACAACTCCAGACCCACAGATCAAAGACATCCAGGGACCTGAACGTGTCAAGGATCTGGTTCGCCAGGCCGCCCGCGCCGAGCGCCAACGCCGCCGCGTACTGCTTCGCGACGAGGTCTGAGCGTCGAACGCAGCGAGTTGAAATTGGAGTCAGCAGCCGGGACAACTGTTTCGGCCGCCTTTCGTGGTCAAGTTGTTTCGGATTTAGGACGCTCACTAAGCGACAAGGTGCCCAGGCCTGCGTTTTTCTAGCAGCGGCCGTGTCACAACGTAGGTGCATTCGATGTCGATCGGTCGAGCGTCCGATCCACACATGTCGAAGCAAGTAATCAACCGGTGAGCTGCGCAACTCAAGGATAGCAAGTGTGAAGGCGCTTAATCGGCGCGTCAGATGACAAATCCCTCCTCGTCTCGGAACCATGTGAACGGATCAATCGCACTCAGTCGTTCCACGAACGACTTCGGCCGCCAGTCACGAATGAGCACACACGGGCGACGCGATTCTTGGTCTCACTGTTACCATGGCAAGGTAGAAACTCCGAGTCTGTTTGCGTCGGCTCACTAACCGTGCCGCAGACGGGTGCCTGTGGAGAAGAAGACTAGCGAGATCCTAAGCAATGTGCTAACACTTCGCCTGGGAGTCCTTTGGCGTCACACGGTGCAGCCGACTCTATTATCCCGGACGACGGAGGTCAATCATGATTCCGGTAATGTTCGCGGTTGGATTGGTGGTAGGGCGATGGCCGGTCATTTTGGTGGCAGCCGCCATGTGGCCGATCATCCTGGTCGCTGAGGGTGGGACATACAGCTTCGGCGATCTCGCTGTGGCGGCGACGCTCGCCGCCCTCAACGCTTCGGTAGGGATTATCTTCCATGCGGCGATCAAGACAACACTAAATGCTGCGCGCAGTTCGCGCGCATAAGCGCATTTCGGAACCCACCAAGCGCAGCGGATTGAAGTTTTGCCTCAAAATCGTGAATTCTCAGGGAGACTTCCTGTCACCTCCACTGGGTCACAACTGTGAGGCAGCCTCAGCGAGGAAGCCCGAGCGAGAGTGCTCTCGCTCGGGCTTTTTGTGGGACTGCGGAGGTCGCTTCTCCCGCTCTTCACAAAGGTCTAGCGAGTGTCAGATTCACGCTTCACCGCAGCTTTCGCTAGAGCGGTTTCGCTTTCTCTGATTCACGGTGGCAACCTTTCCGAAGATGCGGAATGCCCGACATTGCTTCGAAGCAGGTGCATAGCTCCACTCTGTGATTTTGTCGCGCTATTCCAATCCTCCATGCCTGAGAAGACGAGAACAGCTTCGTGGTTTAGCTCAAGACCGCTCCGAGAGCTCTAGCAGGCTGCTGAAGAATCGCTTTCGCGCGCTCTTGAACGGATGGCGTTGG
>CAYJPA010000048.1:38699-44869 GCA_964371945.1 uncultured Sphaerobacteraceae bacterium | reverse complement strand
GATCCTGCTGGGGGCGCATCAGACTTCGACCATGACGAGTATTGGACGCGTTGGGCGGTTCACGAACCGCCCCTACACGTCGCATACGATCCTGCTGGGGGCGCATCAGACTTCGACCATGACGAGTATTGGACGCGTTGGGTGTTCACGAACCGCCCCTACACGTTGCAAAGGACCCGTTTAGGGCGGAGATCACACTTCGACCATGACGAGTTTCAACGTGCTGTCGGCCCAACGGTTGCTGTCCGCCGGTTTCTGAATCTCTTCGCTGATTCCCGCGATCCGTGCGCCGAACTCCCTGGCCGTGATGTCGTAATCGACATCCCGCAGCGCCAGCGTGATGCCGGCGTCCCACAAGCTCCAGATTTCGGCGGCGATCTCACGTCCCGTTCTGGAATCGACCGTGCCGTCTCGGAGCACCAATCCGTCTCTGGCCATGACCGAGAATCGCCATTTGCGGCGTCGCGAGGGCGAGCCGATGAGCTCGTACTCGACCCAGATTCCGGTCAGCGCCGGCGCCCAGTCTGAAACGCTGGACCATGCGATCCGGAGCTGAATCGTTTTGCTCTCGGGGGAGCCGCCGATGATCTTTTGCTCCAGCTCGAGAACCCGATCCGTTGGATCGAACGGCGAAGCGGTGAGATGGGTAGCGAAGTTCAGCCCGCCGTCGATCGAGTATCCGATCTCGATGTTGGTGACATCGACCGATGCGGTATTGCCGCGATCCTCCGGGGTCGCGAAGCTGGCGCCGATCGCCCGCCAGGCTTTGTATTTGTCCCGCTCCCCGGCATCGATCAACGACGATTTGTAGCTGCCGCTGGAACGATAGTTGTGGTTGACCGCGTCCCGATAGACCAGACGCAGGAGATCGTAGGTGATTGACGAGGATCCGCTGCGAAAAGTGATCGCGTCGCGCGCACCAGCGCCCGCGACAAAGACCGGCCAGCACGAGATGCCGGTCGTCCGGGAATTGATCATCCACCACCCGGTGCCGTCGAATGCCCAGGTTTCGGAAACGCCCTGCCGGTTCGTCAGGCAGACGATCAGCTTGTCGCCGGCCACGACTCCGCCATAGCAATCCCGGCCTTCAAGTCCGGTCGATCGCCAACCCTGTTTGGACGCGCCGGCGTTCGGATTCCATTCCATCACCTGACCGGCCAGCCAGGTGTAGAGCTTGCCGCCGAAGCTGGTGAGAAAGGCGTAGTCCTGATCCCCGGTCCAGATGCCATGCGAAAAGATTGGCTCCGGCTCTCCGATCCACTTCCCGGTCGCGGGATCGCTCTTACCGCCGAGCTGATACATGCTGGAGCGGGTGACAATGACCGCCTTGCCCCCGTGGAGCGCCATTCGTACAATCGGGGAATCGAGCAAGCGGGTGTCGATCCCGCCGCCGGTGGTCAGCCTGAGCTGATGCAGGCTGCCGGCCGCGGGATTGCTGTAAAGCAACCGTCCGGCGTATCCCACGCAAATGCCGCCCTTTTCACCCGCGAGCAAAGCCGCCGCGCTGCCCGCGGAGACGTCGTAGACCTGGATGTCGAGTGTGGACCCGAAACAGATCGCGATGTTGTCCTGATACGCCGAAGCGTCGGTGATCGATTTACCCGCGCCGGCGTCGAATTTTTGCGTGAACCCAGTCCACGAGCCGCCCGTGAGGAGCGGCGACTCATACCAGTAGCGCCCGTTGCCGTAATAGGCGCGTGATCCAGCGACCGCGGACGCGATCCTGGTTGTCGCGGAGACGGTACGCCCGGATAGTCCAGAGTCGGTATACGCCTCGTAATTCGGCCACGGCTCGACCGCTTGACCGCCCAGCGCCGGGCCGACACCTTCGGCGTCCCAGCCGCGATCGCGTTCGAGCGCGATCGCCCGCCGCTGCCCACCGACAAAATCACGCTGGACCCATTTCCCCGCGCGGCCGTCCGGCTCGCCATCGTTCGCGCGGTGATACGTGCCGGGCACAAGCATGTATCCGACGCCGTCGATCATCACGTCGGCGGTTTGCACCATCGCTCACTCCTTTGTCGACTAGTCGTCTTGTCGACTAGAAAAAGCCACGAATGCGACCACCCGCTCGCACCGGCAATGGTTGTGCAGAGGTGGCTCCGGACCCTCTCCAAGCGGCCACGATTCGCCGTCGAGCGGTCCGCATTCGGGACAAACCAGCTCATCCTCGGCCGTTTCCCATCGCGACCAAACTTGCCCGACCAACGGTTGACCGCCGCGGACAATCTCTGAAAACGCCCCTGGCGATATTCCGTCCGGGTTGCGCCGATCGCCGCCGAAATCGCCGGCATCAAATCCAATTGGCATTTGAACCCTCACCCCCGGTCCCTCTCCCGCTATGGCAGGCGAGCGGAACGCGGTCGAATGGCACCGATTTGGCCCTCACCTCCGATCCCTCTCCCGCTGTGGCAGGCGAGGGGAGCGCGCCCCACCGCAAGCGGAATGAGGAGCCGACCCGCGGCGATGCGTGCGCGCCGGCCCTGTCGGGCCTCCGGCGTGGGAGCCCGCGGGTGGCTCCCCTACAACGAAGATGGCCCACTATTCGACCAGGTGGCCGCCGCGAGCTCGGCGGCGGCGGGATTGGATGCGTTGTTCGGCTTCGCGATCGAGCGAGTCCGCGGCAGTTGCGATCGCGTTGATGCCGCGAGTCAAACCCCGTTTGGCGTCCTCGATCGAACGCCGTCGCAGTGCCGCCGCCGCGGTCACCAGAACAACGATCTCCTCGTCGCCGGCGATCACATCGACCGCGGACACGTCGTCCGGCGGCGGAGTACGCGCTCCGAGATAATCGATCCACCAGGTTCCGGCATCGGCGCCGTGTGCGAGCACCAGGCTTCCGTTCCACCATCGCCACGTCGGCCCGGAGGCTTGGTGGCCGTCGCTCAACGACGACGTGGTGCGCGGAACGACCTCTCCTGACGGATCGAGCACCCGCACGATCTGATTTGCCTCGATCGCGGGCGATACCGGAACACTGGTCTCGCCGGCCGAAACGACGACTGAAGCCGAGCGCTCGGCCGGGAAGCGCGCCCCATACCTCTGGATCGCATCCGCGATCAGATCGTTCAACGTCGCGTCATCCCATAACGGAGTGACGCTCGTATCCTCCAGCCGGCGTCGCACGGCGGTCCGTAGTTCAAGTCGGGTTGTCATTGGTTCTCCTTAGCCGCGAGCCGTGGGCCGCTAGCCACTAGCCACTAGCCACTAGCCGCTAGCTCTGAGTCACGAAATGACGTTGGGGGTGGCGGGATTTCGTGATTGCGTCCGGCGTACGTTGTGCTTAAGATCGCCATCGTGCAATGAATGGACAACGTTGGCTGCTGCCGCGGGCGCACGCCGTGCGCCCCTACACCAGGCGAAAGATCCACCCGTCGCCTCACCGCCTCATCGACTGGTCGACTAGTCATCTTGTCGTCTTCTCGTCTTGTCGTCTCAACGACTCGTCGACTCCGCTGCGACCAGCGCCAGCTCGGCGTCCGGGTCTGTTTCGCCGAGCGAGGTCATCGCCGTGCGGCGGCTCTGAATGCCGTTCTGCACCAGGTTGACCGCGTTCCGAACCGCGCTTTCGGTATCGCTCGGCAGCACACCCGGCCAGATCGTTTCCGTCCGGCGAAGGCCGCCGAGATCGAGTCCTCCGAACCGCTCCAGCAGATCGAGCATCCGCCCGTTGCGAGCCTGGTAGAGCCCGTCGAACATCCGTCGTTTGCGATGGACCCGTTGCACCAGCGGTTGAATCTCGACTTCCAGCGCCGCGCCTGACAGCGCTCGGCCTGAATCGCCGAACGCGGTTCGCGGTGTTTCAGAGAGGTCATGCAGCGCTCGATAAAGGAGCTGCACGTATTCAACGTGCAATCCAACCCCGCCGCCCGACAGCAAATCGAGCAGATACGCCTTCGCGCCCTCTGGCAATTCCCATTTTGCGCCCGGTCCGACGGTGATTCCATCCGAACCGTCGACATTCTCGAGCACCGCGATTGGTGCGCCGGAGAGCTCCAGCACCCGTGACAGCACGCTCATCCGCGAATTGAGCTCGCGGCAAACATCGAACAGATCAACCAGATCCGATTCGCCCCAAAACGAGTGCGGCCGCGGATTGTTCGCCGCGACCACGTATGGGATCCAGCCGTAGGGATTCGCTTCGCCGCGCACCCGCTGTCCGGCGATCTCGACCGACCAGCGCTCGTCCGTCCAGCGTTCGATCACGGGATACATGCGCTCCGGCGCCAGTGTTTCTCCGCTGCCCGCAAAGACCCGACCGATCGCATCGCCGCTCAACCGGTACGCCTGCGTCATCGTCACAATGCGGCGCGGATTGTCCGGTTCCCATGTCGCGATGAGCGTCGAGGGATCGACCGCGACCACCGACGGCCGCTTCGCGACCACATCCCAGGTGACTTTGACCGCCGCATCGCCGAGCACTGCCGACTCGACGCATAGGGCCAGATCGAGCTGCGCGAGATCGCTCGTCCCAATCGCCTGCGCCAGCGCCCGCTCCGCCCGATTCGCCACTTCGTTGGCCTGAAGCTTGGAGCTTGGGGCTTGTAGCTCAATTGAAAATGTCGCCGGTGCCGGAAAGACATAACTTGCGACTTTGCGCAGCAACGCTCGTGCATAGTTGATTGTCAGCCGCGTTTCGCCGCGCCGCCGCCGGCCGCTCCATTGCTCGCCCTGATAGAAGGCAAGCGCCTCCTCATACCGGGCAAAGCGCTCTCGATCCGCGGGCAGCACCTGCTCCCCCGGCCACTCATGCTGGTCGAACATCATTTCCTCCTGTCTGTTTGCGAGTCCTCAAGTGGACTAGTCGTATGGTCGACTCACCGCCTTACCCCCTTACCGACTCACCCCCTTCGTCTCGACTGGGTGATCTCACCGATGTTCGCGATTTCGCCCCGTCCTACCCTGCAATTGCCCCGGAACAGACCGGACCGAACGAGCAAATCAATGAAGGAGACGGAGATGAGCGGACGAATGCGGAAGATCCAAATCGTGGTTGGAACAGTTGCCATGGTGTTCGCGTTCTTTTTCGGAGCTGGAGGTCACATTGGCATGCAAAGCGCCTCGGCTGAACCGATCACCGTGCCTTCCGACGGATGGACGCCGGGGAACTTCGCCTCGTCCTGCAGGGCAGCAGGGGGCCGGGTGATCGAGATCGATTCCCCCGGCATCAAGTACAGCAAGTGCGTTTTCCCCGATGGCGGGGTCAACAAGTGCGACTGGATCAAGAAGACCTGCACCTTTGGCTTCGTCGTCCAAACCGGCGGCCGGTTCGATGTCAGCGCCACCAATGCCGGCGTGCTCGATGCCGGCACCGTGGATACCGGCGCCGGTCCCAAAACCAATGTCAGCTCTTCGCGGGTCGCCAAAGGCGCCATCGTGGACAGAAAGGGGGATTAACTATCGACGAATAGACGAGGAATGGATTGGACGACGGCCGGGTGGACGGGGGATGTTGTCGGGACCGACCCCTTCCCCCGGCCATCGTGGTGTTGCTTTTCGGCGAGTCGACTCGTCGACTTGCGACACCCTCCGAAATTGCCTATTCGGTGGCCGTGGCGCCGCCCCTGGCCGAATAGGTATTTGCGCCGATGAGCCCTCCGTGCCTTCGCCTTACCCTGCAATCACTTCGGAAATGACCGAGCTTCGACAGAGACAAAGGGGACGGAAATGAGCGGAACTACGCGGAAGATCCAGATCGTGGCCGGAACACTCGCCCTGTTGTTTGCACTTGTACTCGGCGCTGGGGGCAACCTCGGCGTACAAAGCGCGTCGGCCCTGACGATCGGCACCGACAACGGCGGATGGGCACCGGAGAACTTCGAGAGCTCGTGCAAAGCGGCTGGTGGACGTCACGTCCCGATCGATCAGGGCGACATCAAGTACAGCAAGTGCTACTTTCCCGATGGCAGCGTGAACAAGTGCGACTGGATCAAGAAGATCTGCACCTTTGGTCTCGTTTCGGGACCGTTCAAGGATCGGCTGAGCAATGTCAACGTCAGCGGCACCCTGACCGCGACCGGAACCAGCGGCGGCGGCACGATGACAGCCAACAAGACGACAGCCGGAACACTCCTCGTGGCAAAGGATAGGTAGCGGTTGCGATGTTCGGAATTCGCCGGGGGGGGGGGGGGGGGGTGCGCAACCCCCCCCCCGGGGGGGGTGGGGTTGTT
>CAYJPA010000048.1:0-38689 GCA_964371945.1 uncultured Sphaerobacteraceae bacterium | reverse complement strand
TAATTCGCCGGCCGGCGGAGGAGTAACACTCCTCCGCCGGCCGTTTGTCGTTTCGTTGTGATCGCATGCAACGTCCGATTGCGGCCGGGGATGGCTGGCGATAGACTCCAGCAGTCAATTGACATCGGAATATCGAGTGGGCTGTGAATGGAGGCAGATCGTGTCCGACCTCGCGACAGTTGTCCGCGCCGGCGAAGGCGAGCTACTCGAAGGCATGGGCATTTCGGTCCGCATATTGTTCGATTCCAAATCCTGCGACGGCCGGCAGGGCGCCGTGCTCTACACCGTGCCGGCCGGCATGCCCGGCCCGCCGCTGCACAGGCACAGCTTTGACGAGCATTTCTTCGTCATCGAGGGAACGCTCACCTTTGCGGCAAACGGCGAGCAGTTCGATGTCGGGCCCGAAAGCTCTGTCTTCGTTCCCGGCGGGAGCCCGCACACCTTCGCGAATCTGAGCGCCGCGCCGGCGACGTTCCTGATCGGCTTTGTGCCCGGCGGTTTCGAAAAATTCTTCCGCGAGGCTTTTTTGCTGTTGCAGAGCTCGGATCCCGGCTCGATCATGCAGAAAGTCGGCGGCTTGAATGCGAAATACGGGGTCGAGATGGTCGGTCCCCCGATTGGTGTCTGAAGACGACCAGACCGTGTCGCTCGATCACGACCGGCCTACGCCCGTTGCCGGTTCAACGCCAGTCGCCACTCCCGGATCAGTTGGTCGGTTGTTTCGGCGGGGCCGTCGGGCCGGCTTTCGGTGGCCAAGACCGCGCGGTCGAGGGCCGCGTGAAGATTCGGCAGCCAGGTGGGGCGCCGATTGTAGAGATTGGCCGGTCTTGTTCGCTAGAAGCCAGACATGACACTATGCCGCTGAAACGATGGAGTCGTTGCCGAACCCGGCGACAAGTGATTTTTCCTGATGGCAATCTCAAACTCAGCATTGATCTCCAAGGAGACCTGATAGACGGCGCATAGCCGCACAACTTCCTCAATGGACGTCGTGTCACCTTCTTCAATCATCTCAAGACGCTCGACACGAAGTCCGGCGGCCTCCGCAACATCTTCGACTTCTCGCTGGCTGGCGATTCGAAGTTGATAGAGCTCGTGCGCGATATTCAGGTGAAGGCGAGCGAGTCGTCTTGTTGTCTCCTGTTCAGTCATGGCCCTGTGCTTCTCCTCATTTCGGCCAGGCGGCTCTTGGCCAACTTAAGATCGTTCCCCGGCGTTTTTTGAGATTTCTTCACGAATCCATGAAGAAGCCATAATTCATCGGCGAACTCGGTATAGATTATTCGGTACTGAACATTGTTCTACCGAAGCTCCCACGGTCCGTCACACAGTCCGGATTATCGATAAAGCACCCGGCCGGACGTTGGCCAAGCGGCAATAGCGACCTGCCATGTGCCGTAGCCCGGACGGGTTGCCCTACGAAACCCCAGGAACTGCCTCGGATTCATGTTCGTCGGTATTCCTAGCAGCTCGAAGCTGGTTCAGTGCCAAAAGCCGCTCCAGGATCAACTCATCGGTCGTTTCGGCGGGGTCGTCGGGCCAGTCGTAGGCCGCCCAGACGGCGCGGTCGAGCGTCGCGTGCAGGTTGGCGAGCCAGGTGAGGCGCGCATTGTAGAGATTGGTCAAGGTGCGTTTTTTGAGCTCGGCTTCGGTCGCGCCTTCCGGGTTCAGCCAGTTGGTGCGGACCTCGTCGAGCTGCTGGGCCGCCCGCGCGATGGCGTGCAACCGCTCATCGCGCCACGGCTCTTTCCCCGGCGCATGGTTTCGGATCAAAAAAGCAACATCGGGTCAGCAAGGTCTGTGCCGGATCGCCAGATCGATCAAGCGAGCGGCGGCTAATCGGGAAGCTGATTGCGGATCTGCGAATTGCGCTCAGACAAATCTCGACGTACCGATACTCTCTTGCCTCCATGCGAAGGCAAGAGATCGTATTCTCTTCGCTGGAGAGGCCTCTCGCCTTGTCGTTCCAAGGCGCGCCGGCACTCTTCGAACTTGCCCCTGTCAATCTGGGGATTTCGGCGCAGGATTTCCTCTACATCAACATCAACGTCAAAGGCCATCACCTAGCCCTCCATCACGAAACTGGGCGAAATCTTCCGTACACGTGCAGCATACTCCCGATGTCTACCGTCTGCATATAGTCTGCCAACAAGCGATCGTACTGCTTGACGAGGGTGTTTAGAGGCGGGTTTTGATCCAAGTCATCGATCTCAAGGTTGATCTCATTTCTCAGTACATCCATCGAAATGCCCGACCCGTGACTATGCCACCGATCGGTATTGCTCAGATCGCGAGCTATTTTGGCAGCCCTCAGGGTGCGCATCCGCGGAGTGACCGCGATTCCTCGGGTCCTCGTGCTGATCCAATTCTTGAATTTGTAGGTAGCGAGCCATTCCTTCAGCAGTTCGATGGACAACTGACGTGCCTGCTCGTATTGATAGAGTGCTGCTTGATCAAAGGCAAGAATCATCAGCTGGAGTTCCGCCTGGCTAATCTTTCCCGCATCGGCCTTTTTCTTGAGGCGATCCCACTGAATTAGATACCCTAGGGCTGGAACGTAACGCCCGCTGTTGGACGGTACTTGTGGATCAATCGGACCGAGTCGCGAGTAGTAGTCCATGTAGATCTGATCTCCCGACATCGCCAGTACAGTACCGGCGGAGAACGCATAGTTCGGAATAACGAAATCGACATGCTGGTAATGGCGACGAAGCGTCTCCACGATCCTCTGGACGGTTTCGATTTGACCGCCATATGTTGTCAAGAGAACCACAAGACGATCACTTTGGCGCCGACGTCCGCGAAGGTGCTCCACGTCGTCTCGCACTCCATCATCGGTCCCTGGATAAAGTGAAGCAATCAGGCACAGAGCGTCGGCGTTGAGATGTTGCTCAATGGCCTCAAGGCGATCGTCGAGTTGACGTCGAATAAAGTCATTTGCACTTGTAGGAACGGAGACGCTCATCTCATTAAATCCTGAGGAAGTAGTCCAATGGTGACGATTTGGTTTACGACTATAGCACTTCGAACATGCTTGACGCGTACTCCTTCCGCCTTTGCCAGCCTTGTCAAATCATTGGGAATCACATACGACAGATAGCGACGTGGTTGTGGTATCGACAAGCGGGAGAGTTGATGAATGGGCACATTGCGACACCGGTTCGACCACGCGCAGGATGTCCTCTTTGCCGGTGTAGTGCGCGCCGAGCTGCGCCCGCTTGCTCGGATCGAGCGATCGTTCGAACAAGGTGCCGAAGATCGCGGGTTCGACCGCCGACCAATCGAGCTTCGCCGCTTCGGCCAGCTCGGTCAGATCGGGGCCGGTCAGCGGCAGCGGTTCGATCTCGACAAACAACCCGCCGTTGAAGCGCGCGACCTCCTTGTAATTGACATACCCGCCGGTCGCCATCGCCGAGAGCAGCTCCCGCACCGACGACTGGAATTCCGCCGGGCGTTTCGCGCCGAAGTTCAGCAATTCGGTGAAGAGTCCGCGCGGGAGCAATCCGGTATCCTCGGCGAAGAGGCAGAAGAGCAGTTGCATCAGGAAGTGGGCGATTGCGTGCGGTTCGTGTCCGCGCTCGTGCAATGCCTTGGCGATCGCGCCGAAGCGCGCGGCCGCCGCTTCGGTCACGGCGCCGGGCAGCACGTTCGGCCGCAACAATTCCGGGTTCGTCCAGAGCGCGGTTAGTTTCTGCAGATTGGAGAGCTCGCCCGGATTGGCCGGGGCGTCGATCTCGTCGATGGTGAAGGCGTGAATCTCCTTCTTTGTGCTCGTGAAATTGGTGTGGATCTCGAACCGGACCTGATCGGCGACCACCAGCAACGGCGGATTCTCGAGCGCTTCGACATAGCGCCGCAGTTGCTGATACGCCTTGGCCAGATCGCCGCTTGGGCCCTTGTACTCCCAGGCGAAGTGCTCGCGAAACCAGACATCGGCGAATCCCTGACCGCCCTCGGTTTTGGTTGCGCCCTTCTCGAAGGTGTAAAACGAGCCGGATTTGTCGGCTTCCGCCGGGGTCGGCATCCCGAGCACATGGCAGAGATCGAGAAAGTGCTCTTTCGCGGAAGCGCTCTCTTTCAGTGTCGAATCGCGCCATTTCGCCTGAAACTCGGGAACATTCATGGTCATGCGAACCCTTGCTGAAGATATGCCGCGTGTCTGACTGCATGGTAGCGCACGAGCAGAGACGACAAGACAACGATTCGTCTCGTCGACTCGTCGACTCGTCGGCTAGCTCGTGACGCTTCCGTCATGACGTTTCCTTTTCGCCAGGGTAAGCTCAGAGTAGCCAGGAGTAGATCATGGTTACGCTCGCTGAGGATGTCTGTCGTCCCGTCAATTGGAAAGGTCGCGAGTTGAGTCTCGTCGATGTTCAGACGAGCGACGCGTTCGTTTCCACGTATCGGGTGATCGATCTCGTCTCAGCGCTGAGAATCGAACTTCAATGCCTGCAGCGCGGACGCAACAGCGGCTATTGCGCCCAATTGGATCGTCTCGTGCGCATGAGCTCGATCATCGACGAGCTTGCCATCCTCGCTACGGTCGATCGTGACCGGCTCATCACGGGAACCTAAGATCACGTCCAGTCAGCTTCCATGCGGATCGTTGAGCACTCGTTGTTACTCACGATCTGCAGCAACTATCTACGCACCTACCGAACACAGGAGGCAACCGCGCCTGGCCGAATCTTCTACCGAGCGATCCACCACATCGATACCGAGGCTCAATCGCATGCGAACCACCGATCAATTGCGAGCTCATCAGAAGAGCAATTCTGCTGGGAAGGCTCTGAATCTCGAGCTAATCCGGCAGCGCCTGGATTGGTATGAGGAGACCTACGGCATTCGCTCCGATTGCCTGGGTGATGCAATCGAAGCTGGTCAAGTCAAGGAATCGGACGATGTCAGCAATTGGGCCGCCGATGTCGAGTTGCTTCAACGGATCGAACCGCAAAACGGCAAGTCCCATGCACCGCGCGCCCGAGCAGCAATGAACCGGCGCCTGAACTTCCGGTGAAGATGCGTTAGCGCATCACTTACATCGATTCGACCGGGTTGGCAGCTTCGGCGACGGGCAGAAATCGATATCCCTGGCCGGGAACCGTCTGGATATATCGTGGCCGCTTCCAGTCGTTCTGCAGTTTCACCCGCAAAGAGCGCACATGGCGGTCAACGACATTGCTCTCCGCAACGAAATCGACACCCCAGAGAGCGTCCAGAATCTCGTCGCGCGTGACCACCCGGTCGGCATTGGCCGCCAGGAAATAGAGCAGGCTTTGTTCCAGACTGGTCATGTGCAGTTGCGATGAACCCGCCTTCACCTGACGGTTGACGATGTCGATCTCCAATTCGCCCACTTTCAGCGTGGACTGCAGTCGCAGGGGCCCGCCATAGACGCGCCGGAAAATCGCCAGCACTCGGGCCAGCAGCTCCTCCGGCGAAAACGGCACTGTCATGATGTCGTCGACGCCCTGCTCGAATGCTCCTAGCTTGGTCGAAAGATCGCCGCGACGGGTCATCGCCAACACCGGAATAGGCGTCAACCCGTTGGCGCGACCCAGCCCGATTTGTTCGAGCAAATGCCCGTCGCCAAGGTCCATGTCGACCACGGCGATATGCGGGTGCCACTCCGCAACCGTTTTGGCCGCTTCTTCGATTCCTGACGTCACGCGAGCGTTGAAGACACCGTGATTGAGCGTCAACGCAACGGTTTCGGCAATCAGCGGCCGATCCATCACGATGAGAACGCGTCCTGGGGTTTCAGCTTTCATGGCCTGCAATCTCCTTCCGGGGCAAAGCAGGTGAACAAGCCGTTATAGAAGGAACTGCACATCGAAGACGCTCATGGGACGCCCCTTCCCATGGGTGTCCTTCACTAGTGTATACGTCAGCGTTAAAATTCATAGCTCATTTCGAGCACCAATTGAATGACTCTTTTGTCGGTTGCGGGGTCGTTTCGCTCAAGGTGTCTCAGATCATTGCAGGGCCTGACGTCCGCTCGCTCGCCGCGGATACCGCGCCTTCGCCGGCGCTACGCCATCTCTTGGGAACTTGCAAGAGGCTCCCGCGCCCCTAGCACGCAAATTGCATGTGCCTCCTTACCCGCGATGTTAAGGCGGCCCGCACCGCCCTTCTTTCGCTGGAATCACCGGACGAGAGCGCACGTGCGGTCTTTTTCGTTCCATGAAAGGGACCATCCGTGATCTTAGGCGTCGAGCCGCCGGCAATCGACGTCTGTCACCTGATGAAGGAGCGTGCGGCCCATGCCAACGGCGTATTCAATCAGATTGATTCACTGCACTAGGTGACCCGGTGTAGGGCATCCGTCGAACGCCACACGGTCGGGTTGGTCGATGCCGTGGAGCGAAGTTTCCCTCCCCCGACGCTGGGGGAGGGGTTTTGGGGGGTTGGGGGCTTTTCTCCGGCCGCCTAGCCGTCTAGTCGTCTGGTCGACTCAGCGCTACGGTAAAATCCCCTTCACCCGGGCGAGCCCGAGTGTCGAAAAGACCGCGAGTCCTGAATACCATTTCACTCGCCAGCGGGTCGCGTCCTTCGTCTCGAGCTCCCCGACATCCTCGATCTGAATACCGCCCTGTTCGAGGCCCATCACACCGTCCATCCCGAACTTCACCGCGTAGAGCGAGCTGCAGACCGCGCCGCTTGATCCCTGGGTCTGACCGTCCGAGATGAAATCGTCGACGAGCACCGGAATCCCGTCATACATCGTGACGTGCCGGCCGAAGGCGTCGACCGTCGTTTCGAGTAGGTTGCCGGTTGCTCGTCGGAGGCTAGACATCTTTCGCCGCGTTCGCTTTGAACAGAGGAGCGCGTCCGGCCGTCCCGGAACAACCTGATCGATCAACTGATCGATCCATTCGACCGTGAGCTGCCCACCATTGGCGCCTGCCGTCAACTCCTGCCCTGTTGCAGTCAGCACCTTTGTCAATCCGTCGAACGCCTTCGCGTTGGCGGCGGTATCGCCGTTATAGAAGGTGTCCGAAAAGAGATGTGCGACGGCCTTCGCTCGCTTGGCGATCACCTCAGCCTCGAGATCGTTGGGATTGGTGTAGGTGGTCTGCAGGAAATTGTCGACATCCGCGTCGCCGCCGAGGATTTTTAGCGACGCGGTGATTTGCGTGAACGTCGGCGTCGCCTCGGTCCAGGTGTCGCCGACATCGTAGAAGGAAGCGGCCGGCATGGTCGCCTCTCGATTGTAGGTCACGGTCGTACCGTTCACTTCCATAAATGGAAGCAACTGGAGAATGCTCGATTCCTTGACGATGGTATCGATCACCCCGCGCAGGAGCAGATCGTTCGTCAGTTTCGCTGCTTCAACCTTTGTCAGAGCCACCTGTAACCTCCTGAGTCGACGAGACGACAAGACGACGAAACGCCGAGTCGAAAAGTCGACCTGTCGCCAATCGCGCGTCCCAAAACCACGTTCGTAAATCAATCTCGCTGGAATTCGCGCTCTGCCTTGGAGAGGCTCCGCGATCTGAGACTTGGGTTTCGACCCGAGCTATCTCAACGTCTGATCGACGAGTCGTCTTGTCGAGCCATCGACTCAACGTCTGTTCGACTCACCGCCTAGCCGACTCGTCGTCTCGACCCAATCCCGCGCCGGATCAGTTCCGATGCCGGCAATGAGGATGGATCGATTACCGCGGTTGCCGAACCGGCCGGCACCGCGGGCGGCGGAGCCGGAGCCGCCACCGGTTTGACCCGCTCGCTGATTCGCTCGAACGCCGCCTTTGCCGGTTCAACCGACGCCAACAGTTCGGCGATGGTCGAGCCCGAGACCAATTCCGGCACGACGTCCGGGTGCGCCTGCAAGACAACTTCCCGCACCAGCGCCAGCTCATCCGCCGGACCACCCTGCTCCGTTCCACCAATCTCCTCGTCCATAGCTCCTCCTAGCTAACGAAGATGACTAGTCGATTGGTCGACTAGTTGTCTGTTCGAGTTGCCGCCTGACCGCCTTACCCCCTCACCGTCTCACCCCCTTACCGCCCGACAGCCATCCGAGGACGCAAATCCAACCCGTCCAGCACCGCTGTCAATGCCGCGCTCATCACCAGATCGTCGTGACCGCGCGACGGTGGAACTTGCCAGCGGAGCAACTTCCCGGGTCCCGGTTGGGTTTCGTACGTCGTGGCGCGCAACTGATCCCAATAGATCGCTGTTAACCTGCCTTCCTCGGTGCCGGATGCGGAATCGTCGCGGTACTCCCTGAAGCGGCCGCTGTCGATTAGGGCCAGGAAATCCCAGCCGAGCGCGCTTTTGCTGGACCGTGTGAAAACGAACGGAATCACCTGAACAGCGGAATAGCCATCGACACGCGCGCTTAGCGAAGCGGTGAGGAACGAAGCGAGTCCGGCGCCGACGCCCGTGGCATCGACCACCACCACGCTCGCCCGCCAAATTACTCGCGCCAAATGGACGATGGTCGCGTGAAGCTCCGTGTGCCGTGTTCCGGTCCAGGCAATCCGGTCGACCACTCGAAACGCGGTCCGGGTTCGTCCCGAACTTGGATCGAGGATCGAGCCGCGTTCCTCGGCGATCTCGACCACCGTCATCGCCGTACTGTCGCGCCGGGTGTCGTCAGTGAAGGATCCCGGACCGCTTCCCGTTTCCTCCTCTCCCGCGACATCGAGCAGAATCGCGTAGCGCTTGCCGGGTTCGGCGCTGTGCCGGCGTTCGTGGTCGCCGCGCAGCATCGCCAAACGCCGCGGCGGGAAGAGACCGCCCTCTCCGTCCAGCTCTTCGAGGAAATACTCGGTTTTGATGAATGGATGACTGGTACCGAACTGCTCGATCCGCGCCTTTACCCGCTCGCCGTATGCCGGGAGATCCCGCGCAACCTCCTCCCAGGTGATTCGCCACACTCTCCGGATACCGTCCTGCCGTTCGAGCTCCTCGAAGTGCCGCATCTGCCGGGAGAGAAGGGTGTCACGACTCCAAACCGTGCCGAGAAAGAGCGTCGTGGCATTGGTCGAAGCCGCCATCGGATCAAAGACCGCATCCCAGACATCGGCTCGGATGTCCTGTGCCTCATTCGCGACCAGCAGCAAATCAGCGGTCTGCCCGCGGGCATTCGCTCCCGGCGCGGCGGAGAGGAACCGCGCGGCTGCCTTTCCGACCACCACCGCGTAGCCATCGCGCACCTTAGCCGCCTTCGCCGTCAATGGGTTGTCGAGCCTGCTGAGCAGCCGATCGCGGCTGAGCGCCGCCTGCGGCCGGAAGGTCGGAGCGGCCAGCACCGCATTCCCGCCGCGCAGTTGGTTGCGGGCGAGGAAGTAGGCCAGAAGCTGTGCCAGCAGCTCATCTTTCCCTGCCTGCCGGCTGAAAACGACCGCGAATTGCCGCCCAAGCCCGCGATCGACGCTCTCGGCAATCGCGCGGGCGGGACCGATTTGATACGGCCGCAACGCAAATCGCGGCATAAAGACCCGCGAAAAAGCCCCAATATCGGTTAGCGCCAGCCGCAGCCCTGCTTCGATCGCCGGCGACGCCCGTGCATTGACTGATCTTCCGTTTTTGATCGATCGTCCTCCTTGAGACTTGAGACTTGAGACTTGAGAGGTGAGGCCTGACGCCCACGGCTAACGGCCAGCGGCGACCAGCTTCATCACCACCTCCGTCAGAATCGTCCCCGCCACCATCCACAGCAGCCCATTCAGTCGATCCTTGATCTCTTTCAGATCGCCCGCGAGGTCTTCGACCATTTGCCGTGTTACAAGTTCGTATGCCGACGACGGTTTCAAATCGATGCCGTTTGGAGGTCCTTGACGTAGCTGGCGTAGTTGTTCTCGTAACGCCTCGGTTCGTGCGGAACTTGTCATTCCATTCGCTCCTTCCTACGTTCGTTCCGCACCGATACCGATCTCGATCAGCATTCGGGTGACGGCATCCGTGAATCCGTCCGCCTGTTCGCCGCTGATTGCCCGCCGCGCTCGCGCCGCCTGAATCGCGACCCCCGCCACCCTTGCAACGCTCTCGGCGAGTTTCCCTGGATCCTGTTCGACCACCATTAGCCGCGCCAACACGACTCGCAAGATTCCGATCTCGTCCGTCAAGCCAGGTTCCGCGGCCGCTTGCTCGATCACCTGCCGCAGTGTTTCGCCGAAGAGCTGGCGGTATTCGCCCTCCGTCAATCGCCGGTAGAACTCGAGCGCCGCTTCGTCCGTCTCGGGTGGAACGAGCCCGGCGCTCGATTCCTCGCTGTTGGCGTTCGTGGCGAGGTGTTTGGAGCACAGCGCCGTATCTCGCCGTACGAATCGACCACATCCAGGCGCCGCGCACCGTTTTGCTGCCATTTCGCTGCCTCCGCGCTCGCCCAATCGACGTCGCGATGACGTCACTCTTAACAGACACAAAAAAGAGGGGAAAAAGTGACATCCTCATTTCAAATTGGTCAAAATGCACAACCGTTTGCCAGTCAACTTGTGTCGATCTGTCAGCCGATGT
Source organism: uncultured Sphaerobacteraceae bacterium (assembly GCA_964371945.1). GTDB lineage: Bacteria > Chloroflexota > Chloroflexia > Thermomicrobiales > UBA6265 > CAYJPA01. The sequence goes on along the minus strand of CAYJPA010000048.1, from coordinate 28,222 downwards.
ACCGTTGCGGTCAATTCGCGCCCGGCGGTGTCCGGGCGCGTGAAAAGGTGGGAAAGCCGGGAGTTTGATGCTGACATTGCCGGTAAATAGGGAGGTCTTGGATCGTGAAACGTTGGGTATCTCTACTCGCAATCTTCATGGTTTTGGCCGCGGGATCGCTGTCGACGGTCTCCGCTCAGGATTCGGCTTCTCCTGAGGCCGGTGAAGGCGCGAGCGCCGCGATCATCTACGGTTCCGATGGTCAGCCGGAAGGCGAGATCACGGTTAGCAGCATTTCCGATCCGTTCGAGGATTTCGATCCCAGCTTCGCTCCTCAACGCGGATTTCACTTTGTCATGGCGATTGTGACGATCACCGCCACTGCCGATCACGCAATCGAAGCCAGTTCCTATGGCTTTTACATCGTCGACACCGAGGGTTTCTCTTATTCCATCACCTACCTTTACCGGCCAACCGAGTCGACCGATGCGATTCCGGATTTCCTCGGCGGACCGGTTGAACCCGGCCAGTCGATGAGCGGCGCGATCTTCTTCGAGGTGCTCGATGGAACAACCGCGGGTCTGTTGTTCTATCAGCCGACCTATGACCGGTTGATCACCGCAGCCGACTTGCGCGACGAACCGGTTGCCGAGGGCGATCCGGCCGAATTCCTGGCCAGCGACGGAGCGCCGACCGCGACGATCACCGTCGATGGCGTCGTTTCACCGCTGGAGGATTACGCTTCACCGCCACAGCGCGGGTTTGAGTTCGTTGGCGTGAGTGTCACAATCGAGAATACCGGCAGCCAACCGTTCGAGATCGATCCATACGACTTCGCAATCGTGGATGCTGAGGGTTTCGTCTACAACAACTACGGGGTCTTTCGAACCGAAGAGGGCGAGGCTTCAGAGCCGAGCCTCCAGTACAGTACGGAGCTGGCCGCGGGCGCCACGATCAGCGGGCTTGTTTCATTCCAGGTGCTTGCCGGGACCGAGCTTGGCCTGATCTATTTCGCGCCGAGCAGCGATCGCCATGTCCGGCTTGCCGAGTACAGCGAAGGCCAAGCGCCGAAGCCGAGCGGAACACCCCCGGCGGTAACCCGCACGGATCCGGGCGAAGAGGTGACTCCGGTCACCGAGGACACGCCGGAAGTCACCGGCACAACACCGGGCTGCGAAGGCGTCATCGATTGGGCCGAAGCATCCTTGATAAACATCAACAACTGGACAGACTTGTTCATTGCGGTCGCCGGTGTCGTCGATGGCCTCGACCTCGATCCCGAGGTCGCCCGCGATGCGGCTGACACCGTTGAGGACATTGCCGGCGCTCAACGGGATCTGGATGTGCCCGATGTCGCGGAAGCCGCTAATGATGTCTTGATCGACCTGTACGATCAGACGGCCGAAGCAGTCGAAGCGCTTGCCGACGCGCTCGAAGCGGATGATGCGGCCGGGATCGCCGAAGCGATCGGAATGCTGAAGACGGTCGGCGGCCTTACCGACGAAGGAGGCGCGTTGGACACCGTCTTGATTGCGCTTTCCGACACATGTCCCGAAATCGAATCGGTCGGCTAGCTGCCGGTTGCTGTTTGCTATTCAGTTGAAACGGGAGCGGAGCAATCCGCTCCCGTTTCAGATCTCCGATTTGATCAGGCGTCGACAAAGACGCCCAGTTGGCCGGCGAGTTCTACCAGTTCTTCCCAGGTGCTGTCCGGCACGGGGATTCCCTCCGCCGCCCGGCGAGCGCGGTTTTCTACCTCCGGCTCTCCCGGCAACTGCACCCGGTCGAAGCCTTCGGCCGGGACTACGTCATTGACCTCGTCCGCCTGCGCTTCGATCGAGTCGATGAACGCCTCGAGCGGACGAAATCGGGCGATGTCCAGCGCAAGCACAAACGGCCCATTTCCGCCCCGTTTTTTGCTCAACACATCTGGAGTCGACTCCGCGAGTCCGACGCCAATGAGCTGCGCCAGGATGCTGAATCCCGATCCTTTATGTGCTCCAAAAGGCAGGAGCGCGCCGCCGTTATAGAAGTCGTTGGGGTCGATCGACGATTTGCCCTCGCGATTGAGGATCAGTCCCGGCGCGATCGTGTCGCCCTTGGCTCGCGCGACCCGCAACTTGCCCTCAGCGACCGACGAGGTCGCGATATCCAGGCAGATCGGCGCTTTGCCACCGCCGCGCGGCACCGCCCAGGCGATCGGATTCGTGCCCATGACCCGCTCGCGCCCGCCGTATGGAGCGGTCGCGCGGCCGGCGTTCGCGGTCGCCAACCCGATCATTCCCGTGCGGGCGATCTGTTCCACGTATGGCGCCACCCGTCCGATGTGATACGAACGGAGAACCACCGCGCTCCCCAATCCGAGCTGGCGGGCCAAATCGATCGCGGTGCCAGTGGCGAGCTTCATCGAGAGCTGACCCCAACCCCAACCGCCATCAATCCGAGCCGTGGCCCCATCGGTTCCGAGTAACTCGGGCGCGACCGTGGGATCGACCTCGCCCGCGCGCACCATCTCCATGTAGTGCAGGATGCGAATCACGCCGTGGGAATCATGTCCGGCCAGGTTCGCATCGACAAGCGAATCGCCGACGAAAGCAGCCTCGTCCGATCCGGTCCCGATCGCTTCCAACATCTCCCGCATCAACCGGCGCAGCTCATCGCCCGTACGTACTTGCATCGCGCGTCATAACTCCCCGGTCTCATTAACCTGCTGTTCATCGCGTGCCACAGCATACCCGTCGCGAATGAGCGGCGCAGGGGGTTGAAAACCCCGGGCGCGCTCGCTATATTGCCGGTACTACCCGAAACCGAACAGGTAGTACTTTGGTGGTTGGAGCAAACAATGCGAAGCCAATCGACAGTGACGCGCAAGGGCCAAATCACAATCCCAATCGAGATTCGCCGCCGCCTCGGAATTCATGTGGGCGATCGGGTCGAAGTCGTTGAATCTAGTGCTGGTTTCGAAGTTGCCCGGGTGAGTCCTTCCGGGAAAATCCTGGAAGGTAGCGCCTTCGATCAGCTTTCATCTGACAGTCCGACTCGTTTGGCGGCAGGCGCACTATCTCAATACGCGAAGCGTAATCTGACTTCAGACGAAAGGCATATGGCGGAGGAGCGAGCAATCGAACTTGGGTGGACCGACCGCGAGCGACGCTATCAAGCGCAACGGAATCGCGATCGTGGTTGAGCGAGAACTTCCAATTGTCGACACAAATGTCCTTCTACGGCTCATCCTGAGCGACGAATTGCTCCACTCACAACGATCGATTGAATTCTTTGCCCAGCTTGAATTGGGTTTGGCGCGTGCTCAGACGACCCACACGGTTGTGTTTGAGGCCGTTTTCGTCTTGCAGTCGTTCTATGAGATTCCCCGTGTCAAAATCCGCGATGTTCTCTTGCCGTTACTGGGATTGGACAATCTGGTGTTACCGCATCGCTCGTTATACCCCGACGTTTTCGATCTCTACACCTCCCGTCGGAAACTATCATTTGCCGATAGCTTCCACGCTGTATTGGCGCGGAAGTATGGCACGGGAGAAATCATTTCATTCGACCGCGGGTTCGATCGAATCCCGGGTATCACTCGATTGGAACCGCCACTAAAGCTCAACGGATAGTCGACGAAGTGTGCGCAGCGCGGTTACTTCGGCGGGAGCGATTTTGCGAAGGTCGCGCCCTGTTGCACCCAGCCGGCCAGTGCCGCCTGCTCCTCAAGTCCAGCCGAATCGACCACGATCCAGCCATTCATCAGCTTTCCATTCATTTCAAAGAGCCGCACGTGCGGTTCGGCAAGGGCCACCTCGTGATCTTCAGGCTTGATCCGAACCATGAGGTTGTTGAGTCGGTGAATCCCGACCGCCATGTTGCCATTGAGCATGAATCCGACCCCGCCGAACATCTTCTTTTCGACCAATCCACTCTCTCCGTCCAGCTCGCTCCGAATTCGCCTGGCCAATGCTTCGTCGTATGCCATCGTTATCTCCTCTCTCTGTTTGAATCGACGTATCCTTTCGACCGCGGCGGACCTGACTGAGATCATGACGCTCGTGCCCGCGCCAATCAAGAGAGGACACTATCCTGCGATTGTTGCTTACCGGCGCCGCCGGCCGGATCGGAACTGCCTTTTATCGCGATATGGGCGACCGTTATTGGTTTCGCCTGGCCGATCGCGATGTCCAGAACCTGAAGCCAAGACCCGGTCACGAGTCTGTCGCGTTCGATATTGTGGACCTCGATGTTTGCCGCGCTGCGTGTGAAGGAATGGATGCGGTTGTTCATCTTGCCGCCGATCCGGAACCAGCCTCGGGGTTTTACGAATCTCTGCTCGACAACAACGTCAAAGGCGCCTTCAATGTTTTTCAAGCAGCGAAAGATGCCGGCTGCAAACGAGTGATATTCGCGAGCTCCATCCATGCGATCATCGGATACCCGGAGGGCGACCCAATCCCGGTGGAAGTCACCGTTTCGCCGGCCAATATCTACGGCGCCAGCAAATGCTGGGGAGAGGCGCTCGGCGCTTGTTTTGCGAACTCAGAAGGACTCTCGGTGATCGCGATCAGGATCGGCGCGTACCACGCTCCCTGGATTGAAACCGAGCCGACCCGCGGCAACCTGTCCGCGTATGTGAGCGAGCGGGATCTCAACCAGCTCCTGATCTGCTGTCTTGAGGCGCCGCTGAGCGTTCGCTTCGCGATCGCGCATGGTCAATCGGATAACGCAATCAAACGGATGGATTTGACGAGTACCCAGGAGCTCTTCGGATATGCGCCGGAAGACGACAGTTTTGCGCTCTTCAATGCCATCGACTGAGTGGGCGTTACGAGCTAGCTTGCCGCGACAAAATGGAGGGGGGCGCGAAGCAGCGACGACACCTCATTGGCGAGCACCGGCCGGGCGAAAAGGTAACCCTGGCCGCGATCGCACCCGACCTCGGTGACGATCCGCCGCTGCAGATTCGTTTCGATTCCTTCGGCCGTCACAATCAGACCAAGATCGTGGGCGAGCATGGTCACCGCTTTGAGGATCGCGAAGCTGCTCCTGTCGGTGCCCAGTCCGGAGATGAACGAGCGATCAATCTTCACTACATCGATTGGAAGTTGGTGGATTCGACCAAGTGAGGAGTATCCAGTTCCAAAGTCGTCAAGTGCCAGTTGAACGCCGATCGATTTTAGGAGATTCAAGAAATGACGCGTGGCGAGCGGGTCCTCGGCGAGCGCCAATTCCGTCATTTCAAGATTGAGCAGCTCAGGCGGCAATCCGGTTTCGCTGAGCGCTCGCCAGAGCGTTCGGTCGAAATCGCCTCCCCGAAGTTGTCGTGGCGAGAGGTTGACCGCGACGACCGGTGGACAGTCGGGTCGTATTCCGCGCCAAATCACCGCTTCGCGGCAGGCCTCTTCCAGTACCCAGGCTCCGATTGGAACAATCAATCCGGTTTCTTCTGCCAGCGAGATGAATTCTGCCGGCGGAACCAATCCGCGAATGGGGTGTCGCCAGCGGACGAGTGCCTCAAGGCCATGCACGAATCCAGTGTCAAGACTCACGATCGGTTGGTAGTGGAGCTCGAAATCGCCGCGATCGACGGCGTGTCGAAGATCGGTTTCGGAAGCAAGCCGTCGCATGGCCCGCTCGTTTGCCGCCGGATCGAAACAAGCCGATTGTCCCCGGCCGAGCGCCTTGGCTTCATACATCGCGACATCGGACTCACGTAGCAGCTCGTTTGCGGAGACGCGACGCTGTGTGGCGATCGTGATTCCGACCGAACCGCTTATGAAGACCTCACGCCCCTGAATGACAAAGGGTTTGTCCAGTTTGCTTAATAAGCGTGTGGCGACCGCGCTCGCCGTGTCGAGCTCGACGACCGATTCGCAAAGCACGGCAAATTCGTCGCCTCCAAACCGGGCTAATGTGTCGCCTGGGCGGATCGCCTTGGAGAGGCGGTCGCCGACCATTTCCAACAACTCATCTCCGGCGTTGTGCCCAAGGCTGTCATTGACGACTTTGAAGTGATCAAGGTCCATGAAAAGCACAGCGATCCCGCCGCCCATAGGCAGGTGTTTCAGAACCTCCTGTAACTTCTCCATGAAAAGGGTTCGATTCGCGAGCCCAGTGACGGCATCGTAATAGGCCATCTGCACAAGACGGGCTTCCATGGCTTTGCGCTCGGTCAAATCGACTGAAACGCCAACGATGCCCGTGACCTTGCCATGTTCATCGACGACAGGAGTTGCACTCGCATGAATTGAGACCTTAGATCCGTCTTTGCGCCTGACGGTATATTCCTCGAGTCGAGCCGGCTGATCAGTTATCTCCTTGGGCCATGAGGCACGAATCGCCTGGCTGTTATCCGGTCCCAACAGATCGATGATCGACCGGCCAACCGCTTCGGCTCGAGACCAACCATAAAGAGCTTCCGCCGATCGATTCCAGTGTGTGATGACGCCGTCTGGATCTGTACGCACGACAGCGGCGGGGACTTGCGCAAGTAGCTCGGCCTGAAAACGAGTCTCCTCATCCACTCGTTTCTCTTCTGAGACATCGAACATGAGGCCTTGCCAGAGCTCGTCGCCGTCCTCTGCAACGCCAACCCGCACTGACTCGTCGCGAATCCACAGCTGCCGTCCATCCTTTGCGGTGATTCGAGCGGTAAGCTGAAACCGCCCGACGGAGTAGGCGGCTTCTCCCGCTCTTGCCGCCCGAGCGACATCATCTGGATGGACGGAGTTGGCCCACAGATCTGGATCTGAAATCCACTCATCGCAGGTGTAGCCCAGTAACGATTCGATCTGTGGACTGACATAGGTCTTCTGCTGGTTCTTGTGATCAGGGACGACCTTAGCCACATAGGTCACTGCCGGGATTTGCTCGACCAGCGTACGGAAACGAGACTCGGCGTCCTGAAGACGCTCTTCAAAGCGCTTTTGGGAGGTGACATCGGCGGTGACACCCAACATCCTGCGAGGCACGCCGTCTGGCTCAGGGCGTAAGCCGCCGCGCTCACGAATCCAACGAATCTCACCGTCTTGCAGAACCACTCTGAATGTCGCGTCGAGTGGCTCACCCAGTTCGAGATGGCGCCGGTCCATCTCCGGCAAAACCTCTCGATCTTCAGGATGTATGTGCTCGAACAAGTCCGTGGTTGGATTGATGATGGTGTCCAGGGACAATCCAAAGAGACTGGCCATACCATCCGACCGAACGATCTCTCCCGTCGCCAAATCCATGTCCCAGGTAGCCATGTTTGCGGCTTCAAGCGCCAATCGAAGCCGTTCCTCACTTCGCAGTTGGGCCTCTTCCGCGAGCTTGCGTTCAGTGATATCGCGGGCGTTCACCACGATTCCCCGAACCGCGGGATCGTCCAGCATGGTGTTGGCGATCGCCTCGAACCAGATCCAGTTCCCGCTCGCCTGGCGTACACGGTATTCGATTGGGCGGTCGGAATGTTCGCCTCGCATGAATCCATTCAATCGTTGCGCGACAAGAGCTTGATCGTCTGGATGAACAAGCGCGAGCGGGGACTGATCTAGAAACTGATCCGGTTCGGATCCAAGGAGGCGCTGGACAGATGGCGAGGCGTACTCGAGCGTGCCGTCCCGACGAATCACAAACGTGAAGTCTGAACTGTTCTGCACCAACGATCGAAATCGAGCCTCGCTCTTACGCAATCCATCTTCTTGATCGACGTGCAGGCTGACGTCGCGACTGTAGACGACGACCGCGCTTCCAACCGGTGCGATTCGATACCGAAGCCACCGCGAGGTAAATTGTGGTCCGGTTGAAACTTCCTCCTCTTCCGGCACCCCCGATTCCGCTACGCGCTTGCACCGAAGAAAGAACCGGGAGTTTCGATCGTGCGGGTATTGCTCGGAGAGGAGGCGACCAACGATCTCAGAGCGTTGAGCTCGCATGAGTTGAGCCGCACGCTCATTGAGCTCGGCAAACTCGAAGTCAATGATTTCCCCGTCGCTGTCTCGAACAGACTCGAGTACAACGACGTTGTCCATGTTTCCTTCGATCGCTGCCCGGAACAGCGCATCACTCGCGATCGACAATCGATCGCGGCGGCTGGACTCAAGTCCTGCATCCGTGGTTCCAGATTGGTTCCCCGAGCCCCAGGGAGCATCGGTTGTGGCCGATACCGGCGAGCGACGCGTCGCAGGCACCATCATGCCGGGCGCTTTCTGGAGCGACCCACGGGCGACAGGCTTGTTTCTGGGCTCCATGAAGAATCCGATTCCAATGCTGGGCTCAATGTGAATGGCGACTCAATGCGCTGACTCACCACACGCTACTAGCGGTGGCGCACCAAATATCTGCCCCGTTCGTCCCAATCGACAGCACGCGGTTGTCATAAATCACGTTCGTGATCCAGTTAAGCATGGACGACGTATCAAACAGCAGCGTGCTCGTAGGAGAATTGAGATCGACATCGTCGCGGAATGCCACGCGGCCGTTCAACCGGCCGAAATCCCGCGCATGAGAGAGCGTCATTGAGGAGGCAAAGAACATGGCCGTTGCGATCGAAGCGTTTCGCGGCGAGATATTGACCTCTGGCGACAGCGGCTACGATGCCGCGCGCGCGGTTTGGAACGGCATGGTTGATCGCCATCCTGCTGCCATCGCAAGATGCCTTGATGTCGAAGACGTTATTGCAGCGGTCAAACACGCGAAAACGGCCGGTCTTGGTGTCGCAATTCGCGGCGGCGGGCACAACGCGGCCGGCCTGGCCGTCGCCGACGGCGCCCTGGTCGTCGACCTAAGCGAAATGCGAAGAGTCGACGTTGATCCCGTGGCGCGTACCGCCAGAGCCGAAGGCGGAGCGAACTGGGGCGATTTCGACCGCGCGACCCAGGCACACGGCCTCGCCACGACCGGGGGCGCCATCTCGTCGACCGGTATCGCCGGACTGACGCTCGGTGGCGGACTCGGATGGTTGATGCGCTCCCGCGGCCTGGCCTGCGACAACTTGATCGCGGCCGACGTCGTCACCGCCTCAGGAGAGCTCGTCCACGCCTCCGCGACGGAGAATCCCAAGCTGCTCTGGGGGTTGCAGGGCGGCGGCGGCAATTTCGGTGTCGTCACCAGCTTCACCTACAAACTCTATCCGGTCACAACGGTGCTTGGTGGGCTGCTCGTTCATCCTGCCGAGCGCGCCCCTGAGGTGCTCCGTTTCTACCGCGATTTCACGGCGACCGCGCCGGACGAGCTCACTGTTTTTGCCGGACTAATGACCGCGCCTGACGGCATGCGCATTCTTGGCCTGATCATCTGCTACAACGGACCGATCGAGGAGGGCGAGCGCGTTCTCAAGCCCCTGCGCGATTTCGGACCGCCGGTCGCCGATCAGGTTGGCGCGATGCCATACACCGCACTGCAAATGATGCTCGACGGCGCCTTTCCGTCCGGCTTGCCGGTCTACTGGCGTTCCCACTTCCTGCCCAAACTGACCGATGACGCACTGAGCACAATCGTCGATGGGTTCGGACAGGTGACCTCGCCACTCTCCTTGGTCTTGATTGAGCACGCCGGCGGCGCGGTCGCCCGGGTGCCGCAGGACGCCACCGCGTTCGATCATCGCGATTCCGAGTACAACCTGGCGATCATCGCCCGCTGGCCCGACCCCGCGATGGCCGACGACTCGATCGCCTGGACGAGGAAGCTCTGGACTGACATGGAACCATATGGCAAAGGCGTCTACGTCAACTACCTCGGCTTCGGCGAGAGTCAGGATCGCGTCAGAGCCGCCTACGGTGAGCAAAAGTATGCCCGCCTGGTCGCCCTCAAGCGCCAATACGATCCAACCAACCTGTTCCGCTACAACCAAAATATCGTGCCATAGACTGTTCCGGCCGGCCGGCCGGTCGACGCCGAGCAGATAGATCGTTATCCTCGTCTCCCCCCAATCAAATACCAGCTACGCGCGCGCCACTTCCGCCAGGTAGCGCGCGCGATTCAGCGGATTCGGGCCGATCCGCTTCCTTGTTGGTGGGTCCCCACTGACCGGCACATACCCCGCGAAGTTCGATACCCACCCGCCATCGCCGCGCGTCAATCCCGGCAACTGCTGTTCCACGCCGCGCAGTTCCGCGGTCGGGATCTCGCAGACGATATGGTGGGACGACCCTTCAGGGTATGAGTTTTTGATGGTTGCCCGGACGTTGATCAAGGCTCCGCATACCGGCCCGAATGTATCCTCGGGGATGTCGAGGTCGAGCTCCTCGAACGGCTCGCAGACGACGGTGCCCGCCTTCGAGAGCGCCTGCAGTAGCACGAGCGGCGTGAGCTTGCGAAAGTCGGACGCCGTGCTTACCGGCGACCAGAAACCGGCATGTGTCAAGGTGACGATGCAATCGGTAACCTCCCAGCCACACAACCCTTGCTCGAGCGTTTCATGCACGGTCTCCTCGATCGCGCGATAGAACGCCAGAGGCAGCGACCCCAGCTCCCGCTGATAACGAACCCCGCTTTCAATGTTCGCCGGCTCGACTCGGAAACCAACCGTCCCGTAAAACGGATTCGCGTCATCAGTGATGAGCTCGAAGGCCTCGCCTACCCCGGTCGGACGCTCGATACAAATGGTCTGGCTCCGGCCAAAGTTCGCGTTGACTCCATACTCACGCGACAGTGTCTCCGTAAGTACTTCCTTCTGAACTTCGCCGTAAAGGCGGACCGAGATTTCTCCCTCTTCGTTGCGCTGTCGGAGTGAAATCAACGGATCTTGCTCGGCGAGCTGTTCGAGCGCGGCGCGCAATTTAGTGATTTGCCCCGGCTCGATTGATCGCACCACGCTCTCTAGCGACGGCGCCGGAAATGCGCGGGCGATCTCCGGGGTTTGCGACTCCTCGGCGCCGATGCGATCGCCGATTCGCGCCGCTCGCAAACCATGTAGGCAAACGATCTCCCCGGCGCCAACGGCATCGATCGCGATTGTGCTTCCAGAAGAAAAGCGATCGATCCCGGTGATTCGCTCTTCGATCTGTTCCAGTTCGCCGAATGAGTCGTGGCGCTGAGTCGAAATGCGCTCTCGCACTGCCAGATTGCCCGCGAAGAGGCGAACGAAGACAATCTTCTCCCCTGATGGGCGACGCGCGATCTTGAACACCGTGCCGTCGACCTGAGCGTCGATGGTTTCGTCCGCTCTTGGGAGCCATTCCTCAATGCCCTCAAGGAGCTCGGGCACGCCAACGCCTGTGATCGCCGAGCCGAAGAAGACCGGCACGATGTCGCCCTTGGCTACTTGCGTTCTCAGTTCTGCCTCAATGTATGGACCGCTCAAATTGCCGCCGGTACGGTCGAATTCTTCGATCACGTGCTCGTTCGTTTCGGCAAGAAGATCGATCACCCCTTCGCGCCAGGCTGGGTCATTGCGGTCGCATGCCAAGACTTCCGCGGACCGGTCGCCGATCCCGGCCGGATTGTTCATTGCCACGATTCGAAGGCTCAACTTGCGGCGGATGTCGCCAAGCAGCAGCTCATCTCGAGCCCCCACGCGATCGATCTTGTTGACGAAGATCAGTACGGGCAATCCCGCCGCACGAATCGCCTGGGCAAGCCGCCGTGTCTGAGATTGCACGCCTTCGACCGCGGAGATGACGAGCACGACGCCATCGAGCACGCGCAGCGAACGCTCGACTTCGGCCACGAAGTCGCTATGCCCAGGTGTATCGATCAGATTGACTTTGAGCTCGTTGAGCTGAAACGAAACGACCGCGGACTTGATCGTAATGCCGCGTGCCCGTTCTAACTCCATGGTGTCGGTTTGCGTCGTGCCTTTGTCGACGCTCCCAACCGATCTGATGACGCCGGTCTCGAACAGAATGCGTTCGGTGACGCTGGTTTTACCGGCGTCTACATGCGCCAGAATCCCGATATTGATAACAGCCATGCAGCATACCTTCGTTGAAGACGCTTCCGAACACTGGAATCTTCAACGACTGCCGCATTGGATTCTCCTCTAGTTTCAAATGCACATTACGACAACGCTCTTCCCGGTCACCGTCAATCGTGGATGCCGGGACGAAGGCAGAGTCTACCAGAAGCGGTAACTCGAAGGTCAAACACGGTATGAATCGAGCGCCCTATTGCGGTCTCTCAGCCAGAATCAGCACTTTGTCGTCCGTGAAACTGACGAGCGTTCCGCTTTCGACCACCAAGTGAAACGCTTCGATGGCCGCCGGTCCGATATCGAGCACAACGCGGGCAATCGCGTCACGTCCGCTCTCCGGCACATTGGCCCGGCTCGTCCAATCGGCAAAGTTGTGCGTCTTGGGATGGTTTTCAACAAGCCTGACGCCTAGCCCAGAGGCCTCGATCAACTGGATCCACTCGTCGACCGACAGAGAGCGCACATGTGATGGATCGCGCGCCAGCTCAAATCGGTTGTAACTGTCGCCCAAATCGCCCGCGGGGACCACGCTATCGATCAGTCCGAAGCGGCCGCCGGGTTTGAGCACTCGCGCAACCCCGGACACAAATCGATCGGGATCCGGAAAGTGATGCGGAGCGATCCGGCAGGTCACAATTTCGAACGACCGATCCGGAAAAGGCAGCTCCTCCGCATCGGCCAGCGCAAAGGTCACGTTCGCCAGTCCAAGTCCGACGATGAACTTTTCAGCCCCGGCAAGCATCTCCGGCGTGAGATCGGACGCGACAACTTCCGCCACCAGAGGCGCGAGCGCCCTGGCGACGTGCCCGCCGCCCGTTGCGATATCCAGCGCGCGCTCGTGCGATGCTGGCTGCAGAACTCCAATCAAACGTGCCAGATCGTTCCCGCCGGCATGTCCAGCACTCTTCACATAGGCATCACCGACCGCGCCGTATTGACGTAGAACGCGTTCTTTTGCCGTTTCGGTCATGTGATTCGCTCCGGGGGAATTACGTTCTCAGCACACCAGCGCATTGTCGCCGGATCGGCGGGGAAGTAGTAGATCGTGCGAAACCGGCTGTCGCGGGTGAACGGTTCGGACGCCAGCCGAAACTCCAGCGTCCCAACACCCGGAACTCGCAGACGAAGCGGTACGCGCGCTCTGGCGGCACCGGTCGGTACCGGCTCATCAACGACTCTGGACCACATCGCAAGGAAGAGCGGCAACCCTCGCTGCAGGTCGGCCACGAACGCGCTCGCCCAGGGTTCCCCCCGGTATTGCTCGAGCTCGAACCGCAATGCCCGGATCATTGCCGGCAGGAGTGAGTCAGGCTCCGCCACCAATGAGCCGAGTCTTGTCGATGGATCGAACCAGGAATAGAGCATCGACCGTCGCGTCAACGCGTCAGGGAGACCGGCTTCCGGCTGGAACCCGAGCAGACATGGCAGAAAGCGATTCCAGGCGGCCAAACGTGCGGTGCAATCAAGAGCATATGCCGGGAAAACGACCTCGTCCAGATCGCTTTGGCAGATCGCGGTCGCCCATTGCCGGTCGCGTTCGTCCGGTAGCGGTGTGGGCACGAGATACCCGAAGGCCTCTTCGACTTCTCGTCGCTCGCTGAAGCGGTCGTCGAGCGTGGTCAGGATTTGCTCGATTGTTGCTCGACCCGGTTGCGCAACTCGCCCGGACTCGACTCGCTGCAAATAGCCGGCGCCAAGCCCCGCCTCCGCCTCGACCCAAAGTTGCGCTCGCCCGCGCGCTTCCCGGAGCGTCCGCAACTTGGCGCCTCCCGGCGTGACGGCGAATTCGTGTTCGGTGACGATGACGTGCGTCTTCATGCCCTCTAGCCTAACAAAATGGAAACCGCATCGGTACTTCTCGAAATAGACGAAGCACGGAGTTTCAGAAGCGGCTTCGTTGCGATGCTTCCACTCGGGGCAGGCGCGATTCCATCGGGAATCGCCTTCGGTGTCGCTGCTCATTCCGCCGGTCTCGATCGCGGCGATGCGCAGCTCATGAGCCTGGTTGTCTTCTCGTCTGCCGCCCAGATGTCGGTGACGGCTGATCGTGGGATGAATCAAGCGGTGCTTGTGTTAATCCTGACCGCGATGGCGCTCAACGCTCATTTGCCGCTTCTGGGCGCTGCTGTCAACGAGCGCTGCGCACCGAACTGGAGGCGGCGTCCGGTCGTCGCCTGGTTCTTGACAGACGGCGCGTACGGGGTGGCGGCAGCGCGAGGACCACTTCGCATGCCCGTGCTCTTGGGCGCCGGTGTCAGCATGTACCTCGCGTGGAACGCCGGCACGGCGATCGGTTTGCTGTCCGGAAGCATCTTGCCCGCATCCGCGCGAACCGGACTCGACCTCGTGGTGCCGCTGACTTTTTGGCCGTGCTCGCGCGGATGCTTACATCGCACGCGACACTCGCAATCGCGTTGGTGTCCGGCGCGACGGCACTCGCGTCCAGTCAATTCATGCCCGCGGGCTTCGCGGTTTTGATCGCGGGTTTGGTTGGCGTCGTCATGCAGGATCGCCAAACGAGCGATGAGTAATCTGTGGACGGTTCTTGCCATCGGTGCATGTGTTCATGGACTTCGATTCGCCGGATTAGTGGCTCCGGATTCGTCGCTTCCGGTTCGGCGGAAGCGAGCGCTTCGTGTTCTGCCGGTCGCGTTGCTGGCCGCGCTAGTTGCCTCGAGCAAGGCCGGCATGGGAAGCGACGATCCAGCCCGCGTTATCGCGATCGCGGTCGCCGGGATTGCCGCCTGGCGGTTTCGGCGAGTTTAGATGGTGATCGCCGCGGGAATGGCAGTCTTTTGGAACAGGAGGTGGCTAGGCGTAGGGGGCTGAAACGATGAGAACCGAGCTCGATGACCGCGTCACAATCCGCCAGGGCGCGAGACCCGGCGATCTTGGTGGGGTCATATCACGCCACGGAGCGTTGTATGCCGCGGAATACGACTGGAACATGGAGTTCGAGCTCCTGGTCGCCGGGATCGCGACCGATTTTTTCACGAAGCACGATCCGGCACGAGAAAGCTGTTGGTTCGCGGAGTACGACGGTCGGGTGCGTCTTCCTAGTTGAAGTTTCGGAGTCTCTGTCGAAGCTACGGATGCTCATCGTCGAACCGGAGGCACGCGGTCTTGGGATCGGAGCAGCGCTGGTGCGGACCTGCATCGACTTTGCCATTTCGGCCGGGTACGAACAAGTGACGCTTTGGACCAATAGCATTCTCGTCTCCGCTCGCCAGTTGTATGAAGCGTTTGGATTTCAGCTGATTGAGTCGTCGCCGAATCACAGCTTTGGCCACGAACTGGTCTCCGAAACCTGGGAGCTCGATCTCAGTAATGACCGCCGGTATTCCGAACCTCGAACGGACGACGTACCATCAGCGGGGATCGTGTCGCTGGAACGCCATTGGAGTGGGTGCGTGCTCATAACTCGCCGGCAATTGCTCGCCTACACAAGCGCGGTCGCCGCGACGCCAGCCGCGATGCGGAATGGAGCACAAACGTCCGCGGCCGGGCGCAGGGTGATCTTCGTTGCCGAAAACAGCAGTCTGGTTTTCGAGCAGACTCGGATCGGATTCGAAGCATTTGCAGGCCTGGCTGGTTGGGAAGGCGAGTGGATAGACGATAAATCGACCGACGCTGCATCAGTTGTCCAGGCTCAATTGGACGCAATTGCGACGTTGCCCGCGGCAATCGCGCTAACGGGTTTAGATAGAGCTTCAATGAGCACAGTGATCGAACGAGCCCATGCGGCCAGCGCCTACGTCATCCTGTTCAACTCCTCGCCGTCAGACTACAAAGCATTCGGGGTTGCCTACGCTGGACCAGACAACGTCGCAGCGGGAGTCAAAAACGGACTGCAGGCAGCAGCGAATGCACAGCGACTAACCAGCCGCTCGGGCGGAATAATTCTGCTCTGCAATAGCCGGCCGGGGCATGCCGGGTTCGATCAACGCACGGAAGGAGCCCGCCAGGGCATCGAGGATTACAACTCCGTCAACAACACGAGCTTTTCAGCCGAAATTCTGACTACTGAATCCGACCGTTCAATCGCAGGAGCCACTTTGCGATCCAAGATCACTCAGCTTGGCGATCAACTCATCGGGATCGCCCACGCTGATCATGGACACCTCTCTGCCGCAAGTTTGCTTGAAGAAATGGGTCTCGCGGGGAAGATCGCCAACGGTGGATTCGACCTCGTGCCCGGGGTGCCAGAGGCCATCAACAGCGGCTCGATCAAATGGGCAATCGACCAGAATCCGTACGCGCAGGGCTGGGTGGCATCCGCCTTGATCTACTCCGCGATTGAGCGCAATCGACAGACTCGAAGCTTCAACACCGGCTCGGAGGTCGTCGATCTTCTGAACATCGACGCCCGGCATTCTTAGGTGGCGCAGATATCACTTGCCACGATTGAACGTATGTTGACCGAGAATGTTTGATCTGTATGGGCTTCCAACGTAATCCGAGGCGGACACACGACTAATAGGTAACGTCTGTTACGCTGCTTTGCCTCTACGATTTACATAACTAAATGATCGCTCCATCCCAATCGATTCTATGGTCGTGGGAAGGAGATGGGCGCATTGTGCCCCAGGACCTTCCTGTCTCAGTTCGACCCGAAAAGGAGCATTAAACACGCCGTCTCGAACCCTTCGAGAAGTACCTGATCCACGAATTCGTCGAGGACTACATGGACGGTTTGATGTCTCGCCGGGACATGATTCGCCGCGTTTTGCTCATAACCGGCGGCGTCGCGACCACCGCCACCATTCTGACCTCGCTGGGCGTCACGCCGATGACGCGCGCCGCCTATGCGCTGGAGACCACGCCTGTCGCGAATGAACCGCAAAGTCCGCTCAGCGTGGCGGCAGACGATCCTCGCGTGATGACGGCCGATCTCAGTTTCGAGGGCAACGAGACCACGATCCTCGCATACTCCGCCAGGCCCAGCGGCTCAGGTGGAACACCAGCGGCCGATCCAATGGCCTCTCCCGCGGCGGGCGGCGCCCTGCCGGTTGTCCTGATCTGCCACGAGAATCGTGGTTTGACCGATCACATCAGAGATGTGACCCGGCGATGGGCAGTCGAGGGCTATCTCGCCGTCGCGGTCGATCTCCTGAGTCGAGACGGCGGCACCGCCTCGATTCCGGACCCAGCCGAGATCCCGGCGCTTCTAACGCGTGATGTCGACCCGGCCCGCCACGTCGGCGCCTTTCAAGCTACCATCGACTATCTCGGCACTGACTCAGGTGCCGATCTGAACCGGCTGGCGATGACCGGCTTCTGCTTCGGCGGCGGCATCACCTGGCAAGCGGCGACAGCGATTCCCGCGTTGAAAGCGGCCGCGCCTTACTACGGACCACCTCCACCGGTTGATCAGGCGCCGAGTATCAAAGCCGCGGTGCTTGGCGTCTATTCGGACGATCCCGACGACTTTGCGAACGAAGGGCGGGACGAGCTCGTTGCCGCGCTCGAGGCGGCTGGAATCACTCATCAGATCAACATCTACCCGAACACTCAGCATGCATTCCACAACGACACCGGTCAGCGTTACAACGAGGAATCAGCGCTCACCGCCTGGAACGACACGGTCGCCTGGTTTGCGCAATATGTGTAGTTCGCAACTTCGCTGCCCAACATTGGGGTGACCGCTCGCGAGAAAGCACTCGCGAGCGGTCTTTGTTTTTCCAGCTGTTTTTCGCAACAGCGATCGCTCATGTATCGTTGCGTCATCTGAAATGGTATGGCGTTCGATGGCATGGTGTTCGAGGAGCAGTAGGAATGGCAGCGCAACTCGGCGTGGGCGTTATCGGGGTTGGACTACTTGGGCGGATGCACGCCGAGAACCTTCAACGTCGCATCCACAACGCTCGGGTGACCGCGATCGCCGATATCCGTGCTGACGTGGCGCGCACGGTTGCGGAAGAGCTAGGCGTTCGCAATGTCTATGCGACCGCTGACGAGCTTGCTGCAGATCCCGACGTCGAGGCCCTCGTGGTCGTTTCGAACGACACCGCGCATCTCGAGGGCATTCTGGCCGGGGCGCGTCATCGCAAAGATGTCTTCTGTGAAAAGCCGATCACCACATCGTTGGTAGACGCCGATATCGCCCTTGCCGCGGTTTCAAGAGCGGGAATCCGGCTTCAAATCGGCTTCATGCGCCGGTACGATCCCGCGTACGCGAATGCAAAAGTCGCAATCGAAGTGGGCAGGATCGGCACCCCGCTGATGGTCAAAGCCGCGCATCGCGGGAAGTACCCGTTTAGCCGTGCTGCCGGATCGGGCGCCGATCCGGCGGTTTTCTTCAATTCGTGCATTCATGACTACGACAATGCCCGTTGGCTGCTCGGCGACGAAGCCGCGGAAGTGACCGCGATCGCGAGCCGGGTGATTACGCCGACCTCTGCCCATGAGCAGGGCACGGATATCGCGGTCACAACGATTCGGTTTCAGAATGGAGCGCTTGGGGACATCGAGAACGTCTCATCTTGCTATTACGGCTACGATGTCCGAACCGAAGTGATCGGGGATCGCGGAACGCTCTTTATCGGCGGGCTCGAAAAGACAGCCACAATGCTGGCCACCGAATCGGGAATGCAACGCGATATCACCGATCACTGGCTGGTCAGATTCGGTCAAACTTATCTCGTCGAGCTTGAAGATTGGGTTCAGCGTACGCTGTCCGGCGATCCGCCCTTCTGCACTGGAGCCGATGGCCGCGCCGCGCTCCAAATCGCGGTGGCGGCGATTCAATCGTTCCACGACGGCTGCCCGGTCAAACTAACGTGATTTGAGCACGACGGATGCTCAACACGACCGGCAGTTGAACCACAATTAGGAGCGGTAAAGATTAGGGGTGCTGGTTCCCAAGTACCTTCACTTCTGGGATCATTGGCTGATCAGATCGTGCTTGAATCCTGGACGCGAAATGAGGAGCATCACGTGGCTGCGGATCTTGCGGTAATCGGGGCGTCGATCAGGACAATGGACTGTGATCGCCCGCATGCGACCGCGGTCGCGATCAAAGACGGAACGATCGTGGCGGTCGGTGACAACGCGACGATTCGTGCCGAAGCGGACGGCAAAACAGAAATCGTCGACGGCACCGGAATGCACATCGTTCCCGGGCTGACCGACAGCCACTTCCACCCATTTTGGGGAACCGAGGCGACACAGGGCGCCGATCTCACGCGAGCCGGATCGCTCGACGAACTCCGCACCGCTCTTGCCGGTGAGCGGAAGCGGGTTGGTCCAGATCGCTGGGTGATCGGGTGGGGGCTCACCTTCGAGATGTTCTCGGAGACCGGAATTCGCGGCGATCTATTCGCCGACGCGGTCGACGGAGGTCTCGCCTATTGCGGTTTCTTCGAAGGACACACCGCGGTTGTGAGTCCCGGCGCGATTGCGTACAGCGATATCTCCGGCCGCGAGACTTTTTCCGACTTCTCGAAAGTGGTCGTCGACGAACATGGCGTACCAACCGGCGAGCTCCAGGAAGGGGCGACGGATCTCGTCCGGCGCCACATTCCGCAGCTCACCGAAGCCGAAAAGTACAGACTTTATGTCGCCGAAATGAAGAAGTGGAATGCGATGGGATTGACCACCATTCACATGATGGATGGCAGTCCGGCCTCGTTCGATCTCTTCCGCGAGCTCGAGGGCAACGGCGATCTTTCCATCCGCGCAATCGTTCCACTCTGGCAAAAGCCGCATTTCACCTTCGACGAAATGCGCGAGCAGCTTCCGCTCCGAGACGAAACGGGTCATCTCTGGCGCGGCGGGGTTGCTAAGTTTTTCATCGATGGCGTGATCGAATCCGGCACGGCCTGGTTGCTCGAGCCCGACTCGAAGGGGCAGTGCAATGATCCCTTTTGGCCGGATCCAGCCAAATATCGAGGCGCGGTCGATCTCTTTGCCAAAGCCGGGTTTCAGTGCGCGACGCATGCGGTTGGCGATGCCGCGGTTCGTTGCGCGCTCGACGCCTACGAGATCGCCGGGGCAACTCCTGGTATTCATCACCGGATCGAGCATATCGAGCAATTGACTGACATCGATCTGCCACGGTTTGCGGGCCTTGGCGTAGCGGTGTCGATGCAGCCGCTGCACATGGGCACATACGACGAGAAAGGCACCGATGAGGCGAGCATCCGCCTGGGACCTGAACGCCGCAAGCGTGCATTCCGCACCCGCGATCTCAAGGATTCCGGGGCAATCGTTGCGCTTGGCTCTGACTGGATGGTTGCCACGTACGATGCACGCTTCGGGATGGCCTGGGCGCATTTGCGCCGGGAAGGAGGCGCCAGGGAACGTGGACGCATTCAACCAGAGCAGTCGCTCACGATGCTGGAGGTGCTCGAGGGATACACGACCGGAGCCGCCCGTACGGTCTCTGAAGAGCATGTTGCCGGACAAATCAGGGAAGGGTATCGCGGCGATCTGACCGCGTTTGCGGGCGATATTGTCGACGGCGATCCCGATCTCTTGCCGGAGCTTCCGGTTCTGCTCACGGTCGTCGATGGCCGGATCGTTCACCGCGCGGAGTAATCATGATGATCACGCGACTAGCCACGAACGCCGACGCGGGAGCGATCACACGCATCTTCAACCAGGGGATCGAGGATAGGATTGCCACGTTTGAAACTGAGCCGCGTACGATCGAGCAGGTGGAAGCACTTCTGCGGGGAAAAGGTGACGAGCTCCCCGCGGTTGTGGTTGAAAAAGATGGAACGGTGATCGCCTTCGCCTGGGCGGGCAGATACAACTACCGGCCATGTTACGCGGGAGTCGCCGAACACTCGGTCTATGTCACACGGGAAGCACGTGGCCAAGGCGCCGGCCTAGCCGCGCTTAACGGATTGTCCGATGCCTTCACGGAGCGTGGATTTTGGAAACTGACATCCCGTATCTTCCCGGAAAACGTGGCGAGCAGAAAAATGCATGAACGAGGCGGCTTCCGCGAGGTCGGAGTTCACATCCGTCACGGAAAGCTCGATGGTGAATGGCGCGATACCGTCATCGTCGAAAAGCTACTCGGTGATGCCGCCGAGCATTCATGATCAAGGTTCGGCGCCCGGCACTGGAGAAGGCGACCTGATGGCCGTTCGCGTGCTCTATATCGGGGATTCTGAAACGGTGATCAGCCGCTACGTGGTTGGCGCCGATGTCTTCGAACAGTCCTACTTTAACGACAACGGAAAATATCTCCGCAATGCGCTTGCCGGCCGTGACGATGTCGAGATCCGGCACATCATTCCGGCCAATGTGCCATCGGAGTTCCCGACCACTAATGCTGAGCTCGCGTTGTACGATGTCGTGATCTTCAGCGATGTCGGCTACAACTCGATGATTTTTTACGCCGGTCTGACTCCGCCTTACACCTATCCGCTTGGACCGGATCGCTGTCGCATGGTGGCCGATTTCGTCCGGAACGGCGGCGGTTTCGCCATGGTCGGCGGATACCTTTCGTTCGCCGGCTTCAACGGAATCGCCCGCTACCACGGCACTATCATTGACGAGATGCTACCGGTTGCGATTTCACCATATGACGATCGTGTGGAAATGGTCGAAGGTTTCCGTTTCGAAATCGTCGATCGCGAGCACCCGATCGTCGCCGGTCTCGATTGGCAACATGCCACCTTCACCATGTGTGGCTACAACCGCGTCGCGTTGAAATCCGAAGCGTGTTTGATCGCCCGGCACGACGATGACCCGATCATCGCCACCGGCACTTACGGTGAGGGCCGTATCGCGGTCTTCGCCACCGATTTTGCCCCGCACTGGGGCGGCGACTTCATCCACTGGTCGGGATACGCGCAATTCTGGGCTCAGATGCTTACCTGGCTGGGCGGCAACAAGTGAAGCCGCCGCTCACAGCCGAGAAGCAAACAACGATCACTCCGGTGCTCTCGGTCCGTAACGATTCGAGAGCCGTCGAGTTCTGCAAATCTGCTTTCGGAGCCGAAGAATTATTTCACGTAGAAGACGAGAGCGGTCCCGTGGTCGCCCGGCTGCCGGTCAATTGCGCGGAGTTTTGGCTCGCGGACGAATCCCCTGAGCACTCTAGGTTCAGTCCTGAGTGGCTGGGCGGCCGTACCATCCAGATGATCATGACCGTCAGTGATCCCGATGCCGCGTTTGATCGCACCGGCTCGGCGGGTGCAACCGTCGTCTGGCCCGTCGTGGATCGATACGGATGGCGCCTCGGCCGGATTGTCGATCCTTACGGCCACCACTGGGAAATCGGCAAACAGCTGGATAGTCCTGCTAATGATTGATGGCTACACCCGGGAAAAGCAAAGCATTGACGCGACACGTATTCTCTATATAGCGAACGCGTCATCATTATGGTTCGAGGTTAGATTTCGGACAGAACGGATATTGACGATGGCATCGAATTCTAGGCCGTATCTTGAGCGAATCACCCAGGACCCGGAGATCATGGTTGGCAAGCCAGTGATCAAAGGTACTCGCATTCCCGTAACGACAATACTTGATCAACTCGCGTTCAACCCAGACCTTGAGGAACTTTTTGCTGCGTATCCGAGATTGACAATCGAAGATGTGAAAGCCGCGCTGGAGTTCGCACGAGACACAGTCGAAGCTCGTCCTCGCCAGAAATCCAGGACGATACGTCGCACAGCGGCACCGGTCCAAGTGTGAAGTTTCTTCTTGACGAAAGCGTTGACATCCGACTCAAGGACCATCTGCGAGCACACGGGCATGATGCGACTGCGATCGCATCTGATTACGTTCGCGGAATGGTCGATCGGGATGTTCTTTTGACCGCTCTGTCGGAAAAACGGGTGTTGATCACGAATGATTCCGATTTTGGGTCCTAGGTCGTGGCGGAGGGCTTGGAACACTCGGGCGTTATTCTTCTGCGGCTGGGACCACGGGTCGATCTCCAGACCAAAGTGAGACGGCTCGAGAATGTTCTGGGTCGCCATCCGAATGAACTGAGCCAATTCATCGTTGTCACTATGAAACGCATCAGGTGGAGATAAGTCCCCTGGACTATCGAATCGGTCTGCTGCTGATCCTCCAGCAGGCGGACTCATTCACTCCCTGATTGGGAGACATCGTTTTCGGGCCAAAACGAAAGTCTACTGATTCGCTCCTATCGGACGATGGCGATCTCGTCGAACGCTTTTTTCGTAATCGACGGAACCGTGCAATCGTCGGCCGGATATCCGACCGGGAGTACGACGAATGGTCGCTCGTTCTTCGGACGATCCAACAGCTCGTTGAGAAATGCCATCGGGCTCGGAGTATGGGTCAATGTTGCCAGGCCGGCGTGGTGCAATGCGGCGATCAGAAATCCGACCGCGATCCCCATCGATTCCGTCGGATAGTAGTGCTTCTTCTTGATCTCCGAACCGTCTGGAGCAGCCTCGAGTCCATACTCGAGTTTGAACGCAACGATGATGACAGGAGCCTCTTCGAGATGCGGCTTTTCCCACGTTGTGCCCAGTGGCTCCAGTGCGTTGAGCCATTCCTGGCTCATTCGATGTTCATAACTTTGTCGCTCTTCCGCCTCAGCCGCTTCACGAATCCGGCGTTTGAGCTCCGGGTCACGCACCACGACGAATCGCCACGGCTGCTGGTTCGCTCCCGATGGCGCGGTTCCGGCGGTCAAGATCGCGTTCTCAATCACTGGCATTGGCACATCTTCAGTCGAGAATGACCGGATGCTTCGCCTCCGTCTCATCTCCAGGAGGAACGCCGATGATTGAGCAATGCTTTCATCGGCCGGAATCCGGTCGAATTGGAGCGGCACAAATCCGTTGACATGGGCCATCGTGCAATCCTCGTCCAGGTCGTCCCGGTAGGTATGAACAGCTCTTTTCACCAAGAGGGCTTCGAATAGCCAATGTTACACTTCGAGATGCTCCGCGAGTCCGACTGGTCTCTCCTCGACGAGCGCGATTACCGCCGGTTATAGCCAATTTCCGTGATTTCAATCGAGATATCGAACAGACCAGGAATCGAACTAATGACCGTTTCTCCCGACATTGATGAGCTTCTCTCCGTGGCGAAGATTGGTCCGCACGATGGCGCGGGCAAAATGGTCGTGGTTGCGATGAGCGGCGGGGTCGACAGCGCCGTTACCGCGCTGATCATGCGCGAGCGTGGCTACCGCGTCGTCGGTATGAACCTGCGCCTCTTCTCGCCCGGCGATCCCGAGCAGTCGGTCAATCCCTGCTGCGGCATACCCGCCATGGATGACGCTCGCGCCACCTGCGCGCTGATAGGCGTGCCGTTCTACGCGATGAACATGGAAGTCGAGTTCGGCGAGGCCGTCGTCAATCGCTTCGTGAATGAGTACGCGGCCGGGCGCACGCCGAACCCCTGTCTCGAATGCAACCGCCACGTCAAGTTCCGCCACCTCGTGCATCGCGCGCGGCTGCTTGGCGCCGATTGCCTCGCGACCGGTCATTACGCCCGAATCGTCCATAGCAATTCGCCGAATGAGCCGCATCGCCTCTATCGCGCGCTCGACGTCCGCAAAGACCAGAGCTACGTGCTCCACACGGTCGACCAGGAGCAGCTTGGCTATATCCGGTATCCGCTCGGCAACCTGGTCAAGCCGGAGGTGAGGGCACTTGCCCGTGCCTTTGGTCTCCCGGTCGCCGACAAGGAAGAGAGCCAGGAGATCTGCTTCGTCGGGAAGAGCAGCTACGCGGATTTCGTGGCGAAGCGCCGACCCGATGTGACCGTTCCGGGCGACATCGTCGATCCTGCCGGAAGCGTGATTGGGCAGCACAAGGGGCTGGTCAACCACACGGTCGGTCAGCGGAAGGGGATCGGCATCCCCCGCCCGGAAGCACTCTATGTGTTGAATCTCGATACGTCGCGCAACCGCCTCATGGTAGGATCGCGCGCGGATGCAACGGCCGCCGAAGCCACCGCTGAGGCAGTGACGCTGATCGATGGAACGTGGCCGGCTGAGTCGTTCGAATGCGAAGCTGTTGTGCGATATCGAGGCGCTCCGTCGCGAGCCATGGTGCAGCTAGGTCCACGCGGAAGCGGGGCCGCGACGGTGACCTTTACTGGCGACCGCCCAATCGCCTCTCCCGGCCAGGCGGTCGTCTTCTATCGAGGCGACGAAGTGCTCGGCGGCGGGACGATTTCGCGAGTCGTTCGCAGCGGCAGCGTCGAGCCGATGCCGGCAACGGCGGTCGGGTAGCGTCAGGCGCGGCATCGGGCGTGCATACCAAGGAACGAATTGGCGCTCCAGGGCTTGGGACGCTTCATACATTGCCATCGACGGGTTGGCGGAGCGGGATGAATGAGTAACAAAACTAAGTGGTACGCCATTGGCGGCGGTGTCGGCGCCCTCGTGCTGCTCGGCCTGCTGATCTGGGGTCTCTACGCGCTCGGCAACGACGACGAGTCCGCGTTGGAGCGATTCCGCGATATCGCCGTCATCCTCATCGTTCTGCTCTTTTCGATCACGGTGATTTTGCTCGCCGCGATCGTTGCCGCGCTCGGGTATCTCACCTTCCAGATCAAGGATCGGGTCATTCCGTTGCTCGAGGAGACGACTGGAACGGTCAAGCGCATGCGCGGCACGGCTGAGTTCATGACCGAGGAAGCGGTGAAACCGATCATCGGGGTCGCGGGCAAATACGCCAAGATGCGCGCGATGACCAAGGTTGTCACGGGCCGGACCAAAAAACCGCCGACGTCGCTACTGAAGTAGGCCTCAAGCCACAAGCCACGAGCCACAAGCCACAAGCTGCAAGCTGCAAGCTGCAAGCGATGAGCCCGCTAGCTCGTCGCTTGGATCATTGCATCAGGATTTAGCTTCACCGGGGTTTTCGTTCACACGTGCTAATCGGGGATGAGTCTCCGAGCCAAACAGCCGTGTCGTAGGGATTGGGCTCTGTACCAATCCGTCAACCCGCAGGTCGACAGGGAGCTGCTGGGCAGGGAATTCATCGCCAGGAAGTACTTTGCGAGTGCTGACGGTACGCGCAATCGAGTAACCACGGCAACGGATAAGCATCTCGTCGACCTGCGGGTCGACGCACGGGTACAGAGCCCCGTGCCTACCGACAGTTGCGACCGGCAATCCAATAGACTCAGGCTTGGAGCTTGGAGCTTGGAGCTTGGAGCTTGGAGCTACCCGAGCAGATCGCGTTCGGCTCGTTTTGCGACCTTCTCGCCGACCAGCGGACTGGCTTCGGTTACGAATCGCTGCTTGACCAGCTTCATGAAGGCGCGATCGACGTCGATTCGGCGCACCCGGCCCGATTCCTCGAGCTGCTCGATCAGAGCATCCAATCGCAAGTTCACGAGGATCGCCTCGACACCCGCTCGTTCGGTTGGGGTCAACGGCGGTTCCGGCGGTGCTGCATTGCGCGCGGTTTGTGGCGACTTGAGTTGCTTGAGCGCCGTTGCCCAGACCGCTGAATCTCCGCTGACCGTGATCTGGGAGAGATCCAGCGGGGCATCGGGGTGTTCGTCGATGATCTCTGCCTGCGCGTACCTGTGCGGACCCGGTGTCGCTTTCGATGTGTCGTCGACCTGTTCGGGATGCTCGCGAGCGCGAGTCGAGGCCGATTCGGGAGTTTCTCGCAATTTCAGATCGAATCGGTATGCAGCCGCTTCGCCGGCTCCGCTCGAGCCGACCTGGACATCTTCAATCAACGCGTCGAAGGTCATGGAGTCGGAACCGCCGGGCATATCGACCCGGATGATCTCGGTCGAAAGCAACTGCTTGAGTGAGCGATTGGCCATCGAGCCGCGGACGATGATGACCAGCTCGACCTCCGCCAAAGACGGTCCATCGGTTTGCGGAATCGAGCGCTGGTACATCCCGGTCGTGCGAACCGGGGTGCCGTTCAACTTGATAAAATCTGCCATCTGGAGCACCTCGGAAAGGGCGTATGGAGCGGCGGTGGGCTCTTCGGAACACCCGGAAGAGCGCGGCACGATCATCCTAGCGTTCTGAGCGTGCAACTTCTCCGGTCTCGTATCGACCAGACGTACCAAATCTACGCATGGAGGTCCTGGTTGGCCGGCGCCGGGAAGGAAAGGCGCTCGCGGCGCTGCTCTGGGGGCCCCGACCTACGTGGAAAGTAATTGCATGAAGCGTTCTGACACGATTGCGGTCATTGGCGCCGGCACACTCGGTTGGCAAATCGCGCTTACGTTCGCCTTGCGGGAGGTGGATGTGCGGCTGTTTGACGCGTATCCGGACGCGCTCGAGCGCGGGCTCGCCTCGATTAAATCGGAGATCAAAACCCAGATTGAAGCCGGTGAGCTGCCGGCCGGGTCGCTGAGCATATTGAATGGGATCACTGCCTGCGATTCGTTGGAGATGGCAGTCGAAGGTGTCTGGCTCGTGATCGAGGCGATCCCCGAGCGCATCGAGTTGAAGCGATCGTTCTATGGCGAGCTGTCTCGAATCGTTGGGCCGGATGTGATCCTTGCGTCGAACAGCTCCTCCTACAAGAGCAGCGCGTTCGCGGATGTCACCTTGCATCCCGAGCGATTGATGAACGCGCATTTCTATGGCAGACCGTGGCGACGTCCGGCGGTCGAGCTCATGACCTGTGGTTCGACGACCGCCGAAAACATTGAGCGCGTGCGACATTTCTTCGAAACACACGGTCTCCGACCGTTTGTTTGTCGCGGCGAGAGCACTGGATTTCTGTTCAATCGCATCTGGCACGCGGTCAAGCAGGAGAGTCTCAAGGTTGTTGCGGAGGGGCATGCGACGCCGGCCGAGATCGATGAACTCTGGCGGATCGTGATGGGCAGCGAACCGTACGGTCCGTTCGAGCGAATGGACCGCGTCGGGTTGGATGTGGTGCTCGATATCGAACGGCACTATGCCGCCGAATCCGGGCTCGAGCGCGACAACCCGCCGCGGTTCCTGGTTGAAATGGTTGAGCGCGGCGATCTCGGCGTCAAAACAGGCAAGGGGTTTTACGAGTACGCGAATGCCGATGAGTGAGCGTCGGGGGTGTTCTCCTGGTTCGGCATGAGTTTTAGTGGGCGATCGGATCAGTCATCGTTCCGGACGGCGTTCCCAAAGTCACACAAACGCACAATTAATCACAGTTTTGAGGTACTAGCCGTGAGCCGCTAGCCGCTAGGCGACGAGTCGACAAGACTACAAGACGACAAGTCGACGAGAAGCTTTGGAGCGGGGCGGATGTCACACAAACGCACAGTTAATCACAGGTTTGAGCTCCTAGCCGTGAGCCGTTAGCTGCTAAGCGACGAGTCGACAAGTCGACGAGAAGCTTTGGAGCGGGGCGGATGTCACACAAACGCACAATTAATCACAGTTTTGAGCTTCGAGCCGTGAGCCGCTAGCCGCTAGGCGACGAGTCGACAAGACTACAAGACGACAAG
>CAYJPA010000047.1:0-45273 GCA_964371945.1 uncultured Sphaerobacteraceae bacterium | reverse complement strand
TCATGCTACCGCCAAATCAGAAAAGTTGACTTTGCAGGTGGTTCGCTTTTAGGGGTTCACTCCAGAACCTTCGACGGCTTGACGATGCCAAGCACAGCTCCGAATGAGCGACGCCGAAGCCGTGCGCAGCTCAAAGCAAATCAACGTCGGTGCGAAGGTAGGCTTCGAGGTCAATCTCGCCTACGTGTGATTTGCTGATTACGCGAAGGAGGTTCGCTAACGCAAAGCCCAATGTGTCGACTCCAAGCGCTCGCGACTCGAAATCACATCGAAATGATTTATTTATCTCATCATCAGAAGGTTGACCGCGTCCAAGCCGAATCCGATCCCGCACTTCGTGAAGAGTGAGGACTGTTTCATCTTGGATTATGTCCAGCAGAGATACGCGCGGGGTTATCACTCCAACGCCCAATACTGCTACTTGACTTAGCAGGAAGGGAGTATCGGTTGAAAGTTCAGCCACATTGTTGGCGAGAGAGTCAAGGGAATTTGCGCCCAACTCGAACGCGAAGACCATTCCGAACAGTGGAGCACGAGTGAAGGTGGTGTGCGCGCTAGGAGTGAAGTGATGCCTGCCTTCTTTCTCCCGTGGAAGACTGCGTAGGCGAACAATGTTGTCCGCCGCATCCACGAGCTCTTGCTTGGACAGTCGCGATTTCACCTCGATGACCCCATAAACACTCTCGACTGGGACGATGCTTGAGGTGCCGATGTCAAAGATTGGAGCGTTTAGGCAGTCATAGATCAAAATGTCATGCGAGGGACTTTGCTCGCCATTGGTCGCCACTGCCGCAGCCTTCACTACCCCGAATCGCTGGGGAAGTCGAGCGCGAAGAAAACTGCGAAGAGCTTCCTCTCGCTGCTCACCCCTATCACCCTTGTGATCTCGACTCTCCGCCCGCTGATGCTCGGCTAATAGCAACACTTCGAGCCCCTGAAACAGCATTCGATTCCGCGACATGTGATTACCTCCAAACGTCCGGACATGCTAGCTGTTCAACTGGCGGCCTTTGAACCGGAGTCGCCAGGTGAAGTCCGACGAGCTCACAGCTTGATGGTCTCCGATCGATTCAGAAATCCGCACCTTTCCCGAAGATCGGGCGCATGAGATAAAGAATTGTTCCGGTTGTTGGTCGACGCCGATAATATAGGACGGAACCGGATAGCTGATCAGGCCGCGAAGTCCGCTGGGACTTACCTTCGCTTTGATTCTCTTGCCGCTGCTCGTGTACCCCAATGACGTTGTTTTGACTTGGGCGACGAAGAACGGAGATAGGTCTCCGGGCGGGTTAATGAGTTCTACAAAGAGATCGATCGCTGGATACTTATCGCCCATAAAGACCGGCCGGAACAACGGGTCCGGGAGATCGAAGAAACTGGTCAGCGCGAGCATTGCGATCTGTTCGCCGCGTGTTCCGACCAAGTCGCGATCGACCGGCATTCATCTTGCTCCAAACGACCACTCAAGCTTCGTCTTGTCCGAATTTGTCTCATGTACACGAAATATCGCCGATGGAAGAGGCGCAGGCAAGTCATGAGCGTCTCGCCTGCGCCTCGACTATGCGTTCGGTATTTAGTTACGTGCACAACCAAGTGCAACGATCGAATCGCCTGGAAGCCCGCTAATTCGGGTTCAAATCGATTAGTTCGTCGATGAGCCAGCGGTCGCCTTCGAGCACGAAGATCAGCCCCAGAACTTCGGGTCCATCGTCATCTGAATTCGGATCGACCAGGGCGACTATGGCCAGCGCGCGGCCATCCTCCAAAACGGAGATTGTGCTGATGGAGAGGATTTTTTGCCTGAATTCGGCGGGTACTGGGGTCGGGTTCGCGAATTCGGATGACAGGGCCCCGTTTTTCAGCTCTTCTCCAATCCACCCGAATTGCACGCGCACTGTTTCGTCCGTCAGGTGTCCCAAAAACCGTCCAAAATCGCCGGCGTTGAGGCAGGCGACGGCTTCACGGAAGGCGGCATTGACCGCCGCCGACGTGTCGGCATCGGCTGTCATTCCGATCGGCACTTCGACGGATGAGGGTTGTGCGGGCTCGGCATACGGGGTCGCGTTGGTGAACAACGCGATGATGTTTTCCAGGGTCCGTCCTTCCGACATGCATTCAGCCGGATCTGGAACGACCGGTCCCATCATCGGCGTTGCTTCTTGCGCCCTAACGAAATTGAACTGTGCAGCCGAGCCGGCGACCACGCAGGCGCCGATCGCGAAACGAACTATCCATCGAGCAACTGACGTTTTCATCGTTGACTCCAAATACGATGGCCCAAACCGCCGAGGTCCGAGCCAAGAAGATGCAATGGGACCGATCCCTTGCTGAAACTGGTAGACGCGAGCACTGCGTTCGCCTTACGGTTGTGGGAGACCGGACAAACGAGACTCCAGACAGCCTGGTTGATTGCCCGTAAGGGATTGAACGATTTCACGTCTACCTCAAAGACCGTCGTTGACGGGAGGGGCGGAAACCATGGCTGGGGTGCTGGTCGGTCATCCGACGGGTACAACCGAAGAGGCGACGCAAGTAGCTCACGCTAAACGTGACCGCCAGGCGTTCGCTCCCCTCTATCTCAATTACTTCGACCGTGTTTATGCATATTGCTTCCGGCGACTCGGAAATGCGGAAGAAGCCGCGGATGTCACCAGTCTGGTCTTTGCGCGGGCATTAGGCGCTCTGTCTTCTTGCCGGGAGCATGCGTTCCGATCCTGGCTCTTTTCGATCGCGCACAACGCACTGGCCGATCAATACAGATCTCGCCGCGCCGACCAGTCGCTTGACGAAGCGCTCGAGCTGCCGGACCGGGGACCGACGCCGGAAGAGGCCCTGATTGAAGCAGAGACGAAGAGCACGGTCGCTCTCCTGTTAGCGGAACTGACCGACGACCAGCGCCATGTGCTCGAGCTTCGTCTTGCCGGCCTGACTGGCAAGGAGATTGGCGACGTGCTCGACAAGCATCCAAATGCGATCGATCAAATCCAATTCCGGGCGATGACCCGGCTGCGAACGATGACCGGGAGCGGCGGGTCGCGGACGGAGGTGTCGCGATGACGCTTGAACCACGAGACGACGCCACGCGCGAGTCCAGACTCTGGGATGAGTACATCGGAGGAGCGGAGCTGCAGAACGACGCGGATTCCGAGTTCCTGGCGGAGATTAAGCGCCTTGAATCGATGGTGCAGACCCCGCCTCCACCGAAAGGACTGTCTGAAACAACCTGGGAACGGATCACCGGCGGACCATTGCCGCAGGCGCAGTACGTCCCACAAACAATGCCAAGCACAAATGGCCGGTATGCGTCGCCCGTTGCTGGCAGTCTGTCGGTCCGCATAGCCTCTCGACGGGTTACCGTGCTCGCCGAGGTCTACCGTCTATTGGCAGTCTCAGCCATGGCTGGCTTTGCCGGCGGATTCCTGGCGGGAGCTTGGGCCCGAGTCGCGATGCGGGCATCCGGATTCCTCACGGAGAATCGCAACCGCGGTCTTCTGACCGATAACGAAGCTGCTGTGGGCGATATCACACTCAGTGGGACCCTTTCGATCGCGATGTTTGGCGCAGCCATCGGAATCGTCGCCGGCTTGCTTTACATTGGTGTTCGCCGCTGGCTTCCCGGTCGGAGTTGGCAACGACCGCTCATTTACGGAGTGTTGCTTCTGGCCGTATTCGGATTCGTCATCATGGATGAGTCCAACCCTGACTACCAGCTATTCGGGCCGGCATGGATGAATGTCGGAACGTTCAGCCTCGCTTATATCGTGATGGGATTCACTGTCGGCATGTTTGTCGATTTCTTGGAGACGCGCATGCCAAGCCCAGTTGCCATTGGCCGGTCACGACGAAAAAACGTCATGGTTGGAGTGCTAATGGCGCCGTTCGCTCTCGTGGGTGGCATGGGTATCCTCTTTACCATTGGCGGAACGGAGGGAGTCGGGGGGCTGGTGTTAATCTTGGTCGCCTGCACCCGGCTGCCATTTGCACGACCTAGCTGGACGCTTCGACTACCACGGATCCTGCAGCAACCCGAGAGGTTCGCGTACGTTTCCTTGGCAATTCCGAGTTTGGTCGGACTCACCCTTACCCTGCGCGCCATAGCCGCCATCGTCGGCGGCTGATAGCTCGATCCGGCGCGGATCGTTCGAATCGTGGGCTCCGGGGCGCTTCCCGGACGGCCTTAAGGAGGAATTTGTCATGAAAACGTCGCTGTCACGCCGTTCGTTCGTCGGAGCACTGGCAACAACTGGGCTCGTCGCCGGGATCGGAGCCTGCCGGGCGTCCGCCGCCCCACTTGGAGCCGGAAGGAATTTTTTGGCCGCCTCTCAGGACGATCCCACGGGACCATTCACGTTGCCGGCGCTCGGCTATGAATTTGGCGCGCTCGAGCCACATATCGACGCAATGACGATGGAGATCCATCACGATCGGCACCACCAGGCCTATGTCACCAATCTCAATAAGGCCGTTGCCGATCAGCCCGATCTGCAGACCTTGACCGTCGAGCAATTGGTGACCGGACTCGACGCGGTTCCCGAAGCGATTCGGGGAACCGTTCGAAACAATGCCGGCGGGCACCTCAACCACACGATGTTTTGGGAGCTGATGACACCCGGTGGGGCGGCGGCGTCGGGCGAATTGCTCGCCGCGATCGATCGCGATCTCGGTGGGGTCGAGGCACTGCAAGCGGCGGTCAATGACGCCGGCGCGAAGCGATTCGGCTCCGGGTGGGCCTGGGTCGTCGCAGAGGACGGAGTGCTATCGGTTCTGAGCACGCCAAACCAGGACAATCCGCTCATGGATGGAGCCGGCACTCCGATCCTGGGCGTCGACGTTTGGGAACATGCTTACTATCTGAAATACCAGAACAAGCGGGCCGACTACCTAACTGCCTGGTGGAGCACGTTGAACTGGGATGCCGTGGCCCAGCGCTTCGCGGCGGCCACTTCGGTCTGATCGCCTGAGCTCATCAAGCACGACAAAGCGCGCCGGGAATAATTCCGGCGCGCTTTGTGCTGCTCTCTATTGACGTTCAGGTTATGAGGGGCGAGTCGCCGGCAGTGATTTGACAGCTGCCGGCTGATGGCGAAACGCTCTTCGTCGCAGGAAAAAGACTCCGAACAGGCTGACCGCGCCCCAAAGCCCGAGCATTCCGAAGGTGCCGCCGGCGGTTCCGGCCGGGCCCGTGCCGGTTGAAGGTAGGACGTTGACCTGTTTCGAGCAGTTGTAGACGTACACGTTTGTGTTGCCGGCCGATTGCACGAGCACATTCCCGCTTGCATCAACGTGATCCGCCTCGGCGTGGCACCAATCGCCGCTCGTTTCGTCAAGCTCGTACGCGCCGTTCGAGAGTCCGGAGAAGGTGAGCTTCCCGTTGTTGCCGGTCGATCCGGTCGTGCCCTTGCCAGTCGATACGGCGGTCAGATCGAACGAAGCGCCGGCGCCGTAGCTGTCGCACTCGTTTTCCCAGTCGTACTTGTTGTTGGTTCTGCCCTGGCACAGGAATTTGATCACCGTAATGGAGCCCTGTCCGGCAGGAGCCTGTTTCGCGGGCGGCACGTTGTACCAGTCGCATACGACATCGGCGCCATTCGGGATGTTGACCTTGATCCGGAGACCGGTCGCATCGTCGTATTGGAAATCGACGTTATTACCATTTCGTGTGCAGACAACCACGTAGACCGCGACGTTCACCCCATTCGGCGGCGTTTCAGTGATGGTGTAGTTCCCGGGGTCCAGATCGGTGAACGTAACGACGCCGTTGTACCCGGTTGTCTTCGATTTGTTGTAGCCGCCCGGACCGTTGGCCTTGAAGGTCACGCCAGCCAGCGTGTCATCATAGCAGTTTGCGTAGTAACCACTGGTCAAGCCGTCAGGACAGATCGACTTGTGGATGCGCAGTGATCCGTCGCCGCCACCGGAGAGATCCTCCGGACGGTTGAACCATGAGCAACGGATGTCATCGTCCGATTCGACATCGAAGGTGGTCACATCAGCATTGGTCAGATCTTTTTGATACCAGTCGCCACCCGCGACATTGCACCACACCACGGGGCTGCTGAACTCGCCCGGAACGTCTTCGGTGACATCGTAGAAACCCGGGTCGATGTTACTGAAGACAACTTTTCCGGTTCCGTTCTCCCCGGTGGCCTTCTCCCGGGTGCTGCCACTACCCCGCGGGTTGAGCGTGAAGAAGACGCCATCGGTCTTGTCGGTACAATCCGAGCTCAAGTCGTTGTACGCATCCGAGCCGTATCCCGTGGGGCACGTGTACTTGGTGATGCTGATCTTGCCCGGATCTTCGGTTTGTTGCTGGTCCGGGATGATGTACCAATCGCAGACGACATTTTGACCGTCGGTCAGGGTCAGCCAGATCGATTCGGACGTGGAGTCGTCATAGGTGAAATCGACGACATCGTCCGAGTCGGCCATCGAGCAATAGACGATGTATGTAGCTGTATCGCCGGGAATATCCTCGGCGATCTGATAATCGCCTTCCGCCAAATCCTCGAATCGCGCGATTCCAGGACCAGGTGAATTCGGCAGAATGGTGTCCATATCGTCGGAATAGCCACCCGGACCCTCGATACTGACATTCCGCCCTTCAATTCCC
Organism: uncultured Sphaerobacteraceae bacterium; assembly: GCA_964371945.1. Classification (GTDB taxonomy): domain Bacteria; phylum Chloroflexota; class Chloroflexia; order Thermomicrobiales; family UBA6265; genus CAYJPA01. Next base: position 38,663 of record CAYJPA010000047.1, on the reverse strand, counting down.
TCGTCGTGACAATCTTCGAAGAAATTGCCGTCGTCATACCCGGCCGGGCATGCCACGAGATGGATCTCAATCGAAGCCGAGAAGGTATCGCTCTGATTCACATTGTCGTCGCTTGGCTCTTCAGTTGGGGTTTCGACGTCGCCATCGGATGGCACCGCGAAGAAATCGCAGGCAACGCGCTCGCCGTCCAACGGGAGCTCCACGCCGTCGTTTCCGTAGTCGGCCCTGGCAACGGTTGGGAGGTCGCCCGAGTCGCCCGGCGTGCCGGTATAGGCAAGGCAATAGACGACGGTATCGGTTCCGTCGCCCTGATCCGCGCCTTCCTGGCTAATGAGATAGTCCCCGGGAACCAGCCCGACGAGCGGAGCCCGGCCCGAAATCCCGAATCTGCCGGTAACGATGTCGAACGTCTGAGAGCTGTCTCCAGTCGCGATCTGGAATGACTGACCGTCGACGGTTTCCAGGCATCCATCTCGGAAGACCTCGTAGTCGGTGGCGGAGGAGTCGATTCCATCTGGACAGCTGTAGGAGTAGACCGAGATCGAACCGAGATCGCAATCTTCGGCGAAGGAGATCGAGACATCGACAGTCTCTTCATCGCCCTCGGAAAGCGGTCCGACTTCAACGGTGGCTGGCTCGATACCGCAAGCTGGCGGGGTTTCCGCCCCAATCTCAAACGTGGTGGAATCGTCAACGGTCTCCACGTTGAATGTGACCGACCCGCTTGGTGGCGCCGTTTCGAGCGGGCCGTAAACCGTTCCGTTCGAGTCAGTGATCTGAAACCGAACAAAATTGAGCGGCGTCGTGCCGTCCTCGAGGAAACTGTTTACGGTAATAGTCGCCGGACCCGCCGCGCTGGCCAGGCGAGCGACGCTCGGTACCATCGCCAAGACGGCCATTAGTGCAACCAATAGATGCAGGGAACGACGCCATCGCGCTGGCGCGAATGCTGAACCGTTCATTGCCGTACTCTCCCGTCGACGACTGGCATGGTTCGACCGAAGTGAGTGATCGCCCGGACCACTATTCTCTGGAAGCACACTCATCTCGCCTATCCCCCGGTCGGACCAATCTGCAAATGGTCCGGCCCCTCCTTAACAAGAACCGCCTGCGCGGGCGCGGGGCGTTTCTCTATCACTATGAACGCGGCAGACGGACTTTGGTTTCATTGTCCGTTTTTGCCAACGCGCGCGCGTTGGACAACACGACGGCGGTGCGAACTACCGGCTGGAATCGGCCTGGGAGACCGAGCGGCGTCGCACGATTGCGGGAGCGAATTCAGCATACCACGGAACATGGACGATTCAGCTTGACACCGTACGTATCATTGCTTGGTTGCGCTGATTTCACTCGTGATTGCGAGTGAAAGAGGAAAAACTCGTAAGTTGCATTTCTGCGACACAACCGCCGCTCGCGTGAGCCTTCCGGCCGTCGCATCGAGGAGCAAACGAATGCCTGATCGTGACGAGATCGATCAGGACTCTTCCGGGCGAACTCCCGAAGACGGGAGTGACGGAGAGCCGCCAGCCAAACCGGCTGGACGAACTCGAGCAAAGGTGAAATTGCCTGGCAAACTCGATTCACGTCCAAAGGCGACGGAGCCGTCACTGCCACCTGCCCCGGAACCACCGAGTTTTGTCTACAAGGGGAAAACGGTCGAAGAGGGAAGCCAGGCTCAAATCGACCCTGAGGTGGGTCTTGGCTGGTTGCAAACCCCCGGTCCGACTGAGCTTGGCGAACCGGCGGCGATTCCAGCAAAGTCCTTTCGGCCGCCACGCAAGTCGGCGCCGCGGATTCAGGCAGATCTGGTTGGAAGGCAACAGATTCAGGGAAAGCATGTTGGTGATCGCTACGTCCGCGTAATCCGCCAGCATAGTGACGACTTCGAGCGTGCGGGTCCCGGGTATCTGGTCGCGACCGAAGAAGCGATGGAGGCCCGCGGATCGGTCGGCCGGACGGTTCGAAGGATCAAGCGCAGGGTCATCGGTCAGCCGCTCACGACATCGGCCGCCGCCCATGAACGCCTTACGAAAACCAAGGCGCTGGCGGTGCTGTCGTCCGATGCATTGTCGTCCGTCGCTTATGCCACCGAGGAGATCCTGCGTGTTCTGCTCGTGGCGGCTGGATTGGCATTTCTCGACGTCAGCCTGCCGATTGGGACCGCGATCGTTGCCCTGCTTATCATCGTCGGCGTCTCTTACCGGCAGACGATCAAAGCCTATCCAAAAGGCGGCGGCAGCTATATCGTCGCCAAGGACAACCTTGGAGAATTGCCGGCGCTAACCGCGGGCGCCGCGCTCTTGACCGACTACATTCTGACCGTGGCGGTGTCGATAGCGGCAGCAGTGGCGGCAATTGTTTCTGCTTTTCCTGAGCTGCATGATCATCGGGTCGGGTTGGGAATCTTCTTCGTCTTGCTCGTCACAATGCTCAACTTACGCGGAATAAAGGAATCAGGCAGTATCTTTGCCATCCCGACTTACCTCTTTCTGGTAGGCATTTTCGCGCTGCTCGGCGTCGGGTTCGTCCGAAACATGCTGGATGGATTTGCTGTTCATCAACCGCCGGCGGAGGCGGCCGAGATCGCTGGAGCCGGCTCGCTCAGCGTCTTCATCATACTCAAAGCATTCAGTTCCGGATGCGCCGCCCTGACTGGAATCGAAGCTATTTCGGATGGTGTGCCCGCGTTTAAGCCACCGGAATGGAAGAACGCCCGGACCACGTTGACCATCATGGTTTGTACCTTAGCGGTCATGTTCGGCGGAATTACTTTCCTGGCGCACCAGTACGGCGCTTACGCGATGGAATCTGCCAACCCTGGTTACGAAACGGTTGTCTCGCAGGTGGCCCGAGAGGTTTTCTCTGGGCGGAATGCCGGGTATTACTACATCCAATTCGCAACGATGGCCATCCTCGTTTTGGCCGCGAATACCGCCTACTCCGACTTTCCACGGCTCTCGTATTTCCTGGCGCGCGACCGGTACATGCCACGCCAGTTCACCTTTCGCGGCGATCGTCTGGCGTACACGACCGGCATCGTGACGCTTGGTCTTGTCGCGGGCCTCGTTCTGGCGCTGGAAAAGGGCGAAGTCGAACAGTTGATTCCACTTTACGCGCTTGGCGTTTTTACCTCGTTTACGATCTCCCAATTCGGCATGTTCACTCGATGGCAGAAACGCCGCGAACCGGGGTGGCAATCCGGCCGGATCATCAATCTTGTCGGCGCGATCGCCACCGCGGTTGTGGCGGCGGTCGTCGCGATCACGAAGATTCCCGAAGGCGCCTGGATAATCGTGATTGTGATCGTGTTGTTGATCTTCATGATGCGCGCGATCCACCGGCACTACCTCACCGCGACCAGTGAGCTCGCCGCGCAGACACCGCTCAATCCCGAAGAGATCGAGCACACGGTTATCGTGCCGATCGCGGACGTCAACCGGATCGCGCGTCAAACGCTGGCCTATGCGCGCTCGATTTCCGAGAACGTGACCGCGGTTCATATCAATGACGACGAGGAGGCGATCGAGCGTATTCGTGAAAGCTGGGCCGAGCTCGGAACCGACATTCAGCTCGTGATCATCGAGTCGCCGTATCGTGCGCTGGTCGCACCGTTGCTCAAGTACATCGACGAAATCGACAAGCAGCGTCCGACCGACACGATTACGGTCGTACTGCCGGAATATATCGCTCGCCACTGGTGGGAGCACGTGCTGCATAACCAGACGGCCCTGCGGATCAAGGCGGCGCTTCTGTTCCGGCCCGGCACCGTCGTTACCAGCGTGCCTTACCACCTGGAACGATCACGTCTGCCGAAACCACGTTGAGTCGACTAATCGACTGGTCGACTCGGATCCGCGCTCCACTCTTTGAAGGAGCCTGTGAAGAGCATGACGTGCTCGTACCCGATCAAGCGCAAGGTGAAATAGGTTGCGGCGGAGCGCACACCGGTTGTGCAGTAGGGGATCACCTGTTTTTCGGGCGTGACGCCCGCGGTGGCATATATCGCCAGCAGTTCCAAACTGCTCTTCCAAACGCCCGATCCGTCAGACTTGGCATTCATCGTGAATTCGATATTGATTGCTCCCGGAATGTGGCCCGCGGCGTATTCCGATGGCGTTCTCGCATCGACCAGCACGACACTCGGATCGTCGAGGGCGTCCTGCACCTCGTCAATGGTCGCGATCGCGGATTCGTTAGGCTGACCAGCGTACGGCGCGATCGCGGGTTCAGCAGTCGAAGCACCGGTTGCTACGTCGCCTCCAGCTTCCGTCCAACTCTTGAGACCACCGTTCAGGATGCGCTTGTCCGGGTGCTCAAGTTGGTCCAATATCCACCAGAGTCGCGGGGCATAGAGCGTTCCTCCGTCGTAGATCACGACTGTGTCAGTTGGAGAGAGACCGAGCTCGGTCAGCGTCAATTCGACATCTGAGCGCCAGGCCGAAACGTTCTGATCAGAAGTTTCCACGATCTCCAAAGCCGGCCAGTCGATCTGCGCCGCACCCGGCACATGGCCCATAGCGAACTCGTCGCCTGACGTCAGCGCCACGACCTTGACATGGTTGTCAGCGGCGAGTGCGGTTCGCAACCATTCGCCGTCGACCAGCCACTCCGGATGGGCGTATTCGGATTCCGACGCCGGCCACGCCGGCGTCGGGAGCGCTGACGACACGCCGAATGTTGAGAAAACTGCAAACAGAAGCGCAACGAACAGGAACATACGCACTCCTCGGATCAACCAGTGGGCTGATTCACCGGTGCACCCAGCAATTCGATTGCTTTCTTGATGCGGTCGCTAACCCGATCAGACCCAATCACGCGCAGCGTGTCAAAGAGACCGGGCGATTCTGTTTTTCCGGTCACCGCAACGCGAATCGGCATGAAAAGCTGTCCAGCCTTCAATTCCAGCTGATCCGCCAATGCCCGCAAACGTGCTTCGGTCGCCGGCTCGTCGTTCAAATCCAGTGTTGGCAGCACGCCGTCGATCGCCTCGAGTGCACGGAGCGCTTGAGCCGGCTCAACCTTCTTGGGTACGAGGAGTGCAGCGTCATAGGGGTCGAGCTCATCCTTGAGAAACGCCACCATCAACTCCGGCGCCTCGCTGAGTGTGCGGATGCGGTCTTTGAGCATCGCCACGGTTGCCTTAACGAGTGGATGGAGTGGGTGCTCAGGCAATGCGGCGTTCTCGTCGACAAGACCTGCCCTTGCCAGGAAAGGCACCACTCGTATCGTCAGATCTTCAACCGACAGGATGTGGTTGATGTAATGCTGGTTGAACCAGAGCAGCTTCGAATGGTCGAACGTGGCCGGGGAAGCACTGACCCGCTCCAGGGTGAACTGTGCGAGCAGCTCCTCTTTGGTGAAGATTTCGGTCGTGCCATCGAGGCTCCATCCGAGCAGCACCAGGTAGTTCATCAACGCTTCAGGCAGATAGCCCTGATCGCGGAACTCTTCCATCGCGGTCGAGCCGTGCCGTTTTGAAAGTTTCCCTCCGCCCGGCGCCATGATCAGCGGCATGTGAGCTAGTTTCGGGACCTCCCAGCCGAACGCGTCATACAGCCGGAGATGAACCGGCGCGGTCGCGATCCACTCCTCGCCGCGCATGATGTGGGTGATTTGCATGAGATGGTCGTCAACCACGTTGGCAAGGTGATACGTGGGGTAACCGTCCGACTTCATGAGCACGAGATCTTCCAGATTGACATTTTGGAAGCTCATCTCACCGCGAATGAGATCGTAAACGCGCGTTTCGCCATCGCGCGGCATCTTGAAACGCACGACGTGCGGCTCTCCCGCGGCGACTCGTTCCGCGGCGATATCGGGTGGAATAGCCCGACAATGGCGGTCGTATCCGGGTGGTTTGCTCTGCGCCTGCAACGCTTCGCGAACGGCCTGTAACCGTTCCGGCGCACAGAAGCATGGATAGGCGTGACCGCTTTCGATCAGCAGGCGAGCGTGCTCCTGATAGATTCCGATTCGCTCACTCTGAACGTATGGACCGCAAGGACCGCCCTTGTCGGGACCTTCCTGCCACTCGAGACCGAACCAGTGCAGGATGTCGAAGATGCCCTGGGTCGCCCCTTCGACGTAGCGCTTCTGATCGGTGTCTTCGATCCGGAGGATGAAGACGCCCTCTTTGCCGATCCGTTTGGCTTCGCCGAACGCGAAGAGCCAATCAAAGAGCGCGGTCTTTCCGCCGCCGATATGCAACGAGCCGGTTGGGCTGGGCGCAAATCGAACGCGGACGGTGGGGGAATCGTCGAAAATCGTAGCCGGATCAGCGGTCATCGGAAATCAGCCCTTCAGGCGGAACAATCGGCCTCACAACAGCCGACGAGTATAGCGGGAGGCGAGAAAAACGCTCAGGAGTGCGGTTCCTGTCCATGCGGAAACAATTTGAGTCCAGGGATACGTTCGAAATGGCGAAGATTCCGAGTGACGAGGACAAGGTTGCTTCGAATTGCTGTTGCCGCGATCAGAAGGTCGAAATCCGTCAGTTTTTTGCCGTCTCTTTCCAACGTTCCGCGCAGTGCAGCAAATACTTCCATCGTTTCTTTGTCGAGCGGAGCAAGTTCGACGAGCGTCATTAGCCGAAGTAATTCCTCTTCCCGTCTCATTCTGTTGGTGGCGAAGATCACGCCCTCATAGATTTCGCCGTAACTGATAATGCTAATCAATGTTTCGGACTTGTCCAAAGAGGTGAACAGCTTAACTGCCGGAATCTTGCCCTTCAGGAAATCGATCAGCCAGTCGCTGTCGATGAGATATTTCACCACGTGACTGAACGGCGAACGGAGTTAGCGCGCCGTTCGTAGATCTGCTCAACGAGTGAATCTGTGTCCATTTCGGCCCAAGCCCCGGCCAACTTCATGAGTTCTTCGTTACGGGACTGAACAGGTGCATCAGGAGACTCATTGTTGTGTTTTGCCGGAGGCGCCGCGATGATCGCGACCTCAACGCCCGCGAGCCGCCACGATACCGGTCCGTGGCTCTCACGAATAACGTCTACAAGATCTATGAACTCGGGTTTGTCGTCTATGTCGATGTACTTGCGTTCTGCAGCCATTGCATTGACCCTCTCGTTCGAAGATGTCAACTCGTGTAGTCATACGGTAGAACGTCAACGAATGCAATTCCGTGCCACGCCACAGGCCGCCCAGTCGCTCAAAACCCGGCGGCGCTTGACCCGCGGATTGGCACTAAGCAAAGAGCGAAAGAACCTCGCTTACCATGGGAGGACGTTTCCCGGCAGGAACGAGGTAAGATTCAACGCCTGTTGACGTTGAATAGATGCCGCGATCTGAGCGGCAGCGAACAAACAGCACGAAAGGACACGATCTCATGGCGATCGCTCAAACATGGAATACAGCCGAGCTGGTGGCAAAGGATAAGGCGCACCTGCTCCATCCAGTTTCGAACCTCCGTGCGGTTCGTGAGCACGGATCGTTGGTGCTCGCCCGCGGCGAAGGCGTTTATCTTTGGGACACCGACGGGAAGCGCTACATCGATGGATTCGCCGGGCTCTGGAACGTCAATGTCGGTCATGGACGCCACGAGCTCGCGGTCGCGGCCGCTGAGCAGATCGACGAAGTGGCCTTTGTGCCGACCTTCTTCGGACTGGCGTCGCCGCCGGCGATCGAGCTGGCATCAAAACTGGCGGAGCTCTTTCCCGGCAATTTGAATCACATCCATTACACGTCCGGCGGCGCCGAATCGAACGAAACCGCGCTGAAGATCGCCCGCTACTACTGGTATCTCAAAGGCCAACCCGAGAAAATCAAGATTATTTCCCGAAAGATGGGATATCACGGCATCGCGATGGGCTCACTCGCCGCGACTGGGATTGCAACCTACCACGAAGGGTTCGGTCCCGGCGTGCCGGGTTACGTTCACTTATCGGCCCCATACGCTTACCGCAATGGCGATGGTCTGTCAGATGACGAGTTCATCGCCCGGCTCTGCCGGGAGCTCGAAGAGCTCATCGCGACCGAGGGCGCCGATACGATCGCCGCGATGATCGGCGAGCCGGTCCAGGGCGCCGGTGGCGTCGTGGTGCCGCCTGCCGGGTACTGGCAGGCGATCAAACCGATCCTCGAGAAGCACGGCATCCTGTTGATCGCGGACGAGGTCATTTGCGGTTTCGGCCGCACCGGCAAGTGGTTTGGGGAGCAAACCTACGGCTATGAGGCTGACATGGCGTCATTCGCCAAGGGCGTCACCTCTGGCTACATTCCGCTCGGTGGAGTGGCGGTTTCAGATGAGATTTTCAACGTCATGTCTGAACCGGATCGCATGTTCATGCATGGCTTCACCTACTCGGGTCACCCGGTTGCCTGCGCGGTCGGGATCCGTAACATTCAGATCATCGAAGACGAGAAACTGCCGGAAAACGCCGGCAAGATGGGGAGCTACCTGCTCGGTGAACTGCAGCGGCGGGCCGGCGACACGTCGTTCGTCGGCAACGTCCGCGGCAAGGGGCTGATGTTCATGGTCGAGTTCGCCGCGGACAAAGCGACCAAAGCGAAATTCGATCCGAAACTGAACGTAGCCGGACGAATGACGGAAGCGACCCGGAGGCGCGGACTGATCGTCCGCGCCTCGAACGACGGGATCGCGATCGCGCCGCCGCTGATCATCAACCAGTCACAGTGCGACGAGATCGCCGGCGTCATCTCCGAATCGATCGAAGAAGTGCTCGGCGCCTAATAACCGGCCGAAACGCAAACCGGCCGCCGTGATACCCGGCGGCTCGTTTGCGTTGTCAGGGACAATCAAGAAATAATAACCACGCCCATAGAATCCGCCAGATACGGAAATCTAGAAGGAAATCGATGTGTCGGATCTTGCCTATCTTTCCGCAACTGATGCGCTAGCCCGCTTCCGTACACGAGAGCTTTCGCCCTTGGAACTGGCCGAAGCGATCATCGATCAAGCGCGGACCGTGGAGCCCGGAATCGGGGCATTCGCCGGCACTTATTTCGACGAAGCTCTGACGGAGGCGAAAGAAGCGGAAGCGCGATATGCGGGTCACGGTCCCGAACCGCGCGCGCTTGACGGACTGTTGGTCGCGATCAAGGACGAAGAACCGCAGTCCGGACGCCGGAATACGTTTGGATCACTGATCTACAAGGATCACATCGCGGATCACGATTCGCCTGTTGTCGAGCGCGTCATGCGGGCCGGCGGCATCGTGCATGCTCGTACCCGAACGCCGGAGTTCTCGTGCATGCCCTTCACCCATTCCAAACTCTGGGGCACGACGCATAATCCCTGGAATAGCGCATTCGATGTCGGCGGCTCATCGGGTGGTTCGGCGGCCGCGCTGGCATCTGGAACAACCATGCTGGCGAGCGGCTCGGACATCGGCGGCTCGATTCGTATCCCGGCGTCGTGTTGCGGCGTCGTCGGATTCAAACCGCCGTATGGCCGGGTTCCACAGGAAGCGCCGTTCAATCTCGATCACTATTGCCACGTGGGTCCGCTGGCGAGGACGGTCGCCGATTGCCTGCTGTTTGAGAATGTGATTGCTGGTCCGCACCCCGCGGACATCACCTCCATCCGGCCAAAGCTCGAGATTTCGACAGAACTTGGAGACATCAAGGACTGGCGTATTGCCTATTCGCCGGATCTCGGCGAATACAACGTTGACGCCGATGTCGCCGCGAATGGCCGCGCGGCGGCCGAAGCCTTTCGCGAGGCTGGCGCGGTCGTCGAGGAAGTGGACCTTGGCTGGACACTCGAACTCATCCGAAAGGCAGCCGACGCACACTTCGGGTCGATCATGGGAGCCGGTATCAATGCCGCGGTGGCCGAGTATCCAGATCTCGTTTGTGACTACACGCGGCAATTCGCGACGACCATGGGACCTGGTCAACCGGGTGACGTTTATCGTGGTCTCGAGATCGAGGGCGCGATGTACACCGAGCTCGGCGCATTGATGGAGCGGTTCGACATCCTGATCTGCCCGACCATTGCGCTACCGGCGTTGAAAGCCGGCGAGAGCTATGTTGAACGTGGACCGGTGGTCAACGGGATTGAGCAAGATGTCTTTCAACATCTGATGACCTTCCCGTTCAATATCCTTAGCCGCTGCCCCGTGATGAGTGTGCCATCGGGCTTTTCCCGCGATGGGGTTCCCACGGGCATCCAGATTGTCGGTCGCACGTACGACGATGTCAGCGTCTTCCAGGCCGCGTTTGCTTACGAGCGAATCCGACCCTGGCTCGACAACCCCAATCGCCGCCCATCAATCTAGAAATATCGAAACGGAGCCGATTTCGATCTTCGACCATTGGGCCGCGTGGCTCTGACATCGGCGGCCCGTCGGTAAACAGGAAGAACTTCTCCGCACTGTCGACCGTCCGGCATTGGTACCTGATTGGGTGCTCGCGAATGCCCGAATTGCGCCTGGCGAAGCGAGCTCGGAAGTAGGCGCCGGCGATGGCTTGGTTGCTTTTGGCACGCTTGAACGGATCGGCGAACACGGTCAACTGATCTCCAGCGATGGAGAAGCTTCAAGAATTTATTTCCGATGGGGAATTGCAGTGAATCATGAAGATCACGTCGGTCTTGTTCGCGATGGAGTCTCCAAAGGAGGCGTTTGGGGAGATTTCGGCTCCGGAACCGGGGCGTTCACACTGGCGCTTCACGATCTCGCCGGACCCGATGTCGAAATCTGGTCGATCGATCGCGATGCGTCGGCGCTTCGTACGCAACGGGCCGCGTTCGCTCGTCAGTTCCCAGAATCTACATTGCACACCGTGACGGCGGACTTCACCAAACCAATGCAATTGCCCCCGCTTGACGGCATCCAGGCGGCCAACACGATTCATTTTGTCCGCGATCGTGTTTCGTTGTTGCGATCCTGGAAGACCTGTCTCAAACCCACCGGCCAGATTATCTTGGTCGAGTACGACACGGATTCAGGCAATCGATGGGTGCCATATCCCGTTTCATTCGCATCGCTCGCGAAACTCGCCCGCGACGCCGGCTACAGCGAACCGGAGCTCCTCAACGTCCATCCATCCCGCTACCACGACCGGATGTACGCGGCGCTTCTGAGGCGACGAGACGACAAAGCGACCAATCGCTGAATCGACCGGTCGACAAGGCTGTGAACGGGCGGCACGTGGCGAAGCTCAGGAAACTAATCGATTGGTCGTCCCGTCGGCTGGCCGGCGAGTGGTCTCACACGTCCGGCGTGAACCGGCGGGCGGTCATGAGGTTTGCCCGGTAGATCGGCACGCCTTTGACATCCGCTTCCCAGTGATAGTGCCGTCCAACCGCCGCCCAGAACGCCTGTCCGTCGTCCGGCAACGGCGCCCCGGTTCTCGTACCGACGATATACATCGGCCGCTGCGGGGATTCGATGATCGCGATCAACTCCGCCTGACTTTGCGGCAGCGCGCGCAGCTCCTGATCGTACAGATACCGGTAGATCGACGGCCGATCTGCCAGATAGTAAAGTGCGGCTTGATCGAACGCGACGAAAATCGGGGTCCCCGGGGGCGAATGCTCCATCAAATAGCGCGCAACCGGGATCTGATCGGGATACCCCGGGTGCCCATAGATCTCTTTGGTGATTGCGGTCGGGCTGCCCTTGGCGACCACCGAATAGGGCACCATCAACAAAATCGCGACCGATGCAATGAGCACCCATTGCCCTCGCTTGGCGAGGAGCGCGCGAACATCCAGCAGTGTCGCCGCGAACCAGATTGAGAGGGGCGCCGCAATCTGGATCAGGTAGTGGAACCACCAATCGCCGCCCATCGCGATTCCGACCAGACACCCAATCATCCAGAGCCGGAGAAGCAAGGCGCCTTCCGCGCCCGGTTCAATTTGAGGGCGCGCGCTCATCCACGAGACGATGCCAACACGGGCTTGCGACATTTCTGCCGGCCAAACACTCCGGTTCAGGCGCTCTCCTTGAACCCACCACCGAGCGACCAAGGGTATCGCGAGTGCGGCCACCACCGGCCACACGCGTGCCATCAGATCCATCAGGGCATGCACGTGATGGCTCGCGCTGTTCGATACGCTGCTCTGGTGAAAGAAGCGGTACGTGAACGATGCAAAAAGAAAGTTGTGCCAACCGACGAGAAAACCATGCACGAATGCCGGCGCTAAAGCCGCTCCGAACCCAAGTGAAATCCAACCGGCTCGCTTCGTGACGACTCGACTCGAGGCATCGGTCGCAATCCACACAAATGCGACCGCGACCGGAAGCATCACGATTCCCGATGGCTTGAGCAGGGTCGCGGCGCCAACGAGCGCACCGATCGCGATCAACGATCCGACTCGCCAACCGGACCTGCTCTCACGCAACAAAATCAGCGCCGCGCCGGCCGCCGGCAGCGCCATGAAGACTTCAGCGTTCGCGGTGAACCCCTCGAGGGCGGGAGAGGCCGAAATCACGACAAAGAGGAGAGCCGACAGCTTCGCAACGCGAGGTCCGGCCCATGCGCGGGCATAGCGCCAGACGATGAGCATCGTCAGCAACCCGATCAACCAGGCGCCGATCCGCAGCGCGACGACGCTTGTCCCGATGGTATGAAAGATTGCCGCGTACGCGAGAAAGATGCCTTGAGGTCTGGATACCCAGAGGTCGTCATACAGCGTTCCGCGTCCGTCGAGCCAGCGCTGGGCGACGTAGGCGTAGCCGCCTTCGTCCGAGATCATGGGGAGATTCAAAAACGGAAGGTGGAGAAAAAAACTGAAGATCGAGAGTCCGACCAGCCAAAGCGCGGTCGACAATCTGTTGTCAAGCCGAGCGGCGCGAATCCGGCGCTTGGCTCGGGATCCGTCTTTCGGCATTGTCGGGCTTTCACCCAATCGTCAGCTCTCCTTGTTGAAGAGTATTGTTCGCAAAACACCTGCCAGCGGTCAATGCCCGCCGGAGCGACTGCAGAACCGCCCCCGGCAACGCTTATCATAGCGCCCGACGAGCTCGCTTGACCTCCGCGCGGCACAAATTGTGCCAACGCTGGCACCACTACCGCTCCGGCCAATTGATATATACGCATTTGTGGATCGGGCGGCCCTGTAATGTTCAGCTCTCTACCCAGCAACGCCGCCCAGCACACCCTGCAGGAGAATTGCGGTTGTTGGCCCCTGGCTCCCGCCTTCAGGCTCTTCAGTTAGCGCGATCGCGTCATAAGTGGGCGTGTCCGAAGCAACGACGATCGTCCCATTGCCATTCCGATCAACGGTGAAGGTTCCGCCAGGCCTCGCGCCATCAACATCGTCGTCCAAATACCAGAGTTGATAAACGCGGTCGTCATCCAATCTCGGGAGATCGTGAACGTAGAGCACGCCGATCTGATCCCGAAGGGAAAAAAGCAATGTGCCGCCCGCTGCAGCCGCATCTGCCGTACTCGCGGAGAGGGTGTACGCGGATGCATTGGCGTTCTGCCTGAGCAGAGCGATCTCCGCCGATTGCGCCGCGATCTCGCGGTTCTTACTGTCGATCCGGCTCTGTAATGCCAATGCCCAGAATATGCCGCCGACCGCGATCACCAACAGCGCGGCCGCGACCAGCCACTCCTTGGGCGCACGCGACAATAGTGAAATTGGCGTGGGCGCCGGACGGGCGCCGGGAGTCGTCGCGACTCCGCTCCTTATGCGGCCCTGCGCTCTGGCCGGGCCGAGAGGGCCCGTGCTTTCTGGTGCGGTCCGGATAATCTTCTTGCGTTCCGAGACTGCCAATCCAGCAGCATCCGACGCGTTGGCGGATTCGATTACTTCGACCCGAGGCGATTGCTCGGCCTTCACCACGCGCAGAATTTCTGCTCGGAGCTCAGCCGGAGGAGATTGCTCGGTCGCGCCATTTGTCGAATCAAGATCAAGTAATTTTCGAAGCAGCGCGACGACGGGCGCCAGCTGACGCAGCTCTTCCTGGGTGTCGGGTGAGCGCGCGAGATAGGACTCGAATGCTGAGCGCTCGCTCTCTGGCAACGCGTCTAGCAGATAAGCACCCACGGCATTGCGCAGGGTGTCCTCGTTCACTTCGTCGCCTACGGATTGGCTGCCCTGGGACGAGGTCGAATCGTTGTCATCGGCCTCGGCTTCAACGCGCTTATCCGCTGATTCGCGATCGTCGTTCACACGATTTCCTTAAGCAGTAGGTGGTGCATTGACTTCGAGCGAGACGGTTCGTTACCGATCACCCACAATGATGCTACGTCGTGGCGGCAATCGAGGATCAACGCGCGATAGGGCCACAACGACGACATGATAGCCCAAAGGTCACGACCAACGAACACCGTGAACGCTAAGAAACATGAAAACGACCGCCGGACGGTCGTCCCACGCTCGTTTGCGGTTCTCGTTCGAGAAAAGGTGGTGCCTACGTCGCTTTTTCATGAACTTCACGGCATACGAAACGACCAAGCCACCGAGAATCGCGACTATCAGGCTTGGAACACTGAAATCGATGCTGAAACCGTCATCCGCAATCCATCTCCATACGATACCGCCCACGATCGCGCCGATGATGCCAAGGACGATATTCATTACCCATCCTTGTTCTTTGTTCGTGCCGGCGATCATGCTCGTAATCCAGCCTGCCAGGGCGCCGAAAATGATCCACGTGATGAGACCCATGGTTTGCCACTCCTCATTGACGAAAAAAACCGAAGCTCAGCAACGGCTCCCAGATATAGGTCCTCCTGCTGTGTCCGCTTGCGAGCCGAAAGCCACTATGCATGCGTCGTGCCACTGGGGCATCGAAGGTTTCTCTCCGCCCGGCCATGAGGTTCCATGAATGGCCTTGTACGTATGGGAGTAATTTCGTAAAAGTGCTTCAAGAAATGAACAAGCGAGTATGGTATGCTCTGGAAATACGCTGTGCCGATTGGGTCGGCACATGTCTGAGCCGTGAATGGCGCGTGCTGCGAGGCCTCTTTGGCGGCGTCGCCTGCGGTTGAGTCTGTTGTGTTGCGGCACCCGGCTGTCGCTGGCACACGGACAAAGGTGACGATTCGTCCGGTGCACGCGAAGAGACTGATTCCCTTATCCAGAATCCAGAAGAATCGCCCGCCCGGATACATACCTGGGGGAGGGTAATACCCGTGATCGACGGCGAGATTGATGTCATCGCGCCCCGTGCCCCGGAGGGATTGAGCATTGTGCTCAAACCTCATCACGGTGCTCGACTCTACCGGATCGTTCCAGTTCGCGATCCCAATCAACCGCGCTTCTGGTGCCTCATCGTGCTCCGCTGCAATCGCTCGGGAGCGGTCGAGGCGGGAGAAGAACCCTGGATCATATCCAGCGGACTGACTCGCGATCAGCTCCCGGCCGCGCTGAATGAAATCCAGAACAACTTGACCGGGTGGTTGGCCCAAGAGGATCGCGCGGCGCTCAAAGTGTGGTTGCTGGAGCATCTGCCAGATCCGCTCGACGTCATTCGCGCCTGCGGCGAAACGCGACGCCGGTCCTCGATCGCTGACGATGCCTGGGAGTCCGATACAAGCTTTGCCCCAGTGCTCGCCCACGAGATCGCAACCGCCGATATGACCGAGTGCCCCTGATGCCCCGCGCTCGGACTGACTGCATGCCCACTTCCTTTCCTCGACGCCGGCAACTCCGCCAAGCCGTTTCGAAACGACTGGTAGAGTTGGTGAATGACGTCGACTTCGAACTTGATCGCGCGCCGACCGATCCGGGTCACCTGGGTCGGAGCCTGTCCACGCGTGATCACGGTTGCGGCTGGACTTATTCCGGCATCGCTAGAGAGTGTGGGTGAGCATCGGCCGGCGTCGCCGGCCAGCGTCTAAAGTCACCGCAAGGGCAGCGCGGCCAGGGCCGACGACGCGTGGCTATCGCGAGAACGACGGAGTTCTCGACATGAGGTTGGGGATGTCCCCAGCCAGGAACCAATTGAAGGGACCACACCCTCGATGAGCGATCGTACTCTTACCTGCCGTGATTGCGGCACAACATTTGATTTCACTGCTAGCGAGCAAGCCTTCTACGCGGAGCGCGGTTTCTCCGAGCCACAACGTTGCCCATCGTGCCGGGCAGCCCGCAAAGCGCAGCGAAATGCCGACGGCGGCGGTGGTTATGGTGGTAGCGGCGGAGGCGGCGGCCGTGGGTATAGCAGCGGACCACGCCAGATGTTTCCAACCGTCTGTTCCGCATGCGGAAAGTCGACCGAGGTTCCATTCGAGCCAAGCGGCGACAAGCCCGTCTACTGCCGCGAGTGCTTCCAGGAACGGCAGACGAGTCGCCGTTACTAGAATTCGCTGATTCGCGACGCGGGGCGGATTCGCTGGGCGATTGCCTAGTGGATCCGCCTCGTTTCATTGCCATTCGATTGGCCGGCCGCAAGTGAGGGGGAGACATGCTTTACGTCACGGATCGGGCGCTGCTTGCACTCGCCGCGATGCGAGAAGATAGCGACGCGACCGAAGAAGAGTCGATCCTCCTTTACCTCGAAGAAGACGGAAGTCTGGGACTCGCCCTTGCTGAGATCGAAGAAGGCGACAACGTGATCGAACAGGAGGGTCAGGTCGTCGTGATCGTTGCGGACGATCTCGCCCTCGCGCTCGACGGCATGATGCTCGATGTTTCGGTCGGCGGCGACGGTGACGAGATCGAGTTCGTCATCGCTGAACCGGACGACGAGCTCGAAGTCGAAGAGCTGTCCGGAAACGGCGTCGTGCCCGCGGACGAGCTCACCTGGTAGAGCGTCTTCGGAATCAAGATTGGGGCTTCTCGATCGTAACTTCCTGCATCGACTTTACCGCACGTGCGCGCGGCCAGGATCGTGCCCATGCTGGGTAGGTCCTCGCGCGCGATATGTTTGGCCGGGTTCCAGAGATCGGATCGAACCAGGGCGCGGGCACAGTGGATGAACGCCTCGATCACGGTCACAACGATGACGCTCTTCGGCGCGTTCTCCTCGACCACGAACCGCGCCAGTAGCTCTGGATCAACCGATAGGCGCGCACTCCCGTTTACACGCGGCGTTTCGTTCACGCCGGGAACCATGAAGAGCAACCCGTCCCGTTAGGACTCGACGATGTTCCTGAGACTATCGATCCGGTTGTTGCCTCTCCGGTCCGGGATCAACAGGGTCTGATCGCCGGCGACGTTGACCCAGCCGGGATGATCTCCTCGAGGCGAACAGTCCGTTCCGTTCGCCGGACTGTAGGTCGCCAGCAGCATGAACGGAGACGCGGAGATGAATGCCCGGCAGTGCCGGTCCAGACGGTCAACGACTTCGCGTAGCGCGCGCTCTGCCGGCGGGTCTTATAGGGCCAGTAGTTGGTCGAGATTTGCAATGGTGTGATTGGTCATCGGGCTCATGCCGACTTTTTTCGGAGGTTCAAACTCCGGGCGCCGGTTTTCCACGGCAGGACTATGCGGGACTCACTGGATTGTAAAAGGTGACGAGGTCCAGGTCACCGGGCGAATGCCCGAATTGTGTCAACATCGCCGCGGCCTCGCTTCGATGCTGTGTGCCGTGATTCGCGACATGCAGCATCATCTTCCAAAGTGGAAGGCGGAACACGGAGCCATTCGGCAGCGGGAACGTGTAGTCACGCGCGATCGTTTCGTCGCTTAACGAATCGATGAACGCCGCGTTTGCCCCCGAAAGCCGCTCGAACTCCGCCTGCAGGGATTCGGCGTCGGGATAATCGGAATGATCATAAACGAAGGTATAGGCTTCCATCGGCGACATCGATTCGTCCCACCAGGAGCTCCATCCGCGTTGCGTTTCCATGAGATGCAGGATTGTGTCCCGGAAAGAACCATGCCCCGCATCCCCGGGCTGATGCAGTTGTTCGGGAGTCAGCTCGGCCGCCTGCTCGAGCAGACGGAGCTTCGCCCACCGGTTGTACTCATAAAGTCCACGAATTGCATCCGTCAGCATCGATGTCAATGTCCCTTCATGAGCGGATTCGCTCGAACCTCGTGTTCCGATGGTCATAATAGAACAAGATTTCTCATACGTTGCCCTTTGCTCAGATTGACACCCTTGATCGCTCATTCGTATACTGGCTTTCCGGCCGTTGCGGTGGCGCGGATGTGCGCGTCGCAGCGGTTCTTCTGTGTTAAGCCATTTCCAGGTTGGGCAAGACGCCGGAACCGCGGCGAGCGGTCGCGGGTAACCGGCCGGGATTAGGAGCATTCGATGAAGCGCACATATCAACCGAAGCGGATCCCGCGGTTGCGGGTACACGGCTTCCTGGAGCGGATGGCAACCAAAAACGGCCGCCACATTCTGCAGAATCGCCGCAAAAAGGGACGCTGGAAGCTCACCGTCTCGGATGAAGGTAAGTTCACGCAGAACAAGTAGCTCGGAGCCTTGAGCCGCAAGCCGCTAGGTGACGAGGTACTCGTTCGTATGCTAGCGGCTAGCTGCTCTCTGCTAGGGGCCTATCATGGTCAATCGCGAGCTCCGCTTACGCGAGGACCGCGAGATCAAACAAACCAGGCGAGAGGGCAAGGCGTATGCCGACGGCCCATTAGTCGCCCGGATTCTGGCTAACCAGTCCGATCCCGCCAAGAATCGCTACACCGTCATCGCCGGCAAGAAGATCGGCAAGGCCCACGAGCGCAACCGCTGCAAGAGACTCGTGCGCGAAGCGATCCGGTACCTCCACCCGCATCTCGCCCTTGGCTACGACATCGCGATCATCCTCCGCGGCGGAACCGCCGAATTGACCGGTCTCGATGTTGCCTACGCCTCACTCGAGCGCATTGTCCGCCGGGCGCGCTTGCTCAAAGAAGAGCCCGTTTTTCCCGCGGCACTCCCGAGTGAGTCGACTAATTGACTAGTCGACTAGTCGACTCCCCGATTCCGTCACGTACAATGTCGCTGGAGAATGCGATGTGAAGTACCCATTTCTGTGGCTCATTCGCCTGTACCAAATCGTGATTTCCCCCATGTTGCCGCGTTCGTGCCGGTTCGAACCCTCCTGCTCTCACTACGGCTATGAGGCAATCAAGAAGCACGGAGCGATCAAAGGAGTGGGTCTCGCGGTTTGGCGGGTCTGTCGATGCAACCCGTGGGGTAAAGGCGGATACGATCCGGTGCCATAATGACAACGAAACGAGGGTCGGCGGATTCCAGCTCGAGCGTCGAGTCCAAATGCGAATTCGCCGTTTGGCCCTCTAAAACCGTATGCTTAGGCGTTGCGATAATGGGTGGCGTGGTGCCGCCCATATCGCGTTGCCGTTGATTAGTTCTGAGAGCGAGTCGACCCTGTACCTTCAAGCTTCGATTGCCTCCTGGAGCGGGACTGCCCGCGAACCAGGTGTTCTGCCGCCGATGCTCATCGCATGCTTGCGGTTTTGTGCTGATTTGACGTTCGGTCGTGCCACCCGTCTGCTCCACGGTGCTCGTAAACGACATGGAGCTCGGGTTCCCGCCGTCGCGGGAGGAGGCTGCACTTCGTGTTGAGTCTGTTCAGCGATCTATCGCCGGTCGTCGCCGCGATTCCGATTTGGGACAACTACGTCAAGGGTCTCGAGCACGCGCTCGACTTGTTGGCCGAGACGTTCCACAGCGCTGGACTGGCGCTCATCGTTTTCACCATCATCATCAAAACGCTCATCCTGCCGCTGACCGTGAAGTCGATTCGCTCCAGCAAGGCGATGCAGGAGCTGCAGCCTAAGATCAAAGAGCTGCAGAAGAAGCATGGCAAAGACCGCCAGAAGATCTCTCAGGAGACGATGCGGCTGTACAGCGAGCATCGCATCAACCCCATGGCGGGTTGTCTCCCGATGCTCATCCAGATTCCAATCTTCTTTGGACTCTACCGGGCAATTCTGCATTTGTCGGAGTATTCCGAAAAACAAAATGTTCCATTCGTGCCATCCCAATATTGGGATCAAGGGTTCTTGTGGCTTGATAGCCTGGCAAAAAATGACCCTTACTACGTCCTCCCGATACTTGCAGGTCTGTTCCAGTTTATTCAGACGAAGATGATGCGCCCGCAGAACCAGGGGAAAATCACCGATCCCCAGCAGGCCATGATGAACACGATGATGAATTTCATGCCGCTGATGGTGGTCGTCTTCGGCTGGGGTTTCGCGTCGGGCCCGGTCATCTACTGGGTGACGCAGAGCGTCTATTCCGTCTTCCAGCAATGGTTCATCACCGGATGGGGCAGCCTGAAAGACTGGGTCCCACATCTGCCCGATCTGCCAGAACACAAGCGGCTAGGCTACCGCGCCCCTCAAGACCTCGATGAAATGGTCGTCGTCACCGGTGACGGTTCTGCGCCGGCGAAATCCGGCGCAATGGGGTGGCTACAAAAGCGGATGGAAGAAGCGCAGGCGCAGCAAGCCGCGCGCGGCGGCAAACCAACGAGTGGATCGTCGACATCGTCTTCAAGCGATGAACCGCGCGTTCCAAAGGGACCGCGCCCAGTGAAAAAGAACTCGCCGTTGGCAAAAACGCAACGCCAGCGAGCGCAATTGGCCGAAAACGCGGTACGGGCAGAAACGCCGGGCGGACCCGAGGAGCAAACGTCGAACAACGGTACACGCGCTCGAGTGGTTCCTAGAAAATCACGCCCTAACCGGCCGTCCGGCGAGTCTTGAGCGACACTAGTGGGTGATCTGTGACCGGAGTATCCCGTTGTGCCATCGGTGAATGACTCGATCGCAAATCGGTGAATGACGCGCATCAGACGCAACGGAGCGAGGACCCCGATGGATTCGAAGCGCATGACCAGCGTAGAAATTCAGGCATATTCTGTCGAGGAGGCGATCCGCCTCGCGCTTGAGCAGCTCGATCTGTCGCGCGAAGCGGTCGATATCGAGGTGCTCTCGGATGCGGGACCCGATGAGGACGCCGAGGCGCTCGTCCGGGTGACCGCGAAGGGCAAAGCTTCCCAACCGACGCCGAGCGCCGGTGGCGCGCGTCGCCCGCCCGGGCCCCGACGCGTGCCGGGCGACCGGCCGTCGAGCAGAGGCGCCGCGCCACGGCCGGATCGCCCGAGCGAACGCACGATCAATCTCGATCGTGTCGACACCCCGGATGAAGCGGTCGTTAAGGACGTTGTCCGCGAGCTGCTCAGTCAAATGGGCGTCGAAGCCGATGCGATCGCGGTCGACAATCCATCGACCATGGCGGTTACCGCCGACGATCCGCCGACCATCTTCATCGACATCCTTGGCCGCGATCTCGGGATGCTGATCGGCCGCCGCGGCGATAATCTTTCGCAGCTCCAGTACATGGTCAACCTGCTTTGTAACAAGAAAATCGGCGAATGGACCCGTGTTGTGGTTGATGTCGAGGGCTATCGCGTTCGCCGCGAGGAGTCGCTGATCAGCCTCGCGGAACGAGTCGCCCGGCAGGTCGCGCGCACTCGACGTCCGATGGTGCTCGAGCCGATGCCGCCAAACGAACGCCGGATCGTCCACATCACACTGCGCGAGAACCCAGAGGTGCACACCGAGAGCACCGGTGAAGGCATGAATCGGCGGATCACGGTGATGCCGCGTGCCTGACGCGGATGCTCGCGTCACAAACGTGAAATCCGTGGTGCCCGGAAGAGGACCGCAACCGCCGAAGCAGAAGCCGGAACCGCCGCGCCAGGCGTTGAGCGATGCCCGCAAGCTTTCCGGGATGCAGGTTACGCGCACCCCAGAATACCTGGTGATCGGTCACATCTGCGCCGATTTGCTGCCCGACGGTTCGGCGGTGCTGGGCGGAACCGCGCTCTATTCTGCGCTGACCGCTGCCCGGCTCGGTTGGCGGGTCGGCGTTCTCACCCGGGGCAACTACGGCAAAACGATCGGTGACGTAATCGTTCCGTCCCTTGATGAGTATGCCGGAGAGATCAGCATCATCGTGCAAGAAGCGGACTCTCCGACGATCTTCGTCAACGAATACAACGCCGGCCGTCGCGAGCAGAAAATGCCAAAATGGGCCGGACCGATCGACCTGCGCGGTCTTCCTCCACACTGGCGGAACGCGAAACTGGTTCACCTCGGTCCGATTGCGCAGGAGATCGATCCCAAGCAAACTGGGGCGCTGACACCCGAATTCCTCGGCGCCACTCCACAAGGATGGATGCGCGACTGGCCGAGGGCGACTGGCGGCCGGGTCAAGCTGCACCCGCTTCGCCTGCCTGGAGGGCTCCTGAGCCGGATCGATGCGATCGTGGTTAGCGATGAAGAGATCTCGCTCGCCCGCGACGTGGTCGAACAGGTCGGCGCTCGCCGCCTGGGCGTGATCACGATGGGAGAAGACGGTGCGCGCGTTCTTTACGGGGGCGAACGCGTCGATCTGCCTGGATTCAAAGTGTCAACCGTCGATCTGACGGGCGCGGGGGACACCTTCGCCGCTGCCTTTTTCACGAAAGCCGCGGACAGAATTGTCTCAGCGATCACGGCCGGCCGCTATGCGAACGCCGTCGCTGCCCTGAGCCTGAGGGGCGTCGGGGCAACCGGTATCCCGTCGAGGGCCGAGATCGAAGAATTTCTCAAACATGCGGAAGAACGCCCGCTACGACGTTGAGACGACGAGTCGACTCGTCGTCTTGTCGACTCCGTACGGTTCAAATCAATGATTGATGATGCGACGATTGCCGCGATAGCGACTCCTCCCGGCGAGGGCGGGATTGCCGTGGTGCGCATCAGCGGACCCGACGCCGCACAGATTGCTGGAGCGGTTTTTCGTCGTGGTCGACGCGGCGGCGCGCTCGATCTCCGCACGATGCCATCCCATCGCTTGATCTTTGGCAGGATCGTTGATCCGGCAACTGCTTCCCTTGTCGATGAAGTCTTGCTCGCCTGGATGGCGGGGCCGCACACGTACACCGGGCAAGACACGGTCGAGATTTCGTGTCACGGCGGTCCGGTCCCAGTGCGAGAGACGTTGCGCCTAGTCTTGTCCGCGGGCGCTCGTCATGCGGAGCCGGGAGAATTCACCCTTCGGGCATTTCTCAACGGACGACTCGATCTGTCGCAGGCGGAGGCGGTGCTCAATGTTGTCTCCGCGCGGACCGCGGAAGGGCTGCGGCTGGCTGTTTCGGATCTCGCCGGCGATCTCACCCGGCGCCTCAAGCCCGCACGCGATGCAATCGTTGGTCTTCTGGCGTTCCTCGATGCCGCTGCCGACTTTCCCGAGGACGAGATTCCGCCCGCCGATGTCGACGTCGATCTCGCGCTCGCCATTTCCACGCTTGACGAGGTCATCGCCGGCTCACACGCCGGACGACTCTACCGGGAAGGGGCGCAGGTCGCTCTGGTTGGGAGACCGAATGTCGGCAAGAGCAGCCTGTTGAACGCGCTGCTCCGGAGCGATCGTGCGATCGTGACCCCAATCGCCGGCACAACCCGCGACGTTATCGCGGAGGCCTTCAACCTACGGGGAATTCCAGTGACCCTGCTCGACACCGCGGGGATCGCCGATTCCGGCGATCTCGTCGAGCAACTTGGGATCGAGCGTAGCCGCCAGGCACTGAGCGCCGCATCCGGCGCGGTTCTGGTGCTCGACGGCTCTGTCGCACCGACCGCCGAGGACATGCATGTCGGGGAGACGCTGGCAAATCGTCTATCGCCGGCCGGCCCAGGGGAAGCACCCGCGGTGATCGCGATCAACAAATGCGATCTACCGGCGCAAATGGATCAATCGGACGTCATTCGGCTCTTGGCGGGAGCGCCTGTCGTCGCGGTCTCTGCTCAAACCGGCAAGGGGCTTGAAGACCTCGAGGAAGCGATTGTCGGAGTGCTCAGAGGCGGTGTCGCAACGGAGTCGCAACCATCGCTTATTACCGTTCGCCAGCACGCGGCGCTCGATCGAGCGGCGAGCCATCTTCGCGCCGCGCAGGACTCGCGCTCGGCCGGCTATCCACTCGATCTTCTGGCATCCGATGTTCGCACCGCGTTGCATGCTGTCGGACAAGTCACCGGCGAAGCTGTCGATGATGCGGTCCTGACCGAGATCTTCAATCGATTTTGCATCGGCAAATAGCCGATCGAGTCAAGCGGAACTCGTTCGAGTTGCGAATCGTCCAACACGGTGAAGTGGCCAGTTGGGAGTCTCCCCAGCTGGCCGCTTCGTTCACCGAAACTGCCGTCAGTCCGCCGTACTCGTGGTCGGGGTAGCTCTGACGTGCGCTCCAACTGGCGTCCCTTCGGTCCGCGGGTCGGGCAGCCAGGTCAACCAGCGTGGGAGATACCAGTTGCGGTCCCCGAGCAGTGCCATGCTCGCCGGCACCAGAACCGAGCGGACGATCGTCGCGTCGAGCACGACAGCTACCGCCAAACCGAAGCCCATCTGCTGGAACATCACCAACTGACCGCTGGCGAATCCGGAGAAGACAGCAAGCATGATCAGCGCCGCCCCGGTGATGATCTTCCCGGTCGATTGCAGCCCAACCGCGACTGATTCCGCATTGTTCCCGGACTGGTCGTAGTGCTCTTTGATTCGGCTAAGCAAGAAGACGTGGTAGTCCATGCTGAGGCCGAAGAGCACGCAGAAGAGGAAGATAGGGATCCAGCTTTCGATCGTCGGCGTCTGTGCGAAGCCGAAGAAGTTGTGGAGATATCCCTTCTGGAACACGACCACAAGCAGGCCGTACGCTGCACCGACCGACAGGAGGTTCATCACCACTGCCTTGAGCGGCACGATGAGCGAGCGGAACGCGACCAGCAACAGCAAAAAGCTCAAGCCCAGCACGAAGGCGAACACAATCGGCGTGTAGCGATTCACTACCGCTTCGAAGTCCGCGTTTTCGGCCGGCGCACCGGCGACCAGCACCTCGCCTGGGGTGCCGGCGAAGGCCGCTGGGATCAGATCATCCCGCAGGGATGCGACAGCGTCGACGGACTGAAGCGAGGTTGCATCGGTCGTGAGCGGGATGCGCAGGAGTGCCAGATCTCCAGCACTGTTCCACTGAACTGGCTCCGCCGGACCGAACACCGGATCATCAGTCAGGGCGACGACGAGCCGCTCGATTCCCTCCTCCACCGCATCGGTGCGCGGTGCATCGATCACGATCTCGACCGGTGCAAGGCGGCCGGCGGGAAAGTCGCGGATCAAAAGCTCATATGCGGTCCGGAGATCACTCTGGGGTAACGATTCGACACCGGCCTGGCCGCGATGTAGATCTTTGTAGGGCAGGGCAGCGGCGATGAGAAGCGCTGATGCGATCGCGACACAGACGACTGGACGGGCCATCACCAGGCGCGTGACGCGGCCCCAGAACCCCGCGTGAATCGTTTCATGATCGTACGCCCGCTGCGCCGCGGCCATAGTTGCGGTGTCGTAGCTTCGTCTCCGGGGCCAGTCGATCTTGTCACCGAGCAGGCTGAGCAGCGCGGGAATCAGCGTCAGCGTCGCTGCTACCGAGACCACGACGACGAGGATCGCACCCGCGCCGAGGCTGCGGAAGATCACGGTCGGAATCAGGAACATGCCAAGCAGCGCGAGCACGACCGTGCCGCCGGAGAAAAGCACGGCTTTGCTCGCGGTTCCACCCGCGAGCTCGATTGCTTCCTGTTTGGCGTGCCCTCGTCGTCGCTCTTCGCGATAGCGAGAGACGATGAAGAGCGCGTAGTCGATGCCGACCGCAAGGCCGATCATGGTGATCATGTTGACGATGAAGAACGAGAGATCCATCAGCCGGCCGAGCACGGCGGACAATCCAACGGCGACGAAGATCGATACGACGGCGAGCGCTATCGGCACGCCAGCGGCCACGAGCGCGCCGAACACAACGACGAGGATCACCAGGGCGGCAATCAACCCTAACCCCTCGCCTTTGACCAGATCCTCACCCGCGAGCTTGTTGAACTCCTCGAACGAGGAGACATCGCCAACTGTCAAAACCTGCACACCGTCCCCGCCCTGTCGAGCGATGACCTCAAGGTACGCGGAAGCATGCTCGCTCGCTTCGACGACATCGCCGACGAGCGTCACTGCGACGAGTGCGGTCTGGCGATCCGGCGAGATCAGCCGATCGGCCCCGACACCCCCTGCTGCAACGGCCCCGTAGTAGGTGATTACCTCTTCGACGACTTCGGGGATGGCCCGCAGCTCTATTGCCGCTCGCTCGACCACCGCTCGGAACGCGGGGTCGTCGACGGTTGAGGTTTCGGACCGGACGACGAGCGTCTCAGTCACCGGCCCGTCCTGACCTTCACGCAGTCGTTCCGTGAGGAGCTCGTCTCCACGGACCGATTCAGGGTTGTTAGTGAAGTTCACGTCGGTGGCAAAGGCATCGCCAAGGCCCGATGCGGCGACACCGGCAAAGACCAGCAACACGATCCATGTGATGACAACGATCCAGGGACGTCGAGCACTTGCCTTCGCAAGTCCAGCAGTGGAGAACCAGGTTCTTGGGCGATGATCTTCACGAGACATAATGTATCTCCATTTCATGTATTGGTGCACTCCTGGTCGGCGGAGTCTGGCCGGCGCCCGGATGTCACCGAGCATGAGTCGATACTGCCCGGCTGGATTGCAACGGGCATCGTCTCGATTACGTCTTTCGATTACGTGTTTCGGTTACCTAGTTTGGCCAGCGACCGGAAGCCATTACGCACGTAATGGCGATGCGTCAACGGGGCGGCAGATCGGGGAGCAGGCCAGCCTGGACAGATGCAGCAACGGCCGCTGTCCGCGTGCCCACGTTGAGTTTGGTGAGGATATGGGCGACGTGACCCTGAGCGGTTCGAGGACTGATGAAGAGTGCCTCTGCGATCTCTCGATCGCTCAGCCCAACGATGAGCAAGTTCAGTACCTCGAGCTCTCGGCCGGTGAGCCCGGCGAAGGTGGGTGGAGTGGCGGATGCCGGTCGCGAGGGCGAAGTGATGCTAGTCACCTGTCGTTCGAGGTCGTTGAGTGCCGCGAACGCGTCTTCGATTGCCTCTGACAGAGGGCGCACTTGGCCGGCCTCCCAGGCCGCCATAAACTCGTCATCGGACATCTTACTTTGTGCGGCCTCGATCGCCTGATCGTACACCGCTCGCTCTGGCATCTTGAATGGATTGGCGATCGCCTCCCGGAGTCCTACGGCCGTGCCGAAGAAGCGAATTGCGACTGCCGGTCGCTGGTTGGCCACCGCCAACATCGCCACGTTGGCCAGATTAACCGCCAGGACTTCTTTGGAACTGAGCTCGATGTGCAGAGAAAGGCTCTCCCGTTGAAGCTCGATGGCTCGCGAAAAGTCCCGTTGCTCGCAGGCGAATAGCCCCAGAAAGGCGAGCGATTCGGCGGCTCCGTACGCGAGGTCCCCCGCCGCTCGTTGGAGGACAAGCGCCTCGTTCAGCAGTCCGATCGCTCGATCACGGTCTCCCAGTCCCCACGCGGCGATGCCGAGGTGGAAAAGAATGAGTCCCGTTTCGACCGGGTGGTTCGCCGACCTGGCGTGATCGAGGCCTTCGGTGAAACGCGCGGTGGCCCCATCGTAGTCGCCGGCGTCCTCAGCAACGATCCCAAGGATCGTGAGCGCAAATGCCAGACCCCAGCCATCCGCGATCGTACGGTAGAGAGCGAGGCTCTCGTTCAGCCAATGTACGGCGCGCGTGTCGTCGGCCGCATAGTGCGCAAGCATCCCGGCGCCCAACAGTGCCCGCGCCCGAACCGCGATTGACGTTTCGCCACCGTGTTTCAGCGCGCGCTCAAGCCAGGACAATCCCTCGCGAAGGTCACCATGGACGTACCAGAATATGAAGTTCGCGCCCGCCAGGCGCAAAAGCGATTCGCCGTCGCCGATGCTGTCCAACCAAGCAAGGGCGGCCCGCATATTGTCGTGCTCCGCTGCCAGACGTTTGATAGCCTGGGAGGGATCCGACCTGCGCTGCAAGATCAGCATGTGTTCTTCCGCCATAGCCAGGTACCAGGCAGCATGGCGTCGCCTCGTTTCCTCTTCTTCTCCCAATTCCGCCAGACGCTCGAGCGCGTATTCACGGATCGTTTCCAGGATCCAGAACCGCTGCTCGGCCTCTCCGCCGGTCAGGTGGCGGAGGAGGCTCTTATCCGCCAGCGAAGCGACGCCATCAAGTAACGAGCCGATCATAGGGTCAGAAGAAGAGGGGCTGAGAAGGGGAGCTGGGTCGGAAGCTGACTCTCCAGCACGGTTTGTCCTTACCCCCTCGACTGCCTCGAGTGTAAAGCCGCCAGCGAAAACGGCGAGGCGTCGGAAAAGAGCCCGCTCTTGAACCGTCAGGAGCTCGTAGCTCCAGTCGATCGCAGCCCGCATCGTCTGCAAGCGAGTGGGTAAATCCTGGGGCCCGTTCGTCAGCAGCTCAAGGCGCTTCGTGAGACGTGCTGCCAGGGCGGGTGGCGGGAGCGTCTTGCTTCGAGCGGCGGCTAACTCGATCGCGAGTGGCAGCCCATCGAGGCGCTGACAGATCTGGGTGACTACCGGGGCAATTTCCGCCGTGAGCACGAAGTCCGGCCGGACAGCCCTGGCTCGTTGAACGAACAGGGCGATCGACTCGATCCGGGCAAGTTCCTCTATCGGCGGTAAGAGCTCGGGGTCGGGCAGCTCCAGCGGTGGGACCGGAAACTCCTGCTCTCCAAGCACACGTAGGGCTGTTCGGCTGGTGACCAGAGCTTTGACTGTCGGGCAGGCGACCAAAAGCTCGGTGATCACCGGCGCCGCGCTGACGACCTGCTCGAAATTGTCCAGGACAAGCAAAAGGCGACGCTCTCGTAGAAACGCCTGAAGTGCCTCACGCACTGGCCGGCCTCCACCCTCCCGGACCGCGAGAGCCTGGGCAATCGCGGACGGGACGAAGGCGGCCTCGGTCAGTGAGGCCAGCGGCACGAAGGCGACTCCCGCCGGGAAATCGCTGGAGAGATCAGTGGCCAAACGCACGGCGAGCCGGGTCTTCCCGACTCCACCCGGGCCGGTTAGCGTCACAAGGCGAACGCCGCGGCTGCGCAACAGCTTGATGACTGATTGGACTTCGTAATCGCGGCCGACCAGGCCCGTCAGCGGGGTGGGCAGTGGTGTATCGAGCCGGTCCCGCCCTTCGAGAGGGACTAACTGGATCGGCTGGCGGCTGCGGTCGGCGGTCGTCCAATCTGGCACGGGCGGATCCTAGAGCGATTCGGTACGCGTGCAGCAATAATCGGGACTGTCCCGTGGCGCGTCAACATGCTGCAACGAGGCAAGTATGTGCCGGTACGTGTAGCATCAACGACGCAGGGTTCGAGATTGCATGCGCGCCTATGAACATCGGACGTGAAGCGTGGCAGACGTCACCAAAAAACTGCGCCTGAACTTCCCAGTCGAATGGGCAAAGCACGCTCGCGAACATGTCGAAGCCGTCTCGGCCAGCCATTTCAGCCTCCCGCTCACCGTCGGCGCCATATCTGCGTCGACCATTGCGATGCTATTCGCTCGCGATGCGCTCGGCGTGGTAAATGTCGCACTGATCTATTTGCTGGTCGTTTTTCTCATCGCATTATTGACCGGTCCAAAGCCGGCCGCGGTGGCCGCGGTCATCTCCTTTCTGCTCTTCGACTTTCTCTTCATACCGCCATTTCACACTTTTTCCGTAGCCAGTACGGATCATGTACTGGCGCTCTTCGTCTATCTCGGCGTCGCGATCGTTACAGGACAGCTTGTTGCAGGAATGAAGGCCCGCACGGAGATTGCTGAGCGGGAACAGCAGCGCACCGCCTTACTGTACGAGTTGAACGCCGCGCTAATCGCTGATGTTACGCTCGATTCGATCCTAAATCGTATTGCGGAGCGGGTCGTCACTGTCTATGGCACAACAATGAGCCAGCTCCTGCTGCCGGATCAAGAGGACCAGCTTACGGTTCGGGCTCGATTCCCGCCTGGCGCCGGCGAACCGCTCGACCGGCAGCAGCTTGCGATTGCAACCTGGGTGTTGGAGCATCGCTCACCCGCTGGGCAGAGCACGGCCGGCCGCAGAGTGCGTATCCCACACGGCGCCGCGGTGAAAGCAGCCCAACTGCTCAAGCGCAACGATGACGTGCTCTTCCTCCCGATCGCGACCAAGGAACGGGTTGTCGGTGTGTTGGGCGTCTCCGGCAAACCGGGTGGCGGCCGGTTTGGACCGGATGATGAGCAGCTTCTGACCAGCTTCGCCAATCAGGCGGCGCTCGCGATCGAGCGGGCTCGCCTGTCCGATGAGGCCGCCCGGGCGGCGGTCCTTGCGCAATCGGATGAGCTTAAGTCCGCCTTGCTTTCTGCGGTGTCGCACGATCTCAGAACGCCTTTGGCCGCGATCAAGGCCTCGGCCACTTCGCTGCTCGATACTTCTATCGTCTGGGAGCCCGAGGCGAGAACGGAGTTTCTTGAGGCCATTGACGAGGAGACAGATCGGCTCACGTTGATGGTCGGGAATCTACTCGATTTGACGAGAATCGAAGGCGGCGCACTCCGGCCAGATCGTGAGTGGTATGACGTCGCGGAATTGGTGACGGATGTCGCCAAGCGATTGGCACCTAGAATCAGCGAGCATCCGTTCACGTTCAACGTTGAGCCCGACCTTCCCCTCCTGTGGTTCGACTATGTCGAGATCGCCCAGGTCTTGATGAATCTCTGCGAAAACGCAATCAAGTACACCCCACCGGGTACTCCGATTCGCATCGAGGTCCGGCGGGCTGACAATGCGATCGAGTTCGCGGTCATTGATCAGGGCCCAGGCATACCCAGAGCCAAACAAAGCCGCTTGTTCGAGAAATTCTATCGAGTCAATGAGCGCTCGAGCGCTCCGGGCACAGGAATCGGATTGACGATCTCAAAGGGACTCGTCGAAGCGCACGGCGGTCGGATCTGGGTCGATTCCCGCGAGGGAGAAGGCACGACTTTCCGCTTCACAATCCCGCTCACAATTGGCGATCTCAATGGCGGGTGAACGCATTCTCGTCGTCGATGACGAACCGCAAATCCGGCGCGCACTGCGGACCGCGCTCACCGGTCACGGATACGATGTCTCGATCGCCGAAGACGGCGAATCGGCCCTGGTGACAATCGCCGCATTCCAACCGCAAGTGATTGTGCTCGATTTGGTTATGCCCGGTATCGACGGATTCGAGGTGCTCAGAGAAACGAGGACGTGGTCAAAAGTGCCGGTGATCGTCCTGTCGGCCAGAGGTCAGGAACGGGATAAAGTGGCCGCGCTCGATCTTGGCGCGGACGACTACCTGACCAAACCGTTCGGTATGGATGAGCTCCTGGCCAGGGTGCGAGCGTTACTCCGTCGCACAGGTGGACCGTCGGAGCCCATCGTCAAGTTCGGAACGATCACGATCGATCTCGCCCGGCATATCGTCACCAGCGGCGAAAACGAGGTCCACCTCACTCCAACCGAGTTCAATCTCCTTGCGGTGCTTGCTGCAAACCCGGACCGCGTGCTGACGCATCGGCAAATCCTGGAACGAGTCTGGGGCGGATATGCCGCCGAGAATGCCCAGCAGCTACGAGTCTATATCAATTACTTGCGCAAAAAGCTCGAAACCGATCCAGCCAACCCTCGCTGGATCGTCACCGAGCCCGGTGTCGGCTATCGACTTCGGACCTCCTGACCGCCTGCGTTCAATCTCGCGCTAACCGGATCACCCTAATAGTTCTCTAATGTGCGGAGGCCGTCCATTAACGCGCTCCTTATATGCAATTCCGTATCGTAATTCGGAAAGGCCTCGAACCTGACTGAGTGCCGCGACTGGATATTCAATGATGAACGAGGAACCGCACGCAATGTCTATTTTGATCGTCGATGACGAATCTCGACTCCGGCAAACGCTTGCGCGTTCGCTGGCGGGGCACGGTCATCGCGTCCATCAAGCCGGGAGCTGCGGCGAAGCGGTGTCAATGGCAGGCGAGCGCGATTACGATTTGATTTGCCTGGATATCAATCTGCCGGACGCCACCGGGTGGGATGTGCTGCGACGATTGCGTGCCGAAGGGCGTGATGTTCCCGCGGTTGTCTTCTCCGCGGTTCCGCCCAGTGCCGCTCGCGTCCGGGAGTTCACGCCGCTCGGCGTACTGCACAAGCCTTTCCCGATGGACGCGCTTCTGCACTTGGTCAGCAAAGCACAGAGCGATCGCGAGGATCGAAGACTTGCCTCGGCTTTCAACCCGGCCTCATGAACGGAGCGCATCAATGCTGGACTGCTGGATGCTTTTGATCGTCGCGGGGTTCTTTGCAAGTTGTGTCGCATACATCCGAGCTTGCGAAAAACTCTGAGCGCTCCGAAGGGGAGTTGGAATAATCACATGTACACCTCAGAGATTTCTAGCGAACACGATCGCATCCTCGAGCTAGTCGCCACTGCATCGCGTCTTGTTGGCAAAGAGGGTGTTACCGCCATCCACATAGCGCTCCCCGAACGGCCAACCTACAGCGATCTTCGCTATTACCGCGAGCTCGCGGAGACCAAGGGTTTCGCGCTCATCGTAACGAACAGCGCGCTGATCCTCCGTTTGAAGCAGACGTTTCCACAAATGGCCGGCCAAGAAGTGCCCGGTCAACCGGCCGGTTTGATGGAGCCGGAAAGGTTGTCCGAGGGCACTTCGCGTGGATCGGTCAATCGTGTCAAGTCGGGGGTGCTGTCTTTTCAGAACCATATCTCAGCCTGGAACGCCGGAAATCGTGAGGGAACGCGATGAGTACAGGTGAAATCATCAGCGCCTTGATCGCCGGCGGATTGTTGATCTATCTCGTATATGCCTTGTTGCGCCCGGAGCGTTTTTGACCGCGATGCACAAAGGGACTCGATTCGGCGGCAAGATGCAAGGCGCGGTAACCGGCCGCTAAACCGAGTTTCGGAGAGAGATGAGCTTTATGAGCGCAATCACTCAAAACGGAATCTATTTTCTCATTCTGTTGGCACTGACACCGCCGCTGGGCGCGTTCATGTTCCATGTTTTCAGCGGACAAAAGACGTTGCTGTCGCCGGTCATGCGGCCCGTGGAACGCGCAATTTACCGCGCAACCCGGGTCGACGAAACGCGGGAGATGCGCTGGACGACGTACACCGTCGCGGTAATGTGCTTCAGCTCGATCGCATTTCTTGTGGTCTATATGACGCAGCGTCTGCAGCACAGCCTCCCACTGAATCCGCAAGATTTGCCGAACGTCGAGCAGCGCTCCTCGTTCAACACCGCCGTTTCGTTCATGACTAACACGAACTGGCAAGGGTACGGCGGAGAAACGACAATGAGTTACCTGACCCAGATGGTCGGACTCACCGTGCAGAACTTCGTCTCCGCCGCGGCCGGAATTGCCATCGCGATCGCGGTCATTCGTGGATTCTCCCGCCGATCGACGAATCTGCTTGGCAACTTTTGGGTCGATCTGGTTCGCGGCGTGCTGTACATCCTGCTGCCGATCTCGATTGTTGTCTCATTGCTCCTCGTTTCGCGTGGCGTGCCGCAGAACTTCAATCGCTACACCGTTGCGCACACGCTGATTGGGGCGGAACAGGTGATCGCGCAAGGGCCCGCGGCAGCCCAAATCGCGATCAAACAGCTCGGAACCAACGGCGGTGGCTTCTTCAATGCCAACTCTTCTCACCCATTCGAGAACCCGACACCGTTCACCAATTTCTTAGAGGCGCTCGCGATCCTCCTCATCGCGTCCGCCCTTACCTACACATTCGGGAAAATGGTCGGGAACACGAAACAAGGCTGGGCGCTATTTGCCGCGATGGGCGTGATCTTCTTCATCGGCGTTGCCGGCGTCACGGTGGCCGAGCAAGACGGAAATCCGATCCTGATGACCGCCGGCGCGAATCAGAGCACCACCATCGCTGGGTACGACGTCCCCGGCGGCAACATGGAGAGCAAGGAAGTTCGCTTCGGGGTGCCGCTCTCCGCTCAATGGGCGGTCGCGACGACCGCTGCTTCTAACGGTTCGGTGAATTCGATGCACGACTCGTTTACGCCGCTTGGTGGAATGATCTTGCTCGTCAACATCCAGCTCGGTGAGATCATCTTTGGCGGAGTTGGCTCTGGTCTTTACGGAATGCTCATCTTTGCAATCATCGCGATCTTCATCGCCGGGTTGATGGTCGGGCGGACGCCGGAGTATCTCGGCAAGAAGATTGAAAAGTTCGACGTCAAGATGGCGATGCTCGCCATTTTGATACTGCCGCTCTCCATCCTTGGTTTCACTGGGGTCGCGGCGGTGACCGGGTGGGGGCTCAACACCGTGTTCAATCCGGGGCCGCATGGGCTCTCTGAGATCCTCTACGCCTACAGCTCCGGTACCGGCAACAACGGCTCAGCTTTTGCCGGGCTGGGTACCAACACACCATTTTTCAACGTGACGATTGGCCTCGCAATGCTAATTGGACGATTCGGGGTCATCGTTCCGGCCATGGCATTGGCGGGCTCTTTGGCGGCGAAAAAGCGCTCCACTTCCACGACAGGAACGTTTCCGACGACGGGACCGCTGTGGGTCGGGCTCCTTGTGGGTGTGATTTTTGTGGTCGGAGCATTGACCTTTTTCCCGGCTCTCAGCCTTGGTCCGGTCATCGAGCACGTTCACATGACCAACGGCGTGACGTTCGGGAATGAGTAACTGTACTCGTTGACCTCTTGTCGCGTTCGGTACGCCATCGCGCCGGCTTGAGCGCTAAGGGTGAAGGATGTTGGAAAGAGAATGGACACGCGGCTGACACGGGTAGACGATGGACCCCCGGTTCCGCCTCGCGAGCAGTGGCCGTCCTCCAGGGACTCGGTCAAAAAGCAGCCCAAACGCAACCATTTCGACCAGGCAATCGTCAAGCCCGCCCTTAGCGAGTCGCTGCGCAAACTCGATCCACGCCTCATGTGGCGCAATCCGGTCATGTTGATCGTGGAAATCGGCGCCTTGATCACCACGATTATCCTCATCGGCAACATCTTCGGATCCGGCGATGACGAAACCTGGTTCGTGCTCTCAATTTCACTCTGGCTCTGGATCACCGTACTGTTCGCGAACTTCGCCGAATCGATGGCGGAGGGACGTGGTAAAGCGCAGGCCGGCTCGCTCCGCAAAGCGCGGACAGAGACGAAGGCGAAGCTCCTCGTCAACGGCGACCGCGCCCGGATTCAGGAGCGCGCATCGTCCGAGCTGCTGCCGGGGGATATCGTTCTCATCGAGAGCGGCGATACCGTTCCGAGCGACGGTGAGGTGATCGAGGGCGTCGCGTACGTCTCGGAGGCCGCGATCACCGGTGAATCCGCGCCGGTGCTGAAGGAACCGGGCACGGATATCGCATCGTCCGTGACCGGGGGCACCCAGGTGATCTCCGACTGGCTGAAAGTGCGGATTACCGCTGAGCCGGGCAAAACGTTCCTTGACCGCATGATTGCGCTGGTTGAAGGCGCGTCGCGGCAGAAAACGCCGAATGAGATCGCTCTCAACATCTTGCTTGCCGGTTTGACGATCATCTTTTTGATCGTCGTTGTCACCCTTGGACCGATTTCCAGGTATGCCGATTCGCCGGCCTCATTGACCGTGTTGATTGCGTTGCTGGTGACGTTGATTCCGACCACGATCGGTGCGTTGCTCTCCGCAATCGGCATCGCCGGTATGGACCGGCTGGTCCAGCGGAACGTGCTCGCGATGAGCGGGCGCGCGGTCGAAGCGGCGGGGGACATCGACGTCCTGCTGCTGGACAAAACCGGCACGATCACGTTCGGCAACCGTATGGCGGCCGAATTCATCCCGAACGCCGGAGTCACGGCAGACCAGCTCGCTGCCGCCGCGATGCGATCCTCATTGGCAGACGACACGCCAGAAGGCAAATCGATCGTTGCTCTTGCCGAGCGGCTTGGTCAACGCGGTGATTCAAGAATTCTGGAGGATGCGGAGTTCGTTCCCTTTACGGCCGAAACCCGCATGAGTGGAATCAAATACAACGGTCATTCCACGATGAAGGGAGCAGTCGACGCGGTCGCTCGGCTCACCGGCGCACTTCCGGCCGCCATGCTGGATGCGACCCGCCGGGTCGCATCGGAAGGCGGGACGCCGCTGGCTGTGATCGAGGACAACCTGCCCCTGGGCGTGATTTATCTCAAGGACACCGTCAAACCGGGGATGAGGGAGCGATTTGCCGAGCTGCGGGCGATGGGCATCAAAACGATCATGATCACCGGTGACAACCGCTTGACCGCGCAGACGATTGCCGCCGAAGCAGGCGTCGACGATTTCGTGGCTGAAGCCAAGCCGGAAGACAAGATCCGGATCATTCGGGAGCATCAGGCCGAAGGCCGGTTGGTGGCAATGACAGGCGACGGCACCAACGACGCACCGGCGCTGGCCCAATCCGACGTTGGTGTCGCGATGAACACGGGAACCGCCGCCGCCAAAGAGGCCGGCAACATGGTCGACCTCGATAGCAACCCGACCAAATTGATCGAGATTGTCGCGATTGGAAAGCAGTTGTTGATGACACGAGGCGCGCTCACGACGTTCAGTATCGCCAATGACGTTGCCAAATACTTCGCGATCATTCCGGCGATGTTCGTGCTGGCCTACCCGGCCGGCGGCGAGGGTCGCCTCGACGGGCTGAACGTGATGCGGCTCGATAGCCCCGAGAGCGCCATTTTGTCGGCAATCATCTTCAACGCCCTGATCATTGTCGCGCTGATTCCGCTTGCTCTTCGCGGGGTCGCCTACAAGGCGATGAGCGCAGCATCGCTGCTACGGCGCAATTTATTGATCTACGGCCTCGGCGGGATCGCCGCGCCATTCATTGGAATCAAGGCGATCGACTTTGTGTTGACGGTCGTTGGTCTGTCCTAAGCCCGCCTCTGCCCCTCCCCCAGCATTTGAGGGAGGCGAGACAATTGGAGAATTCAGATGATTGCTCAGTTTCGTACCGCGGTTCTGGTGACCATCGTGATGGTTGTGCTAACCGGGCTAATCTATCCGCTCGCGATGACTGGAATCGCCCAGGTGATCTTTCCGGATAAGGCGGATGGCTCATTGATCAAGAAGGATGGAGTTGTGATCGGCTCGGAGCTGATTGGCCAGAGCTTCGTCGACGCGGAAACCGGGAGCACGATCGCCGGCTACTTCCGTGGGCGTCCGTCGGCTGCCGGGTCGGGATACGACGCGGGAGCGTCGTCCGGGTCGAACCTGGGCCCGACGAATCGGGCGCTGATCGATCGCGTGACCGCGGATGTCGCGATTATTCGCGCCGAGAACGGTTTGGCCGCTGACGCTCAGATACCGGTCGATCTCGTCACCGCTTCGGGCAGCGGCCTCGACCCGCACATCAGCCCGGCAGCAGCGGAGCTGCAGGTCGCCCGCGTGGCGCGAGAGCGTGGCCTGACCGAAGATCAGGTCCGAGATCTGGTCAAGGACAACACCGAAGGGAAAACGCTCTGGGTTCTTGGCGAGGAGCGCGTCCACGTTTTGAAGCTGAATATCGCGCTGGACGAGCTGGCACCAACCGCGAGCTCGTAACAGTTGCTCTGGTGACATCAAAGAACCGGAGTCAGGTGTGAAGGAGCCAAAACGACCCGATCCTGAAGATCTTCTCCGCCGATACGGACTGGCCATGCGCAAGGAGCAACGTCTCCGCGGACGGCTCCATGTCTACCTCGGCGCGGCGCCCGGCGTTGGCAAGACCTATACGATGCTGCAGGAAGGCCGGCGGTTGCTTGCGGCGGGGCACGATGTCGTCATCGGCATCGTCGAAACCCATGGCCGCGCGGAAACCGAGCAACAGATCGGCGAGCTTGAGCTCATCCCACGAACGCGCATCGACTATCGCGGTGTGACTGTTGAAGAAATGGACACCGATGCGATCCTGCGGCGCAAACCAGAGATTGTTCTAGTCGACGAACTGGCTCATACGAACGCCCCAGGGTCACCGAGACTCAAGCGGTGGGAAGATGTTGAAATCCTGCGCGAAGCGGACATCGACGTCATCGCTACGCTTAACATCCAACACCTGCTGAGTCTGAACGACGTTGTTTCGAGCATCACTGGGATCCAGGTGCGCGAAACGATCCCCGATCACATTCTTGATGGAGCGACGGAGGTCCAGCTCGTCGATCTTCCGGTCGAAGGGCTCCTGGAACGACTGGAGCTCGGGAAGATCTATCCCGCGGAGCGTGCTCATCAGGCATTGGAGAATTTCTTTCGAGCGGGAAATCTGACCGCCTTGCGTGAGCTGGCGCTCAGGCAAACCGCGGCCGGGGTCGACGAACGACTCGAACATTACATGCGCGAGCATTCGATCGACGCGGTCTGGCCCGCGGCCGAACGCATCGTGGTGCTGATTTGCGGGCATTCTGAAATCGGACAGGTCATCCGCCGGGCATGGCGGC
The DNA here is from genome assembly GCA_964371945.1 of uncultured Sphaerobacteraceae bacterium. Taxonomy (GTDB): domain Bacteria; phylum Chloroflexota; class Chloroflexia; order Thermomicrobiales; family UBA6265; genus CAYJPA01. Next base: position 441 of record CAYJPA010000047.1, on the reverse strand, counting down.
TCGCCGACGGACTCCGGGCGGAACTTGTTGCTGTTGCGGTGGTGCCGGTCGGAGGGGTGGAAGCGTTGCCGGAAGATCGAAGAGTGCCGCTGAAACGCGCGCTCGAGCTTGCCGAGGATTTAGGAGCGAGGATTCGAATCGTCCAGAACGCGCGCGTCGCCTCGGCGTTGGCGTCGGTCGTCCAGGAAGAGAACGCATCGACAGTTGTCTTGGGGCATGTTCCGGCCACCGGTTGGCGCCGCCTGGCGAGCAAGCCGCTCGCCGGCGAACTGTTGGCGTTGGTTGACAATGTTGCGGTGCAGTTGGTCGAGATTGGTGACAACGACGGGTAAACGTGGAACGGGGGCCACACGGACCGCACGCTCGATCGTTGAATGAGATACGAACTAACGAGGCTTCGCCTCAGACCGACGAGGCATGTGCGGAATCTCATATGGGCAT
>CAYJPA010000046.1:0-47054 GCA_964371945.1 uncultured Sphaerobacteraceae bacterium | reverse complement strand
ATCGATCTCGTCAGTCCACTCCGACCGCGCGATCTGCCACTCACCGTCGAGCCCCGGATCGCTCGGCCGCACAGTTGCCGCCACGAGATCGAAATTGGAAGGCAGTGGAAGCGAGCCAACTTCCTTGACGCATTTTCCGCCGGTACAAACCTCTCCCGTTGGGCAACGTTGGAAGCATTTGCTGCGGTGCTTGACGTCGGTTTTCAAATCGACGCACTGACCGTCGCAACACGTTTGACCGGTGGCGCATACCTTGTCGCAGCTGCCGCAATCGAAAATGCTCGATTTCAGATCGGCGCAGCCGGTTTCGCAGCAGACGTCGGTTTCAAAACACTGAACGCCACACTGGCGGCAGTTCCTCGGATTGCCTCTCAGGTTCGTGCATGAGCCCGCTCTGCACGCTTCGCCTTTTCCCGATCAATTGACCAGCAGCGAACCGCACTTGGTCGCTCCGCTCCGCGTGTCGAAGCAGAACGCGCCATGCCCGGTACCCAGGCATTTCCAATAGAAACCGGGACAATCGGTGTCGCTCTTGCGGGATATTTGCCCCCTCTCGGGGCGAGAGATTGGCCGTCAGAGTTCCGAGATCCTGGGCGAATGTGCCGCGGTCGCCTGCCAGCTTTCCGATCACGGCAAGCGCGTCGCTGCCAATCAACGCGATCACCCCACGCCGGGTCGAGGTTTGCGCTGTAAACGACTTGAACAGATGATCGAATTTACGACCGACCATGGCTCGCCCTCCAAAAGAGAGAGAGAAGGCGTCCACCGGTTTGGTTTATGAAAGCGTGACGATTGGAGATGAGCATAAACTCATTAGTGTCTATGTCAAGCAGATTGCCGTGACATCGAAGCAGGCAAAGACCTGGTGGTTTTGTGTCGAAGGATGCCAGCCCGCGCCCCGGGACACCGAGGCACGGTTGCTGATCCGGCTCGCGGGCTCCAGCTCATTCGGCCCTTAGCGCTTCTGTGACGCGGAGCCGAGCGGCTCGGCGGGCCGGCACGACGCTGGCAACGATCGCCAGCAGCACGACTGCTGGCGCAAGCAGGACCAGCCAACTCGCCGGCGGCATCTTGCCAAACTCACTGCCGAATCCGGTTCCCGCGACCGCCGCCGTCATCAATGCGCGGGTCGCTAACAGTCCGAGCGGCACTCCGATTGCCACGCCGAGCACCGCCTGGATGCCTGTCCCAACCACGACGGTTCCGATGATCTGGCGCGGCGTGCAACCGATCGCCTTCAACACACCGACATCGCGCGTGCGCTCGCGCACGCCGAGAAGCGCCGTGATGAGGAGATTGCCCATTCCCAGAAGCATGAGCGTGAATGCCAGACCCGCGAGCACCATCCGAAATTGATTCACGTCATCTTCAAAGCTCTCTGAGTCGATGATTGTCACTTCGAATCGATCATCCGAGGCTCGCACCAGGTCTGATTTCAGCGCGTCGAGATCGGTTTTCTGATCCAGCATGAGACCATAGCCATCCGGTTCAATGCTGGGATCAACCTGATCCCACAACGTGTCGAATCCAAATGTGAGCACCTCTCCGTCATTGTTCAGTTCCAGAAAGCGGCCAACAATCGTCAGCGTGAGCGGACGTCCGGCAGTCGTGATTTGGACCGTGTCACCGATGCTCACCTCAAGGAGATCGAGCAATCCGCTTCCCACGATCGCCTCACCGGAGTCCGCGAACATTCTGCCTTCGAGCACGCGCGGTATGAACGCTTCGTAGTCTCCACCGACTGCCCGAATCTCAACCTCTTTCGTGCTCAGGCCCGCGTCAGCCTGCGCATCCTCGTCGAATGTCGTCATCATCGCTCGGATCTCAGGTCGTTCCGCCAGGAGCTGCCGCGTCTCACTGTCGGGGTAGTCGCCGCGGTCGATGACCATATCGAGCGCCCCGCCGGTTCCGCTCGGATCGTCGAGCAAGTGCCGGACCGTCGCTTCGACGCCGAGCGAGCCGACCGCACAGACGACTGTTACGGCGAGCGCCGCTACGGTCATCCAGGCTCGCAACCGACGGGCAAAGGCGTCTTTGGCGCCCAATACGAATACCAACGGCAAGCGCAGCCGCGCGACGATCGTCGCCAGCGCGGAGCGTCCCGACCTCGGCACACCAGAGCCGGTAGCGATGGCTCGAACGGTCGGAATCCGACCGGCCCGCCACGCGGGCCAGATCGTGAAGAGCACGACCAGCAACAGAACTGCAATGAACGTCCCCGCGATCGAGACAAGGTCGAATGATGGCGACGCGGTCGTATCCAGCACGTCCGCGGCCCGGGCGAGTAAGCGTGGGGAGAGCGCCAATCCGATGGCCACCCCGACCAGAGCGCCCACTATGCCCAGCAGCAGGTGCTCGATCAAGAAGAGCAGAGCGACGCTCCGAGGGGTAAGACCGATCGCCTTGAGGAGTCCGATCTCGCGCCCCTGGGCGAGCACTCGACCGCCAATTGCATTGGCGATCACCAGGCCCGCGGCAATCAGGGCAAAGAAGCTGAAAGTTCCAAGCAGGCCGACGAAAATGGCATTGTTGAAATCCAGGTTCTCTCGCACCTTCTGCCATGTCGTCGCGTTTCCGATCGCGTTCGCCGGAAGAACGGCGGTTGCGTCATCGAGAAACACTTCGGTCGCATCTGGATCGTTCAACCGGACCGCCAGCAAGGATCCCCACCTCTCGGAATCCGGTTCGAGCAAAGACAGCGACGACGGAAGCATGTAGACCAAACCTGGATCCCAATCAGGGTAAGCGCCCCAGTTCCCGCTCACCGCAAGTCCGACGATCTGCATCGGCACCTTACCTTCCGCGGTGAGAAATTCGATGGTGTCGCCAACGCCGAAACCGAGGTCTTTCGCGGTAGCCCGGTCGAACACAACCTCGCGCTCGGCGCCGGCGTGCAACCACCGCCCGTCTGTCACCTTGGGCCGCTCCACGCTGGGCGGTTCGGCCGGAAAGCTAAAAACGTCGACTTCCACCTTGTCCAACCCTTGGATCACTCGAGCATCAGCAATGGTTGGAAAGGGTCCACTGGTTTCCGCGACCTCGTCGAGCTGAAGAATCGGCGCGATGTCCGTTCCGGAACGGAGGAAAAGATTGACGTGCGCCCCGTTCGTCTCGTCAAATAGCCGTTCCCATGGATTGCTCGTCGATGCCTGTAGAGTGAGGGCTAGCACCATGGTGGCCGCAGCAGCCGCGACAATGAGGAGAATCGCCGCGCCCTGGAGCCGCTGTCCGTGCAAGTCGGCGAATGCTTTACGCTGCAGTGCTCGAAGCATGGCACTACCCTCCCACCACCGCCGGGACCGCCTCGGTCCAGGTCTGTGGTGCCCGCACGATGACCGGCGTCGTGACCTCGACGATCCGGCCGTCACGCATCGTGACGATCCGGTCCGCGAAGGCGGCAACTCGAGCATCGTGGGTGACCATCAGAATCGTCTGTCCGAGCTCGTGATGTCGTTTCAAGATCTCCAGCACATCCTCGGCGCTGGACGAATCGAGGTTGCCCGTCGGTTCGTCCGCCAGGAGCAGGTCGGGAACATTGATCAAGGCGCGAGCAAGCGCGACGCGCTGCTGCTGTCCGCCGGAGAGTTGGCTCGGCGCCGCGTCGGACTTGTCGGCTATCCCGAGCTCGGTGAGCAATTCCTGACGTCGTTTCCTGCACTCGGACGACGGCATGCCGGCCAGCAAAGCGGGTAATTCGATGTTGTCGGCAACGCTAAGGTTCCCGATCAGGTTGAAGAACTGAAAAACGAATCCGATTTTGCGCCGTCTCAGCACCGCCCAAGCGGATTCGCTGAGGCGGTCAACTCGATGCCCTCTGAGCAGGATTTCGCCTTCTGTCGGCTTATCTAGCCCTCCGAGTAAATTGAGAAGAGTGGATTTGCCACAACCGCTCGGTCCCATCACGGCGACAAAATCGCCCGGCAACAACGTTAGGTCGACTCCCCGCAGGGCGGGAACCGGCACCTCGCCTGCGCTGTGGGTCTTAGTGAGTCCCTTTGCCTCCAGGATCGGGTCCATCGTTGTCTCCCTTTCCATCTGCAGAATGTTTACTTTCCAGAGTATCTCCAGGCGCCGGAATCCATGGTCCCGCTGACCAACCGGAGCGTCGCGCTGCTCGACTCGTCCATTGGAACTTCGATCGTCCCAGACATTCTCCGTTGACTGCAAATAGCATTTCTGTGATCGCAGGATAGGACTTAAGCATCATGGAGGTGATGTTTTTCAGGCGATAGATGTGGCAATCGCGTCGCATTGGGAACGCGCTTCTGCCACGTTAGCAAGCGGAGTTCTGAACACGCTTGAAAAAGTCCCGAGCGCATACTCAGATGTTGCGGAAAAGCGAGATAAGGCCGTGCACAAACGATGAGGATCGGCTTCGACGCTACAATGCTCGGAACCGAATTTCCTGTTCACGCAATCCGGTTGGGATCCTGCCGAATGGTCCCCGGCCAACATCCGTGAGAGGCGCCTTGGTCGAGCTTTCAGTATCCGTCGAAGGCGTGTTTGGGCTGACCTGGCCGTTGTGGAAGCGGCTCGTCCGCGGCGTCGAGGATCTTGGCTTCGCCGGTCTCTATCTCTCCGATCACTTCCTCTTGAATAGCCCGCCCGATCAGCCGTCGCTGGAGCTCATCGTCGCGCTGACGCATCTCGCCGAGAACACCGAACGGGTGCGCTTCGGCCCGATGGTCGCGCCACTTTCCGTGCGCGATCCGGTGATGCTCGCCCGTCAGTCGGCCGCACTCGTCGACCTCAGCGGCGGCCGGATGGTGCTCGGACTCGGGACCGGCTGGGACGAGAGCGAGCACACCATGTACGGCTATGACCTCGGAGACCTACCCAAGCGCTTCAGTCGCTTCGAGGAAGGGTTGACCGTCATCGCGGAACTGCTCTGGTCGGACTCGCCCACGACCTTCGAAGGGGAGTTCTTCCGGCTCAGGCAGGCAGTGCTCATTGGACCCCGCCGTGCCTCCGGCCCGCCGATCATGATCGGCGGCAGCGGTCCTCGCAGAACGTTGCCACTGGTCGCTCGATTCGCCGATATCTGGAATGCCCAGGAGATCACGCCCGATCAGTTCCGGGAACGTTCTGCGCTGTTGGACGACATGCTTGTCGCCGCCGGTAGGAAGCCCGCGGATGTCCGTCGAACGATGAACGCCTGGATCGTTTGCGGTCGAACGCCGGCAGAATTCGAAGATCGCGTACAGGGATTCCGGAGCTACGCGCCATTCGCGCATATGCCGCTCGATGATCTCCTCGATCAGCTCCGAGCCAACTGGTCGGCGATCGTCGGCACTCCCGACGAGGTGATCACCCGAATCAAGGCCTACGGAGCGGCGGGTGTGACCGAGTTGACCGTCCAATGGCCAGGAGTTGACGACACGGAGGGACTCGAAATCCTTGCCGCCGAGGTACTCACGAAACTCTAGGAAGCCGCCTTCGGACCGGCCGCGGACTTCGCGTCGATCGATGATTGCAGCGAGGCCGTTTCACTCTCGACGGTCGCGGCATCGACCAGTCCACTGGCCGCCACGATCGCGCTGAGCCGTTGCAGCTCCGCCGTCGCTTGCCCATTGCCGTAGAGCGCATCGTACATCGTGGCGTTGGCCTGGTTGTAGAGATCGTCGAATGCCGCGGCCGCCAGGAAACGCTCCTTCAGCGCATTGCCACCGCCGCCGAATCCGCCCACCACTACATTCCCATCGCGGGCGTTCGCCGGCGGCTGTGCCCCATCGGGAGCTGTTTGGAAGTCGCCGCGTCCCTGAGCGCCTGCACCACCTGGGGCCTGGTCTCCGCCGAACTGACCTCCGTTCCCACGTGTCTCCACGCCAAAACCTCCGCTCTGTCCGAAGGCGAGATTCATATCCCAGGTCAAAACGGTGAATCTCTCGGCTTCGAGGTCGTACCACAAGTAATAGTTGACCCCCGGGCCAGACATGTCGTCGAAGTTGTTGAGTAAGTCTTGAAGCGCGATGTAATTCGCCAGCGACTCGACATCCACGTAATTCGCGATCTCGGCCGCGAATTCCTCATCGGATGACTCAGCGACGAATTTGAGCAGATCGATCAGCGGTTGCAAATCCTGCTGGTTCGTCCGGGTGATCTGCGTAAATGAGTCCGCGTATGCGAGAGGATCTTCGCCGCGGTAGGAAAAACTACCGGTGCTCAGCGACTTATAGAGCACGCCGGTCGAGTCGAAGTTGTCGAGCGCGTATTCCTCCATCGGCAACTCGACCAGCAGCCGAAGCGATGGCTCTCCATCATTCAACGAGAAGGACGAGTAGGCGGATCGCTCGGAAGGCTCCCCGGCCGCGGCGATCAGATTAAGCGCCAGCGATTCATTGAGACCGGCCTCGGAAGAGCCTTTGGGCCGGATCGCGATCTCCGCGTGCCCCTGGTAGAGCTGGCCCTTGACGTACTCATCGAATTTGAGCAGCCACGGCAGCGAGCTGGGATCGTCTGCCGAAACCGAGCCTCCAAGGCCACCCTGACCGAAGTCGCCGCCGATGGCCAGCGGTTGGTCCGCGTCGTCACCAAAGGCATCATCGAAACTTGCTCCCGCAACCGGTGTGCCTTGCGCGGTTGCCGTTCGCCCGCCCAAACCACTCTGTTCAGCGCGCCCAGGCGACTGACTCTGCTGGTCCGACTGCACTCCTTCGATTTGTGTTTGGGGACCGCCACCTAACCCGTTCGAGCGCAAGCCTCCCAGCGTCGAGTTGCCCTTGAGCCGCAGCCCGACGTGATCGATCGTGATCCCGTCAATGGTGACGCTGGCTTCGATGTACTCCTTCGTTCCTTCATCTTGATACGTTTCGATCATCCGGTCGTAGTCGTCCTGATCGAACCTAACCTCGACCTCATGCACCAGACTGTCGTCGAACAAATCGACCGTTCCCTGAAAGTTCGCGCTGACATATGCGCCGCTCTCGCCTCGCTCGCTGGACGTGATCGCGGTCACCCGGTTGGTCCCGAATCCACCGATCATCACCAGCAGACCAAACACGGTCATGACAACAAGTTTTCGATGTCGTCGCCAACGCAGGGAATGCATGTTGAATGCCTCTCTCGACTTACAGGTCGGTCTGGTCGTACCCGGTCAGCAGCGTTACCTTTTGACCGCCGGTTTGCTCTTGCATCGCGGCGATGATCTCCTCCGGTTTCGCCGATTTCTTCAGACGAACGGTGTACATCAGTTCAGTGAGTGCACCGGCGCGGATGCTTTCCGCGCTGACAAGCTCCGATTCGGTGGTATAGCGCAGAAGGACATCGTTCAGACGGTCTGAGAACGCCTCGCCGGCTGGAACCTGGACTTTGAGGACCTGGCTGCTGACATCGAGTTTGTAGAAGTCGAATCGCTGCATGATCACGATCGCGGCACTTATGGCGCCGGTTGCGCCCGCGGCTAGCGTATAGAAGCGCGTTCCGGCCGCCATCCCGACCGCCATCGCGAAGAAAATGAACCCAACATCGCGCGTCTCTTTTACGGCATTGCGGAAGCGGACGATCGAGAGCGCTCCGACCAGCGAGAACGCGCGGGCGATGTTTGAGCCAACCACAAGCATCACGAGGGCAACGATCATGCCCATCATGACCAAGGATTGGACATACGACTGGCTATAGGAAACACCGCGATGAGTGATCTTATAAACGTAGCCGACAACTGCGCAGCAGACGAACGAAAGCAGCATCGCCAGCACGACATCGGCAACCGTGAACGTGCCGCTCAGGTCCTCGAAACCATCGAAAAAATCGAACGACATCCGGGCTTAGCTCCTCTCGCCTTCGAACTCCATCGAGTCCGGGAGGTGAAAAATCGAGCGTGGCGCGGCGCCGAAGGCCTCCACGCTTTGACAGTACTTGGAAAGCCGGCTGAGTCTGAGGTTGAAACGGGCGATATGCTCCGTCATCCAATAGGGCACGCGTTCGTTGACCTTGACCTCCACTACTGACAAATGCGGTACGACGATGAAGCGGTTCTCGCCGGAGACGCGTAGATCAAGATCGCGATCCCGCCCGCGAAGCCTGCTGTCGATCGTCAAACGCAGACCGGTGTCTTCATCGCGTCCGATGAATGCTTCCCGAACGTACCCGACGGTCGAGATTGGTTGCAGATGAAGTTGAGCCGCTAGCACGAGGATCTCCTCGACCACCGGCTCGTCCCCCGGCTCGCAGGCCGGCGGTTCGCACCCTTGGCAGAGTCGAAGAGCATCGCAATACGGCATCCGAACCCGTCGCTTTTGGGTGACACGATTGATCCGTTGCTTGATCTCGACCCAAACAGGGGTTGTCTCCGTCAAGCCATCCGGTTCGCCATAGTGTCGTATCCGGAGTTTTCGGCGGAAGCGTTGGCCGTCGATCTTTTCCCAATAGAAGCGAAGATCGCGGGTGTCGTAGTACGTGCTCCAGACCGGGTAGAAACCTTCGACGCCATTCGGGTCGCGGTTGAGCCGGACAGGCAATCCGGTTCGGAAACTCTCGACCTGACGACGATCCGCCAGATACTTGAGCTCGAATCGGTTGAACCGCCTGATTCCCGCCAGACCGCCAAAATGGTCCGAGCCGGCCGCCGCCGTAACGCCCGCAGTTGTAGGTAGTGCAGTGGTCATGCGCCGATGATCTCGGAGCAAGCTGATCTGTAGCTGAAGAACGGCTGAAGAGACGCTGAATGATTAACAGAATATTGACGTAGGCTACCCGGGCGGTGGGCAGGGACCGATGCAGTCAGACGCTCGATTCAAGTGGGGTGAATCTCCGTAACGCCCGGTTGAGCACTCGGTCTGCTCCTTCCACGCCTTCACCCGGCGGACCGATTGTCAGGCTGTGAGTCACGAATCCCCCGGTCAGTACCATCCGGTGTTGCGGAGATGCAACGCCTTTCCCTTTTCGAAGGTTGCCGCCTTCACTTCGCAACCCGCAAAGTCGAGATCGGAATCCGGGCGCCCGGCGGGCGGAAGTCACGTTCAATTTTTCTCGCATCGCGGATGATCGCAACGTCGCTCCGTCGAGAGGAGCGCGTCCAATTCGCCGAGCATGGTGAACACAGCTCCCGTGAAAGGACGAGTGTCATGGATGCGACGCGGTTTGACGCTATCACCCGGTTCTTTGCAGCTCGACTTGGTCGGCGCGGGTTCATCCGGGGCGCGTTGCTCTCCCTCGTGGGTGGCGTGTCGTTCAAACCATCCATTGGCGCGGGTTCCGTCTTGGGGCCTCCACCCTCAGCCGATTGCGACGGCGATGGCATCGCTGAATCACTCATAACCGTCGACAATTGCGGCTTCTGTGGCAACTGCTGTCTAAACCTCGGGTATCTCTCGCCGGATTGCTGCTTCTATGGCTGTACGGATTTGGCGTACGATCCGCTGGCCTGTGGAGTCTGCTTCATCTCATGTCCGGGAGTCTTACCCGGCTGTTGTTTAGGCGCCTGCTTCGACTTTCACGACGATCCTTCGAATTGCGGCGGCTGCGGAATCGTCTGTCCCAGCGGGAGCTGCTTCGCGGGTGTTTGCGCCACTCCTGCTTCTCCATGTCCGCCCGATCTGACGCTGTGCGATGGGGTGTGCGTCGACACGGCCTGGGATTACGCCAATTGCGGTGACTGCGGGATCGGATGCGGTAGCCAGTCCGGCTTCGGCATGTGCTGTTTCGGCATGTGCTGGGATGGGCAGACCTTCTTTTCCAATTGCGGTGCGTGCGGCAACGATTGCGCCACCTACGGCTTTGCCTCTCCATCCTGCTGCGAGGGAACGTGCGTCGATCTCGCCTCTTCCTTCTTCAATTGTGGAGCGTGCGGTCAGACGTGTGGCGACGGTCAGGTGTGCGTCGACCAGCAGTGCGTGATTTCGGCCGAACCCAAGGCAACCGCCCAGCCAACCAGGGAATCCACTCCTACCTCCACGATCGACAAGTGGTCGCTCTGGTCTGGCGATTCCACCCTCGCCGGCGCCTCCCTCTACCTCCGTCGCCTCACCGCCGACGACGATCCGGATGCGATGGGTCTGCTCGCGGTCGGTCCCACCTACTCCCAGGCCGATTTCACCCGCCTCGCCACTCTCGGCGCCAACTACGTTGATCTCTCTCACCCTGCCATCTTCAACGAAGCCCCTCCCTACTCCCTCGACGAGCCACTCCGCAAACACCTCGATCTCCTCGTCGGCTACGCCAAAAAAGCCGATCTCTTCGCCATCATCTCCGTCCGCACCGGTCCCGCCCGCTCCGAAGCCGCCCCTCGCTCCTTCCCCGTCTGTCAGGCCGGCGGTTGTTTCTCCGGCGGTCCCTTCGAGCCCACCTCCCTGCCCAAACCCTCTGCCCTCTGGTCCAACGACGACGCACAACAGGCCTGGATCGATCTCTGGAAATCCACCGCCCGCCGCTTCCACAACAATCCCATCGTCATCGGCTATCACCTGCTCGCCATGCCCGATCCCCCAGACTCCGACGCCTACCGCTCCTTCCTCCAGCGCCTCATCACCGCCATCCGCTCCGTCGATCCCCTCACTCCCATCCTGGTCAGTGCGCCGGGATCCGGTCTCCCCAGCGATCTCGTCGGATTCGAGCCGCTCGCCGGTGACAGGATCGTTTACCGCTGCGATGCCTTCGAGCCTGCCCGCTATCTCCGCCAACTCCCGGATGCCTCCTCGCCGCTCGCCTACGGCGGCGACTTCGATCCTGCCCGCGATGGCCACTCCGGCCGCTTCGACCGCGCCTGGATCGCGGCCGCGCTGACCCCGGCCGTGACCTGGGCCGCCGATCACCGTCGCCCGGTCTTGCTCGGCGGCTACGGCATGCCCCGCTGGCAACCCGGGTTGGAGGCCTATCTCGACGATCTGCTCGATCTCTTCGATCTGCGCGGCTTGCACGCCGGACTCTGGGCGTGGCATCCGGCAACCGGTCCAATCGCGGACGATGCCTTCAATCTCGAGCACGGACCCGATCCGGCCGTGCGTGCGATTTCCGACAACCCGCTGCTCGATGTGCTCAAGCAGCACTGGCGCGCGACCGACGTGCGCCCATAGATCTCGTCGACGGGCAAACCAATGACTGGTTTGTATTATTTTCCAAGAATAATCATTATAAGGAATCTATAGCCCTTGCGGCATACTTCGACGAACATGGTCCGTCCCCTATCCCGCGTTCTCAGACAGGTGTCATGCCGGTCAATTGCAGCTACAGATCTTTACCTTGTTCATCAAATTCGCGTGGACAGCGGATGCTTTGTTACGAAGGCGCTTCGCGCACGTGCCGAGATTGTGTATTCGCAATGCACGGCTTCTTCGCGAAGCCCACGTACGTCGCGATAGCTTTAGCAGTGTTGGTGGTAGTCGTCCACCAGAATGATTCGCACCGTCCTACGGCGCATCGAATCGACTTGCCGTAGCAGCTCAGACACCGGCGCCGGGCGTAGGTTCAGGGTGACCGCCGCGTAGTCTTTCGAGACGTCGTGTCTGACCACCCGCGCCAAACGGGCCGATCGCGTTCAATCAACCTGACAGAAGTCCCGGGGCTCCAACCTCGCCGATTCACTGCAGGGGGCCGGACACCGTTCCTGGGCCGCCCCATTGAACTCGTGTTGCGCTCCTGTTGCAGGTCGGTGCGGATTTTTCATCATGTCGAGGAGAGACCTCACTAATATCAGAGATGGCTTGAGTGGTCCTCTGGTGGATTCACCCTTCCCGCGAAACTGGAGGCAGACATGAACCCCAACCTAATCCGGTTCCTAGTGCCACTTGTTGTCGTCTTGTCGCTCCTTGCTCCCGGGGCGCTATCGACCACGGCGCTTGCCGTGGGGCAGAAGAACGGAGGGAATCTGTGCATTTCCCATAAGGGCGACGTCAAACTCAGCAAAGGCGATGTTGTATGCACATCTGACGATACCTCTCATGCCAAATCCATGGGCGCTGGCAGTTCGGCGGGTGCCACCGAAAACAGCACGGCGGTGGTGAATGGCGACGGCAGCGTGGCGATCGCTGCTGTTTTCAGCAGCGCGACCGTGAAAGGAGACGGCAGTTGGGCAGCCGCCGACAGCAGCAGCACAACTGTCGTCAAAGGCGATGACAATGGAAAGGTTCTAGCAACAGACAACAGTACTGCAACCGTGATTGGCGACAACAATACTGGCAGTTACCGCATCGCCAGTCACGACAGTGAGATCACGATCATTGGAGACAACAACGGCCCTGCCGTCGCCGAAGATGGCGGGACTGTTTACATTTTGGGTAACGAGTCGGCAGCGGGTGCGGATGATGGCAGTGTGGCCGTAGTGATCGGGGACAACAGTTACGCGGTGGCGTACCACGAAGGAAGCCTAGCTGTTGTCGCTGGGGACGGTAGCAAAGCCAGCGCATTTGACAGCAGCACGGCAATTGTCGAAGGCGACGGAAGTCGCGCTTGGGCAGGCGACGATGGAGGCGCAGTCACCCCCGATGTCATCGGTGACAGCACAGCGATCGTTGATGGTGACAACAGCGTCGCCACGGCGATAGAGAGTAGCACCGCGAGCGTCACCGGAGAAGAAAGTGAGGCCAGGGCATGGTACGAAAGCTCTGCCAGCGTTACCGGTGATGGAAGCCAAGCGATCGCAATCGATCATTGCGAGGTGACGGTGACGGCGGACAATCAGACCGGCACATGCCCGTGATGCCAAGTGACGGCCCGATAACCTCGCACCGATATCGCTCAAACCGTCCGCTTGTCTCTGCTTCGCGTCAACCATAGCGGTCGAGCAATTAGGGGTCAGGCGCTGGTGCATCGTATCAACGCCTGGCCAAGAGCGGACACAGATCGCCGGAACGATCGGATCATCTACTGCTGCGATGCCTTCCGATCACCGCCGCCCGGTCCTGCTCGGTGGCTACGGCATGCCCCGCAGGCAACCCGGTCAGGAGTCCTATCTCGACGATCTGCTCGATCTCTGAGATCTCCGTGGCTTGCCGCCCTCACCCAAGGCCGCCGACTTAATATAATGAAGAATCCGGTCATCCGTTGCGGTGATGATGCAAAAGCCGACCGGACAGGGTCGCGTTCGTCTCGTCACGCCCTCCAGCATGGGTGGCAAAGGTGCGTGGGCATTCCACCGATCGGTCGTGCTTGCAGCGCGGCATCGAGCGGATGGTAGGTGTTAGCTTCTTCTCGTGAGCTCCGAGGCTGACTCAGGATGGAGTTCCAGCGATGAATGGAGACCTGCAACTTGAATCGCTGGCACGAGCGCTCGGACGAGCGACGAATCGCCGAGACCTATTTCGGATCGCGCTGACCTTCGCGGCTGGCGCCTTGGTCGGACGCAAGGGAGCCGCATCAGCCGCGGTCGATTGTCCGCCCCCGTTGGTCGACTGTTTCGGCATTTGCGCCGATCTAGGCACGGACCCATTGAACTGCGGATATTGCGGAAACACATGCGCTTCCGATGAATGGTGTTGCGGCCAAACGCTAACATCGCCGGGCATCTGCGCAAATCTGTACATCGACATCAATCATTGCGGAGCCTGTTTCAACGCCTGCCCTTCCGGGTGGTCGTGTCTCAACGGTTTCTGTGTCGAGTGCCCATCACCGCTGACCCTGTGCGATGGGATGTGCGTCGATACGTTCTCGGACACCTACAACTGCAATGTTTGTGGCCATCAATGCGTCACGGCAGTTCCCGCTCCGCATCAACTGAGCGTCGGTCGGTGCCATGCCGGCTATTGCTATCCCGTGTGCGAGCCTGGTTACTCGGAATGCGGTGATCCGGTCTGCGCGGACTTGGCGAACGATCCGCTCAACTGCGGCAATTGTTTGAATGCGTGCGCCGCCGGGGAGAGTTGCCAGAACGGCGCGTGCGTTGTGAACGAGCCCGCTCCTTGCTTCTCTCCCACGATTCCGAAGGGCATTTTTTGCGGAATCGATTGCGTCGATCCCCAATCGGATCCGCTTCACTGCGGCGCCTGCTTCCACGACTGCTTCGCCCTGGGTCTTGAATTCCCGGCATGCTGCGATGGCGCCTGCGTTGGTCTCAACTCTTCCGCCAACTGCGGGGGTTGCGGGATCGTCTGCGGCGAAAATCAAATGTGCGTCGATCAGCAGTGCAGCTTCCCGAGCGGACCAGCCAAGCCAACCGCGGAACCGACACCTACGTCCACCATCGACAAATGGAAGCTCTGGTCTGGCGACTCCACCCTCGCCGGCGCCTCCCTCTACCTCCGTCGCCTCACCGCCGACGACGATCCGGATGCGATGGGTCTGCTCGCGGTCGGTCCCACCTACTCCCAGGCCGATTTCACCCGCCTCGCCACTCTCGGCGCCAACTACGTTGATCTCTCTCACCCTGCCATCTTCAACGAAGCCCCTCCCTACTCCCTCGACGAGCCACTCCGCAAACACCTCGATCTCCTCGTCGGCTACGCCAAAAAAGCCGATCTCTTCGCCATCATCTCCGTCCGCACCGGTCCCGCCCGCTCCGAAGCCGCCCCTCGCTCCTTCCCCGTCTGTCAGGCCGGCGGTTGTTTCTCCGGCGGTCCCTTCGAGCCCACCTCCCTGCCCAAACCCTCTGCCCTCTGGTCCAACGACGACGCACAACAGGCCTGGATCGATCTCTGGAAATCCACCGCCCGCCGCTTCCACAACAATCCCATCGTCATCGGCTATCACCTGCTCGCCATGCCCGATCCCCCAGACTCCGACGCCTACCGCTCCTTCCTCCAGCGCCTCATCACCGCCATCCGCTCCGTCGATCCCCTCACTCCCATCCTGGTCAGTGCGCCGGGATCCGGTCTCCCCAGCGATCTCGTCGGATTCGAGCCGCTCGCCGGTGACAGGATCGTTTACCGCTGCGATGCCTTCGAGCCTGCCCGCTATCTCCGCCAACTCCCGGATGCCTCCTCGCCGCTCGCCTACGGCGGCGACTTCGATCCTGCCCGCGATGGCCACTCCGGCCGCTTCGACCGCGCCTGGATCGCGGCCGCGCTGACCCCGGCCGTGACCTGGGCCGCCGATCACCGTCGCCCGGTCTTGCTCGGCGGCTACGGCATGCCCCGCTGGCAACCCGGGTTGGAGGCCTATCTCGACGATCTGCTCGATCTCTTCGATCTGCGCGGCTTGCACGCCGGACTCTGGGCGTGGCATCCGGCAACCGGTCCAATCGCGGACGATGCCTTCAATCTCGAGCACGGACCCGATCCGGCCGTGCGTGCGATTTCCGACAACCCGCTGCTCGATGTGCTCAAGCAGCACTGGCGCGCGACCGACGTGCGTCCGTCGACGACGGCGGTCGTGATGCAAACCGGAATCGAGACAATTCACGCTAGGCAGTGGGCGTCGCAGGCTCATCGATCGGTGTGAACAATGCCTCAATGAGAATGCTCGGCGTTTCGGTCCGATTCGTCAGGACTGACTCGCGTTTGGTTCCGGCTGCCGATGTGAAGATGTTCCCCGTCATCTGTCGCGGCTCAATGACACGGCCGTCCGCCATGGTGCTGACAAGTTCGAGTGTGCCCTCGTCGACGAACTGAACCATCGCCTGATCGCCCGCGCTTCGATACGCGGCCCCCGGAGCGAAGGTTAGACGGCGCAACGAGACGCGCAGATCTCGCCCACTCAGGCCATACGGTTCCCAGTAATTGCCGAGGAAGTCTGCAATCCGTGGGAAGCCGAGGTCGGCTCCCTCCTGTGCGAGCAATTGGTCGTTCGTCGCTATTGGTTCCAGGCGGTTGAACTCGACGGTGAAGAAGTGCGCTTCGGTCGCTCCGGTGTTCGCGTAGATCTGCGGCTGCGTGAATTCGTAGACCGCGAACCCGTCACTACGGCCGATGCTGACCGTTTCCCCACCCTCCGCGGACTCCTGCTTTCCGTCCGTGCGGAAGATTTCCGTTCGTCCGGCGACGGTGAGCGTCAACTCGCCGTCCGTAACCGCCCCCATCTGGCAACCCTTGTTCTCGTGTAGCCAGGTGCTCGATGAGGCCAGCTGAGCCACAAGGTGTAGGCACAAGACGGCGTACTGCGCGTCGGCGAGCACGGTCGAGGGGAGATCCAGTTCCAGCAGCGTTTCGATCGAGGGCGCAAGCTCCGCGGCGGGGGAAGCGGCGATTGATCGGCCGTTGACGGCGCCGACCCGGTTGAGAGCCGCCAATGAGCCCAGCAGGCCCAAACAGGCGGCGTCCTGTATGACATTTCGTCGAGATATGGACGTCATCGATGCAGGCGTAGCCATGATGAAATCCTTTCACGCTGACTCTTACGCAACAGGTCCTCAAGAATCATCGATTCCCACGGCTGGAGCATGCGCGGAACAGCGCCACAAAGGAGACACAATTACCAACCCATTCGCAACAGATCGTCATACGGTCGATGCCAACCAACTGTTTGGTTGGAGCGGAGCCATCCGGTTGGCGGTTCTCAGACCCGGCAATGAAGCCACCCGGCGGCGGTGACCTCAATCTCGGGCACGGCGGTGACCCGGACGTGCATGCGATTGCCGACAACCCGTTGCTCGACGTATCCAAGCAACATTGGCGCACGACCTCCGTGCGTCCGTCGATCAACGGTTGCATGCTCCCGGGGGGCTTGGACGAGGCAAAGCCGCCGGTCAAAGCAGGCTAGGTTGAGGGGGACCGTCAACTCACAGTCGGTGATCCTCGTCGCGTCGATCCTTGGCGTCGCAATGTTACCGGCTTCGAATCAGTACGCCTGGAGGGCGTCCAACATCCTTCTTTCGTGCTCGATGGGGGCTGGCTCCTTCGAATAGACCGCTGCCGGATCGGGAATGAATACCAGTTTGCTACGCGTCGGGCGTTGCCGAAGCCGGGACTTCGCTTTCCTCAGCGGCTGGCGCTGACGGGATCACTGCCATCTCGAACACAACCGCTGGCTTGTTTCCAGTGACTTTCACCTCGGAAGTTAGATCAGGCCGCGATTGAACCGCGATGCTCTGTCCAGCCGGCACTCGTTTCGTGAAGCTCCCTCCTGCGCCAGTCGCGGTGTAGGCGACTCTGCCCTCATCGACCAAGAAGAACGTCACGACCGCGTCGTCGCCGAGAGGCAGGATCGCTCCCGGCTCTGCAGTCATCCGCGTGACGCGGAAGAGCGTGGCCCCCGCTTTGATCCGGGCCAGGCTGTCAAGATCGACAAAATCCGAACCTGATGTAAAAGCTAACCCTTGTGGGTACGAGAAGGTGCCTCCTTGCTCATGCAGGTGGAACCCAACAAACACCGCCGCGACTGTTGCCGGGTTCGCCAGCCGAATTCCCGTGTTTTCGGCGATCTCACTGGTGGCCATTACCGGAATCAGCATCGAATCGCCGGCCGCGAGATGGATCTCGCCCCCTGGCTGAACGACTTCCGGCGGTGCCCCTATTTCCTCGTTACCCCGCCAAACGGGAGAAGGCACAAGCGATTTGACCAACAGCTCGCCGGATTCCAGATAAAGTCCGCGACCACGGATTCCCTCATCCAGCGCGCCAAAAGTGATGTCCGCCCCCGGGGCGACGGTGCTGCGATCGAAGTCGAGCTTGACGAATTGATCCGGCAAATCGGCAGGCATGAGAGTCATCTCAAAGAGCACTTGCCGTTCGATGCTGGGGGTTATGGGCGTTGCATCTTGCGCGGTGATAGTCGCCGGCAGAAACAACATGCTCACCGACGCGAGGATGGCAAGCCAGCGTGGAGCGTTCATCACGTTCTCCTTCATATGCGCCCGCCACGACGCAAACGCCCCGCGGCGGGCATCTTGTCCGACGGCCGTAGCATCAAGGGAGAAGCGTCACAATGGCGACTCTTTTGCCAATCTCTTCGCAACAACATCGATGGAGTGGCGACCGCCCATTTCGTCAACGCGAGAAAACCGCTCATCTGAGCCTGGTGCCGCGACAGGAGTGCAACGTCGCGACGACTCCCAGCTCCGCGAGCCGCGCAAACTCCAACCCGACCGGAATCACCGCGTCGCAGGAAGTGAGCCCAGCCACGCGCTTGGCGTCGTCGTGGGGATTCTCCCTTTTACTCTGATGCCGGTGCTGACGGGATTACCGCCAATTCGAGCACTTCCACCTGCGAATCTCCGGTAACCCGCACTTCGTGCGTGAATGCAGGGTCTTGCTCAACCTTGCCGGATCTTCCTGCCTCCCAGAGCTGACCGGACGTTGAGGCCCCGGTCTTGGTGTACGTGAGCTCGCCCGCATTGATCTGGTAAAACGTCACAACCGTGCCATCCGTCAACGGCAGGATCGTTCCCGGTTCAGCCGTGATACGAGTCAGGCGGAACACCGTGTCGTCCGCGCTGACCTGGGCCAATCCGTCGACCCCGTAATACTCCTGGCCATGGGTGTACGAATAACCGGGCGGGCTAAAAAACGTGCCACCTGCCTGGTGCAAGTGGAATCCGACATGGACCGCATCAACCGTTCCCGGATTAGCCATTCGAATCCCTTCATCCGGACCGAACTCAGTAGTGAGCATCGCCGGAATCAACATGGAGTCGCCCGGCGTGAGACGAATCTCTTCCCCGGGTTGAAAGATCACTGCTGCCGTCCCGATCTCGTCATTTCCTCGCCACACGGGTGAAGGCGCGAGCGGATAAACAAGCAATTCACCGGACTCGACGTACGACCCGCGACCCCGAATCCCCTCGGCGTACTTATCGAAAGTGACATCGAATCCCGGCGCGATCGTAACGCGGTCGAAGCCGATCTTGGCAAGCTTTTTCGGCATGTCGGCCGGGGAGAGATTCATCTCGTAGAGAACCTGCCGTCCGGCGGGTTGGTCGGAAGGCGTAGCTTCTTGCGCCGACGCCAGCGTTGGCAACAGCAGCACGCTCGCCATCAGTGCGAAGGCGAGCCAACGTGAAGTCTTCATCGCCATCTCCTTTACATGCGTCCAAAATGGAGCCCACGCACAAGACTGGTCGCACCGACTTGCGATCTACCACCAGATCGGAACCGCTGTCAAAGCGAGGCCTTTGCGGGCAATACTCAGCCGAACGTCGGGCCCCGTGAGCGTTTCTTCCAACGTCAGCCGTTCGATCGATTGAAGTCTCATGCGCCAGGGGTCGCCACTGGTGTCTTTGTTGTTTCGAACGGTTCCCACTGCAGCCGTCTGACATTACCCGTCCCCGAGTACTCACTGAGCACCTTGCCAGCTCGGTCGACCTCTCTTTCACGGTACTCAATGCGCGCAGAGTTGTCGTCGATCAGCTCCGCTCGACCCCAGATCGTGAGTAACGTCTCGACCGTCGTATCGCCCCAGGCGATCTGCATGACACCCTCGGTTGTCCGCTCTCCGGTCGGCCTCCACTGGCCAAATCCAAACACCGGCAGGTTCGAAGGGCTCTGGGAAGAAAACGCGTTCGGGTAACAGTTGTAGTAAATGAGAGTGCCGTCACTGTGATTCACTTGGTAGGCGTATGGGAATCCAGCATTCTCCTCCACCCAGATGCCCACCGCTGGATGACCGCGGTAGTCATGCGTGTCTTCCTCAGCTCTGACCGCCGAAGGAGCTCCGAAAGCAACCGGCGCTAGCACGCCGAGCCCAACAGCACCACGCACAACATCGCGCCGCGAAACCGGTTGCGACAAAGTTGAAGTCTCCATGGTGTACTCCTCTCTTTGCCCCGCCACGAGGCGCGTGCCTGTCACGGGAACATCGATCCATGCTCCATGCTCAATACTCCGGCATCACAATGGCGACCGTTTTTTGGCTCTTTTCGCAACAGCATCTCGGGGATGGCAAACGCCATATCGTCAACGTGAGAAAACCGCTCATCAGTGCCTGGCGCCGCGACAGGAGTGCAGCCCCGCCACAACTCCCCGGCTTCACGATCCATAACGCAATTTCCGGCCGAGGTCTGAGTCGCCTTCTTCTCATCCGGCCATCCTGAATGAGATATCTGCCCCTCGAAAGCGACACCAGATCGGCCCGCGTGGAATTGCGTTCCCCTTCCGATATTCTCCCCGCAAAATGACTTATCAGTCACAATCAAGATTCATTCGATTGGGGGTGTAGGAAATTTGAGCTCTCGCCCGTTCGAGTTGATAGGGGCTTTGAAACGTTCAACCCCTTACCGCGGCCGGGGCATGGATGGATGACGACGCGCTAACCGACACCGCGAAGGTCGCGCTACAGCATATTGAGACAGCTGAATGCGGGCCAATTTGCATAGATGAGAGAGATGGAATCGTCGTGTGTCTGTTTGAACGTTCTAGAGCTTTCCCTGCAGTGCCGCAAAGAGAACAGAGGACGTCAGATCTCCAGCCGAACGAAGGATCGCATCGGCACCACTCTCAAATGTTCCATCGTGTCCGAAGGCAGCTATCTTCGCTTCCGTCTTGATGTGCTGACTTGTTGGCCGTTGGCCTTCCGGAACTGCCCATCCTCCTTGGTGCGCAACTTGATTTCTGACTTTCGCCCACGCTCCGAACTCGTCCCAATCCTTGTTGCCAGGCGGAGTTGAGCCAAAAATGCCGCTGACCAATCTCTTAAGCTCATAGATTTTGCCTCTCGATTGTTTAGTGGTGAACCACTCTACCTGATTTATCATACGCTTACGGCCTTGCTCGTCAAGAATAGGATCGTTCTCCGGAAGGATTTCAATTCCGATCGCTTCCAGTAGACTGAAAAACCGGAAAAATCGAAAGTCCCAACGTTCATCTCGCAGCGCATCCTCAAATAGCGACACCCATAAACGCGCCCGCGGGTACTGTTGCATCCCAGCCCAGTCGAGTTGGAGGCTGTGCTCGCTCTCTCCAGAGGTAAAGCCACCCAGGAGGTTGCCGCCATAACTTCCCTCAATCCACTGGCCGATAGTTTGGAGGGTGTCGATGTTCCAAAGGCCAACAACGCCACCCAATGCCCTTGGCGGCGCTCCGCGGCGAAGTGCCAGCAAATCGAAGACTTGGAACACGATCCTCCGTGCGTAATTTCTGGCAGTTTCTTCATTGGATGCGTGTATCTCAGGTATCGAAACAACTAGTGTTGGTCTCGTCGCCGAGGTCATGTTCACCCACCAGTCGAGGTCCAGTTGACCCTGAAATCCGACTTGCGGGAGCAATTCGTTTAGTAGATACACCTGATCCGAGCCCATTGGGGAGTTTGAGACAGGAATAACGGCGATTCCTGGAATTCTCTGCGGGCGCGTGAGAAGAAGATTTTCGGCGAGCACCACAACGGCATACTTCGGATCGGTTTTGGTTGCGCCAGGCGTGATCACAGGAATTTGAAACTTCTGCCGTTGCTCCTCTTCTAACGTCGAAAGGTGAACGAGCGCTTGGTCTCCTCCTTCCCATTCACCATCGGAAGTGGGTTCATGGAATAGATGACGGCTCACAAGTTCTAGCTGGACAGACGGCTCCTCCGCGTAGACATTGACAAGTTCCAACAGCCGTGGCCTATTCGATTTCTCCAGCGCTATCCGGCCGACCCAAACATCTCCCTCAGACACACACCCGAATGACGCGGCAAACTCGGCAGTAGTGCCATCATGTTCTACGAGTTGCACTCCAATTCGCACGGGCGTGACATCAAGACTCCCGATCGAAAGCTTTAGAACAAGATCTTTGCCCTCCGTTACTAGGGCAGCGCTCTCAACCGCTCCCATGCAAGTCCTCCCAAGGTTGTCTACAACCAATCATCAAAGCGCCTATGTTATTTGTATTGTATCGCGAATTCACACTGCCGTGATAAGATTTATCGGAGAATTCGGTCTCAGATTCAGTTGCCTGACCCGGCTCAACTCTCGCACTCCTGGTTTCGAAGGATTGGAAGTTCTTCACACCCCCAACAACGTACATTCGGAAACGGAGATGCCCGACCCCTACATGGGTTTGACATCATCGACGAACCGGTCGAGTCAATCGGAGTTCGGTGGGTCGAAGTCCGCTATCTACGGTCCGGGGTGGAAGGATGGATCATGGCTGACTTCCTGGAAATCGAATGTGTGAACTGCACGTTATCCAGCCCGACCCCAGACGAATAGCGCAAGGCCGACGAGCAGCAAACTGCCAGAGCACGCCAACGCGCGAAGCGAGTTCCAGTTGGTCCACGACGACGAGTAATCGGTCCAGATCTTGGACGCGTCGCTCGTCACCAATCCGACATCGATCCCGTCGAGCGACTCGTTCATCGGCACGTTGTACCGCATCGTCAAACCGATCGAACCCGCTCCGTACCCAATTGCAGCAAGCACGAACAGGATTCCCGCCCAGCCATTTCCATCCATCAACAACAGCACACCGGTCACGAGCGGCACGATCGCCCCGGCTAAAAAGACGAGCAGGAAGAGCGGATTCAGAATCTTCCGGTTGATGCTCTGCATCGCCCGGATTGCTTCTCCGGCCGGGATCGCATCGAAACCAG
Organism: uncultured Sphaerobacteraceae bacterium; assembly: GCA_964371945.1. GTDB lineage: Bacteria > Chloroflexota > Chloroflexia > Thermomicrobiales > UBA6265 > CAYJPA01. Next base: position 24,749 of record CAYJPA010000046.1, on the reverse strand, counting down.
GCATCACCGCCACCGAAAACGCAAAAAAGACTCCTGTCATGGCGCCGATGGACGCCAACGAGAGCGCTGCGAAGAGTGCGGCGACGGCAGAGAGCATCTTTGGAGTCCTTTCCAGCAAAGACGAGCAGGGATTCGATGCTTGAAGGGTATATCAGCAAGAGCGATGCGTCAGGGTCGTCTCGATAAGACACCGGGGGAGCGCCGTGCATTGACGACACCGACGTGTTTACCCTCGGAGGCCACCCGCCGTACATCGTTCGACGTGCCGATTATCAGGTGGTCTCCAAGTCGAGATCTCGTTCGGATCGTTTGAGCAGGACGGCGTTTGTGGCGACGATGATCGACGACAAACTCATCAGCAGCGCGGACCATTCCGGTCTCAGCTCGATACCGTACGCGGGATAGAGGACACCGGCGGCGATCGGAATCGCGAGGATGTTGTAGACGCTCGCCCAACCCAGGTTCTGCTTCATCTTGCGCACCGTCGCTTTCGAGAGCGCGAGCGCCCGCGGAATGTCGAGCGGATCCGACCGCATCAGTACGACCTTCGCCGTCTCGATCGCCACATCCGTTCCCGCGCCGATCGCGATCCCGACATCGGCCTGAGCCAGCGCCGGCGCGTCATTGACACCGTCGCCGACCATCGCTACGTGCTTACCCTCTTGTTGGAGCTGCGCCACGTACGACGCTTTTTGCTCGGGCAGAACCTCGGCGAAGACCCGGTCGATGCCGAGCTCGCGGGCAACTGTTTCGGCTGTGCGCCGGTTGTCGCCGGTCATCATCACGACCTCGATCCCGAGCTCCTTGAGCCGCTGAACCGCGACCCGAGCGCTCGGCTTGATCGTGTCGGCCACGGCCACGAGTCCGGCCACCAGACCATCGACCGCCACGAAAATCGGCGTTCGTCCCTCTCCGGCCAGTGTTGCCGCCTGTTCGACGAGCTCACCGAGGTCAACGCGCTGGTCGCGCATCAGCTTTGCATTGCCGATCACGATCCCGCGGTTTTGAACGCGAGCTTCGATCCCGTGTCCGGCAATCGAGCGGAATTCCTCTGCCGGTTGGAGCGTGATACCACGTGCTTCGGCGCCCTCGACCACCGCGCGGGAGAGCGGATGCTCGGAACCGTGCTCGGCGCTAGCCGCCAACCTGAGCAGCTCCTGCTCGGTCCAATCGTGAGCCGGAATGACGTCGGTCAGGCTCGGCTTGCCCTCGGTAAGCGTGCCGGTTTTGTCCAGCACCACCGCCTGAGTGTTCGACACCCCTTCCAATGTCGCCGCGTCCTTGATCAGGATGTTGTGCCGTGCCGCGATTCCAGTGCCCACGGCGACCGCGGTCGGTGTCGCCAATCCGAGCGCATCGGGGCAGGCGATCACCACCGCCGAGATTGCGAACGTGAGCGCCAGCACGAAGCCAGCGTTCCCGAACAAAGTCCACGCGAAAAACGTGGCGATTCCGGAGCCGACCGCCAGGATCACCAGATATTGCGCCGCTTTGTCGGCCAGTCGCTGCCCAGGTGCTTTCGAGCTCTGGGCCGTCTGGACGAGCCTCACGATCTGCGCCAGGGCCGTGTCCGCGCCGACTTTAGTCGCACGGAAGGTGACTGCGCCTGATCGGTTGATCGAACCGCCGATCACCTGATCACCGGGATTCTTGTCGACCGGCAACGACTCGCCGGTGACCAGCGCTTCGTCGACGCTGGTCGATCCTGAAAGCACCTCACCATCGACCGCGATCTTGTCGCCGGGCCGCAAAACGACGATATCCCCGGCGATGATCTCGGCGGTCGGAACTTCGATCTCCTGACCGTTCCTGAGCAAGGTCGCGGTCGGTGGAACCAGATCGAAGAGCGCGCGGAGGGCGTCGGTCGTGCCCTTGCGGCTCTTCATCTCCATCCAGTGGCCGAAGAGCACAAAGGTGACGAGCATCGCCGCCGCGTCGAAGAAAACCTCGTCATTGCCATCGATCATCAAAACGATGCTGGCGGCGTAGGCGGCGATCACGCCGGTCGCGATCAATACGCTCATGTCCAGCGAGCGCGACCGTAAGGCGGATACAGCGCCGGAGAGGAAAATCCAACCGGACCAAAAGACGACCGGGGTCGAGAGCACAAGCATGATCCACACTGCCGAAACCTGCGTAGGCAGATCGATTCGAAAGAAATCGTGACCGGGCGGCGAGTAAAGAACGGTCGGAATGGTGAGCAACAGCGCCACGAAGAAGCGACGGCGCATGTCCCGCTCCATGGCGGCGGCCATCGCCGGATCGCCCATGTCGTGCGACATCCCGCCATGCCCGCGGTGATCCATTTCCGCCCGTCCATCACGAACGGAAGGCGTGCTATCGCCGTGTTGCACGATCGTTGTTTCCGGTGTGGTCTGCAATTGATGGTTGTGTTCGTGATGTTCCATAGCGCAATCATCTCTGGCGCGGATCGATCACCTTCCTCTCCAAAAGAAATACCCCTTATAGGTATCTGAAAAACATAATACCCTGGAGGGGTATATCTGTCAAGACGTTGAGAAAACCGGCGGCTATCCAGTTTCGACTACTCGAGACTGAATGACCGCCGGCGCCGGTGAGGCAAGCGGACGATTCTGGTTGGGACGCTACTGGAGCACGGTGATCGGCAGATGCATGCCAGCCTCATAGTGGCCAGTGATTGTGCATGAGAGCTCTAGCTCGCCCTCGGCGGCAGGCTCGGTAAAGACGACTTCGATCATCTTGGTCGCTCCAGCGGGAAGATCGCCGGCTGGAATCACCGCCACTGCCATGGCATCGAGCGTTTCCATATCCATCTGCCCCATTCCACTCATGGGCGGGATGATCATGAATTCGTGCGGCAGCGCTCCGGAATTGGTGACCACGAAGGCGTACGAAACACCGACCTCGAACTCAGTCAAGCTGGAGGTGAATGCGAACTCCGACAGCACGACATCGACACGAACCGCGCCTTCTGGCGCAACCGGCGTTGCCGCTGGCGCGGCATTGAACCAGGCGTCGAGCCAGCCCTGCATCATGGCGATCTCCCGCCCTTGAGCGTCGATGATCGCCTGCGCCAGTTCCTTGATCTCAGCGTGCGTTGCTTGAAGCAGCGCGACCTGCGCCATTACGACGGCGCTCTGATGATGCGGGATCATCATTCGGGGGAAGGCTTCGTCGAACGAGCTGGATGCATCACAAAGCGCTCTTCCCTGCGACTCGGGAGCCATCATCCCCATCATGTCGTTGATGCTGCCCATATGGCCCATGCCGGCGCTGGGTGTGCCCATCATCCCCGGCATCTGGCCCAACATGCCCATCATCATCGAGCCCATCTGATCCATCGGAATCGAGGGGGCATCCGGATACCAGGCGTCACGCCATGCCATCATCTGGTCGATCTCAGCCTGCCGCGAGTCGATGATCACCTGGGCGAGGTCGAGGATTTCCTGGTGCTCGCCACGCTCGAGCGCAATCTCGGCCATCACGATGGCGCTTTGGTGGTGCGGGATCATCATGTCGATGAACATGAGATCGAATTCTTGCTGCATATGCATGCCGGTGACGGGGCTGCCGGTCATCATTCCGCCCGACATCATGCCTCCCCCCATCGAAGCACCGCTTCTCGGGGTTGCACACCAATTTGAGGTTGGAGTCGATGCTCTGACGATCCCCGTTAGCGAGATCGTTGCTGCAAATGCAATGAGCGCCATGGCGGCGAAAAGTCGCCGCGTCACGTATCCAGCCATTTCCACTGCTCCAAAACTCGGACTCTCAACGGAGAGTCACTTGATTGACGAATTGAGCAACGCGTCAGGACCGGCGGCGCCGGTCAATCGTTCATCGGCCTAAATCCGAAAGACCTGAAGCAGAGCCCGGACGACATTCGGTGGATGATGCGGGGGCAATGTCTTCGCGACGGATGGAGTAAGGTTGCTCGGGTCACGGAGAGGCAAAGGTGTCGCCAACTCGCTCGACAGCAAGTCGATCGGTGTCGATTTCACGGCGATCTGTGCGGTGAAACAGACCTGATGATGACCGGGCTCTGAGAGCGAGATCTCCGAAACCGTCGCAGTTATCGCGTGCGATTCGTGGCGCGCTTCGGCTTCGACCTCGCTTGTCATGAAGAGCGAGTGCGCGAGTATGGCCAGGAGCAGCCATGCCGCGATACTGGTCATTGTTGTCGATCCATCTCATATCGGAGGAGTGGCGTTCACTCACTCAGGCATGTTCGAGCGAATCAATATCTGGAACAGACGACCTACAGAGCGGAGGCACGTCCAGTCAGCCTACCACATTAGGGTATACCCCTAGCGGTGACAACGCTCCATTTGACCATCCGGTTGTGACAATTCTGCAACGGATCAATACCCGCCACCGCGTTCCACGGAGGGAGGTCGGATCGATTCGATTGACTCGAAATCACTGATCCCGTCGACGGAGCTCGCTGGATTCCTTGGCTGCCGCCGAGAGCTGCGCGTGGACACGGCGCCACCGATTGGCCGGCAATTCCGGCACAAGTAGGCTCAGTCCGGCCGCAAACTTGCTGATCGATACCGGACGGTGCCCGTTGGCCCATAACAAACGGTCGAACGAGGTCGGCAGTCCATGACCCTTCGTTTCGACAATCGCGTAGGACGGAATTTCGACTCGCCGCCCGTTCGGAAGCTCGAACGCGAGATCCTGATCGACCGTTACCCGGCCATTACCCTCCGGCAGTACGAGCGTAATGCGGCGGTACGAGGTTGTCATCCGGTGGCGCACTCCGTCCGCAAAGGGCTCGACCTGCGGGAACGCGGCCAGCCAATCCCGATCGCGGCCGCAAAGCCGATCCACCGCACTCGGGTCATGTTCAATTCGGTGCTTCACCGTCATTCCGCGCCCGTCGCGAACTTTGAGCTCGAGCATGCACAGACCGCTGTCAGTGTAAAGGCGGGTGCGGACCTTGAACCGATTTGGACGCCTGCGCGCGGCCCGAAGGTAGGCCGAAAAGCCGTCGTCATCAAAGTACGGGGAGTGGTATCCGAAGACGCGACGCCCCTCGATCTCCAGCACCCGAGTCTGATGGTCGATCCCGGCAATCATTGTTGCCACCTCGCCCACGGGCGCCAGGTATTTGCGATCGCGTCGGGTCAGAAAGGCGGCTTCCTGCTGCAGTTCCGCCAACGAGATAGCCGGCAATACAGAGATTGCTTCTGACATATCTTGCTCGAGATTGATCACCATGCCGCCCTCGCTGTTGTAACCGCGGTCAGCGCATCGTTCTCCGAAACCGGCCACACCTTCGCCAGTTCAAACCGGACCTCGACATTGGTTGTGTCGTTCACCAGATCGACCCGCCGGATCGCGACCTGCCGTACTTCGGCGCCGAGCAATTGCGCCAGATGCGCCTTGATCTGCCGCTCGTCCACGAACGCTCGCTCGATCGTCATCACCTGAACGCGATACCGCCCAAGCAGCTTCGGGTGATCGATGAACCACATGACAACGAGCAGTGTCCCCATCAACGCCAGCGCGAGCTCCCAGGAATCGACCATCGTGCCGCCGAGCAGACCCAACACCAGCGAGGCGAAGTAATAGGCAACCTCGCGCTGATCGAGCTCATTCGACCGAAGCCGGATAATCGACAGCACCCCAAATAGGCCGATTCCAAGTCCAACGGATGTATCAACGGACGACAGAACCGCGGAGATCGCGACCACACCGGCATTGACGGCAACGTAAGCCACGACCATGTCGCGATGCCGGTGCCTGGGAAAGTAGATCCCAAAAATCAAAAAAGAAATGGCGGCGAAGTTCGCGGCGATCGATACGTACTGGGACACGGTTGCCTCCTGCAGCGCAGAACGACTCCCTCCGTTGTAGCTCAGCTCTTTGTGAGTTCTCTGGGATTGGGTTGGGAATTTATTGAGTTGTTAACCACTTCGGTCCTCAACGTGATACCGGATTGTCCATCCAGCACGATTTCCCGCTCCTGATCCGGATTCGCATCCCCCGTGTACGGGCAGACCGTCTGTCTGCTCTTATCATCACCACCCGCGCAATCAACGGGCGATGCTTCCCCCAAACGGCGTCGACTCCTGCGCTCACGGCAGTCAACGATCAACGGCAGACACGGAGAGCGTGTCTCAGAGTCACACTATTTGGTGGATTTTGCGGATAACGTTGTTGTGTCGCCGTGAGGGTGCCTCCCCTGCCACTACGCCGGTGGAGTCGTGATCGCACGGATGTCGTGCCGCCGGGGTTGGAGGATTGGACTGCCGCTGACCATCCCGTTCGCTTTGTGGCCGCCTCTGTTGAAGCGATGAGCGAGGCGGAATGGCATGGCTCGGGAGCTCGCCGGGTGGTCATCCGGGAGGTGCGCCGGCGTACGATCCAACGGTGCTGCTTGGCGCGTGGCTCAACGGCTTCATGACCGGGGTCCGCTCGTGTCGAACGTTGGCGGCAGCCTGTGACGAGCGCCTTCCGTTCCTTTGGTTGACCGGCGGGCAACGGCCGGATCACAGCACGCGGTGGCGGTTCTATGAACGACACCGGGGGAGTATGCAGGGGCTCTTTCGGCGAACGGTCGCCACTGTCACCGGACGAGGCATCGACGTGGTGGGGAGCGTTGGGGGATACCGTGACGGAGCCACCCTGGCCTCCTGTGCGCGGCGTAAACCGCAGGTCGTGATGAACGAAAGCGATGACCGCTGCCGACCACAAGACACATTTCGTGCACGACCCGGTCATGGATAGCGATCCCTGTCCGCGGGTGCAGCGCCTCACCTTTCGTGGATACAAAACGCGCACCAAACGCCCGGTGATGCGGCTGTACCGCGGCAGCGGAGAGGTCTGCCGGGCATGCCCGGCGTTCGGCATCCGCACCAAAGACTCCAGGCAGGGCCGTGCGCTGGAGGTCGGAGAGCACGACGCCACGTTGGAGGCGCATCGAAGCTGGATGCAAACCGGCGAGGCGAAGCAGGTGGCGGCCACGCGCAAGTCCCTGATCGAACCGGCGTTCGGGGTGATCAACGAGGAAATGGGCTGGCGGCGGCTCCACGTGCGCGGTCAAAACGACGTGCTTGCCGAATGGACGTTGTTCGCAACCGCGTGCAATCTCCGGATCTGTGTCCGGATCTGGCAGCATGCCCCCCACCGGGGACGATGATCCCACGCAACCACCAGACAACCGTCCTTCCTCGATTCAACGGCGCAAAACAGCGACATTTCCACCAAAAAGTGCCGCTTTGAGACACGCTCTCCGTGTCTGCCCTTGTAGCTTGTAGCTTGCAGCTCAACCTTACGGTCTGATAACTGTTCCATCAGGTCGGCGGACCGGTGGCCAGGCGCCGTTGAGCGAATGCGCCGGGAACGGGTACTTTGCCGCTGCCGCTTCGTCGAGATCGATCCCAAGACCGGGCCGCTCGTTCGACCACATCATGCCGTGGTGAATCTCCGGACAGCCGGGAAAGACCTCCTTGGTCGCGTCCGGAAAGAGATAGCTCTCCTGGACGCCGAAGTTGGCGCAGGCGAGATCGAGCTGCAGGTTCGCGGCGTGGGCGACTGGCGAGGCGTCTCCTGGTCCGTGCCATGCGGTGCGAACGCCGAAGAACTCGCTGAACGCGGCGAGCTTGCGCGCCATCGAGAGCCCGCCGATATCCGAAATGTGGACCCGGATGAAATCGATCAACCGCTCCTGGATCAACGGCACGTACTCCGCCTGATTGACGAAGAGCTCACCCATCGCGATCGGAGTCACCGAATGCTGGCGCATCATTCGGAAGTAGCCGATGTCCTCCGGTGATACGTGATCCTCGAGGAAGAAAAGGCGATAGGGATCGAGGTTCTTCGCCAATCGAACCGCTTCGACCGCCGGAATCCGTTCATGGATGTCGTGCAGGAGCTCAACGCTGTCGCCGACGCGAGAGCGGAGATGCTCGAACAATCGCGGCGCGATCTGACAGTAAGCGGAAACGTCCCATGAATCCTGAACCGGCTCGAGATGACCAGCGCGCGAGGTTTTGCTGTGCACGCCGTAGGTCGAGCTGCCCGGAACAGCGACCTGGCAGCGGATGAACCGGAAACCCTCCGCGTGGTATCGGCGGACGTTCTCCTCGACCTCCTGGAAATCGTGCCCGGAGGCGTGGACGTACACCGGGGCCGCGATCCGGCATTTACCGCCGAGGAGTTGATAAACCGGGAGGTTGGCGATCTTGCCCTTGATGTCCCAGAGCGCCATGTCGATGCCGGAGAGCGCATTGTTGAGCACGGGTCCGCTTCGCCAGTAAGAGCTGACGAATGCGCCCTGATAGATATCCTCGATGTCGTGCACATCCCGGCCGAGCACCATCGGTTTCAGGTAGTTCTCGATCGCGGAAACCACGGGGAGCGGCCGCTGGGTAAAGGCCGCGCAGCCCAGGCCGTAAAGACCCGGCTCGGTGGTTTCGATCTTGACGATCACGAGGCGGATATCGTCCGGCGCGGTGCAGATGACGCGCACATCGCGAATCCGGACGGACTCGCGGCCGGTCTGGGCGTAGAGATTCCACGGCGGCGAGACGATCGGATCGGGTGCTGAATGGTCGGATGAAGACACGAGAAACCTCCCCGGCATCGATGAAGAATTACGCGGAGGTCAGCCTATCATTTTGGGCGATACGTCACCTGACATCGTGACGTCGAGTTGGTTCGTCCTGCCGGCGAGATGTTTCGTTCCTCAACATGACGAATACGGCGATGAAATGACGGCAGATGGGAAACGGCTTGTCGTTAAGGAGCTAAACACGGCAACCGCATCCCTTCAACTTAAGAATCGATCGCTGTTCATCGGGGGAGTCGACGAAGTCGCGCTGCATTTCCTCGCCGATTGCCAACCGCCGATCGAGTGGGCTTTGATGGTGGTAGCCGCGGCGGACCATTTCCGCGACTTGCTCATCGTGGCGGAGATAGAGCGCGAGGAGCTTGCCCTGCCAGCGGATTGTTTCCGGGTGGCGGCTGTAGCCAACTCTATCCTTTGTCAGCACTGCCCACATCGCGTGCAGCTCGCTATGCTCGCCCAGCAGATGCTGCCGGCAAAGCGCGGATGGCGGGAGATCCCAGATGCGCATCTCTATAAGTCCGGTTCGGCGCTGACTTCAGCAGTTCGAGCTTCGACCGCGTTCAGCACATCGTCGAGACCCTCGTCGACTGCTGGAATCGCGCCCCAGTTCCGAAGCGTTTCATGATGGAAGACGATCGCCTTGCCGCCCACGACAACGACGGGCAACTCATCGACCGTGCGCTCGTCGACCACGGCATCGACCGCGGCGGTCACGGCCGGTATGCGTTCCTCCGTGGTGGCCGAAAGCAGGACGACCGAGGGCGTCCGCAGCCGGACCGCCTCGCGTAGGAACCGCGGATCGACATCCGCACCGAGGTAATGCATCCGCCAGCCTCGCTCTCTCAGCAGTCCAACGACCATGAGCAGCCCTAGCTCATGGAGCTCACCGGCAACGCATGCCGCGACCACCACCGGACCGGATGGGCCGGGCTCGGCGTGGTGCGACGAGAGCTCGGCGATGAGATCGCGAACGAGCTCGGAAATCTCCTTTTCCTGCCCGACGAGGAGCGTTCCCCGACTCCACCTGGCGCCGACTTCAGAGAGGACCGGACGCAGGATTTTGCCAAACAGCTCAGTCAACGGCATCCCGAGCTCGTCGACATGCAGGATCAGTCTCGCGGCGCCTGAATGATCGCCCTGCAGAGCGACATCGAGGAATTGGTTGGCAAGCGCGAGCGGCGATTCCAGCTCCCGCAGGTCCGCGAGCTTCAGCCGGATGTCGTCCAGCGAAAGTCGCTGCGCTTGCCACGTTTTGATTTGGCGCACCCGGGCGATATCGCTTGCCCGGTAGAGCCGGTGGCCGCCCGGGGTGCGAACAGGCTCGACCAGCCCTTCGCGCTCGAGAAAGCGAAGGCTGGAATGGCTGACATCGGGAAACGATCTCTGCAATTGGGCAACAACGCTCCCGATGGGTATGAGCCCGCCCGGCTGATCGGCGCGGTCGTTCGATTCCGTCAAAATCTCAACCTCCAGTCGAGATGCTTGTATCACGCACGGGTTCCAGCGGCAACGTTTTTCCAGCTGGTGCCCGCGTCAATCTTGACCCCCGGAGAATCGAACGCGAGATCACTTGCATATTCTAAACCTATACTATAGATTTATATACAGCCGGTTAGGTCGAAACCGGCGCGGACAGTACTTGACGTCGATTCGTCGCAACTGAAGGAGTGAACTCGATGCAAACTCGGAAACGGTTCGGCTTTAGCGCGCTTGGCATTGCGGGACTTTTGATGCTCGCGTTGATGCTTGGCATGACCCAACGAGGAGTTTCGGCTCAAGACGCCATGTCCTCCCCGGAAGCCAAGCCAGATATGGGCAATTGCGTGACCGCTCTCGGAATCGGCAAAGAGGGCGATGCCTGCATCAACGTGATCCACGCTTCTCCGGATGCGCCGGCGGTTGATGTTTATCTGGACGGCGCGAAGGCTCTTTCGGGTCTCGCGTTTGGGGAAACCTCGGGCTGGGTCGCGGTTCCCTCCGGTGACCATAAAGTCCAGGTGACCGCCGAAGGCGCTGAGATCGCAACTGCTGTCATTGACGCCGATGTCACCCTCGAAGAAGGCGCCGCATACGAAGTGGCCGCGACCGGACTACTCGCAAACATCACGCCGCAGATCTATCAAGTCAATCTGAGCAAGTTCGGCGACATGGAAGCCGACTCGGCCCGCATTCGCGTGATCCATACATCTCCGGATGCGCCCGCGGTCGATATCGCGGTCAAGGGCGGCGATGTCCTGGTTCCGAATCTAGCTTTCCCAACCGCGAGCGATTACCTGACCGTTCCCGCCACCAGCTATGACCTCGAAGTCCGGCTGGCCGGCACGGAGACGGTTGCGCTCGATCTGCCGGGCGTCAAGCTCGACGCTGACATCGTCTACAGCGTTTACGCGATCGGCCAGGCCGGCGACGGCACCCTCACCGTGCTGGTCGTGACCTCCACGACCATCGCGCCGGAGATGGCGACCCCAACAACGTAAGCGCTCAACCACCAGATTCTGGCGCCCGGGGAATCCCCGGGCGCCCCTCTCATTCGCACATGCAGGCACCGTGACGGAGTACTCGTCCCAGGAGTGGAACAGTCACCATAGTACAGCGCAAGACCGACCACATCCAGATCAATCTGGAGCAGGAGGTCCGCGGTTTGGGCACCGACCCCGGCTTCCGCCGGTATCGCTTCATCCACAACGCGCTGCCCGAGCTCAATTTCAGTGAGGTCGATCCCGGCACGATCTTTTTCGGCAAGCGACTCCGCGCGCCGCTCCTCATTTCGTCGATGACCGGTGGCGTTGAACGCGGGTCGCGACTCTTCGCGTCCGGCTACGACGCCAAGCACGGTGTGCCCCATGCCGTCGCCGAACTGATCTCGAGAGAGATCGCCCTGGAACTGAATCGCCCGCGGACTCACTGTTGAATCCATTTCCCATGTGATCCGACAGAACTTCGAGTCGGGTCCTGTTCCGTGCTGCCTGCCGAGGGGCGGTTCCTGTTTCCGGATATACTCGCCGCCTTGCGGCATCTCGCTCAGCTTCGATGTTTGGAAGGGCCGACCGTGATCACTGGGGTTCCGGTTGGTCCGGCAATGAATCCGTTCGATGACACAAAGCAGGCGCTTTTCCAACAGCAACGGCAGATCTACCGGACGATGGTCGATCAGAACTACCTCTTTCACCGCGAGGCGTACGAGACGCTGCGCGAAGTCCTGATCGCACAGCGCGCGCCATTCCGGTTTCTCGATATTGGGTGCGGCGACGCCAGCGAGACGATCAGGGCGCTCGAGGGAACGCGAGTTTCGCATTTCCGCGGTATCGATCTATCGCGCGCCGCGCTCGAGATCGCACGCGAAACGCTGAAATCGCTCGACTGTCCGGTGGCACTGGAGCAGGGCGATTTTGCCGGCGTGCTGCGTGAACGGCCGGAGCCGGCAGACATCGCCTGGATTGGGCTGTCGCTGCATCACTTCGAATCGCCGGACAAGCTGGCGGTCATGCGCGAGATTCGGGGAATCCTTGGCGATCGGGGGCTGCTCCTGATTTACGAGGACACGAGCCCGGACGGTGAGGATCGCGAGGGTTGGTTGCGCCGCTGGGACGAAGAGAAACCGGCGTGGAGTGCGCACACCCCGGAAGAGTGGGATATCACGTTTCATCACGTGAGCTCGGCCGATCATCCAGAAACGGTATCGGGGTGGCGTGAACTGGGCCGTGAAGCCAGGTTCAACTCGGTGCGGGAACTGTTTGTCGCCCCGTCGAATCTCCTCCGACTCTACTGTTTCGGTCCTTAAATGCCAGCTCTCTGGATTCAGTTAGGGGTGCCTGCAATCACAGCTTGGAACAAGCTCCCAGTTATCGAGGTGTCTGTCGGTTGAATCAGCACTTGCCCATCGAGTTGCCTTCGCCTAGCATGAAATTGGCGCGATCCAGGGTGTTGAGGGCGAGAGCTTCACAGCAGGCCGGATGGGCGACTACACAATCACCAAGAACCCGACCCGACCGGACGTAGATGCACGCAGGATCCTGATGGGCCCGTTCACGGTCTATAACAAGGACAACGTCGAAGCCGCCAGCACGTAATGGCCGGCGGCAACTGGCACTCAAACCGCCCTTGGGCCGCAAGGTCCCAGGGGCGGAGTCGCTGTTAAGTCGCACGCTATGTTTTGATCAAACCGCTGTCAAACGACCATCCTGTCTGCTAGGCTAAGGAGCAGGAGACAACTGAAATGAGCATCACCTATCCGGCAGACATCGAGGCCACGATCAACAAACTGGTTGAGAACGGGCGATACAGCGATCCGATTGATGTCGTCCGCGAGGCAGTCCGCCTGCTCGAAGAACGCGAGAGCCAGCGCGAAGCGCTGCTCGCCAAACTGCAGATCGGGATCGATCAAGCGGATCGCGGCGAGCTCGTCGAATGGACGCCGGCTTTGCGAGAAGAGATGAGGCAGTCGGCTCGACGACGAGCGGCGAATGGTGAACAGCCCAATCCCGATGTTTGCCCATAACCGCGTACTGCTCCTCACACCGCAGGCGCGACAAGACCTCGAAGACATCGCGATGTTTACTGAAACAACTTGGGGATTAGACCAAGCTGATCATTACGAGTCGCTTATTAGTCAGGCCGTTGAACTTCTCCTCGAACACCCTTACATGGGACAAGCACGTGATGATTTGCGTTCAGGCCTGCGAAGTCGGCCTGTCGAACGTCATATCGTCTACTACCAGGTCAATGTCGGAGAGATTGAGGTTTTCCGCGTATTGCATCAGCGTGTCGATCCCAGTGACTATTTTCAAGATTGATCAAACATATGAGTTGAACAGGCATACTCTAATTTGCCGGACATGAATATTGCACAACTCACTGATCGTACTGCTACCGAAGTGCAATCCTGTCTGCTAGGCTAAGGAGCAGGAGATGATCGACATGAGCATTACCTATCCGGCGGACATCGAGGCGACGATCAACAAACTGGTCGAGAACGGGCGTTACAGCGACCCGGTCGACGTCGTCCGCGAAGCCGTTCGACTGCTCGAGGAGCGGGAGAGTCAACGCGATTCGCTCCGAGCCAAACTACAGATCGGGCTGGATCAAATCGAACGCGGTGAAGTCATAGAAGTCACTCCAGAGTTCTGGGAAGAACTGGACCGTGACGTGGACGAAGCATTGCGACGCGGCGACATTCCTGATCCCGACATCTGTCCCTAAATGAGAGTCAATCTCTCAGTTCGTGCACGATCAGACCTGCAAGGCATCCTCATGTTCTCTGAACGAAATTGGGGTGTGCATGGACGACGAAACTACCGCGCAAAGCTGAACGCGGCTTTCGGATTGTTGGGCGATCATCCAAATCTCGGCATTGAGGCAGTCTAGTTTGGCCCTGGGCCGCGTGCCCACCCAGTCGGACATCACATCCTCTTCTACAAAATCGGCAGTCGTGAAATCGAGATCATCCGCATATTGCCTGAGCGCTCAGATGCGGTCTTTCATCTGTCGCGACAACTCGAATAGAGGACGCAAGAAACTCCAAAGGATTGACCGGTGGAATTGGCGCCTCTATGGAAGCAAACGCGCTTTGTCCGTGGAACAGGACTCCACTGGCTACTAAGTGCACGTTCTCTCACCGGCTCATCATGCGATAGCGGCGAACGCCCAGCGGCGCGAAGATTCCGATTACGACCACGACCCAGATCAGGGTCAGCAGCACGGGATGCTCGGCGGGGAAACCAGACGACGCGAACGGGTTCGGGCTGCCCCACAGATCGCGCGTCGCGGCGGTCAACGCACTGACCGGATTCCACTCGGCGACTGGTCGCGGCCAGCTCGGCAGCCTGCTCGGCGGGACGAAGACGTTCGACAAAAAGGTGATCGGAAAGAGCACGGTGAATCCGACCGAGTAGGATTGCTGGATATGTTTTCAGAAGTCATCAGGTAGAATGACGACCCTGAACGATGCATCTATAGTCCGTAATGCTCAGATCGAAATGCGTCCGGACGCATTTCGTGACCTTGGCCACCTTCTCATCGATCGGCTTGCCGAATTCCTTGCCGGTCTGGCCGACCGGCCGGTGGCGCCCGGCAAAAGCCCAGACCTGGTCCGTGCGCTGCTTTCCCCCGTTCCGCTTTCCGAAGCTTTCCGAAGGCGGAGAAGACCCTTCAACGCTCGTACTGGAGACGCTCGCGCTCCTGCAAGACCATCTCACGTTCAACGGTCATCCGCGATTTCTGGGTTACATCACCGCGTCGCCGTCGCCGATTGGCGCGCTTGCCTATCTCGTCGTTTCGACGCTCAATCCGAATCTTGGTCTTTGGCTCCTGAGTCCGCTCGCGACTGAGATCGAACTACAAACCGTACGCTGGCTGGCAGAGTTTCTGGTCTATCCGGAGCGCGCGGGCGGGGTCATGTCGAGCGGCGGGCAGTGGGCCAATTACATCGGACTCCTCGTTGCGCGTCAGGCTTGGGCGCCATGGGACGTGCGGACGCTCGGCAGCTCGGACGGAAGCGGCCGGCGGCTGTGCATTTACGCTTCGACCGAGACACACGCCTGGTTGAACGCCGCTGCCAACCTGTTCGGGTTCGGACAGGATTCAGTGCGCTCGATTCCGACCGCTGAGCACCGGGCAATGGATCTCGACGCACTGGCGCACGCGATCGACGGCGATCGCGCGGCCGGTCACATACCGATGGCGGTCGTGGGAACGGCGGGCTCGGTCAGCACCGGGGCGATCGACCCGCTGCCAGAAATCGCTCGGATTTGCCGCCAATATGGGATCTGGTTCCATGTGGACGGCGCCTACAGGGCTCCCGCGGTCGCGGTGCCCGATGCGCCCGTGGATTTGATGGGATTGCGCGAGGCCGATTCCGTCGCCATCGATCCGCACAAGTGGCTCTACTCGCCGATCGATGCAGGTTGCACGTTAGTGCGAGATCCGGCCGCGCTAGCAGCGGCGTTCAGCGCCCACGCTGACTATTACTACATCGGCGACGGAGCGGAATCCGCGCCGGTGAATCTTTATGAGATCGGACCCGAGAATAGCCGCCGATTCCGCGCATTGAAGGTCTGGCTTGCGCTCCGTCAGGTCGGCAAGAGCGGCTATGTCCAGATGATCGGGGATGACATCGCCGTCGCCCGGCGGCTCTTTGATCGAGCCGTTGAGTGCCCGGAGCTCGAGGCCTGGACGCAAGGTCTCAGCATAACGACCTTCCGATTCGTTCCGGCGGATCTCGAACCGGGGATCGAGGAGACAGACGACTATCTCAACCAGCTCAATCGCGAGCTGCTCCTCCGGTTGGTGCACGAGGGCAAGTTTCTGATCTCGAACGCCGTAGTTGACGGAACATTCCTGTTGCGTGCCTGCGTTGTCAATTTCCGTACCACAACCGCTGATATCGATGCTCTGCCCGAGATCGTCGTCCGCACCGGAACAGCGCTTGACCGCGAGCTCCGTCCGGCGGGTTCGAAACGTTCCATGCGATCGAGTGGCTGAGATTTCTCGAGACTCGGGGTATCAATAGATCGGGAGCCCGTCGATAACAGGCCGGGGACTCCGAGCAATCCACGAATCGCCATCCCCTCGTCTCGGTACAGGTAGATAGGTGTGAGAGCGAGATGGATGAGAAAATAGGCTCGTGGCCGTCCCTCCATGTAATCGCGAACATATCGCGCGCTTTCGGTATCCAGTCCATCCTCCGCAAAAACACGGCGAATATGCGTCGTGTCGAGAACCTCGTCCAGATCCCCCGTTCGCGGGCTCTCCGCGACTCTACCGCATCCCAGTATTAGCGTAGGGACGAGATGTCGATCCCCGCGCCGAGATCGAGCACATCGGCGGGCGTCATCCCGGTGCCGAAATCCGGTCCGGCCACACCGGGCCACCGACCCCAGTCGCCGCTCACGAAAACCTGCTCGCCATCGGTGACAAAACGGTTCACCCCGATGTCTTGGGATCGGGCCATATGCCCGACGAGCCACACGAGCGTGTTCGTTCCAGCGGACGGCGGCTAACGCATCTGCTCGTCGGTCAGGCCGCTAAGCAACTCGCGGCTTATCCCAGGATGCGAGGATCGATATCTGAGCAAGAAGAGCCCGATAGCGTCCATGAGCATCTCCCTGCAATCGTAACCGGCCAGCGCGAGCCGTGCACACGGGTGTGGCCCACCGGCCTAATGAGATCGAGCGAATGATGGCCGGTGGGGACCGGATGGGAGACTCTTCGTCGATCAGCTATTCCAGCGCGCCCAGACCGCTCGCAGTTCCCGGTAATTGAGCAGCACGATTCCTTCGGATTCGATCACAGCGCGTGCTTCCGGCGACATTACGAAGTCGAAGTCCGCCTTGCGCACGAGCCAGCTGACCGGCTCCATGGCCCGAGCTTCGGCATCGCCGAGACTCGGGTGGATCGCCCATTCGCTGAGCCCTACCGGCAACAAGCGCAAAATGTTCACGTACTGCGCCGACTTATCGACCGACTCCATGCTGTAGCTATCGAGCACGCCGTGGTCGCTGACCGGCAACTGCTCACGCCGGCATTTTTCCGCGGAGGTCTCGTGGTGCACGCGCAGCGCCAGGCCGTGCTCTTTGGCGAGGGCAAAGGTCAGATCGAAGACATCCTCCCTGCCACCGTCGCCGAGGCAGTGCCAATCCAGATGTGTCGGCGATAGATTCGCGTCTAGCACGACATCGATCTGCGCTCTGAACTCACGCTCAACCTCGTCAATCTTGACTTGCGCCAGAAGCTCCTTGCCGCGGCTATTCAAAAAAAAGAAGCCTGCCTCATCCAACATGGAAGGAACATCGGATTTTGACGCGAGCGGCCCCCAGCGATATCCGGAATGCTCGGAGATCATCGTCAGGTGGACCCCAAACGAGATCCCCGGATGTTCTCTGAGGAGCTGCATCGCGTGGAGCGACCAGGGACATGGAACCATGAGCGTGGTCGACGTGACGATGCCCTCGGTCAGCGCTTGCAGGGTCGCTTCGTTGTTGGCGTGACACATGCCAAAATCGTCGGCATTGACGATCAACAGGCGTGCGTCCGCTGGATAACCCAGGATTTCGTTGGTGCTTCGTGCGTTTGGCAATGTCATTGCTTTCTGTTTCGAGATCCACCGGACCCGGCACGTTTCGACATATCAGTGTATCAACCCTGCCCATTTAGCTGGAAGCTCCCGCAATTTCGAGACCTCGCTGTAACGCAAACGGCGGCGAATGCAGACACCGTTGCAACGACCGCCGCTCTACCCTGCAGCGTGAACGTCGCCGCGCCGTCTCGCGAACTGGGTGGAAAGAGTGAACGTGACCAGGGTCGCCGTCAATGCTTACCATCGCAAGCTGAGGCCGAACGGGGCTGGGAATGGTCCAGCGCGCAATCTTGTTCGGTCGCTGCGCGCGGCGACCCGAACGGTCGTCTTCTTTCTGAAGGTTTTGCCGATGCTTCCCTCAAAGCCGGTCGACTGGTTAACCCCCGCGCCCAAGGTCGCGCGCGTGCGATATCCGGTTCCCGGCGGCACCGGCGAAGGCGACCTCTACCGGCCGTCTACAGCCGGACCGCATCCCGGGGTCGTCGTTTGCCTGGGCGTCGTTCCGTTTGGCGTCGATCACCCGCAGGTTCCCCGTCTTGGCGAAGCGCTGGCGCGGGCGGGTTTCACCGCCCTGCTCTGGTGGTCGCCGGCGATGCGGGATATCCGCCTCGACCCCGAAGATATCAACGGAATCGCGCTTGCGTACGAATGGCTGATCGAACAGCCCTACATCGACTCCGACCGGAGTGGCCTGCTCGGCACCTGCGTCGGAGGCTCTTTTGCTTTGATGGCCGCCGCTGAACCGGCCATACGCGATCGCGTCGGCTTCGTTGCGGCCTGGGCGCCGTACGCGTCGATCCGGTCGCTGGCTCGCGACATCGCAAGCGGCACTACCTGCCCCAACGGAGAGACGGAATCGTGGAACGTCGACCAGCTGACCCGCGGGGTCTACGTTCGCTCTTTGACCGCCACGCTGGAGAGCGACGAAGCGGAACTGCTGAGATCCGCATTCTCCGAACATAACGGGAGCGTGGACTCACGATCGTTCTCCGCGGAAGGGCAAGCGATTCTTGAATTGCTCGCGGCCACTGATTACAACACTGCCGAATCCGCAATTGAACAACTGCCGATCGCATTGCAAAAACGGCTCGACGCCATGTCTCCGGAACGTTGCCTCCAGGAGATCGAAGCGCCGCTGATCATCCTGGCCCACGATCGGGATGACCGCGTCATCCCGATCGGGGAATCGCGCCGCCTGCAATTCGCCCTCAGCGGCAGTCCCGGAGTTCGATACACCGAGTTCACGATGTTCAAGCATCTCGATCCCACCAAGGTGCATCTCTCGCGGGTTGCGCTCGTTCGAGAGCTCGCGCTCTTTGTTCGATGTGTCTATCCGATGTTTCGCCAGGCGTTGGATCCCTGAGCGGCGACAGCTGCGATCAGCACTCGCCCATCAATTCGCTGGTTCGGTTTCGAATCCGGCGACAAAGGCCCCTGATCACAAATGGAGCTCTGCAGTCTCGGTCAGCACTTCCCGAGGGTAGTACTTTTGGACTAGCCCGATTGGGCCTTCCCGCCCTAGGCCGTCCGGGCGGCGATCGGTACGATCGAACCTGGAATCCCACCATTGCGATCCGCGCGGATCGTCGCGACGCCGGTTGGCGCGCCGTTGTGGGCATTCCTCGGAGGTTCAATCCCGATGAAAGTCCTCGCCTTGATCTTCGCATTTGTACTGGCGCTTTCGGCCGGCGGCGTTCAGGCGCAGAGCAGCTCCAACACGGTTTCAGTTTCGATCGTTCCCGGACCTTTTACGGTCTCCCTGACTCGCGACGATGACTTGATCGTGCTCGACGTCGACGATTTGACCGGCGCCGGCAGAGGTTGGTGGGTCACGCTCGATTGCACGTGCGCGATCGTGCCGGCCGGGGAACCGATCGCGATCGCCGGTCAAAAACTCGATTCGACGGGTGGTCCGCGCCTGATCGGCCGCACGCTCATCGCGAAAACCGGTCATGGCATGGGACGCTACCTGTTGCCAATTCAGGCGACCGAGGGCGTCTGGACGCTGACCTACGGCAACGGCCAACCGCTGGAGATATCGCCCCGCTCGCCCTGACGTTGCTCGGCGAATCGATGCGAAGCCTTGTCCCATCGATTTCACAGGATCGATTGGACCCGCGGCCACTGGCCGGGGGTGTTATTGCAGCATCTTGACGCATCACCAATGGTCTGACCGTCGAGTCTCGATTGCGTTATAGTAATTGTGGATTCAGTTCTTATATTATCGTCGTGAGAGGAGCCCACGTTCATGGTCGTGCTGCCGGAACTGCTCAAGGCCAACGAAAGCTACGCCGCCGGGTTTACCAAGGGCGACCTTCCGATGCCTCCTGGCCGGAAAGTCGCGATCCTGGTCTGCATGGACGCGCGGATCGATCCCGCCAAGGCGCTCGGACTAGACGAGGGCGATGCCCATGTCATTCGCAATGCCGGCGGCCGCGCGGCCGAGGCGCTGCGCTCGCTCGCGATCTCGCAACGACTGCTCGGCACGCGCGAGGTCGTGGTAATCCATCACACTGATTGCGGTATGCTCACCTTCACAAATGACACAATCCGCGATCAGATCCAAAGAGAGCTCGGGTCGGATGCGGCGTCGGTCGCGGCGGGGCTTGATTTCCAACCCTTTTCCGATGTGGAGCAGAGCGTTCGCGACGATCTCGCCGTAATTCGTTCATCGCCGCTCATTCCCGCCGAAATCCCGGTGAGCGGCTTCGTTTACGACGTGCGCACCGGCAAGCTTATTCCTGTCGCATAAGCAATAAATCTCCGTTCGAGGCATAGTTGCCGCCGGCCGGACTCAGGGTCCGAGCCGGCGCGCGCAAACATTGCCAGTTCCAGAGTTCAGACGCGATGAGGCGTGACTACCCGGTCGCCGGCGGTGTCGCTGAATCGACCGGCCCCCACTCGACGACGTAAATATCGACGGCTGTCTGGCCCGAGTTCCTGAATCCGCCGCTGCTTTGGCTGGCCAATGACGATGCGACAGATGTTCCGGTCGAATTCTTCAGTTCCGCCACACCAAGGAGAAGCCCACCTGCTTCAGGCTGCACACTAGCCCGCGGTTCGAAAGTACCCGCACGTATCAGCGTAATCCTGTGCAGCACGACGCGTTGGAATCTTCCCATCTCGCGATCAGGCCCCCCGGAATGGTTACCTGATGAAGCGCAGCCCAGAGCGCGCTCCCGTGTGGAAGTAACTCGGAGACAAATTCTAGCTCCAGCATCAATTGACCAGCAGCCGGCGAGGCCCCAGGAACGAGCGCAGCAGGTATTGACGCCGGCCGATCTGGATCTGAACTGAATGATCCGAACAGACCGACGGCGATCGCTGCCAGAAGCAACGCCACGGCGCCGAGCACATGAGTCTGTCGCCAGCTCGGCTTCTCATAAGGCAGCAACGGTTGGGGAAATGGTTAATGCAATTCCGTGCTGGGCGAAAACAAGCGCGGAGCGGTCGCGGTCGGAACCCTGACAGCGCTTCTCATGAGGTCATGCTCCAGACTCATACCAAAGGAAGCGTCCGGCACCAAACGTGCACCGAAACCGTGCAGCCACCTGACGGTGGCATGGAGTTCGGGATCAGTCGTGTTTTCGAGACCTGTCTCGCCGAGAGCGAGTGCGTCGAGCAACCGGCCGAGGGCGTCCGCGGTAATCTCTGGGATCGCGGTCCAATCCTTTTTCAGGCTCGCCGACGATCTCCCTCAAGCGGGCATACCCCCCGAACCTGTCCGATCTTCACCGGGGCCAAACTGCAACCAAGAACCTGAGCGACTTCTGGTCCGGTCAGACCGGCCAAGCGATGCTCCAGGATGCGCGCCTGGCTCGGGTTCAGCCGGGTGAGCAATCGAAAGACTGATTGCGCTTCATCCGTTTCGATAACAGTCTCTTCCGGACCTCGCGATCGATCGTGCGCCGATTCCGCGGCCTCAATCGGATCTTCCGGTCGCCTAACCCGATACGAATCAGTCACCGTGTTGTGGGCGATTCGAATGAGCCAACCGCGGAACGCACGTCCGTCCCGGCAGCTCCGGATACTCGTCAGAGCCTTCAAGTAGATTCTGCTCGTCGCGTCTTCCGCGGCCTGCCGTTGGCCGAGCCGGTGCGCATAGTGCCGGTACACGGCCTCGACATTTGTCCGGTACAAATCCGCAAATGCCTGAGGATTCTCTTTGGCCCGCGCGACCATGGCCTCGTCATCGAGCTCAAGGAGCCGCGTCTCAACAAGGTGGAGACAGGTCGAGCGAAGTGCCGGCATTTCCAGTCTCCCGTTGCTTGGTGGATGCATCTGCAAGGCTAGACGGGATTCGGCAGCGATTCGATACATCGCTTTTCGGCCAAGAGCGGGGCCTGAGTGGAAGGCTTCGAACGGGCTTACCGAC
Source organism: uncultured Sphaerobacteraceae bacterium (assembly GCA_964371945.1). Lineage (GTDB taxonomy): Bacteria > Chloroflexota > Chloroflexia > Thermomicrobiales > UBA6265 > CAYJPA01. The sequence continues at coordinate 2,741 of CAYJPA010000046.1, read as the reverse complement.
CGACCGTTTCACGATGATCGTTGTTTTGTGGTCACGAGTCGCTGATTCGAGTTGGCATTGGCAATGACAGCCTTCATTTGTGGTGAATTGCAGGCGCCAGCCGCCAGCGAGATGACTCCACCCTGGAGGATTGAGTTTCGGTTCCTTCGTTGCATTGAACCCCAGATCGTTCGTGTGTACGGACGTGTGATCTGGATATCCGCCCCATACGTATAACGAGAAATCCCGCATCAGGTTGTGAACGGCAGTGGATCGAAGGGGGATATTGAGATGCGAGTGCTGGTCATCAGTCGTCAGAAATTTCCCGTTCCACCGGAACAGCTTCCGCCGATGATGGAGGCGTTCGCCGCCTGGCGAGAGCGGTATCGATCGTACATGGAAAGCTTCGACTTTTTTGTTTCCGGAGGGGGCGGATGCGGCATCGTCAACATGCCGGACGAGGCCATGTTGGGTCAAATGTTCATGGAGTATCCCTGGGGGCTCTCCAGCGATGTGGAATTGCACCTGCTCATGGACGGAGATACCGCGTTGACGAACTTCCAGGCAATGCTGAGTCAAATGGGAGGCGGGGCACATTAGTTCAGTCAACGAATGCCGGTTCGCGATGAGTTGATCGCATTGCACCGGCATGACCCGCGCACGCTGGCTCGAATACTCGGGCCGGCGATTTCGGCCGTTCACCGGTCTCATCGCCGGGTTATGAGGCAGTTGGGCTGGGTACCGAGGTCGCCGATGCCATATGGCCGGCGCCTTCTCGACGCGATTGACCGTCACCAACTAGCAGTCACGCTCATACAAAACGATTTGCTCGCCCTTGTCGTTGTTCTTTTCGCGACCGGTTCGGACAAATCCACGTCCTTCGTAGAGCCGTTGGGCTCGATCGTTTGCGGCGTGCGTCCACAGCTGGACCCGAACATAGCCTCGAGTCGATGCTTCATCGAGCAGCGCGTCGACCAGCCGGCCCCCGACGCCCTCTTTCCAGTGTTCCGGCAACACGTAAACCATCGAGAAGAAGCGGACGCCGGGCATCGGCGGTCCCGCGCCGTCGTCAGCCAGGCCCTGCATAGCGTTTGCCATCCCCACGGGTTTACCGTCAACCTCGGCGATAGCGAGGAATGCGTCGGGCGCATTGAGGGGAGCGCGAACACGTACCTCCTGTTGTGAAGCGGTTGAACGTCCGCTCTGCCGTGCGTCGTTGGCCAGGCGGTGAATCACGACCGCGGCTTCGATGTCGCCCGAAGAGCCGGATCGCAGCACAATCCGCGCTACCTGGTTCACCTCCTTGCGACTCCTCCTCGGATTCTACCCAAGGTCGAGACGGCCCTTCGTGACGACGGACGGGTCTTTTGCACGAAGAATTGATCGCTCGTTGAAGTGCGTTCGTGATCCGTGCCTCCGAACGGTTCCGTAGCATCGGTTGATTCCCGTGATGTCGGCTTTGGGAAGAAGGAGGAGAACGTGGCTTCGTGTGGCTTTGTGGTTCCAATCAAAGCGGAATCGGTCGAGCGCAATCGTGCATTCGCGGCGGAGTTGAGCGGGCCTCGCAACGCCGAATTTGCAGCTTCCCGGGCAAAGCCCGGCATCACTCGCGAGCAGGTCTGGATGCAGCAGACGCCGCGGGGCACCATGCCGGTCGTTTACCTGGAGGCAGACGATATCCGCGCTGCATTGGGCGGTCTTTCGACCTCCGGCGACCCTTTTCTCCACTGGTGGCGTGGCCAAATTCTGGAAATTCACGGCGTCGACCTGTCGAAGCCGCCGTCCAGTCCGCCGAATAAGCAGATCATCGACTTCCATCGCGAGTAGTTGAGCGCGATTGGGTGATCTCACGCACGACGCTGCTCCCGCGGCTTCCTATCGTTATCCCATCGAGCCGATGGGGCGAGACAACGAACGACGAAGGGAGATCGAGATGGAGATCAGGGTCGTAGGTCGTGGCGAACGGTTCGGTCGAATGGCGATGCGATGGATCGCGATCGGACTTCTCGCACTACTGGCATTGGGCGCGACGATCGATGCCGCGAGCGCGAAACCCTCCCCGGGCTCCTACCAGAACGCATTTACGAATGCATGCCGGGATCACGGCGGAACACCTAAACGGGTTGGCTCGCGGATCGTGAAGTGCACACTCGGTGATGGAACCACCATCACCTGTGACTTCAACTTCAATCCGCCATCGTGCACTACTGTCCAGGCGGCTATTGGAGCGACTTTCGGTAATATCGCGGTCTCGGCCAACGGCGAGATCTTTGTCGAGGTTGAGCCGGAGACAACGGTGCCAGCTACGCGAGTCACTGCCGCGCGAGGTGGCGGCGCGACGATCCTGGTGGCGATGGACGATGACCAGCCGTAGTGCGTGGGCATCCGAGCGCGGGTCGGGGCGAGCACTTGTTCGCCCCGACTTTGACGCGTCATGCGTGATTAGGAGTCCGATGGCTGGTTCAGGTTCTGCGCGATCTCCCAGATATGTCCGTCGGGATCGGAGAAGCGGGCCGTGCACGCCCCATTCCCGGTCCATCGGCCCGTTGAGCAGCTCAATGCCGCGCTTGTTCAATTCGGCACATACCGCATCCTCGTCGTCGACCCAGATCGTGAGCTGAAAGCGAGAGCCGGATTCCTGGTTGGCGACAGGGGCCGGGGCAATCAAACTGGGCGCCTCGGAGATCTTCAGCAGATTGATGATTGTATTGCCTAGCAGGCTGCTGAAAAAAGAGCATTCTCTTCCCACCACGCGTAGTTTG
>CAYJPA010000045.1:0-47094 GCA_964371945.1 uncultured Sphaerobacteraceae bacterium | reverse complement strand
CGCGGTCGCTGCCGCAACTACGGACGCTGCAGGCAGGCGACGATGCGTTGCTGCCCGGCAAGGTTGCGGGCGTCTTTGATCTGCGTCGTCAGCTGTGGCGCCACATCGAATTGATCGAGCATCCCCGTCAAAACGAGAAGGTAGCGGCCCGTGATCTGGTCGCGGGGTTGCGTCCCGGCACATTGATTCTGGCCGATCTCGGCTACTTCGGATTCAAGTGGTTCGATGATCTGACCGATGCTGGGTTCCTGTGGGTGTCGCGGGTTCGCGCCAAGACCAGCCATCGGGTGGAGCATATCTTCTACCAGGATGCCACCACCTTCGATGGCCTGGTCTGGTTGGGCGCCTATCGCGCGGACCGGGCCAAGCACCTCGTGCGACTCGTGCGCTTCCGCTCCGGCAAGGTCGAGCGCAGCTATTTCACTAATGTGCGCGATCCGCAGCTGCTCAGCCCGCTCGCGCTCAGTGCGCTGTACGCACGCCGCTGGGATATCGAGCTCGCGGTCAAACTGGTCAAACGCGAGCTCAAGGTGCATCTGTTGTGGTCAGCCAAACCGGCCGTGATCCATCACCAGATCTGGGCGGTGCTCATCATCGCGCAGATTCTGCAGGCGCTCCGGGTCGAGATCGCCGGCCGTGCCGGTGAAGAGCTCTTCGCGGTCTCGATGCCGCTGTTAGTGCAGTATTACCCGCACTATGCCGCGACGTACGACGACCCGATCGCCGCCTACATCGCGGATGGGCGGCTGCTCAAATTCATTCGTGCTCCCCGACGCGTCGCGATCTCTGGACCGCTCATCCCACCCGAGCAGATCTGCTGGCCACCGCCGGACCTCGGGCTCACTCAAATCCCACGCTACGCTGGCCGTCTATGAGCCACATGCCCACTTACCCTGAATAAGTTGGTACAGATGTTCGTGAACCGCCCAACGCGCCTTCCCCCCGGCCGTCATGTTGAGTTTGTCGAAGCATCTCTCGTTCGAGGTCCGACGGTGTCGCATTAGCGGTCTGAACCTTCGACTCCGCCTATGGCCTTCGCCAAACTCCATTACGCATGAGAGTGCGGTAGCGCCACCGGAAACTCTGTTCCGGCCTTGACGACGGTGGTTGGGACGAGGCGGAGGTTGCCGGTGCGGGTGACGCCGTGCGAATCCACGAACGAGTACACGCCCTCCTGCAAATCGAGCACGGCCGCATCGCCCTCAGCGCCGGGTGCAAGCGTTCCGATTCTTCCCTCCATGCCCACCACGCGCGCGGGCACCGAGGTCACCCGGGTCAGCGTATCGTCGAGCGACATGCCCAACATCAAAAACTTCGAGATCGTGGTGGTGAGATTGAACACTGGACCATTCACGTTGTAGTGATGAAGATCCGAGGAGATCATGGTCGGCGTGAGCTCCTGGGCAAGCGCACGTTCGCAGACATCCCAACTGAACGATCCCGCGCCATGCCCGACATCGAAGATGACGCCACGATCGCGGGCCGCTCGCACGCTCGGACGGATTCTTCCCTCCTCGTCGAGAATGCCGTGCCGCATCCCGTGATACATGTGCGTCATGATGTCGCCTTCGCGCATCACTTCGAGCACCTGATCAAGCGACTCCGCCCACGAGTCCTGCGGGTGAACCATGATCGGCAGACCGGCGGCATCGGCCGCCTCTCGCGCGAGGAAGAGCGGCTTCAAGCCCGCGTTCTCACCAACAATGGCGTTTTTTGTCAGACGGACCTTGACGCCGAGCACGAGATCGCGGTGGCGCTCGATCGCGGCGAGCGCCTTGGGCACGCTGGCCCACTTGATGTCGTCCAGCTCGCCGACTTCCATCGCGATCATGCCCATCGACGAGATATTGACGTGGGCAAGAATCCGGGTGGCGCTGGTTTCGATCACGTACTTGCGAAAACCGTCGATCGTGTCGCCTCCGGCCGATCCGGCGTCGACGACCGTCGTCGCGCCGTGAGCGAGACAGGTGGTATCCGGATCGATGCCGAAGTGCGAAACGCCTTCGAAGACGTGCACATGGGCGTCGATCAATCCGGGCACGACGAGCTTTCCGGCGGCGTTGATGATCTGAGCTGCGTCCCCGGCCGCGATCTCGGAAGCGACCGCGGCGACTTTTCCGTTTGCAAAGGCGACATCGCGGCGATCGTGGATGCCCTGCGCCGGGTCGATCAGCGTACCGCCACGAATCACGAGATCGTATGCATCAGCCATCGGAGTCTTCCTCTTCACGGGTGGATCGAACGCCGTTCGCCGTCAGTTTCTCGCAATGGCGGATTCGGCGCCCGCGGGATTTGCTGCCAGCGTTCGGTCTCAAAGGGCCATGCGCATCCTCGTCACGGAACGGCAACGGAATGCCCGGTTGCCGGCACGCAAGATCAGATTGGAGCAGAAGGAGATCTATTGCCCACCCGGAGAGTATCCGTAACGGGCGCGCGCCGGCACAACTGCCGGCCCGCGCGTCACAATCCAAAATCGGCCCGAAAACTCGACCACTGTCTCATACGTTTATGTCTGCCGGGCACAGTGCTGGGAGTCTATCCGCCGCATGCGTTGTTCGGGACGCAAATGCCGTTGTTGCAGCAGTTCGGAAACTCCAGATCATCTCCGGGGAGCACACAGTCATCATCGGTTTCGCACACGATGCAGCCGTCCACGTTGCACAGTCCGACCTCTCCACAACAAAAGAATCTGCCGCCGGACTCGCACGGCGTCTCACAACAGCCGGACGTCGTACAGGTGGTGCCGCCCGTGCAACAGGTCTCGCCATTGCAGATGTTCTCGGGCGCGCAGCATCCACCCTGGATGCACGCGGCGCCGGCGGAGCAACATTGCGTGAAGTCATTGCAGGCAAGCTCAGGCGCGCAACACGAATACTCGAACCCGACCTGCTGATCGACGAAGGTCGAAATGCAGGACTGATCGGTCGCGCAACAAACGGCTTCCGATCCCTCGCCGCAAGGATTCGAACAACACGCTCCGTTCAGGCAAGTCACATCCCCGTAACAACACGTTTGACCACACACGAGACCGTTGTTTGGACAGATATCGCACTTCCTACGCCCGGTCCTGTCGTTCGGCCCGCAAAAATTGGAGCAGCAATCGCCCGGTTTGCGGCATATCTGTCCCGCGGTTCGACACAGTGCCGCCTCCGCGTCTCCGCGACGCGTCACGGCAATTACGCCTGCTACGCCGCTCGCAAGAACTTTCAGCGTTCTTCGGCGGGTTATCCCCCCCGCAAATGCCTTTGCTAACTCGTCGAACCGTTGACCGTCCAAGACGATTCCTCCTTGGTCCTCCAAACGCCCTGAAAGACGCCGGAAAACCGATCCCGAAGCGAACGCGTCGCACATCCATGACGCTGCGCAATCTCACGTCGGGGAGACCTGCGGTCGGTGATAGGCAAGACGCCGATCAACACGAATCTCTTCAAGTTTAGCGGCCGGGTGATTCCTGTCAATCACAAGGGTTTTCGACGAATCACCTGTCAAAAAGAGTGAATCCGCGAATCGAAAGGCATAACACGTGACCATCACATTTGGGAATGCCCACCATCCACCGTTCATCGATCGATTGATTCCCGATTCCCAAAACCGTGCCTGGGATGACCTGGGCCCGAGGCGCCCGGTCGGTGTTTGCCAGCACTCGATGGTCGGGAGCCTGTGGGGAACCGACGGCTGGTTTCGCCGGGGCGCCGCCAGCACCGGTCTCACCGACTACGGCATCGGCGGTTCGACCGACGGGACGCAATGGGACGGTGTCGTTCTTCGCTGGAACGATCCGCTTGGCCGCGCCGCAACCGGGATCAGCCCGAACCGGTCCGGTTGGGCGAACGGCGGCAGCGACGGTCTCGAAGGCGACGGCCCGCTCTTTGTGCGAACGCTCGGGGTTTCCGCGATCAACCGGGATCTGGTCAGCATCGAGCGGAGCGATGGCGGCAACACCTCAACTCCGGTCTCGGCAAAACAATTCGAAAGCATCTGCGCGTTGAGCGCCTACTGGTTCGATCAGGCGCATGTTCCGTGGGATCGTTTTCCACTCAACCCAGCCCACGGGATCGTCACCCATCTGCTGCATTTCGAATTCGCGACCAAGAGTTGTCCCCATGCTCCGGTCATCAACCGGATCGATGAGATCCAGGCGCGCATCCGCCAAATCCTGAAAGCGGGTCAGACGGCGCAGGACGACTCAACGCCGTGTCCGCAAAACATTCCGATTTCGCTCGACCACGCTCTCTGGCCGGCCGGTTACGACCTCAAAACACTGAAAAGCCGCTTCGGCGCTCTCATCAGACATAACGAAACCGGCAGCGAAGAACGCTTCCTGTTCGATCCGGCAGGGGTGATCAGCAATGCCTGGGTCGCTCGCTGCGCGTCCGAAGGCCGCATCGCGAAGCAGCTCCCGCGCGCGCTGCACTGGTGGGTACTGCGCGCCGACGGCGACCAGGCATACGACATCGTGACCTTCGACGGTCGCTGGACGCTTTTTCGCGCTGACCGGCACATCGCCTGGCGCTGGATCGAGTAATGAGGAGTCGAATGGAACCTGTAACGGAAGCGGTGGTAATCGCACTGGTCCCAGGCATCGTCGAAGTCGCAAAGCGCGCCGGGCTCCCGGCCCGCTTCGCGGGATTGGCGGCAATCTTGGCCGCAACCGCGGTGATCGCACTGAGTGAACTGGCCCCAGGGCCGGCGAATTCAAGGGCGATTGCAGGTTGGCTGATCAGAGGCATCATCGCCGGTCTCGCGGCCGCTGGCCTCTATTCTCAGGCAACTAAACTCGGAACTCGCACGGTCCGGTGATTGCTCTACATGACCGGCATGTTCGTCAACGCTGACATGCCGGTCATTCATCTGAATTACGACTCTTGACTTGAAATGTAGCAGTTGACCATCAAGGTCAAAGTGTTTGAGCCGGCGACTTGCCGAGAACGCGCAAAATGTTGCCGCCCATGACAAGTGCTTGCTGCTCCGTGGTCAACTCGTCCGCGAGCAGGGCTCGATACTTGGCGAGCTCGACATGCATCAGTTCGAATGGGGTATCGCTGCCAAAGCAAACGCGCTCCGGCCCCAGCGCTCGAATCGCGGCCAGGATCGATTGAGCCCGCACTGCGCTGCCGATCAAGGTCATGTTCGGGTGCTCCGCCGCGACTTCGATCGCAGCGCGCGACAGGTCGTGAAACGCGGCTCCTCCTATATGAATGATCAGGATCCGAAGCTCTGGATAACGTCGAGCGATGTTGGCCGCCCGCCAGGGATGGGTGTTCTCAGGGGAGTCGCCGCCGATATGCAGCCCCAAGACGACGCCGGCCTTCGCGATCTCCTCGATCAAGGGCAATGACATTTTCGGATCATCGATCACGAAGTCGTTTTGGGCGCCGTTGAGCTTCACCCCAGCGAAACCGTGCTCCTGGACCGATCGCTGGATCGCCGCTTTCGCCCGCTCTTGCCCGAGATTGGGGTCGGTCCAGCCGAACCCAATGATCCGGTCTGGATGATCTCGCACCGCCTGGGCGACGTAGGCGTTCCCGTCTTCCAGTCCACCACGCTCATATGGCGGCTGCAACCAGGCGACCGCCTGGTCGACCCCGGCGCGGTCCATCCGTCGAAGCAGCTCGTCGGTGCCGATGCTGCCGCGCTGCGGTGTGGGAGAGATGTGCACGTCTGCATCCACAATCATCAGTGTTCACCTCACTCATCGGGAAAGCATCGAGCCCATCGTCGCGGCAAAGCGCCAATTGTCGAACGAATCCCGTGAGGCCGTCATTTCCGGTCGACGCCACCTCCCCGAGGTGACATGTTCGGCGCCAAATGGACCGTTGACGATTGAGGCTACTGGTCCGAATCCGACTGCTTGCCACGGGAACGCCGGTGAGCATCGAAGGTCACCTGCTTGCGTACATTGGACGTGTATCCCACGCTAGCGTCAGTCTCGGCCAACTTGCCCATGAACGCGAACGACTTGACGACTCGTGACGACTGAGGCGCGGCGGCCAGAAGCGCTGCCTGTTGGCGAAGATGAACGCGTGATTCCACGTGGCGCCCCTCCCGATCGAGTCGCATCGCCTCCCGCTGCGCGGCGTCTGCCCGCTGCAACGCGGCCGCTTCCCGCACTTCGTCGTTTGCGGCGGTTCCTTCCGCTTCCTCGCTCGACACGATTCTCAGCGCCGGCATCGCCTGCCGGAACCGGCCCGCTTTATCGATCGCCGGCTCGGTCCAGGAAGCTTCAACCATCAGTTGATGCGCAGCTCCAATTGAACCCGGTCCAACGGTGAGCTCAAAAACGAGATTGATCTCCGTTCCGGCCGGAACCTCTCCAACCGCGACATCGATCTTCCGGCCGGTTTGTTCCGCCGGGAAGGCATTCATGAGACGCGCGCGAACGCCTTCCGGCGGTGTGATCGAAACGTTCAGTCCGGTTGCCACAACCGACAGCAGCTCGCCGAGCTCTCCCTGGAAGAAAGCCGGCACCTGGCTTGCGGTTTCGATGTACTGAAAATTGCCGCCGCCGGCCTCTGCCATCGTCGCCAATAGGTGCTCGTCGAAATCGAGGCCGACCCCAAGTGTGGTTGTGCTGACACCGAGTTTCCGCAATGAGCTTGCATGTCCGGCAAGTTCTTCCTGCCCGGTGATTCCCTCGTTGGCGAGCCCGTCGGTGAGCAGGAGCGATCGCCGGATTCGGCCTCCGGTCTGATCGTCCGCCATTGATCTTGCGAGCTCGTCGCAACCGGCCAGCCAGCCCCCGGAAAGATTGGTTGCGCCGCCGGCATCCACGCCATGCAATGCGAGCCGGAGCGCTGCTTTTGCGCGCGAGGTGGCCGCCGTCAGCGATTGCAGCCGCTCGACCGTCTGGTCGTAAATCACGAGTGCGACCCGATCCTCGTCGCGGAGCAGAGCGGTGGCGGTCGAGACCGCTTCCTTCACGAGCGACAGCTTTTCGCCCTGCATCGAACCGGAGCGATCGAGCACGAACGCGACATCCAGCGGCGCTCTCCGCTGTCCGGGCAATGCCTGCATGGCATTGATGCGCACGAGCATCGTGGTCTGACCACCTGTATCAGGGACAACGGGCTTTTCCCATTGCGCGGAGATCAGAACGCCCGAAGGATTCGTGTTTCCATCAGCTCCGGTTGCACTCATATCAAACTCCTATTCTGTTGTCTGCTGTCTGCTGTCTGCTGGCATCAATCCAGAACTTTTCGAGCCCATTCGACAAGCCAATCGACCTTGTCGCGGCGGCGCTGATACGTATCCTCTCGGATCAAGAGCTCGGCGCCGTCCGCGACCACGATTCGCCGCCAGGTTGCGGTGCCGGAATCGTTGGAGTGGGCGACCGGCACGGGCTGACTTGGCCTTGGCAGCGACCTTGGGTTGTGCGGTGACGCCGCTGGTGCAGGCGAGTGCAAGCCGGCGTGAACCGTTGGTGTTGGCCGTTGCCGGGAGTGCGTTCCAAGAACACGGGCGATGTAATTTGCTGCCGACGACGCCGGTTTCGGTCCGGACTCCGGTGAGCGAATATCCTCCTGTCCGAAAACAAACCCGATGGTGCGCCCGCTCCGCTGACCAGCCTCTTCGATCCGGTGAACCGCGGGTTCAGGCACTGGCGGTTCATCCACGTCGACCTGTTCAACGATTTCCTCGTCGACTAATCGGCTGATCGAGTCGTTGTCCAGCTCGGTGAGATGCTTTCGGATTTCGCGAAGCGGCAGATAGCTCTCCTTCATCCGGCCGATCAATCGCAATCGGTCGAGATGCTCTCGCGTGTAGTAGCTGCGTGATCCCGCGGTGACCGCAGGAGGCAACAACCCTTCGTGGATGTAATAGCGGACGGTCCGCACTGAAACATCTGCCTGATCCGCCAGCTCAGAAATTGCATACCGCTCGTTGCTTTCCAACTTAGTTCACCTCGAAATGACCTTATGGAGCGCCACTGACTGACTTGATCGTATCAGTAGTACGTCATACTGTCAAGATAAACCCGATGCTACAATCCACCGCCGGGGCCGGCGACCGCGCGCCCCGATTCGACCACTTGCGAAATGAAGCTGGGGCTGCAACTCTCATGGATCAAGGCGCATCGGATCTGAAGCGATTGCCGCTCGCCGGCGTTCGCGTGGTCGATCTCACCCGGGTTATGACCGGTCCCTACTGCACGATGATGCTGGGCGATCTCGGCGCCGATGTGATCAAGATCGAACTGCCCGGAAAAGGCGACGACACCCGTGGCTGGGGTCCGCCATTCCGCGAAACCGAGGCGGTCTATTTCCTCTCTATTAATAGGAACAAGCGGAGCATCGCGCTCGACCTGAAGAGCGATGCCGGTAAGGAAGCGCTCGGGCGTTTGATCGACGGTGCCGATGTGCTGGTAGAAAATTTCTCGCCCGGGACAATGTCTCGCCTCGGGTTCGGCTGGGACGAGGTTCATGCGCGCAACCCGCGGCTCGTCTTCGCTTCGATCTCCGGTTTCGGCCAAACCGGCCCCTCGGCGAATCGCACCGCGTACGATCTGATCGTCCAGGGGATGGGCGGCATCATGAGCGTCACCGGAGAGACCGGTGGCATGCCGACCCGATTAGGCGTGCCGATCGGTGATATCGGGGCCGGTATGTTCGCCGCCTACGCGATCGCTGCCGCGCTCTTCAGCCGCTCACAAACGGGCGAAGGACAGTACATCGACGTGTCGATGTTCGGCGGTCAGGTTGCCCTGCTCACCTATCAAGCGGGAACCTACTTCGCGACAGGCGAGGTGCCGGTTGCGCTCGGCAACGGGCACCCGATCGTCGCCCCCTACGATACCTTTCCGACCAAGGACGGCTTCGCCAATATCGCGGTCGGCAACGACGGTCTCTGGCAACGCTTCTGCTCCGCGCTCGGCCTGACCGAAGCCGCGGCCGACCCTCGCTTTCTGACCAACACCGGCCGGATCACGAACAAGCCGGCGCTCTACGAGGTGATGCACAGCGCGCTCGCGACGATCACGACGCATGAGCTGATCGCGATGCTCGACGCCGCCGGGGTGCCGTGCGGGCCGATCAACCGGATCGACGAGGTCTTCGCCGAACCGCAGGTCGCGCATTCGCGCCTAAAGCGCGAGGTATCGCATCCGACGATCGGACAACTCACCCTGACCGGTTTCCCCTACTCCTTCTCCAATGCCGATCTCGAAATCCGCCAGGCGCCTCCACTGCTCGGCCAGCACACCGAAGAAATCCTCCGCGAACTCGGGTTCAGCGACGAGGATATCGAAATTATCGGCCGATCATCGACGAGCAAAACCTCAACGACCTGAAGGAATCTATGTGGTATGCTAAGTTGGGCTTGGAGTAGTTCGTCGGTTGGAGGAAGACTTGGGCATTTACACAGAGTACCTTGACTTGCAGCCAAGTTTCCAAGAACTTGCTGCACTTAGAAAGGAACAACTCAGGAGGATTTCGGAATTAAGGGGTGGACGGGACGTACTGGTTTTCGCTGCTGACTTGAAGAAGGCGGCACCGGAAACCTCAGTGAACTATGCTGATATCCTGCCTATAAACGATCAGCTGTCAAACCTCTCCGGTGATTCACTTGACGTCATACTCGAAACACCGGGAGGTTCGGGAGAAACTGCAGAAGACATCGTCAAATTGCTACATGGGAAATATCAAGAAGTTGCAGTAATAGTGCCAGGATGGGCAAAGAGCGCAGGCACGATAGTGGCAATGGCGGGAGACGAAATTCTTATGGAACCCGCTTCAGCGTTGGGTCCCATTGATGCTCAACTATTCTGGCAAGGCAAGGTTTACTCAGCCGACAACCTGCTAGAGCAGATGGACAAAATCAAGCAAGAGGTTATCGACACAGGCCAGCTTAACAAGGCTTACATTCCGATACTAAACATGATGTCTCTTGGCGAGTTGCAAGCAGCCGAAAATGCACTGCAGTTCGCAAAGTCGCTGGTCAAAGAGTGGTTGGCGAAATACAAATTCAAGAATTGGACCACCCATTCAAGTAGCGGAGAATTAGTTACTGAAGCCGAAAAACACGAGAGGGCTGGTGAGATAGCAAATCAACTGTGCAACCATCGGTATTGGTTGACACATGCACGGTCAATTAAGATCGCAGATTTGGAGGCCATGAGACTTAAGATTACCGACTATTCACAGCAACCAGCCTTAGCGGAAGCAATCCGCCGTTACCACGCATTGCTCCACATGACGTTCGAGACGAATGCCTACAAAGTGTTCGAAACTCCAGTTTCACAGATTTATCGATTCTTTTCCGCAAATGTGCCTTCGCCGACTCCCGCTGGCAACGCCAATCCAAAGTCAATCGTATTTGAGCTAACATGCAATAATTGCGGACACGTGTCCAGGATTCAGGCGAACTTGGAAGCTGATGCACCATTGGCACCCGGGATGCACCCATTTCCAACCAATAGTCTATTTACCTGCCCAGGATGCAAGGTGCAACATGATCTTTCAGACGCAAGACGGCAAATCGAGGGTCAAACTGGGAAGCAAGTTTTGACAACTGACTAAGGAGTCTCCAATGACCAAGGCTGACTTTGATATTGTCATCAACGGGTACTTGCTTTCGCCAAACCAGGGCACTACTTTGAGCTTGGCCGAATATGAAGAGATTCGACTGGCCTCAACTGAATTGCGTACAGAAGCAGAAGAGATTCAAGAGATCGCGGCCCTGGCCACTGAATTCCAGACTCCTTCCATGATTTTTTATACGAGGACTTAGAGAGTGTTGAGAGGCAGCTTGAGGAATCTATTCACTCACCCTGGACAGAACTCCGATTTGGAGTGAATGGGTGCAGTCCATTACGACACATAAGGTCGAATCATTGGCATGCGTCAAGTTATCTGCCAGTGCTCTTTTTGGGATAATTAAGATAACGCGTGGCATCACTCGCGTCTTAGATAACCTGGGCTTCCGCGAATACACGCTCTCGGACCCAACGATTAACTGAAGTGCCGTAATCTATCGTCCGCCCACCGAAAAGTGGTGAAAGCTCATCCCCAAGTCCGAAGAATGCCAGACCCATTGTCTTGCCGGGTTCGAATTCGATGAGCACATCGACATCGCTGTCTGGTTAAAAATCGTCGCGCACGGCAGAGCCGAAGATCGACAGCTTCCGAATGTGCTTGCACTTGCAGAACTCGGCGATTTCAGCGGAATCTATTTTCAGATTTCGTTCCAACATGACAAACCGGACTCTCCTAATAGATCTTGGAGCCTGCCCCAGCATCCGGTTCAAACCAAATGCTACGCCAACAAAGTACATCCAGCACTGAGAATGACGCCAACGGCGCACTGCCCCTCGTGGAACAAAAATGGATCTCCTTGATTAGCCGGTATCCTCAAGCTGTCACACGTCGCACAGCGGCTATGAACATGCGGCTACACCGTTGGCAGATCACTCTGCCGCCTTGGCCACAGCACCCAGGCGATGAAGATGGCGGCAATCGCCGACCCGGCGAGGCCCAACCCAAGGTCGCCGAGCGTGTCCGTATACGCGGTTTGCAATTCTTCCGAGTGGCGAATAAACGTGATGTATTCCGCCACTTCCCATACGATCGCGGTCACCGCTCCAAACCCGACCGTCAGGCCCGCGGTCGAGAGCTTCCCGAGCCGCACCTGCAACAAATAGAGCCCGAATCCGGCGGAGAGTATGCCCCAATTCACCAGATGGTTGAAGTCGTCCCACCACTCGATCGTGTCGTACAGATTCAGCGCGTTTCCGGCGGTATCGATCAAAAACGGCAGGCCGAGTGTTATGTCGAGGCCATAGGGATACTCGGGACGCCGTCCACTCCGCCACGCCAACCAGAAGATGAGCGGAACAACGAGCGTCGAGATCGGATAGGTCAGCGCACGCCCAACCATCGCCTTGCCCTGAAACTGCGGGAGATCGTCGCGGACAACCGCAAAGACCAGCAACCCAACCAGCAACAACTTGGATGCGACGTCGACCCAGAAGATCGCGGGTAGGCCCTCGAGCTTGCGCAACAGACCAGGCGCGGGAACGGAACGGTCAACCATGCCGGCTCACCCCTTTGTGCGATTTCAGGCGTTCGAAATCCACCTCGTTAATACACTAGATTCCGGCAACTGTGTCGAGCGTAAATTCTGTAAGCGAGCGCAACACGCCGTCCGCGATGCAAAACCCACGGTCGTCCCACATATCCGGAGCCGGCACGACGAGGCAGCTCATCCGCGCGGCTTTCGCGGCTAGGAGACCGGCAGGAGAGTCTTCGATCGCCAGACAGCGATCCGGCGCGATCCCAAGTCGCCGGGCGGCTTCGATATAGACGGCCGGATGTGGCTTGCCGTAGGGCTCGTGCTCCGCCGACTGCAGCACGGAGAGCTTGGCCCGCACTCCAAGCTTATCCACCACCTTCCCAATCAACTCACTCGACGACGAGGACGCCAAACCGAGCGGGTATCCCGCACGGTGCAGCAAATCGATCGCCTCGATCGCTCCTGGCATGATCCCACCCTGCTCCATGATCAGATCGATCACGCCTTTGTTAATTGCGGCGTCGACCTCGATCTTCGACGGGCCGGTCCATGGATGGCGCGCGTACCAGTATTCGACGACCTCGTCACTTCGCAGCCCCATCGTGAGGCGGCCATCTTCCGCGGTCATCGGAATGCCGACCGACCGAAAAACGGCTGCTTCGGCCTCACGCCAAAGCTCCTCGGAGTCGATCAGCACCCCGTCCATGTCGAAAATCACGGCCTCGATCGCCACCCATCGCTCCATTCGCGTGCTTCAAGTCGGTCTAGATCACTTTGTCGACATCCGATGTCTCTGCCGGGGTCAGATCCCGCGGGTGTTCCGGCAACTGATAGCGCTCGGGTCCGTACGGTTTGAGATCGAACGCCGGTGCTTCTCCATTAATGAGTGCGGCGACGAGCGCACCCGAGATCGGACCAAGCGTCAACCCAGACGGTCCATGTCCGGTGCAGAGCCAGACGTTCGAGAGTCCCGGCGCCCGCCCAAGCACCGGAATACCGTCCGGCGAGAACGGTCGCAATCCGATCCGGATTTCCGCAATTGTCGCGGTCGCGAGACCCGGCGCAACACTCAGCGCGATATCGAGCACCTCATGCACACCACCGGCAGTCATTCGCACATCGAATCCACTGTCATGCTCGCGAGTTGCGCCCGCAACCACCCGATTCGTCGGGAAGGTCAGGATGTAATGACTGCCGAACCATTCGAGAATCGGCCAGTGGCTCGTATCCGCGTCCGGCAGGTCGAAATGGACGATCTGCCCGCGTTGTGGATAAAGCGGCAACGAAAACCCCATCGCCTCCGCCAGTGCGGTCGACCATGCGCCGCCCGCAATCACCACCGCTTCGGGCGTAAATATGGCGCCTTCTACGATCACGGAGACAGACTCGCCCTGCCGGACGACCCCAGCCGTTGCCGTCACCGAGCCGGCGCCGTGCTTGATCGCGGCGTTTCGCAGGGCATCCCGCAGGTGGCGGCCGTTGACGCGGGCCGCGTCTGGAACGTAGATCGCTCCGACCACATCGACCACCGGCGGAAAGAGCTCTTTCGCGGCGGCGTTGCCCACGATCGAAAGCTCGCCGAGATTGCCGATGCCCTGCTCGCGGCGCTCTTGCATTCGGCGGAGTGCTTCCGGCAGCCGCTGCCATTCCGAGTCGTCCCTGGCGATGAAGAGCATGCCGGCTGTTCCGTAATCCGTTCTGTTTTCTCCATCCTCGACAAGCTCCGGAATTAGCGTGTGGTAGTAATCGACCGCGAGCTTCCCGAGCGTGTAGAACTCCGGCTGGGCAGCGAGGCTCGTCCCGGGCGCAATGATGCCGGCACCGGCAGCCGTGGCATACCCATGATCGGACCGGTCGACAACGGTCACTCGCCTGCCGCTTTTGGCCAGTCGGTAGGCGGCGCTCCACCCCAGCAACCCCCCGCCGATGACGACGATCTCCGCTTGTGCAATCGAGTCCATTAATTGGGTCCTCGCTCTCATCGCAACTGACTTCGGCTCATTATCGACCAGGAGTGACCGCTCCGCGGGATTGCCCGAATCGTTGAATTACGCGTCGCGGTTCCCATTCCACTTGGTGTCGAGGGGAGGTCGGGACTCCTGGGGTATATGGTCACGTTCGTTGGCGGACGTACCATAGTCCCACGCGCGCCGGCTGTCTTTGGAGAGCGTCTGCCTCTCCGGCGCGAGCATCCCCAATGGAGGAATTCCGCGTGGCGTTCATGGGCGAAACTTCGGAGATCGGCGTCGCGGAGTTGCTCTCGGTGCTCGCTCATCGCGGTCACACCGGTCGCTTGACGATCATTTCAGACGACGGAGAGGTGCAGATCTATCTCGCCGGCGGCAAAGTGATCCTCGTCTCTTCCAGTAACCATGCGCTCCGGTTGGGCCGCATCCTGCTCCGGCTGGGCATTCTGGACGCATCGAATCTCGATGCGGCGGTGCGCGAGCAAGATGTGCAAGGAGGAAAGCGCCCGCTTGGGCAGATCCTGCTCGATGCCGGCTGGGTTACGAAGGAAGATCTGGAACGAGCCGCCGAAGAGCAATGCGTCGAGGCGTTGACGCGTGTAATCGTGGCGAATCACGGCACCTTTATGTTCACGCGGGATGCACGGCCAAAGACAAAAACCGGGTTGGTCGCGCTCAAAACCGATCGGATCGTGCTCGAGGCCTCTCGCCGCGCCGATGAAATGATGACCTTGCGGTCACTTCTGCCGCCGGCTTCCTCTCCGCTCACGATCACGCCGAAGAGCCTCAACCGTAGCGAGGACATGCCGGTGCTCGAACGCCAGGTGCTCGACCAGCTGGCAAATCAGACGGGCACATTGGTCGATTTGAGCGAACGCATCTCGACTGAGGAAGTTTCGCTTTGGCGAGCCGTGGTCAACCTGCACGAGCGAGGAATGATCGACGCCCGATCGATCGCGGAAGACGACGATCAAGTTCCAATCGATCTCGCTCCGGCCCGGACACTCGAAGAAGTGGTTCGACTCGGCGCACTTGAAATGCCAACCCCGCCCACTAAAGTTCCGAGTCTTGCCGATGTCCGCGCGGGTACACCGGCAGGTTCTCAGTCGATTGTGGCGATTACGCTCGTCGTTCGGGAGGTCATCGCCTCGTTCAACGCGGGGCTGACCCTTCGCGCATTCGCCAGCTTTTCGGACGATCACTTCAGGCGACAGGGCCCGTTGCCGGCCGAGGATATCGAGGCATTGCGTGGCCCGGTTCGACCGCTCCGCGCCGAGGAGCAGGAGACATTCCTGGCCGTACGCGATGTCCGAGTGCTGCGTGACGGCCGGATCAGCGCGATCCTGCACACCCATGTGCCGGTGGCCGGCGAATGCAAAAAGGTGCTGGTCTTCGCCCGCGGAAGCGACACCTGGCAGATCGACGCCGTGATCGAAGCCCCAAATCCCTCGGGCTCCACCATGACCTCGATTCTCGCCTTGTCGGCCGACCCAACCCTCCTCTCCGCCCAAGCCGTCCGGAGCCGATAACTCCTGGATGGTCTTCCAACAACCGAACGCACCCATCGGCCGGCGCTCTGGCCCTCGGGTCCTGACGCCGAGCTGCACGCTGATTACTTCAGCTCCGATCTGGTCTGTGAGAACCGCCGCCCCGATCGGGACGGCGGGCTTCGTTTCATTCAGCCTTTCTTGTTGAAAATGTCGGGAATCCCCGCGCGGTTACTTAACACCCCGTGTCATTCGGTCATTGTCCGGTTTGTCATGTATTTTTCACGCAAATCGTCCGCTTCGTGACGCGGCTTTTGTGTAATGGGAGTCAAACTAGGGTCAAGTTGATGTGGCGACAGACGGCATACCGTCTAACCATGCCGAGCGGAAAACGTTGATACCGATCTGAACGCGCAACGAAGAGGGAGTACATCCATGTTACGCGCACCACTGGTCCGTTTGGCGGTAGCCCTTATCTTGTTTGCCGCTAACCCCGGATTGACAACCGCGGCTCAGGCACAGACTGCAACCGGCTCGATCACCGTGCAGGGCTACTCATGTCCTCGCGGGATGACCGCGGATACATTGGTCGCCGATCAATGCGTCGAGCTCGAATTGACAAACATGGCCATCAATTGGCTCGCAAATGAGGACTTCCCGCTCACCCTCGCCGACGCCACCTGGGATGGTTCCGCGGTCACGTGGGACGGACTGCCGCTTTCGCCGGCAGGGGAAACAGTTTTCACCCTCCTGGCGCGTCCTCTTCCGCACAACTATCGCCAGTCTGTCTTTCTAGGCGATGACCGAATCATGGCGGACAATCTCACGCTGGAATCTGGCGTTGCGGGTCTGGCTCTGAGTGTCGATGAACCCTCGTCGTTCGTGCAGATCTACTTCTTTCGCTATCCCGACGAAACAAGACTGAACGTTCCAATCGACGTGGTCAATTGCACCAGCATGCCGGCCGGGATGTTCCTGCGGTCACGAGATCCGGCTTGCATGCCAGGGATCGGAATCTGGTTTGAAGCAGTAGATGAAGATGGAACGTTCTACGGCAATTGCGTCACGGAACTTTCGCCCAGCGGTCTCAGCGGACAGTGCCGCATTGAGCTCCCGTGGGGCTCGACTGTGATCGTCACCGAGGATGAAGACACGGTTCCTGTTGGCTATGCGCCTCGATTCAATCCCCTGACGTTCGGCGTCCCATTTCCGGATATCGACGCGCCGATTGAGTTCGCCGCGTTCATCAACCTCCTGCAGCTCGAACCAGAGCCAACAATCGAGTCAACCGAGGAATGGACGGAACCAGAGCCGACCGCCACCCGCGGAACAGTGGTCGAGCCCTCCGAGGCGCCGTTGACCGAACGCCCGGCCCACATTCATCCAGGCGCGTGCGGAACACTGAAACGGGTGCCGAGCATCGATCTTGTCGCGCTGGCAACCTATGCCGGGGCCAAAGAGGGGTCCGGCCGCGCTGCCGGTGGTGAGATGTCGTTTAGCACGATCGACATCTCGATCGAAGAGCTCCTGAACACGGAATACTCGATCAACGTGCACAAGAGCGTCGACAAAATGAGCGCATATCTCGTCTGTGGCGAGATCGGCGGGACCGTCTTGCCGGACGGTTCGCTCGTGGTCGGATTGCGCGAGATGCGTCACTCGGGCTATGAGGGCATCGCCTATCTGACCCCAAACCCGGACGACCCAAGCAAAACGGACGTTTGGCTCTTCATCGGTCACAAGCTGGCAGAGGAAGAGCAACCAACCGCCACACTGCCGCCGGTCGCCTCTCCGGAAGCGTCGCCGGTCGCGAACTGACGACGCTTTCCGTCACCCTCGGCACTGAAAGGACCAAGCACATGTTCACCTGGAAGAGACGAATGTTCATATCAGTCATTGCCACAATGCTCGTGCTCTCCGGCCTCGTATCGGCCATAACCACCGCCTCAAACGCCGCGTTGCCTTCGATCTCCGACCAAACCGGGACCATCTCCATCGAGGCATTCATCTGCCCGTGGGGCATGGCAGAGGACGCGCTCGACCCAAACCAGTGCGAACCCTCCGAGATCCCGAACATTCGAGTTGTTTACGGCGAGCCGGAACGGACGAATCTCGGACCGTCCCATGCAACGTTCGACGGTTCCACGTACGTTTGGGACGGATTGCCGCTCCTCGATGAGGGCAGCACCGAGTTTATGGTGGTGCTGAACGATGCGCCCCTGGGCTCCCACGGCGGCATCTTCGTGATCGACGGGGTACCGGTTGGCAATGGTTTCACGATAGCAAACTTGACTCCAACCGAACCCTCAGTCGAGATCGAGCTCTACTACCTCTTCCCTGAAGTGCCCACACAATCGCCGATGATCGCAACGCTCGCGTGCCCATTTGCCGATGCCGATATCGTTGACTGTGAACCGATCGAGGGTGTGATCGTCTCCGTGGAAGCGGACGGGGTGCCCGTCGCCGGTGGCATCTTCACCTCTCGATTCGTCTTCGATCTCGGCCTCTCAGTCGCTATGATCGACAGTGTGCCGCTCGACTCGATGCTGACCATCACGGAGATCGGCGGATTGCCCGAAGGTTATGTGCCCGCGCCGGGCTACGATCCCATGACCATCGCCACGGTCGATCTTGTGCGTGGATCGGGCGGCGGCGGTGACGCGTACGGCTACTACGCCTTCATCATCTACATCCCAGTCGAAGGGACCACCGTTAGCGACGATGAGCCATTGGTCGAGCCCTCAGGAAGCGGTTCACAGATGCTCGGACGACCGGCGTCTATCCAGGCCGGAACATGTGAGAACCCCATTCCCGATGCCACAATCGTGTTGTTGGCACTCGCCAAGGGCGTCGGAAAGAGCGCTGGAGCCGGGGATGCCGTTGCCGGCGCACGCTCCCTCAGCACGGTGAACATGTCCATCGACGACCTGTTGGCCCCGCCTCACGTGATCGTTGTGCGCGCGGACGTGACAAAGCCGAATTCGATCCTTGCCTGCGGCGAGATCGGCGGAATTCGCCAGCCGGATGGATCCATTGTCATCGGTTTGCGGGAGATGCGAGGCTCGAGCTACTCAGGAATCGCGTACCTCTCAGTTGATCCTGAAAATGCCACCTTGAGCAAGGTCTGGGTCTTCATCGCCAAAAGCCTCTCAGAGGAAGATCGAGGAACTCCGGTTCCGGTCGCGAACTGACCGGCAATTCGTGATTAACGAAACGGGCCGAGTTTGTATCTCGGCCCGTCTTCGAATCGCTCTTTAGCAATAGCCGCCTGCTCGTCACCGCTCGCTCAATGGCTGAACTCGATCAGCGGCAGCCGCCTGCCCAGCCACGCCGGCAACCACCAATTGCGCTCGCCGAGCATCACCATGATCGCGGGCACCAACAGCATCCGCACCACCGTCGCGTCAAGCAAAACGGCGAACGCGAGCGTGATCCCCAACTCCGTGGGCGGAATCGGCCCAGTCACCCCGAAGGCGATGAAAACGACGATCATCACCAATGCGGCGTTCGTGATCGGGCGTCCGGTCCGGGCAATTCCGTCTTGAACGGCCACCGCCGTGTCTCCTGTTTGTTCGTATCGCTCTCGGATCGCCGCCAGCAAAAAGAGCTGGTAATCCATCGACAGGCCGAAGAGAAGCGCGAAGAAAAAGAGCGGCGCCCAGGCGTCGACGAAGCCCTGGTACTCGATTCCGATCAAATTTGCGCCCCAACCGTGCTGGAAAACGAGCGTCGCAAACCCAAACGCGGCGCCGACACTGAGCAGGTTGAGGAAGACCGACACCGCGGCCACGACCAGACTGCGGAAAATGAGCAGGAGCAGCATGAACGCCCCGATCATGATGATCCCGATCGCATAAGGTGCCCGCCCGGTGAGAACGGAAACGAGATCGTGGTTCTGGGAGGCCGGACCGCCAACAAGCGCGGTGGGCGCCGCGCCGTCGAGCTGGCCGCGAAGATCGTCGACGAGATTCATCGTGCTCTCCGACCCCGTGCCTTCGCGCGCTGTCACGCGCACCACCACCCTGCCGGCAGCATTCGCCGCCGTGGCAATGCGGGCATCGACCACCTCCTCGTTGGCCGCCGCAAGCGCAACCACCTGGTCTGCCTCGGCCGTGTCGACCGTGATGTAGAGCGGGGCCGCGGCTCCTTCGCCGAACGCGGACACGAGCAGCTCATAGCCGTCCCGGCTTGAGCGGCCCTCGTCCACCACGCTGGCATCCGGCATGCCGAGTCGCATGCCAAACGCGGGCACAACCAGCGCGCCAAGTAGGATGAGTCCTGCGGCGAGCGCGATGCCGGGGCGGCGAAGGGAGGCTCGGGTCCATCTGGCCCAGAGGCGTTCGTCATGCTCCTCCGCTTTGTGCTGTTTGCCCGTTTCCAGCACGCGATCGCCCATCGCGAGCAGGATCACCGGGAGCAGGGTCAGCGCGGCGACCGCAACAGCAGAAACCGAGAGGATCATGCCCAAAGCCATCGCGCGGAAAACCATGACCGGCACGATGAAAACCGCGGCCAGGGAGAGCACGACCGCGAGCGCCGACAGCAGCACGGCGAATCCGGCCGTGGAGAGCGTGATGCCCATGGCATCGATCGCGCCTTTTCCCTGATAACGCTCCTCGCGGTAGCGCGTCACGATGAAGAGGCTGTAGTCGATTCCCACCGCGAGACCGATCATCATCGAGAAGTTCATCGACCAAACGGAGAGCGGCGTGACCAATCCAATGAGATGCAGCGCGCCGAAACCAAAGGCGATCCCGGCAATCGCGAGAATCAGTGGAAGTCCTGCGGCGATCAGCGACCCGAAGGCGATAAAGAGCAGGATCATGCTCGGCAGCCCGGAGAGCAGTTCGGCGCGGTGAAGCGCCTCTTCGTTGGTTTTGTTGAAGTCGGACCAAACCGGCCATTCGCCCGTTACCTCGGCTCGTGCGCTGTCCGCCAACTCGATGTCGTCCACGTAGTTGATCAACTCACCAGCGGATTCCGGCAGATCGGCATCCACGTCGCCGGAGAGGCTCATCGGGATCAGTGCCGTTTTCCCGTCAGCCGAAACGAGCCCGGATTCTGCCGGCTGCTCGAGCGGATTGAGCATCATCGTCGCGTTAGGAGCGGACCCAAGCGTTGTCACGAGCTGGTTGAAACCGCTCGGATCGTCTCTGATCGGCGATTCCTGTTGATAGACGACAACCGCGGCTTCGGCGCCGAAGTCCGGGAACGTGGTCTTCAACTCTTCCCGCACCTCTTCCGAAACCGAGCCGCCGGCATCCCAACCGGCGCCCGAGAGCGCCCCATTCAATGTGAGGGCAAGCGGAGCGGCGAGCAGAATAAGCAATCCCCACGACAGAAGAATGAGGCGTCGATGACTACCCACCCACCGCGAAAGGCGATCGAGCGGATGGATCTCCGGCACATCTGGAGCCAGATCATGCGCACTGGAGAAATGCTTGCCTACATCCGAGCTTGCCATCTTCTTGCCGTTCCTCTTTCTCGTAACTGCAGATGCGTCCGATGCCGCGGGCCGGAGAACCAGTTCTTCACTTCTTTGCGACAACCGACGAGTGCTTCACGATTACTCTTCCGCGTAAAGCTTCCCAAACGGAAGTCCTGCCATTCTGATGGTACCATACCCTAGTAGGGTAATAAAGAGGTAACAGACAACAGTCCGCGATGGGAAGCCATCTCGAAATTCCAGGCGTGCCAAGTCCGTCTTATACCTCCAGGTTGAGCCAGACCAGTTCGTTCTCCGTCAAATTGACGTTGAGAGCCGGTAGCGATGTCCGCGTTTCAGATAGCGTTCGGGGTCCTATTAAAGGAAAGGTCGGAAACGGCTGGTCAAGCACCCACGCTAACGCGATCGCGATGGCCGACACTCCTCGCTCCTTCGCCAATCGGTTCACCCGCGCAAGCCGCTCGAAGTTGTCGTCGCTGTACCAGCATCGGGCCAATTCCGGATCAGAGAAATTGCCGGGCGCCGCGCGGCCGGTAAAGAAGCCACGCGCCTGACTTGACCACGGCATCAACGGCATCTGCGTACGCGTCAGCCATTCTCGCCACCGCGGGTCAGAGGCCGAGAGACAACCCGTCCACGGCGCCTCGATCATCCACGCCAGGCTGAAGTTGTTGCTGATCGCGGCAAAGCCGTTGACACCATTTTGGGCGGCATACTCGTTCGCCGCTTCGATCCGCTCGATCGACCAGTTCGATGCGCCAAAGACCCGCATTCGTCCGGCTCGCTGCTGCTCGTTCAACGCATCGATAAACTCGCCGACCGGAACGGCGGGATTGTCGCGATGCATCATGTAAATATCGACGTAATCCGTTCGCAGCCGGTCGAGACTCTGCGTCAGTTGCGTGCCGATCGCTTCCGGTGCGCAGAATGGTGTGTGTGCGCCTTTGCCGAGAATGACCACCCGATCGCGCACGCCGCGGTCCTCGATCCAGCGTCCCAGCACGGGCTCGCACACTCCACCGCCGTAGACCCACGCGGTGTCGAAACAGGTCCCGCCCTTTTCGAAGAAATCGTCGAACATCACGGCGGCGTGCGGCATTGTCCGCTGGTTATCGACACCCATCACGAGGCGTGAGATCGGCTTCCCGACGCCCGCGATCTCGCCATAAATCATTGGGGCTTTGGGTTGTACCGCCAGCGGACGTGCCGAGAGCCGCTGCACGGGGGCTTCAAGCCGTTCGGCATCGTAGACAAGACCGATCGATTCCCGCCAGCCATCCAGCGCTTTCAAGTTGCCAAGCGAATCGTTCCAGCTCATCGCCGGCGACGCTGCCTGCCTTGCCTTCAGATACCGGCCCACCGTGTCCGCTTCGATCGCCCAGGGATCAGCGTCCGCCGTGATCGCAATCTCGCGCGGCGCGGCTTCGTCCGGCCGTTTGACCACGATCGTGCTCGTCAGACTGCTTCCGCGCAACGTCCACGGCGCGGAAACCAGGATTTGCCCCTCGTCGCCGAAGATGCGAACGACATTCTCCATATCGAGCCGGCAAGCCGTGCCGACTTGCGCGACGATGTCGCCCGGAAATCGCAGCGTCGCCACCGCCCATTCGTCGACCCGGCTCTCAGCCCCGATGTGAGCGGCACCGTGAACCTCTATCGGATCTGCGAAATCGATCCCGGTCGCCGCGCCCGCGATCAGCCGCGAAATCGACACCGGATAGCCGCCGACATCGAGAATCCCGCCGCCGGCAAGACCGTGTTTCAGCAGCCGGTGCTCGGGATTCCAGCCAAGACGAAATCCGAACGACGCCTCGATCGCGCGCACCGCGCCGATCGCGCCATCGCGGATCAATTCGACCAGTTTCGCCGTCTGCGGATGACAGCGATACATGAACCCTTCCATTAAGAAGACATCATGCCGCCGGGCTGCCTCGACCACCGCCATCGCCTCGGCGTGGTTGATCCCGAGCGGTTTCTCGATCAGTATGTGCTTACCCGCTTCGGCGGCACGGATCGCCCATTCGGCATGGAGCGTGTGCGGCGTGGCAACATAGACCGCGTCAACGTCGGGATCGGCGAGCACTGCCTCATAGCCGTCATACCGCCGAGGCACACCGAACCGTTCCCCGAATGCCTCGGCGGTTGCCAGCTCACGACTGCCGACAGCCAGCATCTCGCCAGTTTTCGAGCCGGCAACACCCTTGGCGAAGGTCTGCGCGATCGCCCCAGCGCCAATAATCCCCCACCGAAGCTTGTCGGCCACGCGCAACTCCCTCTCCCTTGCAAGTCGACTCCGAATCTTGCCAAAGGTAACACGAGACCTCTCAAGTTTTCGGTGACCTCGAGCGGCTCAGTGAGACGGGAGGACTGGTGCCTGGAATCGACCGCTAAGTTGTCGCCGCGGCCGGTTATAACTCCTGTACTTGCGGAATAACATCGCGGCCAATCGTCTCCAGCGGAGTAATCGACTCGACCGCGATCACATTCAAGATGAGCTCCGAAACCCCGCGCTCCGCCAACATCCCACAGAGCTCGACAACTTCCGCCACGGGCGATGCGCCAGGTCCGATCTTGACGTAGGTCACGACCGACTTCTCGATCTTCGCAAATGGCCGTCCCAATTCGTCGCAATGCCGCTCCAGCACCGAGAGTTTCTGTTCCAGCACATGCAAGCTTTCAGTCAGCGGCTGATGGAGACCAGCAAATTCCGGCAACGATGATGGCGCGCCCATCACAAAATTCCAGACATCCGCATATTGCGCCACGAGCCGTAACGTTCGCTTCTCGCCACTCCCACCGATCACGATCGGCGGATGCGGCATGCGCAACGGTTGGGGACTGTTGATCGGTTCTTCGAGCCGGTAATGCCGTCCGACGAATGGCTCGCGGCTCCCCGACCAGAGGTGCCTGGCGATCAAGATCGTCTCCTCAAGCCGTTCGAACCGCTCGTTCGACGACGGAAATGGAACGCCGAGACCCCTCGCCTCGCGCTCGAACCACCCCGCGCCGATGCCAAATGCGCTTCGCCCGCCGGAAAGAACATCAAGCGTGGATATCGCCTTGACCAGCATTCCTGGATGCCGGAAGAATGGACAGCCAACCAGCAATCCAAGCTGGATTCGTCTGGTCAGAGCCGCGAGATAGGCAAGTGTCGTCATCCCTTCCAGCATCGGAGCTTCGACCGGCCCATGCGGCGCGCCAAATTCCTGGCCGAGCTGATACAGATGATCCATAACCCAGAGCGACGAAAACCCGATTTCATCGGCGGTCGCCGCAATCCGACCAAGGGTCGTTCCGAGTTTGGCCGGCCCACCGGGCAAATCGAACCGGCTGATATGCAATCCGATCTTCATCGTCGTCCTCCAAATTTCACACATGGGTATCAACCCCCAACCGCAATTGGGGCATTGAGAAGGTCTTCAGCTACAGACTGGTTGGATCGAGTTGAGCGCGGTAATCGGCAATCTTGCGTTCGAGGAGTGCGAGGTTCTCGCCAAGCTCCTCGATCTCTCGCGCAAGCCGCTCGTGGTGCGCGTCGAGCAGCGCAAGCCGCTCGGCCACGGTCGCGGAGCCTGCCCGAACCAGATCGGTGTATCGGCGAATGTCGGCGATCGCCATGCCGGTGGAGCGCAGTCGCGAAACAAAGACGATCCAGTCGAGATCGAGATCGCTGTACCGGCGATGACTGTTGCCCGCCCGGGAAACCCGCGGAATCAATCCGATGCGCTCGTAATACCGCAATGTATGCGCGCTGAGCCCAGTTCTGGCAGCCGCCTCTTGAACCGTGATTGATGTCTTCATGGATCAACGGTACAACTTCGAGCGCACTCGAAGTCAAGGGGCATTGTCCGCCGAAGAGCCGCCGTGAATGCTGTCCTGCGAGTTTCTCGGCCGCTGCCCAAACGGAAGGCCCTTCGGGTTTACCGAAGGGCCCTTGTTGCACTGATTGATCAGTTTTCCTTTACTGCCAAGGCGCCGGGACATCTGCCCAGCTCGTGCTTGGATCGTACGCCGTGTCGCCGATCGCTCCGCCGAGGATCGAGCCGGTCAGGAAGCTGTTGCGCGGATCGACGATACGATACCCGCCGCCCGCTAACGCCTCACGCACTTCCAGGTGCAGGTGATCGCCATTCTCCCCGCCCGAAAGGCCAACAAAATCGCCTACATTCACATACCGCCCGGGTTGAACGGTGATCAAGCCCATATGACCGAGGATCACTTGATCCCCATTGTCAGTCTGGATCATCAACTCGCCAACCCCCGGCTCGCCATTGCCGTAGAAGGTGTAATACGGCACCCCTCCCGCGACGACAACCGTGCCGCTCACCGGCGAGTAGAGTGCCGTTCCCGCTCCCATGCCGATATCGAGGCCAGGGTGCTGAAAGCCGTCAAGACCGTAATCCGTGCCATAGCTGTACCAGGAATAGTGGCTGACGGAGAAGTCGGTGTGACCGAACTCCTGGCTGATCGGGAACCAATCGTTCCCCCAGATGAGGCTCAAGCTGTCGACCGGACCACTGCCGGTAACCAGGATCGACGGCGGAATCGGCCACGGCATCTCGAGCGCATCCGGCACTGCAACCTTCGGCTCGGTCACCTCAGCAGAGACGCGACGCTGTCCCCCGCTCTTCGGCAGCGCACTCTCCGGTGCCTCCTCCGCGGCCGAGATCACCGGTTCAGGCGTGATGACTTCAACAGTCGGGGAAGCGCCTGGGTCGACTGTCTGCTCGGCGGTCGGACTGCCACTCTCCGTTGGGGTCTCCGTTGCTTCGGTTGAAGGAGTTTCGGTCGCCTCACCGCTCGGTTCCGGGGTCGGAGTTTCGGTCGCCTCCGGCGACGCCGCGACCGTTGGTTCGGTGGTAGCCGTCTCCGATGGCGCCGGGGTGCCGTCCGAAGGCGCCTCCGTTGGCTCTTCGGTCTCCGCCAGATAATCGACAGTGATGTTGAAGGTGACCGGCAGCGCCTGCAAACCGGAACTGTCTTGCGCCAGGCAGGTGACCAACGTCGTGCCAACCGGGAAAAACGCACCCGATTCGACATCGCACATGACCGCGACCTCGCCATCGACCGCGTCGTAGGCGACTAATTTGTTGAGCTCGACGATCGCGCCGGTGTCATCGGAGGTCGTGACCGCGATATCCGCGGGCCATTCGATGTTTGGCGGCGACTGATCCGCCACGGTGACCAAAAAACTGACTGATGCGCTGTTTCCGGCGGCGTCCTGAGCCGAGCAGGTCACCAACGTTTGACCGATCGGGAAGAGTGCACCGAACGAGGGCGCGCAATCGACGCCGATGTCGCCATCGACATCGTCAGAAGCGTACGGCGCTTCGAACAATACGACCGCGCCCGTGGAATCCGTCGCCTCCACGAACAGTTCGGCAGGCTGACTCAAACCGGGCGCCGTCGTGTCGATGACAACGGCTTCCGGGGTCGACTGACTATCCTGCGCGAGCACTAAAGCCGGACCAATCAATCCAACGGCAAGCAAGATCGCGATCGGGACCTTAAAAATCGGACGGAACGTGATGCGCATACGAGTGCACGCCCTTCTCTTGGCCAGACTTGGTCGGGAGCAAGGCCCAGTTTGCGCCGTCCAATGTTGGGTGAGCATCCGGCTGGTCGCCGGTTGTCCCATCTAGGCTATGCAACGGCGAAGCTGGAGAGCATCACCAATTCGTCAGGATTGAAACGGGCACGCGGGTCTGGAAGGCATCGAGCGCGACAATCGAGGCACGGTGGATCGTGATTGATTGAATTGAGAAGACAAACCCTGGTCCGGCCCCGCTGCAAGCAACCAGCCAGCCGGATCCAGGGTTCTGAAGGATCGTCTGACCTCGTTACTCGTCGCGTAAAACGTCTGTGACAGGCAGTTGAGCTGCCCGTCGCCCCGGCACGACGCTCGTGAGAGCCGCGAACACGAGTGCGAACGGAACGATCAGCGCCACGCCCAACGCGGATGGCGCGGTGTAGAGCTTCGGATCGGCATCGACCATATTCTCGGCGACAACGATGAAGAGACCCCGGTACACAAGCAGTCCGAGCGGTATCCCGGCAACCGTTCCCAAGAGGGTCAACAGAACCACCCCAGACGCGACACTGCCTGTGATTTGCCGCGGTGTCATGCCGAGTGCCTTCAAGATCCCGATATCGCGCGTTCGCTCGCGAACATTGAGCAGCGTGGTCGTTAGCATGTTCGCCACGCCGATGATCAGGAGCAAGCCGCTCAGTCCAAACATGATGCTGCGAATGGTCTTGAGCTGGCCCGGCATACCGCGTTCGCTCTGGTCGATATCGACTCCGTAATTGGTCGCAATCTGGACCGCGGCGATCAGCCCATCCCAATCCCCGCCGTCGCGCATCATGACCTCGTACGTCTCCGGCACGATTCCAGGAAAGATCTCGGCTGCCGACTCAAACGGGAAGAGGACCACCCGCCCATCTTCCTCCGGCTCCACGTATGTCCCGACAATCGTCAACATCAGCGGGGCTCGTGTGGGATTGGAAAATGAGCCCATCACTGCTTCAAGCTCGATCTGGTCGCCGATGTTGAGCCCCAGCTCCTCGAACAACGTTCGACCGATGATCGCCTCACCGGGCATCTTGAACATCCTTCCGTCGATCATCGGGTAATCGGCGTTTTCGACATCGGCGCCGAGTGCGCGCAGTTCAAACGGCGCCGCCGCCCGGCCACCGCTTGCCGCGAGCTCGCCGCGAAGCCAGTTCGATGTGGCATACGACGAGACGTCAGGATGTTCGTCGAGGGCCGCCCGAATCTCCGAATCCGACCCATCGTCACGGCGCACCTCGATATCCCATGGCTCTTCAACCAAGCCACGGTCGACCACAATGCGATCGAACATCGCTTCCATGCCGAGCGTGAAGGTGATCGTGATGATCGTCAGCGACAGCGCGGCGATCGTCAGCACGGCACGCCAGGGTCTGGCGAACGAGTCCTTGACTCCGACCCCGATCTGAACCGGCAAACGCAACCGCCGGGCAAGCTGTGCCAGCGCCGAGGGCCGAGTGCCAACCGCGGTGAACCCCGTCGTGATCGCGCGCACGGTCGAAACTCGTCCTCCACGCCATGCCGGGAGCAGCGTGAAGAGCGCGACCGCGAACAAGATCGCGACCACCGCGATCATGTAGACCAATGGATCAAATGAAGACCCGGTTTCGGTGTTGTAGCTCTCGGCCAGCTGGCGTAGGTAAATCGGCGCGATCAACACCGACAACCCGAGACCGATCACCGAACTGACGAGCGCAAGCGCCAGATGTTGAACCAGGTAGATCCCAGCCACCTGCCGGGGGGTGAACCCGATGGTCTTCAGAATCCCAATCTCTCGGAATTGCGCCAGCACGCGCCCGCCGATCACGTTCGCGATGATCAGCCCCGCGGCAAGCAAACCAAACGCGCTGAAGACACCGAGGAAGACCGAGTTAATCCGGTTCCATTCGTTCATGTCTTCTTGCACGGAGGTCCAATCGACTACGCGGACCTGCCCGCGAGCAACCTGCCCGTTCAGCGCCCTCCCAACGAATTCCTCTGCTTCGTCAGGTTGATTCAGTCGAATCATGAGAACCGAGCCGATTCTTGCCGCGTCCGGTTCAATGATCGCAAGTGACTCCTCGAGTACCCAGGCGTGACCCGGCGTCCAATCCGGGTACTTGCCCCGGCTTGTATCGATCGCCGTGCCGACGACGGTGAAGAACGGGAACGCGTCGCCGGCTTTGAACTGCACGGTCTCACCGACTTCGACGTTCAGGTAATCCGCGTAGCTTCGCTCCAGAACGATCTCGCCGGTTGAATCCGCACCCAGCCAGCGCCCATCCACGAGCAACTGTTGTCCGACCGTGTACGGATCGTCGTCGACGCCCGCAACTCTCGTTTCATGCTTCGTTCCGCCGGTGATCAGGGCGGCATCGAGGACCATCGGGTAGGGACCTGCTGCATCGCTCACACCCTCGATCGACGCCAGTGGAGAGAGATCCGCGCTTCCACCACCGAAGAACGTGAGGTGAGCGCCGTTTGCACGGTCGAATGCCTTGCGCCAGGGTTTGTCGGCGTTCTGCTGGACGATCAATGAGAGCGCCAGCGCTGTGCTCGCTGCGATCAAAATGACCACGATGAGCGCGCTTTGCAGTCGATGGGTTCGCGTGTCGGCTACAGCCTTTCGCCACATACCGCGATACACGCTACACCTCCAACCGTACAAGCTGGGTTAAGTGCTGGATCGAGGGCTCCTCGCGATTCATCCGGGCCTCGTTGACCACTCGACCATCGCGCATGGTCAACAACCGGTCGGCGATGCTGGCGACGCTCGGATCGTGGGTGACGAGCAGAATTGTCTGTCCGGCCGCGTGCAACCGGCGCAACAGCGTCAAAACGTCTCGCGTGCTCTCGCTGTCGAGATTGCCCGTCGGCTCATCGGCCAGGAGAATCGCTGGGCGGTTGACCAGTGCTCGCGCGAGCGCGACTCGTTGTTGCTGCCCGCCGGATAACCGCGCCGGAATCGCGTCTGCTTTGTCCGCGACCCCGAGCTCGGAAAAGAGCTCCTCGCGCCGCCGGCGGGCCGCGGATGGAGAAGCGCCCGCGAGCAGCGCGGGCAGCTCGACATTGTCAGCCGCCGTCAGATTGCCGATCAGATTGAAGAACTGGAAGACAAATCCCAACTCTTTCCGGCGCAGTACTGCCCACTGCGTTTCGCTCAATCGCTCGACCCGGCAGCCGTTGAGCGACAGCTCCCCGGTGGTCGGCCGGTCAAGCCCGCCGAGCAAATGGAGCAGGGTCGACTTACCGCAACCGCTCGGTCCCATGACCGCCACAAATTCACCGGGCTCAATCGTTAGGTCAACGCTTCGAAGCGCATGGACCGGTGTCTCCGCGCCTGGAAACGTTCGAGTCAAACCAATCGCCGCGATCATCGGCATGCCGGATGGCGCTAAGCCGGGAGGTAACAATGTAGTCGACATCGGTTGAATCCTTTGATGGTGTGCCTGCAATCGGCTATTCGGCAAGACGTAGTTCGCACAGATCTAGCCATTTCAAATCAGCTTCGAGATGCAGAATCGCCCCTTCGATTAACAAAGCGGCCGGTGTTTTCCGGCCATGTGCCTCCTCTTCATTGAGCAGCGCCAGGTTGAGCTGCCGCAAAGTTCCGAGGTATTCGCGCCGCTGCCGGACAATCAGCGTTGCGGGATCACTCGCGCCGTTTAGGTGCCCGACACCAGGCAATCTGGCGAGTATCAGCTTGGTGAAGAATTCGTCCTTCACCCGTGCCTCGGTGACAGGGGTTTCGATCCACGCTCGCAGCTCTTCGGCCCCGGCCTCCGTCAGCGCGTAAACGCGCTTGTCGGGCCGGCCCTCTTGTTGGACATGCTCGCTGCGCGCCAGACCGTCGCGTTCCATTCGGGCTAGCGTCGTATATATCTGCCCGATATTCAGCGGCGGCCAGATGCCCCCAAACGTGCTTTCAACCGCTTGTTTGAGCTCATAACCATGCTCGCGTCCATCCGCGAGCAACGCAAGTAGGACTTCTTTCATCGCTGCATCGGTCGAATCGTCGATACATACTCGATATGCATACTCAGTATATATCAGTCCAATAGCGATCTGTCAATACATGCCGACCACGCAATCACCTCTGAACGTCATCCTGAACGCGGGCCGCGGCCGGAGTCGAAGGTATCTCCCCGATCAGCGTCGTCTCTTACCAACACGGCAATCAACGCCAAAGGTCAACACACAGGTTGACCGCGACCGGACAATACCGCGTCGACATTTGGATCGAATGCCTCGTGTAGCGGCAGACCTGCGTGTCTGCCCTCGTCGAAAACGCGCCCGGCCGCGTCCACTGACACCGTTCTCCCCCAACGTCGTCGTGAGGCACGAAAGATCTCCCTGAAAGGCGTTGTATCGAACCCCCAGGGCAATCTACATTCGAGGGTCAACACGGCGGTTGACCCCTACCCGACCACGCCACGTCCATTTCGGATTCGCATGCCAATGTAAGGGCAGACCGCCGTGTCTGCCCTCGTCCTCACCCATCCGAGGTCATCAGGAACGACGGCAGGACCCCGCGGAAACCGGTCACCCGCGCTTCACGAACTCCCGAAGTGCCGCAACATCGCGATGGGCGCTCTGGTAGATCATGTTGCCGTCGTTGTTGCAGCAGAGGAACTGCATCCCCATCTCGTACCACCGGCGAAGCGCCGCCGGCTCGCGCTCGACCATCCCGGTCGCCACGCCATGCCTTTTGCAGATATCGACGATTCCCTGCAAAGCGGCCACGAAATCCGGATGCGTAAATTCCCCATGCAAATTCATCGAGATCGAAAGATCCTGCGGACCCAGACAAACGACATCCAACCCAGGAACCGAGGCGATCTCCTCCAGGTTGGCGATCCCCTCGAGCGACTCGATCTGAACGATGACCATCGTCTCCTGATTGGCTAACTCGACCGCCTCCCGCACCGACCGCCGGTTGTACCCATAACGGGCATCTCCCCCAGCGCCGCGCCGTCCCAACGGAGGGTATTTCGCGAAACTGACCGCGTCCTCGACCTGCTCACGTGTCTCCACTCGCGGAATGATGATCCCCTGAGCCCCGCTGTCCAACGCGCGCGCAACCAGCGGGTAACTCAGATCGGTCACGCGGACGAGCGGGCAGATATCGCACATGAGCGATGCCTGCACCAGGTTCAGCATCGTCTCCCAGTCAAACATCGCGTGCTCCATATCGAAGAAGAGGAAGTCGTGCCCCGCGAGCGCCATCATTTTCACGCTGCTGACCGATCTGGCCTCGTTCATGATCGGTCCACTGACGGCCTGCCCGGAGCGCAAAAGCGCTTTGACTCGATTGGTTTGCATCTGATCTCCCGTTCCACTTCGTTTGGACGCTGAACTGTCGACCGATTGTCGCAGGTCGGAATCAACTCTTCTGTCGCTTGGGCGCCAGGAATCGCCATCTTGTGACCGGATCCGTTACCGCGCGCACCCAGGTCGCGACCAGATTGAGCGACAGAGTAGTCAACAGAATTGCAACGCCGGGAAACGTGACAAGCCACCAGGCGCTGGTAACGTAACTCCGCCCTTGGGCAAGCATCAGCCCCCAGGACGATTGCGGGGGCTGAATGCCTAAACCGAGAAAGCTGAGCGACGCCTCGGTCAGGATGATCGTCGCGATCTCCAATGTCGCCAGCACTAGCAGTGGTGAAAACAAGTTAGGCAAGATGTGGAGCATGAGCACGCGTTTGTCAGAGCATCCGATCGATCGGGCCGCCTCAACAAAGACATACTCCCGGTATTTGAGCACAAGGCTGCGCGTAACTCTGGCATAGACCATCCAGCGGGTGACCGCCAGCACCAGGACAACTTTCCAGACGCCGGAGCCAAGCACGTAGAGCACCAGCAGCGCCATCAAAAGCGATGGAAAACCCATTTGCAGATCGACGAAACGCATGATGATGTCGTCGATCACACCGCGATAAAACCCAGCGGCCAGACCAAGCAAAATCCCCATCGTGCCGGAAACGAGCACACTCGCGAATCCGACCGAAAGCGACACCCGGGCGCCGTAAAGCAGCCGGCTGAGTTGATCGCGACCGAGTGCATCGGTGCCGAGCACGTGTGGAAAACCGCCATCCTTCGCCTCCGTGATCGGCGGTTTGTTTCGCATTCCCAACCCGCCGCGCTCCGGATCGTGAGGAGCAACGATGCCCGCGAACACGGTGCAGAAGATGAGCACAATCAAGAAGCAGGCGGCGGCCAGGACCAGCTTGTCCTGAAGCAACGCCCGCGGGTAGATGTCGCGTGCGCGGGGACGCGCGCGCCGCGCGAGGAGCTCATCATCGCTTTCCCGCGCAACGCCCGCCGGTTGCAACTCACTCGCGGGGCCGCTCATTGGTAACGAACTCGCGGATCGATCAGGGTATAGATGATGTCGACCAGCAGATTGACGCTGATGATCATGATCGCGATGACAATCACGGATGCTTCAATCAACGGCAAGTCGCGCTTTTCGATGGCCTGTATGAGCAAGATACCAACACCCGGCCAGCCAAACAGGGTCTCGATGACAACCGCGCCGTTCAAGAGCGCCGCCGCTTCGTCACCCATCAAAGTAACGATCGGGATCGCCGCGTTTTTCAGGGTGTGCGACATCACCACGATCCGTTCGCGAAGTCCTTTCGCCCGCGCGGTGATGATGTAGGGACGGCTCATCTCATCCAGCATGGCGCTGCGCACCACCTGGCTGATTCTTCCCATCGGCCGCACCGCGAGCGTTGCCGCCGGCAAAATCACGAAGCTCAACCCGCCGTATCCGCTGGTCGGAACCCATCCGAGCTCCACGGCAAAAAACAGAATCAGCATCAGTCCGAGCCAGAAATCGGCGGTGCAGACGCCGGCCAGCGAAACGACGGTCACGATCCGGTCTGGAATCGATCTGGGTCGGATCGCGGAGATGATCCCCAACATCAGTGCCAGCGGGATTGCGACGGCAAGTGTGACCGAGGTGAGGTACAGCGTTGCGGGCAGGCGATCGAGCACAATCGGCATCGCCGGCACGCGCTGCCAGAGCGAGTCACCGACATCTCCTCGCGCGAGGTCGCCGATGAACCGCCCAAACTGGACGAGGATCGGATCATCCAGACCGAACTGTTCCCTAAGCGCTCGATATTGCTCTTCGGAGGCTTCCGGTCGCAGCATAAGGCGGGCCGGATCGCCGAGCATGTGCGTGACAAAGAAGACGGCGACGATGAGGCCGGCGAGAATCAAAACTGAATGAACCACGCGTCGAATGAGATATGCGGCGATAGCGGGGTCTCCTCAATCCGAGACAAACTGCGCGATCTCTCTTTTCAGCGGCGATAGTGGTATGCAGAATCCTTCACCATCATTCAACGCTTGTCGAAGGATCTCGCCCTTGAACGGGCGAGATCCTTCGACACTGACCGCGGTCGCTGCAACGGGCCCGATCGGCCTAGCTCAGCGTCATCTCTTTGAGCAACATGAACGCATCGAGTCGCGGCGTCCACTGCAAATTCCCCGACAACCCATAGTTCAACGGCATGTGAATGACCGGCACCGATGCATACGCGTCGTAGTACATCTTTTGCACGACCGCGAGCGCAGCGGCCCTCTCTTCGCCAGTCAACGGGATCGCGGTGTCGAGCGCTTCGTCCAGCGCCGGATCGCAATACATTGAGGCGCCGCCGTCGCACCGGTAGTAGGACGATGCGGTCGCCGAGGCATCCATGATCTCGTTCCCATGCGGGTTGGTGGTGATCCAGCCCCGGGTTTCCGAGACATCCTTGATGTTGGTCGAATACTCTGGGTTGTACAGCGCCGGCTCGATCACCTCGCTCTTGCAGTTGAGCCCGATCTCCCGGAGCTGGCTCGCGCAGTACTCGGCAAGCTCGTCGTTTCTGAGGTAGATGCCTTCGCGGGTGACAACCGTGATTTCGGCATCGACCGGAATTCCCTCCGCTGCCGCTTCCGCAACCAGCGCCTTCGCGGCGTCCATGTCGTACGGATACGGTGTCAGGCTTGGATCGTATCCGGTCGCGGACGGACCGATCAGTTGCGATGCGGCCTCGCCGCCGCCAAAGAGCTCGTCGGCGATCGTCTGCTTGTCAATCGCCATCGCGATCGCCTTGCGGATGCGAATGTCCTTCATCGCGACGTGGTTGGTGTCCAACCTGAGGAAGATCGTTTCAACGCTCGAAACCGCCTGACAATTCGCCGTGGTCGCGCAATCCTCTGGGGCAAGGAAGCGTCCGATCTGTGCTTCGCCAGCGACGACCTGCGCCGCCCGCACCGCGGACTCCGCACGGAAAACGAACTCGGCATCCTTAATCGTAACTTTGCCCCCGGCATCCTCAGCGGTCAGACCCCACCAGTTCGGGTTGGCGGTGATGCGAATGTACTGCCCGCGATTCCACTCGACGAACGAATACGGTCCGGTGCCGATCGGCTCCGTCACGAGCGACTCCGGCCGCTCCTGCACCTGAATCATGTTCGGAAATGGTGAAAAATAGAGCCGGGCGGGCAGAATCGGATCCGGCAGTTCGGTAACGACATCCACCGTGTATTCATCGACCGCGGTCGCGTTCATGTGCGGACCGATGAACTGATAAATCTCGAACTGATTCTCTGGCGACCAGGTGTAATTGATCCCGAAGGCCGCGACTTCCGCGTTGAAGGGATCGCCATTGTGGAAAGTGACGCCCTGACGAAGCGTGAACCGCCAGGTCGAAGGATCTGTTTGCTCCCACGCGGTCGCCAGCTCGCCAACCAACTCGTTGGAGACGGGATCGCGGTTGAGCAGTGCTTCCTGTACGTTCCGGAGGATCGGGTGGCCGTCGGTGCTGTAGGCCTTCCAGTTCTCGAGGGTATCTGGCTCAACGGACATCGAAACAACCAGTTTGCCGGTTGGCTCGGCGGCCTGGGCGTTGACCCCGGAGAATTGCGTTTGGAGGATTGCGCCTGCCGCCGGAATCGAGATTCCAAGCGCGGCCGCCTTCTTCATCAGTGAGCGCCGGGAGACATTTTTGTCCGCCACATCGTGCAAGAACAGATCGATGTCCTCGCGATTCGGTCGAAGCATGATTTGAACCTCCTCAGTGCTGATGTATGCGCATCCGACAGGTTTGGATTGACCCGTTCGTATCCTTTCTACGCCTGACGTCCACAACGTCCAATGTCTTTGGGTGCCCGGTTATGAAACACCCGCATCGCGGGCTTGTCAACGACACACAACGCGTGGGCACTGAATTGGGCGAAATGCACCTACCAGCGTGGCGCCAGACGTGTCCACTCTGGATCGACATGCTTCCGCATCTCGGCTGTATCGTCGCGTTTGGTCAAACCGCATTTCAAAAAGCGCTCGCGCCCGCGCGCCAGCGAATCCTGGTCGATCGTTCCCCCGTGCCCAAAACCATCCGGCACCTGAATCACTCCGTCCCTGATCGCAACTCGGCCGCCTTCGAGAATCTCGTCCTCGGCCTGCTGCCAGGGGTAATGCGTATCGCTGGCATATGTCAGGTGCGGCGTGGCCGCGGCCAGGTGAACCATCGCAAGCAATGAGAGACCCAGATGGCTGTTCGAATGCATGCTGAGTCCGATTCCGTTGATCTCCGCAACCCGTCCAAGTTGCGTGACGGCCCGCAATCCGCCCCAATAGTGATGATCGCTGAGGATCACCTGTACGCTCCCATGTTCGATCGCCTGAGGCAGATCGTTGAATGACGTCATGGCATTGTTGCTCGCAATCAGCGTGTCGATGCTGCGATCCAAGAGCGCTCCTCGGACGGCCGCCAGCCCTTCCAGACCTGGTGTCGGATCTTCGAAATACTCGAGAATGCCGGCGAGCGCGGCGCCAACCTCGATCGATGTTCTTACCGTCCAGGCCCCGTTGGGATCGATCCGCAACGGATACTCCGAACCGAGCTCGTCATACAGCGCTCGCATTGCCTCGATCTCTTGCTCCGGCGGAAAAACCCCTCCCTTCAATTTGATGCTGCCGAACCCATATTCTGCGACGAACGCCTTCGCCTGCTGGACGATCCCATCAGTGTCGAGCGCGGGACCCCATTTATCCTCGCGTGCGTCCTCTCCGACCCCGCCGCCTCCGGCGCGCTTGTAGAAGAGATAGGCACTGAACGGAACCTCGTCGCGCACGCGGCCGCCAAGGAGATCGCACACCGGAACATGAGTCGCCTTGCCGATCAGATCAAGTGCGGCGACCTCAAGCGCCGAAAAGACGCGAAGCGCGATATCGGAGCTATTTTCTCCCGGCAAGACGAACGTTTGGGATTGTCGTTCGCTCCCCTCGATCTGATAGCGCTCTTCAACCGCAGCTTGAAGACGGGCCAGATCGTAGGCATCGCGCCCGATCACCAGATCCCGCACGTGCTCGAACTGGGTGAGTGTCGACGCACCGCCGTGCGTCTCGCCCGCGCCGGTAATCCCGTCCTCACTGACGAGCTCGACCACTGTGCGCAGCGCATACGGGGCGTGCAACCCGTAGGAGCTGAAGAGCGGAGGGTCAGCCATCGCCACCGGCGTCACGCGCATCTCAACGATCTTCATCAGTCATTCCTTCTCGTGCGTGGCCGGCTTGACCACGTTGAGCAAAGGTTCTCCGCACGCTAGCCTGCGGAGGTTGTCGTCGATCGTTGCCCATCGTTGCTGAAACGTCTCGACCGTCCATCCGGCGATGTGCGGCGTCATGATCACGTTTGGAAGCTCGTGAAACGGAAACGCGGATGGCCGGCAGAGTTCTTCCCGCTCGGGATAGCGGTACCAGACATCGATCGCCGCTCCGCCAATCCGCCGGTCCTTGAGTGCGGCGTAAAACGCGGCCTCGTTCACCACCTCTCCGCGCGCGACATTGATCACCCGGCAGGTCGGCTTCATCGACTGAAACTCCCGTTCACCGATCAGATCCACGGTTGACGCCTCCAATGGCAATGCGATCACCAGAAAATCGGCTTCGCTCAGCACCCCGGAGAGACCCGACAGCGGGTAGATTGCGCTCAATCGAAGCTCGTTCGCGCGATGCTCGCTCGGAGTCCGCGTCGCGCCAATCGTTCGCATGCCAAACGCCCGCGCGAGCCGGACAACCTCCACGCCAATGTGTCCCAGTCCGATCACACCCAGGGTTTTGCCCGTGACCTCGGTTCGCGGTGGTCGAGTCTTGCGATCGCACCAATCGGCGCCGCGAATCCGATCGTTCATGTTGATGAGATCGGTATTGAGCGCCAGCATGCTCATGAACACATATTCGGCGACTGCAACCTCGTGACAAAAAACGTTGCACACGGCGACGTGGTCCGGCACAGCATCGAAGTCGATCCGGTTTGTGCCCGCGCCTGGCGTCAAAATGAGCCGGAGGTTGCTCGCGGCTTCGACCAAACCCTTGGAGAAGGTATTCGCCAGCAAGACATCGGCATCTCGAATCAACGGCGCCAAATCTTCGTCGCGCAGGCTCGGCGCATCGACAAAGATGACCGGCGTCGTGATCGTTTCCCGGAACCGCGGGTCCTTTTGCCACTCTCCAAGCACAACCCTAAGCTCCGCTGGCATACCACCCTCCATTGCTTGGTCGCTTCGCCCATTAGCATGGCGATCCGAAACGTTGTCGGTCGCCGGGAGTCGGGTTCAGTCCTGGAAGGACTTCGTTTGCTTAGCACGGTCACTTCAGTGCCGTGCGAGGCAACGGACAATGATTGCGAAAGCCGGCCTACTCGAGATTTGAAGTCTGAACGGTCACGTCTTTGCGTGTGAAAACGTCCGGCCGGAGCGCGGTTCCCAGACCAGTCCCGGTGGGGAGAAGCGCGTGGCCGTCGACCAGCGTGATGTTCTGCGTCACGAGATCGTCATAGAAGGTGCGGATGAACGCCCGAACGATCTCCTGGTAGATCGCGTTCGGGGCATTGAGCGCGAGGTGCAATCCCGTGAAGAGATTGATCGGCCCCGCGCAATCGTGGAACGTGACCGGAACGCCGTGGGTTTCCGCCATGTGACCGATCTTGCGCGCCTCGCTGATCCCGCCGCAC
Organism: uncultured Sphaerobacteraceae bacterium; assembly: GCA_964371945.1. Classification (GTDB taxonomy): domain Bacteria; phylum Chloroflexota; class Chloroflexia; order Thermomicrobiales; family UBA6265; genus CAYJPA01. Next base: position 8,626 of record CAYJPA010000045.1, on the reverse strand, counting down.
CAGGCCGGGTCGATCATCGCGATATCCACCGCTCCTTGATCGAACACCGGTTGGTATTCATACCGCGTCATCAGCATCTCACTTACCAGCATCGGTGTGCTGGTGCTGCCCCGCAGATCGGCAAGAGCGCTGACTGACTCCGGACGCATCAAATCCTCGATCCAGAAGGGCTCGAACTCTTCAACCGCGGCGGCAATTCGTCGGGCCGCGGGCAATGACCACAATCCGTGCCCCTCGACCATGATCTCCATCTTGTTCCCAACGGCGCGCCGAATCTTCCGGAAAGGCTCCAGCCCGCGGTCCAGATCCTCCAGGCTGATCCGTTGCCCGCGGGTCGAGAGTGCGTAGGGATCGAACGGCCAGATCTTCATCCCGCGAATGCCTTCAGCAAGGAGCTCTTCTGCCAGCTCGTCCGCACGGTTCATGAAAGCGTCGAGATCCTCGTACTTGCCTCCCTGCCCCACACCCACCGCGCGATCGAGCGACCGCGCATAGACCGGACCCGCGCAGGTGTTGTAGATAGGCATCCGGTCGTGACTCGCCCCACCGAGCAACTGGTAGATCGGCATCCCGGCCGCTTGGCCGAGAATGTCCCACAGGGCGACATCCAGCGCCGACAGCGCCCGCATTTCGACACCCTTGGCGCCACAGCGAGATGCATTCTCATAGATCGTTCGCCAGTGACGGTCGATCTGGAACGGGTCCTTGCCCAAGAGCAACGGCGCCGCGTACTGGTGTACGAACCCGTGCAGCGCATCGATCGCGTACTTGGTCTCGCCGTGACCGATCAATCCTTCGTCGGTATGCACTCGCAGGAAGAGCAGCGTCGCATGCTCCCGTATGTGAATAGTCTCAATCCGGGTGATCTTCAATGTACGCTCCAGTCTCGCCGCCAAATGATCATCCAATGCATGACCTGCCACGGCAGACAGGATCATACCGGACAAGATGATGCGCCGGGTCAATCATGGAAGCGGCAATCAAGGACAATAGGAATCATCTTGACCTTACCGTATGGAATCGAGGAGACCGACGTGTCCAGCCAGAAACCCTTTCGATTTGGTGTGCAGGGACGTTCAACCGGGCCGGCTGAAAACTGGTTCGCGATGGTGCGCCGGGCCGAAGAGCTCGGCTTTAGCACCTACCTCGCGCTCGATCATTTCGTGCGCGGTCTCGATACGACCGCCTCGTTGATGGCAGCTGCCGCCGCGACCGAGCGGCTCAGAATCGGCAGCTTCGTGTTCGACAACGACTTCCGTCATCCCGCGTTGCTCGCGAAAGCGGCTACGACCCTCGATGTGCTCTCAAACGGCCGCTTCGAGCTGGGAATCGGCGCCGGCTGGCTGAAAGAGGAATATGATCAGACAGGGATACCATTCGACCCACCTGGCATCCGGATCGAGCGCATGACCGAAGCCATCAAAATCCTCAAGCTGATCTTTACCCAGGAGCACCCGGTGTCATTCAGCGGGAAGCACTACACGATCACCGACTTGATCTGCCCGCCGCATCCGATCCAAAAACCACACCCACCCTTTGTGATCGGCGGCGGGAGCAAGCGCGTGCTCACGATTGCCGGTCAGGAAGCGGATATCGTCGGCATCACTACTCGCGCGCTCGCCGGCGGCTCGAAAGACACCCGGGACAATACTGCCGCCGCAACCGCCCAGAAGATCGCCTGGGTACGTGAGGCTGCCGGCCCGCGGTTCGACCAGATCGAGCTCAACGTGATCCTCAGCGATCTCGTCGTCACCAACGACCAGCGGGCCGCGGCTTCGACGATCGCCGGGCAATACGGACTCAACCTCGACGAGGTGTTGGATTCGCCGCAAATCCTGCTCGGCACCGAAGACCAGATGGTCGAGCAACTGCTCGACCGCCGAGAGCGCTACGGCTTTTCCTATATCGTCGTCACCGAGCCCAACATGGAAAAACTGGCCCCCGTCGTCGCCAAGCTCGCGGGCAGGTAGTGCCTCACCCTCATCTTTAGTCCCACCGTCATCCTGAAGAAACAAAGAACTCCACGGCAGTGCGTTTTCCCTGCAAATCGGGGCAATCTTGAACGAAGATGCCTCGACAAGTTCAGCTTGACGGCGGGGATGGCGTTGGTGTCCCTGGTCAACTACGCGACCGGCAGCAAGGGTCAACACGGCGGTTGACCCCTACTACATGGGACCACCGTCCTCATGGACAAGGTTTCCATCACGTAGGGGCAGACCGCCGTGTCTGCCCTTGTCCGCGCCCATGTTGTTCGTTCTGAGGATCGGGCAACCGAAAGCCTAACGAGAGACACCCGCCTTCTCGGAAAGCTCACTCGCCAGAGCTGCGACCACGCCGTACATGTCCCGGCTCATGTCACGCGACTCCGGCGACTCTTTACCGACCGCCGTTTCGGCGACGAAACGGTAGATGTCGGCCGCGCCCATAAAGATGTTCGGCGTCAACCCCAGATCGTTGAAGCACGACGCGATCTCTTCCATCTCGCCGACCCAGCGGTATGCCCGTGGCGGCATCGAAGAAAGACCATTCTTCAGCCAGCCGAGTACATCGGGAATGCTCTCTTCCTGTTCCGCGCGCAGCGTCTCCTCGAGTCCCAGCAACCGTGCCGCAACCAGCAGCTCCGTGCCGAGCGCCTGCAATCCTTTCGTCAGCGCCCCATAGCACATCTTGAGACCGGATGCCTGCCCGATCACATCGCTGATGACACGAACGTCCATCCCGAAGTCGTTGAGCACGGCCAGCTCGGCCGCGTCCGGTCCGGAGGTGTAGAACCGCGTGCCCGGTTTTCGGGGCGGCGGTCCGATGATCCCAAGATCCGCGAACCGGGCGCCGCTCAACAGCATGATCTCGCCGATTCCCTGTACGGTCCGCGGAGAGATCGCGTTGCAATCGACGTAGAGGATGTCGGCATTGGTCGCGCGCACGGCGGCAGCGACCGATTCAGCCACTCGGCTCGCTTCAGACGGAACCAACACGCACAGCACGATATCGGACCGGATCACGAGATCGTCGAGATTGGCCGTATCTTCGAACCCGGATTTTTCCGCGAGCGCTCGGGTCCGCTCGCTCCGTCCCGTTAGGCAGGTCAGAACCTGAAGCCCATTCGCTTTGAGCACGCCTCCAATTGAATGTCCCATATCGCCGGGACTGAGCAAGCCAATCGTTTTGGGGGTCGTCATGATGTGACTCCTATTGTGACTCGATCTGCTGGGGTTCAGCGCGGGTGGTCTGGCAACATTTTACACCGGAGACAATAAATCCGTGTGTCGACGCCGACGCCCATGACTCGAACGGTTCGTTGCAGAGGTTGAATTCCGTTCGATGATCAAAAGCGAGCTCGTGCTCTCTTCAATCCCCCGATTAGCCACCGCTCGCCAGACTTCACCCACTCGTACCATTATGGTCCGCACTGACGGGCCATAGGTTCGATGCTCTTTTCGGTCTACGATGCGAATTGGCGCCTGGTTTGTTCTACGCGTGCCAATCGCCGATTGCCCGCGGCAAAGCAACGTGGCTTTTGCTTAGGTTCTTACTTCAGAGGTTTACTATTCATGGCGGGACTTCGGGAATTCCCGTTTCGACTGCGAATTTATCTGCTCGTGATTATGGGCACTGGCGCCGCGGTGCCGCTCTACCTGCTCTTCGCCGATCGCGGAGCCCTGGAAGGCCGCTGGCCGAGACTTCTGCTTCTCCTGATTCTTGCGGTCGCGGCCGAGCGATTCACGCTGCACCTCACGCATAAAATGTCAATCAATGTATCGACCGTCGTTTACCTTGCCGCGGTCTTCGTCTTCCCCGCGGCGTTGTCAGGTGCGCTCGGGTACGTCGCGTCCTGGTTCGGCCAGCAGTTTCGCGGACATCGTGATCCGATCGAGACATCGTTTAACGCCGGCCAACGCGGTCTCTCCTATCTCGCCGCGGGGCTCGTCTACCATGCAATGCTTGATCGAGACCGCCTCGGTCCGGATGTCGCGGGTTTCGGTGGCATAGTCGCGTTAATCGCCGCTGCATTGACAGCGCATTTCGTCACGACAATGATCGTCGCCGTCGCCGCGGGGCTTCAGCTTTCTACGAATCCACTCCGCGTCTTTGCCGTCACGTTCCGTGCGGATCTGGCGCCGGAGGCAGCGATGGCCGCCCTGGCGATCCAAACGGCGTTTCTTTTACGAGAACAACCCATCCTCGTCCCGATCGTGGCTCTGCCATTGGGGCTGGTTTATGTCGCCATGCGCGAAACCGGTCGCCTGCGAACCGACACCTTTCGCGCGATGGCCGATCTTGTCGAAGTCGTAGAGCTCCGGGACCCGTACACGGCCGGTCATTCCCGGCGCGTCGCGGAGCTCGCGCGCGCAATCGCCCTTCGCCTAGGCTTGACCAATGAAGAAGCGGATATCATCGAAAGCGCCGGCCTTGTTCACGATCTAGGAAAAGTGGGTATCGATCCCGAGGTATTGAGCAACCCAGGCAAGCTCTCGGCGGAAGAGTTCACCGAGATGCGGCGGCATCCTGTCCTCGGCGCGGACGTCATTGCCCGGTTTGCGGCCTATGGCGACGGCTGGCAGCTCATCCGCCATCATCATGAGCGATGGGACGGCAATGGTTACCCCGACGGAGTCGCGGGAGAGGCGATCCCACTTGGAGCGCGCATTCTGGCTGTCGCGGATACGTATGATGCCCTGACAAGTGCTCGGCCATACCGGGGAGCCCAGACATCATCCTTCGCATTGCAGATTCTGAGCGATGGCGCTGGGAGCCAGTGGGACCCCGCGGTGGTCGACGTCCTGATTGCGTTCATTGCGGAACCTGCGCCTCAACAACAGCCATCGCAGTCCTACGAGCTCGTGCAAGCGCCCGTGTAGAGCAATCCGCTGATCCGATTCGTGCCGGCCGTGTGGCCGGCATCCGCCAAGATCGCATGCGTCAACAACGGCAAACGCCGTCGCTGGTTGTTCGGCGACGGCGTCAAGATGATCCAGAACGAAATAGCTTGCAGCTCGCTTGGGAACCGCTGCGCGGACGACGCTTACGACTTCCGCGGCTTGGTGCTCACTTTGAGCCATTTGTTTGTCGTGCCGGACTGCTTGGCGGCGACTATAATCGTCGCGTCAGGCACGAATTCAATCAGAATCGGTAGCTTGTCCGATATGGCCGGAACCAAAGCCTCGATATCGATGGCAATGGAACGCTCGTCGCTCTTGAGCGAGCGATCGAACTCGACCGAAATGTCATACCCCTGCCCAAACCCGGCATCCGTTGCGAGAAGCTTGAAGTTCGACCCTTCAGGCAGCGTGAAGCGCAGCTTGACCGGACCGGTCACGTCATAAGCTTGATCGAGCTCACCAGATACGTACACGTTCCCGATAACGCCATCCACCGAGAAAGTCGGATCGTATCGGCACCACATACGGCTGCCGGCCGAAGCCTGACTTGTCAGGCCAAGAACCGGAACGGTCGCGAGGGTCGCGCCCCCAATGAAACGCAACAGCCTGCGGCGGCTGATTGCGGTCGATGTATCCATAATGTGGGACCTCACTCTGCAGGTGCTCATCTGGAATCTCCAGAAGAACTAACCGGATGGTGGGAGGCTGATGCCGATCAGGCTATGCCGCACGGGTGGGAACCACGTGCCGGTACCGAAGGACCGGCATAGGCCTTTCGGGGGGTCAGGAAGCGTCCTTTCCGATCCCGCCACGACCGCGCATCGAGTTCAAGTCGGCGAGGCCGCCCGTTCGTGTCGCCCTTCGTTTCTGATTCGTACTGGTATCGAGGTGGAGGGAAACTCCATCGGAACCAGAGAAACGAACTTACGTCGTCAAGAGTTTAAGAGGCATGATACGTACTGCAGATTCTTGAATAGCCCTAAAGCAAAGATCAAACTAAATCTGTTGTCGTTTTTGCCGAAAGGAATGAGATCATGGTGCGCCATTCTGGACGAGCGCTCTCGCTTTGTGCAGCCCTCGCGTTGGGGCTCGCGATCACTTCATCGTCGATCATTGGCGGTCGCGGCTCCGCTTCCAGTCTTCAATCCAGCGAAACCGTGTCAATCACCATTCAGGGTTTCGAGTGCCCTCGCGGTATGGACGAAACGTCATTCGATTCGAGCCAATGCGAACCATCCGAGATTCCAAGCGTCACGGTGCAGTACGACAATCCTGATCTGGTTACGCTCGCGCTCATGCATGCTTCATTCGACGGTTCCGCATATACATGGAGCGAGCTTCCACTTTCGGACGAAGGCGAAACCCAATTCAGATTAACCGTGCGAGCCGCTCCACTCGGGTCCAACGGACACATCTTTGAGGGCGATCGAGTGAACAGCGGTGGTGGCTCGACCTGGACCAACCTCAGTTTGGATGAGCCCTCCGCCTCGATTCAGCTCTTCTTTCTTTTCCCAGAGACACCGATGCATTCGGGGTCTGTCGCGCCGCTCGGTTGCCCAGACGCTGATGCCGATTATGACGAGTGCGAGCCACTCGATGGGGTGGAAATTGCCATCGAAATCGACGGCCAACCGGTTTACGGTAGTCCATTCACGACTCAGGATGTCCCAGATATCCCGTTGGCCGTTGCCTACTTCGGCATCGTGCCGCTCGATTCGACGCTGACGATAACCCAGATCTCCGGATTACCAGAAGGTTATGCTCCCGCGCCCGGTTACGACCCGATGACCCTCGCCGTTGTCGACCTGTTAGAAGGACCTGGTGGAGGCGGCGACCAATCCAGTGACTACGCATACATCATCAACGTACCGGTTGGTGGAATGATCCCAGATGACGAAGCCACCGGGGAACCCTCGATTGATCCATCAGCAAGTCCGATTCCAGCAGAGGGTCGCCCGGTATCCATTGACGGCGGCTCCTGCACCGACCTTCTGCTGGAAGCCTCGATCGTGTTGACGGATCTCAACAAAGGAACCGGTTCAAAGACCGGCGCGGCAGCGGCAACATCCGGCGAGGCGTCGTTGACCACCGTCGCCATATCTCTGGATGAGTTGTTGGCCTCCCCCTACGCGATTGCGGTCCGCGCGGATATCGAAAGTTTTGGCCTGCGGAGAGATCGGCGGAGCGCATCTTGCGGACGGCTCGATCGTGATCGGATTGCGTGAAATGCGTCACTCGGGGTACTCGGGCGTCGCATATCTTGCGCCCGATCCCAACGATCCCACGCAAACCGAAGTCCGGGTGCTGATCGCCAAGAATCTTTCGGAAGAAGACCAGGCTACCGGGACGCCCGTTGCCTCGCCTGACGCGAGTTAGCGAGCGCAAAGGCCGGCAGCCGGAGTTCTCGATGTCTTAGGCGGTGCCCATGATCATTTGCAGGCTGTCTGGTTGTTATCTGAAGTCAACGATGACGACAAACCTTATACACCGTAGATAGAAGCGGTCACGATGAGGCAAGGTGCGGCACTGTAGCTTCGATACACCGTCGCGAACTGGCGGATTTTCTCCACGGTCGTCGCATAGAACTGGGGAATTGGGATGGAACGCAGTACTCGCTCATCGATCTCCCGCCTGTCGTTCACCATCATGCTGCTGGCAGCCATGGCTCTTGGCGGTATCAACCTGCAAGGGCCGCGAACAGCTCTCGCCGCGAACTTTGCCGAATGTGATCTCGTCATCGTCGCTGATGGTCCCCTCAATCTCCGTGAAGAGCCCAAACTCTCCGCGGATGTCATTCGGGTGCTGCCCGATGGCTTCACTATGACGGTGACCGGTAGTCCAGAGTCGGCTGACGGTTACACGTGGTACCAGGTCGCGTTTCATACGGACGCCGAGGACGAAGGGTGGGTTGCCGGCGAATTCCTGGCGGCCGACAGCGTCTCAGTCGTGTTCGAACGAGGTGACGGTGTCCGTGTCATCGACGGCAGGCTCAACCTTCGCGAGTCGGCGAGTCTCTCCTCCGAAGTGATCCGAGTGCTCGAAGAAGGAACCCCGCTCCTCATCGCAAGCGAGCCTGTCTCAAAGGATGGGTATACCTGGTTCAAGATCAGAAGCTTTGAATTTGCGCCTTCCGGTTGGGTTGCAAGCGAATTTCTCGTTGCCGACCCCGGTGTTTCCGGCTGCGAAGGGCAAGGTCCGTGTCCGACCCTGTTCGAAGCGGGTGATGAGGTTCGAGTAATCACCGACTATCTGAACCTACGAACCGATCCAACCCTCTCGGCGGATGTGATCGATGTTCTGCCGAACGGAACGATCGCGGTCTTCACAGGCGAATCCGAGTTTGCCGACGATCTCGGTTGGCTTGAGGTCGAGAGTGACGACTTCGGCACCGGCTGGGTTGCCCGGATCTACGTCGTCAAGCATTCGTAGGCTGGTCAATCTCATACTCGCCCGAAGCTGCCGAAGTTCGAGCAACGTGAAGATCCCCAGCCGGTTGGCTGGGGGTCTTTGCCTGGCGACTTGAGCTGTTCGTCAGCCGGGCTGGCAAGCGGTGGCGCCACCACCGCGCCATCCGGTGCATATGCGCGCTTGGCCAGCGGACCGCGCGTCCATGGGGTGCCAAGCAGCTGCAGCAGCACCCGGTCGACTCCTGTAACTGTCGGTTTGCAAGTGGGCCGCGTGTCGGTTTAAAAGTGGGCCACCCTACCCGGCTGCCTCCATGCCCGATTGTGGTTCACGCCCGCGCG
>CAYJPA010000044.1:0-47763 GCA_964371945.1 uncultured Sphaerobacteraceae bacterium | reverse complement strand
TCGTGGGCTGCTTCGCCGATGACTTCCGAGACGGTCGGGTGCGGGTGGACCGTGATCGCCAGCTCGTACGGTGTGCTTTCGAGCAGGCGGGCCAGCGCCGCTTCGGCGATCATCTCGGTCGCGTGCGCGCCGATGATGTGGACGCCCAGAAGCTCCTGGGTGTCCGCGTCGGCGACCATCTTGGCGAATCCATCCGTGTGTCCCTCGATCGTGGCCTTCGCATTCGGTTTCATCGGGAACTTGCCGACCTTGACATTGCGGCCGTCTTTGCGCGCCTGTTGTTCGGTCAGCCCGACGCTTCCGATCTCGGGGTCACAGTAGGTGCATGACGGCGAATTCAGTTCGTCGAGCGGGAATGGGTTGAGCCCGTGGATGTGCTCGACCGCGATGATGCCGTGATGCATGGCCGTATGCGCCAGCATCTGGCGGCCATTGACATCGCCGATCGCGAAGATTCCGTTGACGCTGGTGCGCATCATGTCGTCCACGACGATGATGTCCGCCTCGGTTTTGACGCCGGCCGCTTCGAGCCCGATGTCTTCGATGTTCCCCTGCCGTCCGATCGCGACCAGGAGCGTTTCAGCCGCGACGGTGCGCTCTTTGCCCTTGGCATCTTTCACGCGGATCGTGACGCCATCTTTGGTGACATCGATATCGTCCGCGGTCGGACGCGCACCGACCACGAGATCCATTTTCTGGCGCTGGAAAGCACGGGTAAGCGCGTCTTGAATCTCGGCATCTTCCTGCGGAACGATGTTGCCGATGATCGTCACTTTCGAACCGTACCGGTGGTAGGCGGACGCCCATTCGACCCCTGTAGCACCGCCGCCGCGAACCAGGAAGCTCTTCGGAAGATGATCGAGGATCACCGCGTGGTCGGAGTTGATCACCCGCACGCCATCGTAGGGGATGCCCTTGATCGGGCGTGGCCGCGAACCGGTGTCGATGATGATGTTCTTGCCGGAGACCGCAAACGGCGCGCTGCCGTCGTTCGGGGTCACACCGACCGTGGTTGCGTTCAGCAAGCGGCCGCGTCCCATAAAGACCGGGATTTTGTGCTTCTTCTCAAAGAGATAGAGCAGGCCCTTGTACTGGCTGTCGACCACCTTCTGTGACCGCGCCAACGCCTGGTCGTAACTGAATGTGATCTCCCCTCCGATGTTGACGCCGAATTCGGCGGAGCGCTTGACCTCGTCGAAGACATCAGCGGACTTGAGAAACGCCTTGGTTGGAATGCAGCCCCGATGCAAACAGGTGCCGCCGAGGATGATCTCCTCGACGACTCCGACGCTCAGTCCGAGCTGCCTGGCGCGGATAGCGGCGACATAGCCGCCGGTGCCGCCACCGAGGACGACGAGGTCGAATTGATGGGCGGGGGATACAGCTTCTGCCATCTCTGGCTTGACTCCTTATGTGATGATCGGCCCGCCGGACGTTTTCGCGACGAGTCCAGGATCGCCGTTCGACGCAAGGCATTTGCCCGTCGAACCGGCGGTTTTCGACATGGAAGTATACGCGGCGCAATCAAGGTCCGCCCCGCCTGCCGGTCGATGCCGCCTTGGTCTCAGGTGCGAGCTTGTGCGGGATCGCCAACGATTGGAAGACCTTTCAGCATCCGTGAGAGGAGCAGAGCCTCCCGTCGCATATACTCGGTAATGCCGAGCCCGACGATCTCAAACTCGCGCCCAACATCCGTGAGCAGCCGCAAGACTTCGTCGGGGCTAAGTCCATCCGGCTCCGGACCTGCCGTCGACCTGAACTGGTTGATATCCAGCACATCGAGATCGAAATGGACCGCGATGCGCTTTGCGTCGATTGCATAGAGCCAGTCGAGCACCGGTTTGCTGCCGAGCCGGATTTGGTCGACGGTCGTGGTCGGGATCGAGAATCCGTGGGCGTCTTCCAGTTCGGTTTTGAACTCGGTCTCCGCTCTAAGACCGGCAAACATCACCTGTTCGGGAGCGACTGGAAGGCCGACTTCCGCCACGAACTCCGGGTCTCCGTAGCCGAGCAGCGCACTCAGGACCATTGCGTGAAAGTTCGGATGAACGCCGTCGGGCACGACCATGTCGGGATGCGCGTCCAGCCAAATGAAGGCGAGTTTCCCTTCATATCGCTCGTTCAGGTAAGCGAATGGCGCGAAATCGACGCTACAGTCGCCGCCCAGTATCACTACTCGATCAGGCTGATGTTGATTGAGCAGGGTTCTGGCGGCGCGCCCCTGGCTCAAGACTGTCTGCCGGGCAAAGATGCCCTGTTCGATTCCATGGTCGCCGGAGATTTCGATGGGAACGGTGACAACTGGCATCGTGGATTCGGGCGCGAGCCAGTGCAGGAGATTCGCGCCGAGACGATAGACGGGCTGATTGCCTCCGCCCTGCCACTGCGGGAAGAGCAAGCGCAGAGATCCACCGCCTGATCTCGGAACCACTTCATCAATCATTGGTCTATGCACCTCGACCGGGGGGTGTCCGAACGGCTTTCGGGCTAGAAGTAGTTCAGGAGATGGGCGAAGCGTTCGAGCACGATCAACCGATCCCCGGCATGATCGACTGTGTCGTGCTCGAGATGCCAGGTATCGTCGTGGGGAATAAGGACGGCGCCGAGACCGGCGGCGAGTGCGGGATTGATGTCCGATTTGGGTGAGTTGCCCACCATCCACGTGTTATCGGGATCGAATCCGAGACGCTGGACCAGTTCTCGATAGCCAGACTCGTGCTTCTCGGACACAACCTCGTGGTGAATGAAATGGTGACCGAGACCTGAACGTTCGATCTTCAGCTTCTGCTCTTCGTGATGACCCTTGGTGTACATCACGAGATCGTGCCGGGTCGTGAGCTGGATCAGTGTCTCTGGAACGCCATCGATGATGTTGATCTCCTGCTCGAGGATCCGTTCGCCGAATCGCATGACATGCCTGATCTCGTCCTCGTCGAGGTCTCGTTCAACCAGGTGCTCGTAGCATTGCCGGAGCGATTTCGCGAAACCGCGCGCCCCGTACCCGTGGATCGCGATGTTCGCGCGTTCGATCTCGTCGAGCGCGGCTCGTGCTTCGGCGCGGGTTAGCGTCGAGTGATCGAGGAAATCGATGAACTCGTCGATCGCCCGCTCAAAATGGATGTTGTTCGCCCAGAGCGTGTCGTCAGCGTCGATCAGGAGCGAGCACTTCCTGGTCATGGCCGCGCTGCTTCCGCCGTGGAAAAGTGACTGATCGCACGCTCGAGCATTGTCGTGAAACCCTGCAGCGCTTCGATGGTGATCGCCCCGAACACGCCGACCACGAAGTGTGTGTCATCAATTCCTGGGCCGACCACGTAGCCTCGAGATTTGAGCAAATCGTGAAGCATCTCGTAGCTCATGCCGGGTGGGAGCGGGAGGCAGCGCACCGACCGGGATCGATGCTCGGCGGCCACTCGTGGCTCCAGGCCAAGCCGAGCCAGCGCCCGGTCGAGCGATTCCATCCGCCCTTGGTAAAAGGCACGGCGGAACGACGCACCTTCATCGAGCAGCTCGTCCAGCGCAGCCTCGAACGCGTAAAGTGCCGGAATTGACGGTGACAACGGTGCGTCAGCAGCGCCACTTGAAAGCAAGTGCCGCCTGAGATCGAGCGATACCGATTTCGGTGGTACCTGGCCAATTCGCTGCTGACCGCGTGGAGAGATCAGCATCAGGGCAATCCCCGGCGAGCCGTGGAGGCAAAGCCCAGAGGTCGATACAACGAAATCGATCCCCGTGCCTTGCAGGCCAAGCTCTTCGGCGCCGAGCGAAGCGCGGGCATCAATCGCGACCAAGACGTCTCGCGATTTGGCCTCAGCGGCGATCGCGGCAACCGGATTGAGCAGGCCGGTGGACGTTTCGTGGTGAACGACGACCACGAGGTCGATGTCTGGATTGGCGTGGAGGGCCGCCGCGACGTCTCGAGATGAGATCGGCTCAAGAATCGGAGCCTCGACGACCGCGGTTCCCAATCCGAGGCGGCGAGCGACCGCTTCGATCGCTGTTCCACCTTGCCCGTTCTTGCAGACCAGCACGTTCCGTCCCGGGCGAATCGCGCCGTTAAGAAGAGCTTCGATCGCGACCGTTGTGCTGCCGCTCATCAAACCGAGCGCCCAATCCGGGGTCACACCGGCTACCTGCACGAGCTTATGCCTGACGCTATCGCGCAGTTTGGCGAGAGCGGGATCAAAGCGAGAAATGCCGGGTCCGTTGAACGCGCGGAGCACTTTATCGGTCAGGATCGCGGCGTCCGGTGAGAGCACGAGCCGTTGCCGGTTGGCCCTGTGACTGGCATATAGAACCCGGTCGAGTATCGGGAGCTCGTCCGCCGCGACGATCACATCGGGCTGACCAAGAACAAGATGCCTCCGGGCTGAGATCGCGATTCCGGCGATCCCGATGATCGCGCCCGCACCGGCGCGATGTCCGGCGTCGAGCGTTTCCACGGAACCTCCGATGACCCCGAGCTCACGGGTATCTGGGAGATCGAACGCTTCCAGGGCAAGGAAGAGTCCAAACGGGCTCGGAGCGGGCTTGCTTTCGACAAAGATGTCGGCAAGCAATCGTTCATCCGGGGTCGGTTGACCTCCTTCAGGCACGATCACCGCGAATCTCGCGCCATCCTGCCGGGGACCAACCGCCTGCGCGGTCAACGTTTTGACATCCGCGGTCAAAAGATCACCCGCGAAGATGGCGAAGAGTTTGATCGCTCGTTCGGTGGCCCAGATGCGAGCGGTGTCGGCGGATTTCGCGTACGGCACGTTGCTGCTCCAATAGCTCGATCGCGGGACAGATCAGACCGCGATTGCCGCGAATCGCAATGAGCTCGACTTTCGTTATTCGAGGGACAAGCGTTACACGGTCGAGAGCGCCGTGTCCAGATCGGCCACGATGTCCGCGGCGGCCTCGAGGCCGAGAGAAAGACGGACCAGGTTTGGCATGACGCCGGCTTCGCGAACTTGATCGTCGGTCAACGTTCCGGCCCACATCGCGGCAGCGTGAACCGCGAGCGATTCGAATCCACCGAGGCTCACCGCTTGTCGCACGAGCCGTAGACCGGCCATGAATCGCTCGGTTTCCGCATAGCCGCCGTTGACCTGGAAGCTCAAGGTTCCGCCAAATCCGCTCATCTGCTTGAGCGCCAGATCGTGCCGCGGGTGTGAGGGCAGCCCCGGGTAGTGCACCGCTTCGATCGAAGGGTGAGCGTACAAGAACCGGGCGACCGTCATCGCCGTTTCATTGTGCTGGCGGACGCGAAGGGGGAGCGTGCGGATACCGCGTAGCAAGAGCCAGGACTCGAACGGGCCGAGCGTCGCGCCGAGCACGATTGAAGTGTCCCACATCCGGTCGATCAGCTCGCGCGGCCCGGTCACGACGCCGGCGACGAGATCGTGGTGACCGCCGAGGTACTTGGTGCCGCTGTGCATCACCAGATCGATGCCGTGATCGAGCGGCCGCTGATTAATCGGGGAGGCGAAGGTGTTGTCGGCCAACGCGACGATGTTGCGTGATTTCGCCAGCGCCGCGACACCGGCTAGATCGGTGAGCTGCATCGTCGGATTGGCCGGCGATTCGATCATGATCAATTTCGTGCGCGGCTCGATCGCCGCTTCGAATGCGTCGAGATCGGTTTGATCGACGAACGTGGCGCGCACGCCGAATCTCGGAAGCAGCTCACTGAAGAGTTTGGAGGTGCCCATGTAGTGATTGCGCTGCGCGATGACATGATCGCCGGTGCTGACGAGCGTCAGCGCCGCGGTTGAGATCGCACCCATTCCGGATGCGGTGAGCAATGCCGCTTCGGCGCCTTCAAGAGCGGCCACGACCGCCTCCACGCGTTGATGGGTCGGATTACCGTACCGGGTGTAGTACCGGGGATGACGCGAATCGGTCGCCATCGCGGCGAATTCGGAGGCTGATTCGGCCGCGAAGGTCGACGTTGGATGAATCGGCGGCGCGATATCGGCCGTCTGCTCGATTCCATCGTCGCCGTGGACGACGAGGGAGTATGGATCCAGATCAGTTCGCATATTGAGATCCCTTGGTTATCGGCTGCGCCCGCTGATGGCGAGTATGAAGGACGCGAAACCAGAGATCGGCGGGCATGAGGTCGTCGATGTCGTCGTCCTGCTCGTCGGGATCGGCGATCGAATCTTCCTCGGGAGTCAAACAAATGGCAAACTCAGGCATCATTGACCCCTCAAGCTCGCGGTCAAACCATCGACCTCAGGTGAACGCTATCATGCCATTCTTGCCGGCGATTTGATCGTTAGTAGAAACGAGGCGCCGAATGAGAGTCATGCGACACGATCCGTCCATCGCGGTTCCAGCAGACGATCCGATCTTTTTGGGCGAGGTGTGCAAGCAATCGCTGGTCACCGACGACGATGCTGAGCTATTGCGGGCGAATTCGGTCACCTTCAAGAACGGAGCCCGAAATCGACTGCACCATCACGCCGCCGATCAGGTACTGGTGGTCACACACGGTTTGGGGATCATTGCCAACGAACAGGAGCAGATTCCGGTCGAAGCCGGCGACGTGGTGTTGATACCCGCCGGTGAACGCCACTGGCATGGCGCACGGCCGGGCCAGGAAATGACCCACCTCTCGATTCTGACCCCTGGACCGCTCACAATTGACGAGTAATAAACGCCAACATCCCTGGAGAAAGCAGTGCACTCGTTGTTCTTCCTTCCTTCCATCCTCGCCAGTGCGCCCGGCGATTTCGGCGAGCACAAGCTTGCGATTTATCTGGGCGCGGTCGGACTCGTCGTTATCGTCTCTGGGCTGGTGTCAGGGCTCGTCGAGCGCGGACCGATCTCTCAAGTCGTCGTTTTTGTCGCCCTTGGGGTAGTCGCCGGTCCCTGGGGATTCGACGTCGTCGATCTCAATATCGACTCACCCGCGGTTGAGATTGTGGGCACGATCAGTCTCGTGCTTGTCTTTTTCACCGACGCGGTCAAGATCAATCTCGGGCAGTTGCGCTCGAACTGGCTGCTGCCGGCGCTGACCCTTGGCCCAGGCGCGATCGCGACGATCGTGCTCATCACCGGCGCCGCCAAGATCGCATTCGACCTGTCGTGGACGCTCTGCTTCTTGATCGCGACGATTCTCGCGTCAACCGATGCCGTGCTGCTCCGCGATGTGCTCAATAATCGTCACGTTCCGCGCGCCGTGCGGCATACGTTGAGTGTCGAAGCGGGCACGAACGATGTCATCGTTTTGCCGCTGATGTTGATCTTGATTTCGATTGCATCCAGCGAGAACCGGAGCGCGCTCGGATGGTTCGGCTTTGCAATCAAGCTCTATTTGCTCGGTCCGTTGATCGGTGTCGCTGTCGCGTTTCTGGCGGTGCGTGCGCTTGGCTGGCTTCGCAAGCGGCAACTGATGCGCCGCGACTATGAATCCATCTACTCGATCGGTGTCGCGTTCATCGCCTTTGCCTCCGCTCAGCTTATCGGTGGGAGTGGGTTCATCGCCGCATTTGCCGCCGGGTTGACGATCGCGCTGGTTGACGAAGAGCTTTGTGATTGCTTCCTCGAATACGGCGAAACGACCGCCGAAATGGCGATGCTGCTCACCTTTGTGTTCATTGGAGCGGCATTGGTCGAGTCCGCGATCGACACGCTCAGCCTGGCGGCACTGCTTTTTGCCGTCTTCGCGCTCGGGATTGCGCGTCCGCTGCCGTTCATGGTGATTCTACGCAAGTCGCGGGCGAGTTTGGCCGGGAAGCTGATGATCTCCTGGTTTGGCCCGCGGGGATTGAACTCGCTTCTCCTGATGGTGCTGGCGATTGCCGCGGGTGTGCCTCAGTCGGACCATCTCTTTGGAATCACCAGCCTGGTGGTGGTGCTCTCGATGATCGCGCATGGGGCATCGGCGACGCCCGTGCTTTCCTGGTACGGCCGGAGCCTGCGGAGGCAGGACTTACCGGAGGAGATCGCGACCGATGTCGGAACGCTCCTCGATGTCGGCGACACGCTCACGCACCCGGATGCCGTTCCGAGAATGGCCGTGGCCGATTTGAAGGCGATGGTCGACTTTGGGCAACCGGTGACGATTGTCGATGTCCGGCGTGAATCCGCTTATGAGTCGAGCGGAATGAAGATTCCCGGGTCGATGCGTATCCCGATCGATGAGATCGCGGAACGGATCCGCGAAATTCCCAAGGACCGGCCGGTCGTTTTGACCTGCGCCTGACCGCAGGAAGCCACGAGTGCCCGTGCGGCGCTCATCCTGATGAAACACGGCTATACCGATGTTTACGCGCTCGAAGGCGGTTGGAACGCGTGGGTCGGCGCCGGCTACCCGAGCGAGCCGTGCGCGCTTGCGGCCGGCTAGCGGAGTGTCCTTTCCAGGGGCCCGTCAACCGATTCCGAACGTAGCAATGCCGAAGATAAGGGCGATGAGCAACCGCGCAATCGCCATGGCCACGGCCGCAACGATTGCGGTCACGATCGCGCCGCCGATACTCGTTTCCAGAGCCTGGCGTATGGCGATGACCGCCGCGACAAGGAACCATACCCAGGCCACGAACGCGATGATCGGCCCGAGAATAGGAATAAAACCGAAAAACGCCAAGATCTGAATCGAGTAGGCGAACCCAAGAGCTCGCATAACTTGGAATGGACTGGCGTCAGTCTGTGACGTTGCCAGGTAGCGTGTGCCGGCGAAATAGACGAGGAACGAAAAGACGGCCCAACTGAGAATGCTGCCGATCGTGCCGCCGAACAGTCCGGAAAAGCCATCGTCTCGCAAGGAACCGATGCCGGAGGCGAGCCCCGCCAGCGCCACCACAATCAGTGCTTGTGCGGTCGCGTTCTGGTCGCGTTCGACCTCTTCATAGGTGTGAACGTCGAGTTTCGCCGCACCGATCATGCGGTTGATGAGCAATTGGGATCCGGCGTTCTGCATCTCGACTCCCCCCCAATGAATCGCGTCGGTCGATCACGCTTGGAAACCAGTTCGATCGCGGGAGACCGCGCCGGTCTCCATTAGCTTATCGCGTTCAGGCCCTAAGAGTGTCCCAGGTTTGCGCTTGACCGTGGCAATCATGAAGTTTGCGTTCTCGATCTGACTGTCGCGATGCGACGTTGTTCTTAGGTTGATATCACCCAGGGGGTATCCGGCTCAGTTCGCGACGCCTCTCCGAGGCCAGAACGGCGCGCAGCACCATGGACCGCTCGTTTCATCAACCCGGGGCCGAGGTTACAGAGCCCTCGCAAGCGCTCTCGACCGTCGTTCCGAAGCTTCATTCGTGAACGATTCAAGGCTATGGGCGTTTCCAGAGCTTGCGCGTGTCCCAGGTCTGCCACTGTTTGTTGGGTTGGAAACCACGGGTATTTTCGCGCACGAGGACGAGATCGCGTGGGAATCCGAACCACAGGCCGAAGAGATCATTGACGACCTCCTTTTGCATCGCGTGGAGCTGCTTGACGTAATCGGTCGAGTTAGCGGCCTGCAGCATGTCGTGGATCCAGCGATCGACGTCCGGGTTCGAGTATCCCCCCGGATTCCACCCCTGGGGATTCTGGCGAATATCCCAAGCGGTCCCGTAGAGATCGAAATCGGTGAAGCCAGGATAGAGATTGTATGAATAGGCGATCAGATCGAACGCATGAGTGTTAATCCAGGTGTCGTCGAACTGGTCGGGACTCAATGGCCGGACGACGAGCGAGACGCCAATCTCCTTGAGGTCTGGAACGATGCTGTTGAGCACCGCCAGTAGATCGGCCCGAGCGCCGTTTTCGACGATCAACTGCAATTCGAGCTTTTCGCCGTCCTTGCTTTCGAGAATGCCGTCGCCATCCGAGTCCACGAATTCGCCATCGGCCAACAGTTTGCGGGCGCCGTCGAGATCGCGCGGCGGGTTCTTCGCGGCGGAGTCATATGCCCAGGGCTGAGCGACGGTTCCCGCTCGCTCAAACAGGGCGAATCCGGCAAAAACGTCCCGGGTGTATCGTTCGCGGTCGATCGCGAGTGAAAGCGCCTGCCTGAGCTTTCCGTCTTTGAATAGACTGGGTTTTGCCCGTGCCGGATTGTTGAAGTTGAAGGCCGCGAACATGACCCTCGCTGTATCCGCGATGTAGAGCCGTCCTGGATAGCTCATTGCTGTCAGCAGTTCGGCGGGGCTGACGGGCCACAACAGGTCCGTTTCGCCGGCGATCCAAGAGGCCAGGCGAGCCGCGGGGTCCGCCTGCACGGTCAGCGTTAATGACTCAGCGTGTGGCGATCCGGCCCAGTAATCCGGGTTTCGAGAGAAGCGCAGCACCTTCTCGTCTTGCTTCGCGAATTTCCAAGGTCCGGTGCCGATTGGCTTGGATTTTCCCCAATTGAAATCGGAAAGCGTGCGCTGACCCGCGGGTTTGCCTTCCCAATGTTTGATGAATTGCTTGCGCTGCATGATGAATTGGCTCGCTGCATTGAGCAGCCAATTCGGGTCGGGTTGCGAGAGCGTCACAATGACCGTTGAATTCCCGGACGCTTTGACGGAGTTCATGTTCAGAAAGAGATTGCGCACTCCGCTGTCAAAGTCATCGCGATAGACGGTGAGCGAAAACGCGACATCGTCGGCAGTCAGTTCATCGCCGTTGTGCCAGAGCACGTCTTTGCGAAGTTTGAAAGTGATCCGGGTTCCGCCCTGGTCGACTTTCCACGATTCGGCGAGCCACGGAACGGCTTCCATCGTGACCTGGTCGATCCACACGAGCGGATCAAGATAGCTCGCCATGATCTGGAAGTCCTGGCGAAAAGAGGGTGGGCTGAAGTTGGCATTGTCGCCCGCGGTCAACAATAAACGAATGTTGCCGCCTTCGATCGGAGCGCCGCTCGAAACTGGACGCTGATCTTCGATGAGCTCGAGCGCGCCGAATCGCTCGATCGGGGTGACGACAAGGTCCGGTCCGAGATCAGTGAGATGACTTACTGGGCTGGCGGCCGCGGAGGGCGTCGCTTCATCGCCGAGGAGATCGCCATCGGTCTGCGCGCTAACTCCCTGACGACCGAATGGTCCGCGATGAAGCGCCGCGAAAGCGGGAAGCGCGGATGAAAGAGCGGCCGCAATCAGTGCACGCCGGCCGAATGGCCTCTTACGAAGACAGCGAGGCGGATCGACACGATCGGCGGAACCATCTCGCCAAATTGATTCGCGTTCTGGCACAGAGAATCCTCCGGGAAACGGGAGTGTTGGGCTGGATTCGAACTGATCTAACTAGCCCGGCAGACCGGCCACGCATGCAAGATCAGTCTATGGTGTACGTACATAGCACGCAAGCGAATGCGATAGGTCACTCCAAGGGCGGACCCAGGGAATGATCGCATGATCGAGCTCGTTGGATGGTTACAAGACGGCTTAGCTGCCGGGTTTGAGCGCTGACACGACGACTTGAATTCTCGGATGCGCTTGTTCAATACCTTGGCCATTGTCCGAAACGACGGTGCCATCCGGCAGCACCGCGCCTGCATCCCGTTCGCCATTGATGGCATATCGAACAATGTCCCAAAGCTGCTCGCGAAACCACTTCGCGACATCGTCCGCCTCGACCGTGCGGCGCAGGTTTTCCGCTCGTCGTCGCCGTTCCGCCGGCGGCATCGTCAGTGCCAGGTAGATCGCGTCCGCGGTGCCCTCGACATCGGCGGGGCAGACCAATAGCGCATCGTCGCCGAGTTGGATTGCCGCCCCGGCGCTCTCGGAGAGGATCAAGACGCCGTTGCGCTCATTCAGCAGACAGCCCTCTTTGGCAACGAGATTCATGCCGTCGATGATCGCGTTGACCATCAACACGTCATACCAACGCATTGCCGCCAGCGCCCGGGGATAGTTCTCACCCATGATCACGTGGATTGGCTGCCATCCAGTTTCAACGTTCGCGTATTGCGCGTTGATCCGGCCGACAATGGCGCTGACATCGTCCAGATACGCCCGGTATTCCTCGACATCCATTCGCGACGGGACCATGATCGCCATGAAGTTGACACGCCCGAGGAATTCCGGATGGGCATCCAGAAAACGCCCAAATGCCTGGAAGCCGCGAATGATGTTTTTGCTGGGCTCAGCGCGGTCGACACGCAGCACGGTGTATTCATTGAGATAATTCGGCAAGTAGCGGTCGTACGAGCGCGCCTCTTTGCTATGCGCCGTTTTGCGCACAGTTTCGACATCGATCGAGATCGGGTAGGCTCGAACCTCGATCCGGCGTCCGTTCCAGAGAATGCCGCGACCGCCGTAATCGATCACGGCGCCCGGAACGTAGGCCTCACAGGTGTACATAAAGCTGCGTGCGTGATCTCGAGTTTGGAAGCCGATCACATCGCAGCCGAGCATGCCCTCGCAGATCGCGCGCCGGATTTTCAGCGGCAAGAGTCGCCAATAGTCGGGATCCGGCCACGGGATGTGGACGAAATGCTGGATGATGGCGTTAGGCCGGCGCTCGCGTATGAAACTCGCGCAGAGGTAGAGATGGTAATCCTGGAGCATGATGATCGGCTCGTCGGCGCACGTTTCCGCGGCCGCGAGTATTTCGTCCGCAAACAGCTTGTTGACCGTGACATAACCGTCGTTCCAAGCCGCCCATGTTTCAACCGTAATGTCTGGGGAGCGTGGCGTGTCCCAAAGATAGTGCTGCAAAAACCAGAGGAGGGGATTGCTAATTTCGTTGTAGTACTGGTTGTATGCCAGCGGTTCAGGCACAACGAATCGCAGTCTGAACTCTGGTCGAGGGCCCGGCGGGCTGATCAGAACTTCCCCGTTTCGATCGGCGACCTCAGCCCGTAGGCGATCGCCGTCAGTCATGGCCGCGGCCACCCAAATTGGCTGCCGTTCGCGCGCGATTGCGCTGACCGCGGTGACGACGCCGCCACTCCCCTTGCGGGAACTGAACTTGTCGTCGCCCTCGTGCGTAAAGGTTACCGGCCCGCGATTTGACGCAACGATCAGCGATCGATTGCCGAGACTCGCTTCGAAGCTTTCTGCCGATCTGGGAGTTTCGGCAGGTTGCTGTTCAGATGCAGACATTTCCACATCCCCCATGACCGGTTCTCGACCAGTTCAGATCGATGCCACCCAACTGATCAATGAGCACAGTCCGCGCCCCCGAGGAGCGTCGCGATCGATCGCCAACTCCTTCTATTATGGACGATTCGCGTCTTGAGCGGGGCCGATTCCTGGGGCCGAATGCGGAAAACGTGTTGCCTCATCGGCATGCGCACATGAATCGCTGCTGCTACAATTGTTCGTTAAGGCTTCCACACACGAGGCATGCGGAGCGTGAACGGAAGGGCCGAGCGCCAATGGCGGTGATGCAGGAGTTTCAAACCGAACGGCGTTGTCCCTGGTGCAACGGGACGGAGATCCAGCTGGTACAGCGTGGATATACCGGACCGACGGATGAGGTCAATCAATACTACACCTGCCGGGCTTGTGGAAAGGTCACGTACGAGCTCATTGCCAAGACGGCACGAGAAATGAGATTAGGGCGATATCATGCCGGTGGAATCTACAAGGACAGCGTTCATCAGACACGATATTCGGTTAGCCGGGTACTGAAGGTTGGATTAAACGAGTATCTAATTTACCTCAAGCCGCTTCCCGGAAGCGAAACATTTCCTGTCGCCAGCATCAACCCATAGAGGTTCCTCGTCGATCGTCGTCGTTTTTAACACATCCCATCGACTGAATTAGCAACAACGGTCGCGACATCGGTTGCGTGGGCCGCTCAACGTGCGCTCGCGAGTCAGACCGGTGTCCCGCTAGACAAGGGGTATTTCCGTGGGTAAATCTGAGGCCGCGGTGCTCGATCCAGAGGTGCAACAAGATCGAGCGCGGCGAGAGCTCGACCGGGAGGCCGCTCGGCGGCGGACGTTTGCGATCATTTCGCATCCTGACGCCGGAAAAACAACGCTGACTGAAAAGTTGCTGCTTTACGGCGGCGCCGTGCAAATGGCCGGCTCCGTCACCGCGCGGCGTTCGCAGCGTCATGCCGCATCCGACTGGATGGCGCTCGAACGTGAGCGAGGAATCTCGATCTCTTCGACCGTGCTGGCGTTTCCCTATGAGGGCTACCAGGTCAACTTGCTTGATACCCCGGGGCACCAGGATTTCTCCGAGGATACGTACAGAACGCTGACCGCCGTCGATTCGGCGGTGATGGTGCTCGATGCCGCACGCGGCATTGAGCCTCAGACCCTGAAGTTGTTCGATGTGTGCAAGCGCCGCGGGACGCCGATTTTCACGTTCATCAACAAGCTCGACCGGCCGAGCCGAAGTCCCATCGATCTGCTCGATGAGATCGAACAGACGCTTGGCATGAAAACGTGCCCGCTCAACTGGCCGATCGGCGACGGCGTCGACTTCCGCGGCATCTACGATCTGTCGACCAAAACAGTGCATCTCTTTGAGCGCACCGAGCACGGTGCGAAGCGCGCGCCGGTGAAGCTATCGGCGCTAGGCGATCCATCGCTTGATGGACTCATCGGCGCGGCGCGCGCAGCGCAACTGCGAGAAGAGATCGAGTTGATGGAAATGGCGGGTACCCCGTTCGATCTCGAACGAGTGCTGTCAGGCCAGTTGACCCCGGTTTGTTTTGGCAGCGCGCTCACGAACTTTGGGGTCGAGCTTTTCTTGAAGAGCTTTGTTCGATTCGCGCCGGCGCCAAGCGACCGCGAAACCTCGGGGAGCCTCGTCGAGCCGGGCGCACCGCTGTTTTCGGGATTCGTGTTCAAAATCCAGGCGAATATGGACCCGCGCCATCGAGATCGGGTCGCTTTCCTCCGCGTCTGCTCGGGGCGGTTCGCGCGCGAGATGGAGGTCTGGCACCCGCGACTGAAGCGCAAAGTACGGCTTGCACCCCCGCTGCGGCTCTTTGGGCAGGATCGAGAGGTCCTGGTGGAAGCATTCGCCGGAGATGTCGTTGGGGTGATCAATCCGGGCGTGTTCGCGATCGGCGACACCGTCAGTGAAAAGGACATCGGCGTCTTTCCGCCGCTGCCGCGGTTTCAACCCGAGCATTTTGCGCGGTTGCGGTCAGCTCAGGCGGATCGATACAAACAGTTCCTCAAAGGATTGACCCAGATCGAAGAAGAAGGCGCGATCCAGCTCTTTTATCCGGTCGCGAGTGGGAAGCGGGAGCCGATCCTGGCGGCGGTCGGTGCGTTGCAGTTCGATGTGGTGCGGTTCAGATTGGAGTCGGAATACGGGGTCGAAACGATTCTCGATCCGCTCTCGTTTTCGGCGGTGCGTTGGGTGGACGGTGATCTGTCTGAGATCGCGGCCATCGGCACGGGCCGTGGGCGGATGCGGGCGGAGGATCGATTTGCGCGGCCGGTGATCCTCTTCACGACCTCGTGGGATCTCCGGTACGCGGCGGAAAATGCTAAGGACTTGGTCTTCTCGCAGACCGCGGTGGATGTGGTCGACGAGACGATGAGACGATAAGAGGCGGCCCATCCTCTGCACGCTAGGCAGAGGACGGGCCGCTTTCGCTTAGTTCTTCGTCAGCTTGATGTCATCGGTCTTCGTCACGCCATTGAGCGATCCCGAGACGGTTACATACGTGTTTCCGGTTACACTCGTCGACTTGACCGTAAACGTCCCGGTCGTAGCGCCCGCGGCGACGGTAACCGTTGTGGGTGTCACAGAGGTCTTCGAGCTGTTCTCAGAAATCGTCACCGACATGCCGCCCGCGGGCGCCGGCCCAGAGAGGGTGACGGTTCCTGTTGCCGAAGTGCCGCCCTTGAAGGTATCAGGATTGACATCGAGATCCGTCAGAACCGGCCGCCTGACCGTAAACGTATTGCTTTCGGTTGATCCGTTGAAGGTGGCACTGATCGTCACGTCCGTGTTTGATGCGACCGCAAACGTAGTGACTGTCACCCATCCAACGGTCTCACCGGCGGCAACCGTCACTGTTGCCGGTACCGACGCGACCGAGGAATTGCTGCTGGTCAACGGGATCGAGATTCCGCCGGCCGGCGCCGCAATGGAAAGCTCCACACTGTAGTAGTTGTCCTCCGTGCCTGTCAGCGAGTTGTCATCGATATCGCTGTCAATCAGCGCCGGCGGGTTGATCGTCAGGTTCGCGGTCGCACTGCTATTGAGTGTTGCCGTGATCGTTGCCACCGTTTGAGCTGCGACCGCGGTCGTGGTGATCGTAAAGTTCGCGGTCGTCGAACCACTTGGCACCGTAACCGTAGAAGGCACTGTGGCAGCGGATGTGCTGCTCGCAAGCGCGACTGTCGCGCCGCCTGATGGCGCGGCCACGTTCAGCGTTACTGTTCCAGTCGCGTTCGTGGATCCGCCTGTCAGAGATGAAGGGCTGATCGAAACCGAATTCACCAGGAACGGGGTTACGGTCAGTGTCGCGGTCTTGGTGCCGTTGAACGTTCCCGTGATGGTGACGTTAGTCGAGCTCGAGACTGCCTTCGATGTGATTGTGAAGTTCGCCGTTGTCGAGCCCGCCGGCACTGTCACCGTGCTTGGAACGGTTGCGACCTCGGTATTGCTACTCGCCAGCCCGACTACCAATCCGCCAGCCGGGGCCGCCGTGTTCAGCGTAACCGTGCCGTTCGAGTTTGCGACCGTTCCAGTGACAGATGACGGACTCAACGACACCGAGTTGATCACGATCGGATGAACGGTAAAGGACGCTGTCTTCGAGCCGTTATACGTCGCGGTGATCGTGAGGTTCGTCGCGGTCGGAACCAACAGCGTGGCGATCGGGAAAGTTGCGACCGTTTGGCCAGCGGCCACGGTCACCGACGAAGGTACAGTGGCAGCGTTGGTGTTGCCGCTGGTGAGCGTAACGATCGCGCCTCCCGCGGGGGCCGGCTGGCCAAGAGTCACTGTTCCCGTCGAACTGCCGATTTTGCCGTAGACCGAAGATGGACTCACTGACAGCGCGTTGATCGAGGCCGGATCGACGGTCAAGGTGGCGGTTTTGCTTCCTTGATAAGTGGCCGTGATCGTAACTGTCGTTGGTGAAGAGACGCCAAGCGTCGATACCGTGAAGTTGGCGCTGGTTGCCCCTGAGGCGATGTTCACCGAGCCGGGAACAGTCGCGGCAGAAGTCGTGCTGCTCGAGAGTGACACCGTAACGCCGCCCGACGGCGCTGCCATGTTCAGGGTCACGGTTCCACTCACCGAGCCAGTTCCGCCCACAATGGTCGATTGACCAAGCGTAACGGTGCTGACAGTGACTGGGTTGACGGTGAGCACGGCCGAAGCTGACGCTCCGCCCGAGGCGGCCGAGATCGTTGGTGACACGACACTGGTGACGACCTGCGAGGTCACGGTGAATGTCGCGCTTGTTGCGCCTTCGGTGACCGTGACGGTCGCTGGAACAGTCGCCCCGCCGGTGTTGTTGCTTGACAGGTTGACCACCAGGCCGCCGGCAGGCGCCGCGGATCCGATGGTGACGGTGCCGGTCGAGTTACCGAATCCGCCGATCACCGATGACGGGCTCAATGTCACGCTATTGACCGCAAACGGATTGACCATGAGCGTTCCCGATGCGCTAGAAGCATTGAAGGCGCCGCCGATCGTGACATTGGTTGCGGTCGAAACGACCAGGGATGTGACGGTGAACGTCGCGCTGGACGCCCCCGCCGGAACAAGCACCGTCGCCGGCACCGTTGCCGCACCAGCATTGCTGCTAGTCAAGGTGACCGTTGCGCCTCCGGTCGGTGCGTTCGCGTTCAGCGTCACCGTCCCGGTGGAGTTGCCGCTGCCGCCGAGTACCGCAGAGGGATCGAGCGATACGCTGGAGACCACGATCGGATTGACGGTCAACATGGCCGTCTTGCTGGAGCCGTTGAACGATGATGTGATCGTCACATTGGGGCTGGTCGAGACCAACTTGGATGTGACCGTAAAGGTCGCGCTCGTGGCGCCCTGAGGCACGGTTACCGTCGAGTCGACTGTTGCCGCATTGGTGTCGCTGCTTGTCAGGTTGACCACGATGCCACCGGCAGGCGCAGCGGTATTGATCGCCACGGTCGCGGTTGAATTCGAGTTGCTCCCGATGACTTCACTTGGAGCAAGCGACAGCGACGACACAACAAGCGGTTCGATCGAGACTGAGCCGCTTTGGCTCGTGCCGAGGTACGTCGCGGTCACGTTGACTGTCTGTGTTGCCGAGACGAGCGATGACGTTACGGTGAAGGTGCCTGTCGTTTGACCAGCCGCGATCACGACCGTCGCGGGCACGGTCGCACCCGTCCCGGACTTGGAAAGCGCGATAGTCAGACCGGCCTCCGGTGCGACTCCGTTGATTGTCACGGTGCCGGTCGCGTTCGCCGCGGATCCGATAACACTTTCCGGACTGATGCTCAACGAAGTCGGACGTGCCGCCTTGACGCTCAAGTCGCTGAATGACGATGTGAGCCCGAAGGTGGCTGTGATCCGCGCGACCACATCGGTCGCAACGGCAATTGTCGAAACGGAGAATGACTGCGAGCTCGATCCGGCCGCGAAGCTCAATGTTGCCGGAGTTGTTGCCGCTCCGTTGTTGCTGGCCAGGGTGATCGACGCTCCGCCGGCGGGAGCGCCGGTGTTGAGGGTGACTGTTGCCAACGTGTTAGCGCCACCGGTCAGGGTGGATTGGGCCAGTGTGACCGATGTCACCGTCAAGGTGAGCACGGTCAGCGACTGATTGAACGAAGCCGTGCCCTTGGTTGCATTGATCGTGGCGACGGTCGTCACCGATATCACCAATGACGTGACCGTGAAGGTCGTGGACGTAAGTCCTGCCGGAACCGTGACCGTGGCCGGGACCGTGGCTGCATTTGACGCCGAGCTGCTCAGTGCGATCGTCCAGCCGTCGATCGGCGCTGCTCCGTCGAGCGTGACGGTTCCGGTTGCGTTGGCGTTGCCGCCAAGCAGCGTCGATTTGTCCAAGGTGAAGTTGACGAGGTTTGGCGGGGTGACGGTGAGCGTTTTCGACGCGGAGGAAACCGCGTCGCTCGCGCTGATCGTCGCCAGTTGCTCTGTCGCAACAGGTGTCGTTGAGATGGAGAAGGTCTTGCTGGTCGCTCCGGCGTCCACGGTCGTGGAGGAGGGCGCCGTAGCCGCACCGTTATCGCTGCCCAGGCTGACCATCCAGCCGCCACTCGGAGCCGGACTCGTCAGTGACACAGTTCCTGTTCGTGTTTGTCCGCCGATCGCCGTCGTTGAGTCAAGTGTGACCGATGCGATTGACGGAGGATTGATGGTCAACGTAGCGGTAACCGTGCCGCCATTGTAGGAGGCGCTGATGGTTGCGGACTTGGATGTCGACACCGGGACTCCGGTGATTGGGAAGGTCACCGACGTTGCGCCATCTGGTACGACGATCGAAGCCGCAACTGTCGCGGATGCATTATTGCTGCTTAGCGTGATTGTTACACCGCCAAATCCGGATGGCACCTTGCCGTTGAGAGTGATAGTGCCGGTTGCCGTCTCGCCGCCTTCGATCGCGGACGGGCTTATTGTGAGCGTCGATGGGCGTAGCGGGGTGAGTTGAAGATCCGCTGTCACGGTGTTGGAATTGAACGTTGCGTAGATCGTTACCGTCTTGATCGACGTAACCGCCCCAGTGATGATCGAGAATGAAACTGTTGTCTTGCCTTTGGTCACGCTGACGACGACCGGCACGGTGACCGCACCGTCGATTGTTTCCAGGGCGATTGCCGCACCGTCCGCCGGCGCCGGACCGCTGATCGTCAGCGTTCCCGTGACGGTGGTTCCGCCAACGACGCTCGACGACGAGAGCTTGAACGACGAGAGCTGCAACGGGGTCACCTGGACCTTCGCCGTTTTGCTGGTACCGAGCATCGAGGCCGAGAATGTGGCAACAGTGCCGATCGGGGCGGAGGAGTCCGCGGTGACAACGACCTGGACCGATCTGGCCCCGGTTGGAACTGTCACGGTCGCCGGGAGCGTGATGTAGGCGATCAGACTACTGGCAAGGGCGATCGTTGCACCTCCGTCCGGCGCCGGACCCGTCAGCCTGATTGTCGCCGAAGTTGTTCCGCCGGCCACCACTGAAATTGGGTTAGGGATGATGTCGCGCAATCCCGGTGGGTTGACCGTCAGTTTCGCCGTGGTCGACTTGGTTCCGCTTGTTCCGGTTATCGTGACAGTCTTTCTAGATAGGGTTGGCGTGGTGGTCACTTTGAAGTTGACCTGCTTGACGCCCTCGGGAACCGTCACCGTGGACGGCGCCTGGGCGATCGCGTTGTCAAGCGCGATTGTGACGACGGTGCCTCCGGCAGGAGCGGGGCCAGTCAACACGACTGTGGCGTTGGCGGAAGTTCCTCCGATCGCAATGCCGGAGTTGAGGCCGATGCTGTAGAGCTTTCCGATTTGAACGACAAATGAGACGGACTTGCTGTTCGGACCGAGGGTCGCCACAACCTGTACGGTCGTGTCCGAAGTGACTACGCTGGTTTTGACGGGGACTTCGATCGTCTTTTTGCCGGCGGGAATTGTGACCGACTCCGGCACCTGGGCGACTGCCGGGTGAGTGTTTGTGAAGGTGATCGTTGAACCACCGACCGGAGCAACGCCGTTCAACGCCAGGATCATCTTTGTACTGCTTCCACCAGTAATGGTGGACGTAATCAACGAGCTAATGATCAATGGATTGACGGTTAGGGTAACGCTCTTGGTCGCCCCCGCGTATGTTCCTGAGATCGAGACTGGTGTTGGGGAGTCGACCGGGATCGTCGTCAGTCCGAATGACGCGATCGAAGATCCGGCGGCGACGGTGACCGTTTCGTCGGTGGTCGCGGCTGCACTGTTGGTCGCGAGATTGACGACAATGCCGCCTTCGGGGGCTGGACCGGTCAAGGTCACGAATCCGGTAACTTGCGACTGCCCGCCGACCGTGCTGCTTGGGCTCAGTGTGATCTTTGAAAGAGCCACTGGCAGAGCGGACAAGTTCGCGGTCTTGGTGGAGCCCTGGTAGGCGGCGGTGATCGAGGTGACCGCGGTGATGTCGACGTAGTTTGTCACGATGGTGAACGAGACGGTCTTGCTTCCAGCAGCCGCGGTCGCGGTTGCTGGAATGCCGATCACCGTCAGATTGTTCGTTGAAAGCGCAATCGTTGCACCGTCCGCGGGGGCCGGGCCGCTGAGTGTGATTTTTGCAGTGGCTGACCCGCCGCCGGTCACGCTTGAGGGAGTGATCACCAAGGACGTGATCGTAGTCGGTTTGACGGATGTCGTGGCCGTCTTTGAAATTCCATTTAGCGAAGCAGTGACGACAACGCTTGTTAGTACCGTAACCTGCTTGGTGATCATCGTGAAGCTGGCCGATGTTGCGCCTGCTTTCACGGTTACCGTTGCTGGTACTGTGCCGGCCGCGTTCGCGGATGACAACGAAACCACGGCGCCGCCGGTGGGTGCTGCCCCATTGATCGTTACTTTGCCGGTGGCCGAAACGCCTCCAACGACGGAGCTCGTGATCGACATCGAGCTCAACGCGAGCGGGGCGATCTTGACAGTTGTCGTTTTTGAGGTGCCGCCAAAGGATGCGGTGATGGTGACCGATGTCGACACCGCGGGTTTGCCCGCCGTCACCGTGAAGGTCTTGGACGTTGCGCCGGCGGAGATCGTAAGAGAGCTAGGAACCGACGCATTGGCGTTGCTGGCGGAAAGCGTGACGACCGCGCCACCGGTCGGTGCGGGACCGGAGAGTTTGACGGTCGCGGTGCCGGTTCGGTCGTTCACGATCGTGGTCGGAGAGACCGAAATAGATGATAGCTTGGTTGGGGTTACGGTAAGTTTGGCTGTTTTCGTCACGCCACTAAGTGATGCCGAGATGTTGGTGGTCTTGTTCGCGGATGCTTGGAAGGTCGTGATGTAGAACGTGGCACTGGTCTTCCCTGAAGCTATGGTGACCGACGACGGCACGGTAGCGGCAGAGGTGCTCGAGCTCGATAGCGCGATGCTGTGCCCACTCGAGGGCGCTGCTGAAGCAAGCCTGACCGTGCCTTTAAGCGTCACGCCGCCGGAGATCGTCGTCGAGCTCAGGGTGAGCGCCGAAAGCGACGCCGCCGAGGACGGCGCGAATGGCACAAGCGACAGAATCATTGCCAA
This sequence comes from uncultured Sphaerobacteraceae bacterium, assembly GCA_964371945.1. GTDB lineage: Bacteria > Chloroflexota > Chloroflexia > Thermomicrobiales > UBA6265 > CAYJPA01. The sequence goes on along the minus strand of CAYJPA010000044.1, from coordinate 25,693 downwards.
GACAATTGCAATGCGTTTCATTGACGACGAACCCTTCTTGAGGATTGACCCGCACAGACAGACCGCGCGCCACGAACCGGCGCCAAACCACCACGTACAGTCTTGGCCGGGGGGGGACATAATCGACATAGCCCAGGGTGGCAATTGGCTGAGGAAACGGACGTACCCATTCCCAGGGCAGCACGGGCCGAACGGCCAGCCCCGATAGTACGGGTATCATTTCTTGAGGAAATTAACTGGAATGGAAGACCGAGGGTATGATGGGAAATGCAGCGTGCTGTGAGACTTCGAGTCCAGACCCGAGGCGAGGAGAGATACTCTGTGACCGATCATCCAATGCCGTTGAGCGCGCAAGTAATCCCCAGATTCGCCGGCCCCACAACCTTTTATCGCCTTCCAGCGTCGAGCCGAATGGAAGATCTCGACGCTCCGATCATTGGTGTCCCGTTCGATACGGGAGCATCATTCCGGGTGGGAGCGAGGTTCGGACCACGGGCAATTCGTGAGGCTAGTAGCCTTTTGCGGCCCTACAATCGTCTGCTCGAAATTGACCCATTTCAGGCAATCCGTATCGACGATGTTGGTGACCTCACGGTGTCGCCATATGACCCGATTGGCGCCATTTCGACGATCGCGGACCACTTCAAACCGATCTTCGCGGCCGGGAAAGCGCCACTGACCTTCGGTGGCGATCATTCAATCACGTTGCCGATTTTGCGGGCCGCGGCCGCGGCCCACGGCCCGGTCGCGCTGATCCAGTTCGATGCTCATCTGGACACCTGGAGCACTTATTTCGGGATGGAGTACACGCACGGATCGTTCGCGATCCGCGCGATCGAGGAGGGTTTGATCGATCCCGGCGCGTCGACCCAGGTCGGCATCCGCGGAATGCTGTTTGGACCTGAGGACATTGAACGATCAAGAGCATGGGGGCTCGTGGCCGTCCTCGCGGAAGAGATGGCCTCGAAATCTTCGCTGGAGGCCGCACGGATCGCCCTTGAGCGTGCCGGCGACAGGCCGATCTATCTGACGTTCGACATCGATGGCGTTGATCCGGCGTTTGCACCCGGCACAGGCACGCCAGAAGTGGGCGGCCCGACGAGCTTGCAGGCGACAATGTTCTTGCAAGGTTTGCGAGGCGGGAAGATCATCGGCGCCGACGTCGTTGAAGTCGCGCCCGCGTACGATCACGCGGGCATCACGTCGCTGCTCGCCGCAAGACTTGGGCTTGAGCTTTTGGGATTGATCGCGGTCGATCGAGCGAAGCGCTAGGGAAACAACGTTGTTGTTGTCTCGTGAGACAACAACAACGATTTGTTCAAATCACGCGGGCATAGCGATCCCAATAGAGAGGCTTTCCGCTGCCAGATTCTCTAGCGCAGCTGATCGAACCGACTCCGCGGTGATGGACCTCACCAGATATGGGTACCGATCGAGGTAGTCCAACCCAAGTTCGAAGTATTCGATACTCAAGAGAAGGCTGGCGATGCCATCGTTGGTCTCGAGGGCAAGCGGCAATACCCCTGTCAAATAGCTCTTTGCGTCCTCGAGCTCGTCGTCCGGAACCAGATCCGTGGTCATCCGCTTGACCTCATCGATTATCCCCGCGATGGCTTTGCCGATATTCCGTGGGTCGACACCAGCCCTGGCGACCCAAAGACTGCCGGCGCGACCCGGTTCGACCGAGCTGGCCGCGTGATAGGCCAATCCCTGCCGGTCGCGAACGTTCGCGCCAAGCCGCCCCATCAATCCGAGTCGCCCCAGAATCAAATTGGCCATGTCAAACGCCTGAAACCGTGCGTCGAGGCGCGACACGACCGGAATCCCGATCGCTATGTCCGCCTGGCTCTTGCCTGCAATACGGATCTCTTGTCGTTGAACTTCAATCGGGACCGGTGTCGAGAGATCGAGTGCCGGAGGTCGGACCGTGCTGCTCCAATCACCAAACGCGGGCTCAAGCAATTGCTCGATCGTGATGAGATCCTCGAACCCACCGACCGCCGAAACAGTTAGATTCCCCGGCCCAAAACCATCCGAGTGAAAAGTACGCAGATCTTGTTCGCACAGGGTTTCCAGTGACTCAGGTTCGCCGAGCACGCGATGGCGAAGAGGATGGCTCTCTTGGTAGATCAGCGATCTCACCACCCGGTCGGCGACCAGGCGAGTGTCATCATCCTGTTCACGAATCGCGGCCAGGATTTCGGCTTTGACCTTTGCGACCTCGTCTGACGGGAATACGGGGTTTCGAAGTATATCCGCCGCAAGCTCGACCAATGCCGGCAAATCCTCGCGCAGGCAGCGAACGCGAAGATCAGTAAAGAGATGTGATGGTTCGACGCTGATTGATGCGCCGAGACTATCCGTGAGCTCGTTGATCGCTTCGAACGAGCGCGACGTGGTTCCGCGAGACAGTGTTCTGGCCGTCAGTGCCGCGGCGCCATGACCGCCCGCGGGGTCGCTCGCGGAACCGGTTCGTGTTCTGAAGCGGATGGTGACTGATGGATCGTCGGGCTGTGCCTGCCCGAGAAGGGTGATTCCGCTCGGTAGCGACAGCCGCTCGAACGCGCGGATCGACCGAGTCGAAGCGCGGCTGTTGGGGCCGTTGATTCCCCAGAAGCGAACCCCGCCTGAAGCAACTGGTTCGGCGCCGGCCGAACCTCCGCCAGAGGATTCTGGAAGCAGCCACCCCGTGGTTCGCTGTGACGGTATGAAGTATGTGGATGCGACTCGTCGGACATCGGCGGACGTCACGCCTTCGATCTCGGAGATGAACGAATCCGCGCGAGAGTAATTTCCGATCAGCTCCATCTGACCGAGCCAGAAGGCCTGATTGGTGACGCCCTCGCCCGCGTAAACATACTGGGCCTTGACCTGCTTCACCGCCCGCGCGAACTCGTCGTCCGTCACAGGATCGTCAATCAATTTCTGCAATTCACGGTCGAGGATTGATTCGACATGCGCAGGATCGCTCGAGGGCAAGGCAGTGATCCCGATCATCAACAGATAGGGATCGATAAAAAAATCGAAGTCGGACGATGCCGAGCGCGCTAATCCGGCGGCGACCAACGCCCGGTAGAGTCGCGATGAGCGGCCCATTGGCCCGCCGCCAGCGATTCCCATGCCTTTGGCGCCAGAGAGTACGGCGTCGGCCACCAGCAGCGCCGCGGTATCCGGATGGTTGCCGGCGGGTGCCCGGAACGCGGCACGAAGGTATGAGGTCGGCGCCGGCCGCTTGAGCGTGACCCGCCGTTCTCCAATCTGCTCCGGTTCGATTGAGCGGACAGGAGGCATCGGTTTGCCGGCTGGGATTGCCCCAAAAGCCTCTTCGATCGTGGAGAAGAGCGTTGTGGCATCGAAATCGCCGGCCGCGACCACACATGCGTTATTGGGCACATACGAGGCTCTGTAATGGTTGTAGAGATCGTCGCGGGTAATCGTGCGGAGGTCGTGCTCGTACCCGATCACCATTTTGCCGTACGGATGCGCTCGGAACGCGGTACCGACCACCTCTTTGTAGAGCTGATAGGCCGGATTGTTCTCCGCGCCCTGTTGCTCGGAAAGAATAACAGTGCGTTCCGATTCGGTTTCTTCCGGGTCGAAGAGTGAGTTGCTCATGCGATCGGCCTCGATCCGGATCGCCATGTCGAGCCGATCGGCGGGCAGCGTTTCGTAATAGGCGGTCCAGTCGTTTGAGGTCATCGCATTGTTGTAGCCGCCGTTGCGTGAAACCTCGCGGAAAATCTCACCCTTGGCGAGCGACGGAGTGCCTTTGAATTGCATGTGCTCGACCCAATGGGAGATGCCGGTCAATCCCGGTGACTCGTTGCGAGCGCCGACGCGGTACCAAACCCAAAATGAGGCCACCGGCGTGTCGTGCGATTCGCGCAGAATCACGCGGAGGCCATTGGAGAGCGTACGATCGACTGTTGGTGGAGTCGCGGTCACAGATCTTGATTCCTTTCATTCCCGCGAGCTCATCGGCCGCGTCGTTGAAGCGTACGGGAGCACTCGGGTTTGTTGCGAACAGCCAGCTCGCATCGTGACAGAAGCCTGTTCTCGAATGCAGTCAGAGATGAGTACAATGCACAGCCGATGAAACCGCCGAAGTCGCGGCGCGGTGGGGTAAGAGGGAGCTACAGTCATGCAACTGAGACCGAGCCCGGCGTACGATCACCGGCTGGCGGAGCGAGTCGTCCACTACCTTCAGACCAGAGACCCGGCGCTCTTCCCATTCACCGCGAATTTCGATGACGCACGCCGTAAATCGTTTGTCCACGACCTACGCGAAGCGCTGTCCGATCTCCAGGACAGCGGCAGCGCACGCAAGACCTCTGCATCCGGCTTTATCGTGCGTGACCGCCGTCTGCATGAGGTGATCGCGGAGTGGGCATCCGCGAATGGCGGCTGGCCGGAGGGCGCGAACCCGAGCGATCCAGATACCGCGCTCGGACCGTCTGGGCCAGTCGAGCAGACACCATTTGCTTCGAACAGGCTGCCTCGCGGCCGCTAAGACAGTTCGAAGGCGACCGATGTTCGCGAAAGCGCTACACGGGCGCCGTTGCCAACCGGTCCAAGGCCAAAATCTCATACGGTTTCGCCGCGGCATTGTAGACAAGATCCACGAGGTGCTCGCCGACCGCGGTCGCGAACTTGAAGCCGTGGCCAGAGAAGCCCGCGCCGATCGCGACATTTGGGTGATCGGGCAGGCGATCGATGATGAAGTGACCGTCTGGCGACATCGCGTACATGCAGACCGCGCTGTTGACGACTTTACCCGTCAGCGCGTCCTGGCCGAAGAGCCACCGCCCGCCAGCGATCATCTCGGCCGCTTCAGCATCGGTCGTCGTTCGTACGACCTTGTCGGGATCAGTGATTGTTCCGCCTTGATGGTTTGCGTATTTGAATCCGGGTTGACCATGGATTGGAAATCCGTAGAGTCCTAGCCCTGGCGCGTCAGCCATGAAGACCGGTAGGCGATCCGGGACGAAAAGTTCCGGCTCTGCGACTTCCATCCACCACAACGTTTTGCGCAGAACGTGAAACGAAATCCCAACGGAAGCGAGCACTTTCCAGGCCCACGGTCCAGCGGTGATGATCAAACGATCGCCGGTGTATCTGCCCTGGCTCGTTTCGACCCACACGCCCTCATCAGTCGCGCTCCAGGTTTGCACGGCTTCGTTTTCTCGGATATCGATGCCGTTCTTGCGGGCGGAGGCTCCCATGACGTGCAACGAGGGCTCGACCTCGAGAAAGCCTGATTTTGGTCCGTATCCCGCTTCCCAGTGATCCTGAACCTGGAACTGGGGCCAGCGGCGCCGGATTTCATCTGCCTGCAGCCATTCGAAGTCGATGTTGTGCTCAACCGCGGTTGCGCGGGCAAGATGCGCATGATCGCCGCCCGATCCGGTCGAGAGCTCGATCGCGCCGGTGCGGTGGAGCGCCTTGACGCCGGTCTCGGCTTCCAGTTGCATCCAGAGCTCATCGGCCCGCAGAACGAATGGAACGTAGTCGGGTCCCTCGGCGTAGGCGTGACGAAACACGCGGGTTTGCCCACCGTGGGCGCCGAGCGAGTGCACATGACTGAACTGTTCGAGCATGACAGCTCGTTTGCCGCGCAATCCGAGCTGCCATGCGGCGGCGGTGCCCATCGTTCCGCCGCCGAGCACGATTACATCGTAGTGAGTCATGGCACCAATCCTCCGGGTCGCGGGACTATAGTGATGTTCGAGACAGTTAGGTCCCGATTCGCCTCCGGTTGAAACCGAAGGCTATGCCACGCCCAGAGGGCACCCGGCCCTTCCAGGGCTTAGAATCCTTGCGAAAAGAGTCGCGACTCCCATCCAACACGCTCTATCCGACCTTTGCCTTATCTTTTCGTGGCGGCAGTTGCTCGAGCGGCGCGTTGGGACCGGTGAGTCCAAATGATGGCTTTGGCCCGTTGACAGGAGCGGCCCATAGCACGCCATTACCGATCACGTGCAAGACCTCTTGATTGTGGTATGTCGGGTAGGTCTCATGACCTGGCCGAAAGTAGAAGATCTTGCCCAAGCCCCGGTAGAAGCAGCAGCCGCTGCGAAAGACCTCGCCGCCGGTGAACCAACTGACGAAAACGAGCACATCGGGCTGTGGGATGTCGAAGTACTCGCCGTACATTTCTTCTTCTTCAATCTCGAAGTACTCGCCCACGCCGTCGGCGATTGGGTGACCCGGCGAAACGACCCAGAGCCGCTCCTTGTCGTTCTCCTCGCGCCAGCGGAGATTGCAGGTGGTGCCGGTGAGGCGCTTGAAGATCTTGGAATGATGGCCGGAGTGCAGCACGACCATTCCCATGCCGTTCAGCACGCGAGCCTGAATGCGATCGACGATATCGTCGCGGACCTCTTTGTGCGCCTTGTGTCCCCACCAGATGAGCACATCGGTGTTCTCCAGGACCTCCTGGGTGAGACCGTGGTCCAGTTCGTCCAGCGTCGCGGTGCGAACGTTCAAGCCGTCCCTGGATTTCAAGCCGTTCGCGATCGCGTTGTGAATGCCGTCCGGATAGATATCCGATACGACCTTGTGCTCCTTTTCGTGCCGGAATTCATTCCAAACGGTGACGTTGATTGCCATGTGCATTGACTCCTCTGTATGAATGTGAGCTCCGATGTCGATCCTAACGCACGCGGGGCTTCAGCGCAGGTGCGACCCGGTTCAGGCGGTCACACGGGCGGTCTCGAGCACCACTTCCTTGCCGAGCGCCGCGGATGAGTAAATGGCGTCGATCAGACGTGTTCGCTCGAGTCCCTCTTCGCCGCTCGGTGACACAGGCGTGCCTTCCAGAATGCCGTCGACGACGCTCTTGATGATCTGGGCATGGCCGTCCCAGACCTCTTTGGTTTGGAGCCGGACGGTGGTATCGGCCTGGATGCCGCCCGCCTCGCCAAGGAACTGCAGGGTGCCGGCGGAGGCGTAGTCCTTGACGTGGAGCTCCGCGCCGCCCTTGTCACCCATCAGGTAGATTCCAAACTCGTCAGTGTGGCCCGAGAAACCGGCCCACGACGTTTCGAGATTCAGGGTGGCGCCGTTCTCGAGGCGGATGAATGCGGCCGCGAGATCCTCGACCTCGTATGGCTGGTCGGGATTTGTGGGAAAGGTTCGACCGCCCCACTGACCCTTGCCCTGTGGCCCGAGAGCGGCGTAGGTCGAGGCACTGACTGACGTCACCGCGGGGTTGCCCATTGCCCAGAGGGCCATGTCGAGCACGTGGACGCCGAGGTCGATCAACGGACCGCCGCCGGCCAGCTCTTTCGAGGTAAACCACGTTCCCAGGCCCGGGATGCCCGACCGGCGCATCCAGAACGCCTTTGCGTAATAGATGTTGCCGAGATTGCCGTCCTCGATGTGGCGCTTGAGCGCCTGCATATCCGGACGGGCGCGGCGGTTGAAGGCGATCGCCAGGATCACGCCGGCTTCGCGGGCTGCATTGACCATCTGTTCGCCTTCGACGCTGTTTCGCGCGAGCGGCTTTTCCATCAGGATGTGCTTGCCGGCTTTGATCGCGGCGAGCGCGACCGGAAGATGGAGAAAGTTGGGAACGCCGACGCTGACCATATCGACATCGGAGTTGGCGAGCAGATCCTCGTAATCCGAATAAACCTCGGGAATGTGGAATTCGTCCGCCAGCGCGTGGCAGCGGTCGGTGTCCAATCCCGCGATCGCGACCATCTTGGTGCGAGGATCTGCTTTGTAGCCGTTTGTGTGAAATCGAGCGATACCACAGCCGATGATGCCGACCTTGACCTGCTTTGTCATTCCTTCGTCGCCGTCCCCTTGTCATACGAACAACCGGGCGCGATGAAGGCGCCCGGTTTCGCGAATCACGGCGCGGAGCATGGCACGAGCCACGCTCCGCCGCAAGGGGAGACTAAGGCGAAGTTGTGACCGAGATCTCGGTCACCGCACCGGGAAGGGTCTGGACATCCATCGAGATCAGGACGGCGTCACCAGTGAGCTCAAAAAGCTCGAGGCGATAAATGCCGGGGAGCACCCAAACGAGATTTCCGATTTGGATTTGATCTTGCCAGATTACGGTTCCGGCAGTGTCTTTGAGCACATAGATTTCGCCGGCCCCGTGGGGAAAGCGCAGGATCGAGCCGCGAATGACCGTGGTCTTTTCGCTCTCGATCTCGATCTGGATGTGGCTCACCTCGCCGCTGGGGTTGACCCAGTGAACGTCGTACTTGCCGGCCGGGAGCTCGATTTCATTGGAATCGGTCAGCGTTGCGGTGAACGGTTCGCCAGAGGGATTGGAATCGGTCGCTTCCTGGATGCCATCGATCGTGGCCTTGGGAAAAAGACCTCCGATCGATTCGATTTCGAGCGTCCCGTTGGTGACGACGACCTCCAACTCTTCGAGCACCTGGAAGAAGACGATACCCAGCTCCGAGGCATTGTTCGCGCCGAGGAGGAGTCCGCCGCTTTCATCGACGATGCACTGGAGATTCGCCTGTTCCTCTTCCGCCAGCGCGAAACCGATGACATGAGTCGTCACGGCTGAAGGACCCCTCTTGATCAACCTTGATGCGGTGCAAGGGTCGCCGCCGCAGGTTTCGAGACCGTCGGTGACCAGCACGACAGCGTTGACGACATCGGTTGCGGCGGGCGGGAAGTCCTTTCCGGATTCTCGCAGCGAGAGGGCGATGGGTGTCCAACCGACCGGTTCATAACTCTCGACCTGATCGCGCAGAGCATCCTTGTCAACGCCTTCGACCGGCACTTTGAGCTCGGTCGCGGTGCAGCTCACCGTTTTGCCGGCTTCGGTGTTGTTGCCCTTGTGGCCATAAACTCGGAAGCCGACGTTGATTCCCTCGCGTTCAGGCAATTGGTCGATGACCTCTCCGAGCACCTGCTTGGCCGATGAGATGCGCGACTGACCGGTCGCGTCTTCCTCGGCCATGGAGCCAGAGCTATCCAGAATGAATTCGACATTGACGACACTCGTCGCTTGGGCGCCGGCGCGACCACCGGGCGCAAATCCCGGCATCAACGACAAGGGCAGCGCCAGCAGGATAGCAACGAAGAACGACCACATGAAGGATGGGTGGTTACGACCTTCCGGATTCATCGACTCCCCCTTTTGTTATCGCGCATTCTGGTATCGGGTACGCGCATCCTAGCCGTAACCTTCGATTCGCACAACGCGAGGCGACGGCCGGAGGTTTCTTCATTCGTCTTGTGAAGATCAGCTATTCGGAGCGACCAACGTGACGATCGTGACTTCGGGGGGGCAATTGAATCGTAGCGGCGGCCGGTACACGCCGACGCCGCGCGCCGTGTAGATCGGCATTCCTGCCGCGTCGTTCAAGCCCATGACGTGCCGCTTGCCGCCGATTGGCAATCCAATCGGTCCGACGCCGGGAATCCGGATTTGACCGCCATGCGAGTGACCCGAAAGCTGCAGGAATGCTCCCTGAGCAGTGGCCTCTTCCGCGTACTCCGGTTCATGCCAGAGGGCGATTGCCGCCGCGCCGGCCGGAATCTGAGCGAACGTCGCTTCCGGCAGTGGATCGCCGAGTAACGTTTCATCGATCCCCGCGATCCAGAGCGTGTCGTTCCCGTATGCGATCGATGCCGATCTGTTGCGGAGCACCGGAATTCCCGAGGTATTCAGGACCTCTTCGACCCGCCGTTGCGAAACGCTGAGATCGTGGTTGCCGAGAACCGCGAATCCGCCCAGCGGTGCTTCACGCACGAGCTCCCATAGCACCTCGACGGCCGAAGTAATGTAGCGCGGGGATTCCGATACGTAATCGCCGCCGAGCAGAACCAGGTCCGGATGCTCATTCGCAAGAATTTGCGTTGCTCGAGCGAGATCGTCGGGCGTGATGAACGGTCCGACGTGGGTGTCGGTGATGAAGCCGATACGCAGTCCCGTGAGCCCCGCATGCTCGGGCGGCACCGGGATTGAAACGTTCTCCAGTTGCGGTTGATAGGGGTTGACGTAACGCGCCTGGTAGGCCTCGAGCAGAGTTAAGCCGGTCGCGGCGGCGACACCGATGCCACCTCCCAAGAGGAAGCTCCGGCGGCTCAACCGCGGCGGCCGATCCGTGGAGCGTCGATGAAGGTTTTCAACGCCGCTAGATCCGATCGAGCGTGGCACGAATGACAAGTCCCAGTGTGAGCAGCCCGCCGAATCGAAAATGCAGTCCGGCGGTGCGGCGGAGAAGTTGATTCAAGGTGCTCACGTCGACCGCGGAGTAGGCGAGCTTCGTCAGTTCGATCGCGGCCGGCAGGCTTCCAGCGACAATTAGTATCGGCCATAACGATGGCGAACTCACAACAAGTGCTATTACGGCCGCATACGCAAGGACGATCAGAGCGAGATACTCGTGATTTGCCCACCGGCGTCCGAGCAACGTCGCGAGCGTCACCTTGCCTGCCTGCCGGTCGAGGTCGATGTCGCGCACGTTGTTCGCGTGCAGGATCTCGGCGACTAATGAGGCGACGGCAATCGATGCGACGATCACCTCCCAGGTGATCTCGTTGGCGTGCACGTAGTAGGCGCCGCCGATCATGACCGGACCCATGAAGATGAAGACGGTCAGTTCGCCGAGCGCGATGTAGCCAAGGGGTTTGGGACCGCCCGTATAAAAGAACGCGGCGCCCAGACTGCAGACCGCAAGCGCCAGGATTACCCATCCGGTTTGGGCCACGATGATCAAACCAAGCGCCGTTGCGATTCCGAACGCGATCAACATGCCGCGTTTCACCTGAGCCGGCGCTAGCAGGCCTTGCTGGATGACTTTGCTTGGTCCCAGCGATTCCGTCGTGTCGATCCCTTTTACATGGTCGAAATAGTCGTTGGCGAGATTGGCGCCGGCTTGACATGCAGCGGATGCGCCGATCATCAGCAGGAGGAGCGGCACACTCAGTTCGCGGTCAATTAGCGCGAACGCCGAACCGATCAGTACCGGGATCACCGACGCGGTGAAGGAAAAGAACCGAACCGCCTGGAACCAGATCCGAAACGTGCTCGGACGGGGTCCAGCCGGACTCGGCGTTTGCAGCATGGAGGGTAGGGTGTGTTCGGTCATCATTTAATCCACCGGGTTGACTAACGCGCCGCGTGGCAAATCAGCGCTACGAGCTTGGTCGCCACGGCAACACGAGCTTCTCGAGCAGCTCGAGACCAAGCGTCAAAACCCATCCCATGAGGCCGATCGCGATCAAGCCCACATACATCTTCTTGATTGCGAGTGTCTGCCAGCTCTCCCACACGAAGTGTCCGATCCCGTTGGTTTGGGAAACAAATTCGGTTCCGACAATCACGATCAATGCGAACCCGAGCGCCAAGCGGAGTCCGGTGAAGATCGCGGGCAGCGCACCCGGGAACGCGACCGTATAGAAGAGCTCAAATCGGTTTGCGCCGAAATTGCGGGCGACGTCTTTGAACGATGGATCAATCGTCATCACGCCGCTCATTGTGTTGAGCACGACCAGGAAGAAGATCGAGAGCGCGATGATCGCCAGTTTGGACGTTTCGCCGGTACCGAACGCGATCAGAACGAGTGGCAGAATCGCGATTTTCGGAATTGCATAAACCGCGGACGCGATCGGCATCAAGAACACCCGGATCGGCCAAAAGAGGCCCATCGCCAGCCCCAGGCACACTCCGGGAACCGCCCCGATCGCGAAACCGGCCAGAATCCGAACCGTGCTGACCCGAACATCATCGACCAGATCGCCCTTTTCGATCAAATTTGTGAACGTGTCCCACAGTGTCGATGGCGGAGGCCAAAAAATCCGGTTGATCCGGCCGGAGCGGGAGAGGCCCTCCCAAATCAAGAGGAGAATCAAGGGCGCGCTGACCGTCAGTGCAACCTCAATCAACCGGCGACGACCCCGCTTGGTCATCGAAGCAGGCTCTCTTCCTTAGATCGGGCGAGTGTTACTTCCTGGCGCAGCAGCTCCCAAATCTCCGAAAAAAGCTCGGCAAAGTGAGGATCGGAGCGAACCGCGGTCAGCTCTCGCGGCCTGGGGAAAGGAACGTCAAAGACGCGAAGCACGGTTCCGGGGTGGGCGGACATGACGACGATCCGATCGGCCATCGTCATCGCTTCGTCGATCGAGTGGGTCACGAAAACCACCGTTTTTCGTGTCCGCTCCCAAATCCGCAGCACTTCTTCCTGGAGGAGGAAACGCGTTTGCTCGTCGAGAGCACCAAACGGCTCGTCCATCAGGAGCAAGTCGGGATCGACCGCGAGGGCGCGCGCGATCGCCACGCGCTGTCGCATGCCTTCCGAGAGCTGGTGTGGGTAGGCGCTGGCAAAACGACTCAGCCCGACCAGACCAAGGAGCTCCTTTGCCTTCGATCCGCGCTCGCGGCGGTTGATTCCTTGCAGTTTGAGCCCGTACACCACGTTCTGGGAGACGGTCAGCCAGGGAAAGACCGAGCGACCCTGAAAGACCATCGCGTTCGACGGCACTCTTCCATCGGATCTGAGCATCGAAACTGAACCGCTCGTTGGCTGTACCAATCCAGCGAGAATGCGCAGAAGCGTTGTTTTGCCGCAACCCGACGGACCCACGATGACGCAAAATTCGCCGATGGGCACCGAGACGTTGATGTTTCGCAACGCGTCAATCCAACCACTATTGGAATCGAATCGCTGGCTCAGGTTGCTGATCTGGATGAGGGGCTGAGAGGCCGCTCCCGGGTTGGAGGCGGCGCCCCGAACGGCATCAATTCCTGGTGGCGAAATGGGCCGAGCACTTGCGTGTGCTGCTGCGTCGGCCATGGTCGAGCGGTGCTCCTTATTCGTGAACGGCTAAGCCGGTCCGAGCTTCTCCAATGCGGCGTCGACATATTGCGTGTCGACGAAAGTTGCCGGATCGATATCGATTTCATACTCGAGCTGGTCGCGCGATCGGAAGAACGACTGCAGTTTGCTCAGTCCTTCAATGTCGATGTGACCGTCAACCGCGTAGACCGGGCGAACGGCCTGGGAAACCAGGGTTGCCGGTACTCCGGTATATTGCTCGATAATCGCGAGGTTAGCTGGATCACTGAACCCATCATTCGCCAGATCCCGGCAGGCCCGGAGATACGCCGTGACAAGGCCGGCCGCGGCTTCCGGGTTGACGGCGAGAAAATCCGAGTTCGCGAAGACGATGGTGGGCTGAATATCCTGTACCGGGAAATCGGCGATCAGGCGAACCGCGATGCCATTTTGTTCCGCGGCGGTGGCGAGCGGTTCGCCGACCATCGCGGCGTCGATCGCGCCGCCTTCGAGCGCGGCCACCGCGTCAGGGAATCCAAGAGTTTGCAGCTCGATATCGTCCAGCGTCAGTCCGGCGGTTCCCAGGGCCTGGCTGAGCCAGTATTCAGTAGCGCCTCGGGCGTTGACCGAGACCTTCTTGCCCTTTAGGTCGGCAACGGACTGTATGGCGCCGGACTCGCAGGAGGCTTTGGAGATCATGAGCGGTGTCGCGACCGGATTGCCTTCTGCATGACCAGGGGCGATCACGGTGATTGGAAGCCCCAGGTCGATTGCATTCCAGAACGCTGGGCCGGCACCGCCAATGCCGGCGTCAAAATCGCCGGTCGCGGTCACGGCAACCATGTCGGAACCGCCGGGGAGCGGTTCGAGCGTGACATCGAGTCCTTCTTCAGCGAAGTAGCCCTTCTCCTTGGCGACGAAGACAGGCGCGAAGACCGATGCTGGGACGTAACCCATCGTGATTTTGATCGCGTTAGCTGGCGGTGTAGCGACCTCGGCCGCCGCGGGAGTGGCGGCTATCGATTCACCAGCGGGCGGGGCTGGTTCACAGGAGATGGGTGTCGCTGCTTGAGCGCGAGCGGACGATGGCGAGAGCGAAAGCACCGGTGCGAGTAGGAGCGCAACGAGGAGCAACGCGAGCGCGACGAACCGGTTCCGATTGTTCGACCGCATGCTGAGAGAACCTCCAATGATGGACCGTCAGCGGCCCATCGAAATCTCATCCGCGTCCATTGCAAGCCCGCAGCATTTGGGCAGGACGCACGAGTCCGGTGGAAGTCTAACAACACCGCCGAGACTTTGTGAAGAAATGTACGATCGAGGCTCAGTAGCCCGTGCCAGCTTTCGCTGCTTCGAGAGAAAAGCGATCGCTCTTGATGAACTCCATGAAACGGCGCTCGCGCTCCTGAATCCTTCCCACCGCTTCGGGAAGACCGCCGGCGATCGCGGCGGGAATGACGACGATGCCGTTGACGTCGCCGTGCAGGATGTCGCCGGTGTTGATCGTCTCGCCGTCGAGCGCGACCGGGACGCCGACATCGACAATCTCAAAATTGCCATGCGAGACGACGTGGTAGCTTGCGAAGTAATGGAGACCGAGGGCATGGACCTCGTTGACGTCGCGATACCCGCCATCCGTGACCATGCCGACCGCGCCGAGGGTTTTGGCCATGGTGGCCATGACTTCGCCGGCGTAGGCGCATCGATTCGGGGCGCCGCTGATGTCCTGCATCACGAGAACGGATGGTTTGGGCATCTGTGATAGGGCTTCCCACATCTTCCAGTAGCCATCGCGGCCGGCCGGGCGATCGGTCGGATTACCGACCGTGAGGGTTAGGGCCTGGCCGACCATGACTCCGAGATCGGTGAAGAGCGATTTGACGCCGCCGCCGATGAAGCCCTCGGTTCGGTTGCGGACCTCGAAGACCTCGACAGCGTTAGCGATCGTCGGGCTGTCGATCGTTTTGAGATAGGCGACTTGGCCGGCGGTCAGCGTCGAGGCGGGTGGTGTGAACCAGGACATTGAATGCGCTCCTGTTTGGAATCGGACGATCAGATTGGAACGATCATAAACCGTCTACGAAATGTCCGCTTGCGATGGCGGATTGCGCTAAGAACAACGTACGCCAAGTGTACGGGCGGCTCGTGAGCCGCCCATGTCACGAACCACAAGCCGGCAAATGATCGATTGTGGATTGCCGCATGGGCAACGGTTGCCGGGCGTACGATTTACGTTGGACTTCGCGAACCGCCCCTGCAAGATGCGTCACACCAACTAATGTTCGCTGGACGACATGGGATGCCTTAAGGGGGAAAATACGTGCCAGGCAGGGGTTGCCCGCGAGTCGCTCTGCCCGAGACTGCCATGCCGGCAAATGATCGATTGTGGATTGCCGCGTGGGCAACGGTTGCCGGGCGTACGATTCGCGTTGGGCGGTTCACGAACCGCCCCTACATGATGCGCGGCTCAATTCACACGAGGACTAAACGGCCGTTAGGGTTAGCTGGGGTTTGTAGGCGGTTGGGTTTTCGATTTCGTCGGTGATGCCGTTGCGGCGGTCCTCGATGACCTTGTTGATTTCGGATTTGAGCTCATCAAGCATGTCGGCTTCTTTGACCCGCTTCACGATCTTGCCTTTGCGGAAGATGACTCCCATCGCCCGGCCCGCGGCCAAACCGATGTCCGCGTCTTTCGCCTCGCCCGGGCCGTTCACCTCGCAGCCCATGACGGCGACCCGGATCGGCTCGGTAACGGTCAGTAGGAACTCGTCAACCTTTGCCGCCAGGGTGAAGAGATCGACCTCGGCGCGGCCGCAGGTGGGGCAGGCGATCATCGTCGCGCCCTTCTGCCGCAACTCGAGGCTCTTCAAGATTTCGTAGGCGACAAAGACCTCCTCGACCGGATCGGTGGTCAAGGAGACGCGAATCGTGTCGCCGATTCCGAGCGCGAGCAGGGTGCCAAGTCCGACCGCGGAACGGACGCTGCCGGCCTTTGGCGTGCCGGCCTCGGTCACGCCGAGATGCAGCGGGTAATCGTTCGGGAGTTTGGCAAAACGGCGATAGGCCTCGAGCATGACGGGCACTTCGAATGCTTTCAAACTGACCTTGATGTCGAAGAAATCGAGCTCTTCAAGGATCGCGATGTGTCCGAGTGCCGTCCGCACCATCCACTCGGCGCGGAGATCGATTTGGTCGGCGCCGCGCTCGGCCATTTCGTCGACAAATTCGGGCGTAAATGGTGGTACTGAGCCGTAGTTGACACCGATCCGGATCGGGATGCTCCGTTCTTTCGCCTTGCGGACGACCGCGCGCACGTACTCCGGTTTGCGAATGTTGCCCGGGTTGAGCCGTAGTCCGTGAATGCCTGCCTCGAGAGCGGTCAACGCTAGGGTGTGCTCAAAGTGGATATCGGCGACAAGCGGCACCGGCGAAAAGGGCACAATGTCAGGAAGAGCGGCCGCGGCCTTGCGGTCGGGAACGGCGAGCCGAACGACTTCACAGCCCGCGTCCGCAAGCTCACGGATTTGCTTGAGGGTCGCGGCTGGATTGCGAGTATCGGACGTTGTCATCGATTGGACGATAATCGGGTTGTCCCCGCCGATTTTGACGTCGCCGACATGAAGGACTCGTGTATTGCGGCGTGGCGCAACGAGCATAAGAGGGCTCCTTAGGAGTTACGGAATGAACGAACGGCCGTCGATCAGGCGGTTGACATCGAAGAAACCGACGACAAACATGAATCCGATGAGAACAACAAGTCCGGCCAAGTGAACCAGGCCCTCTTTTTCCGGCGCGATCTTGCGACCTCCCCGGACAACTTCGAGCAGCACAAACAAGAGACGGCCGCCGTCGAGCGCTGGCAACGGAAGTAGATTGAGCAGCGCCAGGTTGAGCGAGAGCAGGATTGCGAGCTGTGACAGAGTCACCCAAAGTGGGAACGGACTCTCTTCGACCAGTTCACTTGTGAGCTGACCCATGCCGATCGGACCCGCGATCTGCGAAAGATTCTCACGGCTCGAAACCAGCTCACGGATACCCTTGATCATCGCAACGGTCGTGCTGTAAGACTCCTCGAAACCTCTTGGAATGATCTCCAGGAACGGCACGCTCTCCGGAGTTGGCTGCTGCACCATTTCCGAAAGGCCGACGGCCAAATAGACATCCTGTGTGCCGAGGTCGAACGGCACCGCGAGGGTGGTCGAGCTCACAACGCCGCCGCGCACGTACTCGATCGGAACATCGAAGCCCTGGAACCTTTCCAGTTCGAATCCAATGACGAGGAAGTCAGTCGCCGACCGGCCATTGATCGAAACGAATTGATCACCGACCTGCAGTCCGGCCGCGTCCGCCGCTGATCCTGGAACCAGGTTTTCTATGATGACGTTGCCGACGTAGCGTGAATCCAGCCCTATGCCAACACGGCCCTCGCCTTTGGGAGGGTTCTTGCGCGGGGTGAGCTTGGTCGTCACGAGCTGCCCGCGGCGCTCGATCACCACTGTCAGCTCCTCGCCGGCGTGCTCGCGAGTGGCGTTCGACACGTCGCTCGTCGATTCGACCTTCTTGCCGTTGATCTCGGCGATGCGATCGAACTTCTTCCACCCAGCCTTCGCCGCTGGGGAGCCGGCGGCGACCTCCGTCACATACGCGCGCTGGTGATTCACACCTTCGAAACCGACCACGATGGTCATCAGCACGATCGCGAGGAGGACATTCATCCCCGCTCCGGCCGCGAGGAAGAAGGCGCGCTGATGAGGCGGCTTCGCGTTCATCGAATCGGATTCAACGCTGGTTCCGTCTTCGCCCTTGACCCGGACGAATCCGCCGAAGGGTATCCAGTTGACGGACCAGAGTACGTCCTTCCACATCCAGCCCTTGACGCGTGGAGGGATACCGATTCCGAATTCCTCAACCTTCACGCCGCACATGCGCGCGGCGAAAAAGTGACCGAGCTCATGAATCAAGATGAGAAACGCGAGAACCGGGATGATATAGAGCCCGTTGAACAAACCTTCAGAAAACAAAGAGGAGCTCCCGTATTTGAGCAACCGGCTGACACGCGTTTCGCCGGTTTGAGCCGGGTAAATAGTACCACTCGGAGCGCAACGCTCTAATTAACCTCGCAATCGAGTTATTGATCGGCATTCCCAATGAGAACGATGCGGAAAGTCACCGGCATACCCAATCTACGTACGCGGGAACGCGCGTACACGGATGCACGATCGAAACGGAATCAGGCGGCGTCTACCCACATGTACGGCAGGCTCCACAGGAATCCATAGCCATTCGGGTGGAAATTGTGAATTCTGGTGTTATATCCGGATCGCGCGATCCCGAACCGAATCGGTCCCATCGGCTGCTCGTCCCAAATGAGCTGTGACTGCTGAATCAACTGTTCGGTTCGATGAGCGCTGTCAAACTCGCGCTTTTGCAGCTCGTTTAGCTCATCCCACTGCTGATTGCAGTAACGGCCGAAGTTGAATCCGTTCAGATAGGCCTCGCACGAGAAGAGACTGGTTTGATCGCCGTCCGCTGGAAGTCCGAACGCGCTCAAATACATATCGAAATCGTGCGCGCGAAGTTTATCGGTCAAAGCGCCGCCTTGGATCGAGTCGAGCTTCACGTCAACGCCGATCACCGCCCAGGCTTCCTGCATATAGGCGACGAGTTGATCAACCGTCGCGTCGCCGCCGCTGTAGAGCAGGCTGAACTTGAACTCGGTCCCGTCCTTGTCGACCGTTCCATTGTTGTTGGAATCGGTCCACCCTGCCCGCGCGAGCAGCTCCTTCGCCTTTTCTGGATTGAACGTGAATTGAGGCGACATTCGATCTGGCGCGTAGGCGGCCGAGAGCTTCGGTTGTGTTCCGATCGCGGGCTCGCCAAAGCCAAAGAAGATGTTCTGGGTAATCGAATCCCGGTCGAGCCCGTAGAAGAGTGCCTGCCGGACATCCTTGGACTGGAAGAGCGGCGTCCGTTCCGGATCGAGATTCATCGCGTAAACGGTGATCTGATAGAAATTGTAAATCTCGACCGCACGCCCCGGGGTGTCCGCAACGCCTTGCGTTTGAGCAGGGGGGATGATCTCCATCATGTCCGTTTCACCGCCCTGGAGCGCGAGAACGGAGGCCTCTGCATCAGGCTGCACCGAGAGCGTCAATTCGTCGATGTTCGGAATCACGTCGTAGTAGGCGTCGTTTCGAACGACCGTCACATGTTCACCCTGGACCCATTCTTTGAATTTGAACGGGCCGCTGCCGATCACGCGCGCGGGGTCCTGGCCAGTGCTGCCGCCATCGAACGACCAAGCGGCAACGTCCACATCTCCCCAAATATGCTCCGGCATGACGAAGACGGCGCCTGGACCGTTGAACAGGAAACTGACAAAACGGTCGCGAGCGACGATTTCGAAGGTGTCGGCGTCGATCACCCGATAGGATCCGACCGCTTCATTGACGATCGTCGTGTAGTAACTGCCGGTGTTGGGATCGAGCACCGAATCAAAGCTGAACTTCACATCCTCAGCGGTGATGTCGACGCCGTCATGCCATTTTGCGGCCTGATTAATGTGGAAGATGTAGGTCAGACCGTCGGGCGCGATTTCCCAGGAATCGGCCAAACCGGGGACGGGCCGCCCGTCGACGGGGCTGATGCCAACGAGCGTTTCAAACATCGTGCCGGCGATATTCAGTGTTGTGCTGTCGAACAGAAGAATCGGATTGACGGTGCTGATATCGGACGGTTCGCCAACGATGATGGAGCCGCCTTTGTTGGCGGCGGGTTCCATCGGGTAGGCAGCGAGCAATTGCTTTTGATAGTCGGCCCGGCTGATGGAGATTCCAGTCGAGGCCACCGGCGAAGCCGATCCGCTGACCGGCGATCCCGAAGTTGACGTCGCCGCCGTCATTGGTGAAGCCGTGGCCGCGGGTGTCACGGCCGGCGCGGTTGGGGGGGCTGTCGTTGCCGTCGGCGTGGGATCGTCATCGGAATTACCGCCGCATGCCGCGAGGATCGCCGCCAATAGTGCGATGATCGCGATCGCGGGCACTCTTGAAAACCACCGATTGACGGTCATAAACGCGATGCTCCTCAGTCTCAACAGTGAACATGTGATTGCAGCAGTCCGCAAAGCATAACCCGTTACCGGCCGAATCGGATCGAATCCTAAAATCGTGGCGGAAATCGCCATTCGGTGTGCGCCGAGGGAGGGTCAAATGGCGCATCATGCTAGAATCAACCGCCTTCATGGGCGAAAAATCTGATTCGGCGATTCTGGAACCGGCGGCAAGAGGCAAGAGATCCGGCGCGGTCGAGATCTCTTCAACAGAGGCGAAGACATCATGATTGTGGGAGTGCCGAAAGAGGTCAAAGACCGGGAGAATCGTGTATCGGTTACTCCAGCCGGGGCGGGCGAGTTTGTCGCACATGGTCATCAGGTGCTGGTCGAGCGGTCGGCCGGCGCCGGCAGCGGGTTCGAGGATTCGGAATATGCCGATGCCGGCGCGACGCTGGTCGATACCCACGCCGAGGTCTTTGCCGGGGCTGACATGATCGTAAAGGTCAAAGAGCCGGTCGCTTCCGAGTATGAGTTGCTGCGTGATGGGCAGCTAATTTTCACCTATCTCCACCTTGCGGCAGACGAACGGCAGACTCGAGCGCTCATGAATCGAAGGGTACAAGCGGTCGCCTATGAAACCGTCCAGCTCGACAGTGGTTCGCTGCCGCTCTTGACCCCAATGAGTGAAGTGGCGGGACGAATGGCTGTCCAGGTGGGGGCGCACTACCTGGAGCGCACCCAAGGTGGTCGTGGCATGCTGCTCGGTGGAGTTCCGGGCGTGCCGGGAGCGAATGTGGCCGTGGTCGGAGGCGGGGTCGTCGGCACGAACGCTGCCCAAATGGCGCTGGGCATGGGCGCCAATGTCACGATTCTCGATCGAAATGTCGAGCGGCTTCGCTTCCTCGATCTGGTGCTCCACGGTCGGGTTCACACGCTCGCCTCGAACCGGCAGAACATCGCGGCGGTAGTTCGGGATGCTGACCTCGTGGTTGGCGGGGTGTTGATCGCCGGCGCCAAGGCGCCAAAGCTTGTTACCGCAAACATGATCTCCTCGATGCGTGCCGGTTCGGTAGTGGTGGACGTAGCGATCGATCAGGGCGGGTGCATTGAAACCGCCAAACCGACTTCACACAGCGATCCAACCTATGTCGTTGACGGCGTGACGCATTATTGTGTAACGAACATGCCGGGTGCAGTTCCGCGCACGAGCACACTTGCGCTTTCGAATGTGACGTTGCCGCATGCGCTCGAGCTCGCGGATCATGGCCTGTTTGAAGCCGCGAGACGCGATCCAGCGCTGGCAAAGGGCATCAATGTCCTGAACGGCAAGGTGACCTACCAGGCCGTGGCGGATGCGTTCGGTTTGCCGTTCGCGCGGTGGGAGAGCGTCGCATAAACTAGGTAGAGCGACGGTTCACCCCGCCGGCGCACGAGGGGGCAAATGCAGACCACAGTCGATCGATTCCTCCAATTGCTCGGGACCGAGCGCGGTTTCTCAGGCAATACGATTTCGGCCTATCGAAACGATCTCGTGCAGTTCATTGCCTATTTGCAAACGCCTCCGGAGAGTGATCATCAGGCGCCGATGACGCGGTGGCCGGAGTTGACGGAACCGCATCTCTCGATTTACCTGCTTCACCTCAAGGAGCGTGAGTACGCCCCGTCAACCGTTGCGCGCAAGACCGCCGCGATCAAATCTTTTTGCCACTTCTTAATGCAAGAGGGCGTGATGCGGGCCGATCTCGCGGCGAATATGGCGTCGACGAAGGTCGAGAAATACGTGCCTCGCTCGATGACACTCGACGAAATCGAACGTCTCCTGGCGGAACCGGGAAGAGAGACCGAGGTGAGTCGCCCCGAGGCGATTCGCGATTCGGCGATGCTGGAAGCACTCTATTCAACCGGAATGCGGGTCAGTGAGCTGGTCTCGCTCAACATCGAGGATGTCGATCTGGAGCAGGGGACCGTTCGGTGCAGCGGCAAGGCCGGGCGAGGACGTCAGGTACCGCTGCGAGCGACAGCCGTTACGGCGATAGCTCGCTACCTTGAATCGGCGAGGCCGGCGATTGCCTATTCAGATGAGCCAGCACTCTTTCTCAACCACAGGGGTTCCCGGCTGACCAGGCAGGGTTTTTGGTTGATTCTGAAATCGTATGCCGAACGCGCCCATATTCAGGACATCACCCCGCACACCCTTCGTCATTCCTTCGCGACGCATGCCCTAAAGGACGGATACGGGTTGCGTGATGTCCAACACATGCTCGGCCATGTCAGCATTTCGACGACCCAGATTTATCGTCGGCTCGCCGGCGAGAGCGAGGCAACCGAGAAGTTGGTGGAAGTCATCTCGCTCGATGAAGAGTTGTAATACGGCGAGCGGCTTCCGAAAACGGGTCTCCGTGCTCATGCATCGACCTTTGAATGTTAATCAGGAGCGGCTGTAACAACTATGAGCGAACCCACGCGTGCGGCAACCATGGAGAAAATCGTTGCTTTGTGCAAGCGACGAGGATTCGTCTATCCCGGTTCTGAGATTTACGGCGGTCTTGCGAATACCTGGGATTACGGGCCGTTGGGGGCCGAGCTCAAGAACAATGTGAAGCAGCTTTGGTGGCGGACATTCGTCCATCGCCGGCGCGATATCGTGGGGATCGATGCCGGAATTCTGATGCATCCCAAGGTTTGGGAAGCGTCGGGCCACGTGGTCAATTTCAATGACCCGCTGGTCGACTGCAAAACGTGCAAGGCGCGGTTTCGGGCAGACCACCTGATCGAGGAGCGGCTCGGGCAGAACGCGGAAGGCAAGACGCCCGAGGAGATGAGCCGCATGATCACGGCCGCAAATCTCCCGTGTCCCAAGTGCGGAAATCGCACGTTGACCGATGCTCGCCAGTTCAACATGATGTTCAGCACGACGATCGGGCCGGTGTCGGAAACCGGCACATCCGTTTACCTGCGCCCCGAGACGGCGCAGGCGATGTTCGTCCAGTACAAGAATATTCTGGCGACCGCACGCGTGAAGTTGCCATTCGGGATCGGGCAGATCGGAAAAGCGTTTCGCAACGAGATTACGCCTGGAAACTTCATCTTCCGCGATGTCGAATTCGATCAAATGGAGATCGAATATTTCGTCAAGCCAGGAAACGAAGCGGACGCGTTCGACGAGTGGCTTACCGCGATGAGAGCGTGGATCGAACTGATCGGTCTCGATCCAGAAAACGTACGGATCCGGGAGCACGCCAAAGAAGAACTTTCGCATTACTCCAGTCGAACAGTCGATTTTGAGTACAAGTTTCCCGCTCCGATGGGCTGGAAGGAGCTCTACGGGCTCGCGAATCGATCAGATTTTGATCTGACCCAACACCAGGAGCTCAGCGGCGAGGATCTGACGTACTTCGATCAAGAGCGGGGCACTCGATACCTTCCCTATGTGATCGAACCGACGTTTGGCGTGGAGCGGACGCTGCTTGTGTTATTACTCGACGCTTACGAAGAGGAAGCGACGGTCGATGTCAACGGCAAACCGGACACGAGGATCGTGCTGAAGCTCAGCCCAAAGGTTGCGCCGTATAAGGCGGCGATCCTGCCGCTGATGAAAAAGCCGGAGCTTGCCGGCATCGCGCGCGAGCTCTTCGAGCGGCTGCAAAACGAGACAAGTTACCTGGTCGATTACGACGAAACCGGAAACATCGGAAAACGTTACCGTCGACAAGATGAAGCGGGGACGCCGTTCTGCTTCACAATCGACTACGACACGATCGAGGACGGCACGGTCACCGTACGCGACCGTGACACGACCGGGCAAATCCGGCTTCCGGCGGCCGGAGTTCCGGGTTATGTGCGTGAGCGGGTGGGATAGTGGCGCTGCACGACATATCCCAATAGCGTAGCCGGCGCCGGACGAACGGCAACGATGGTATGATCTGAGTCCCATGTGATGGTTTGTTTCTAAGCTTGCTCAGAGACCTCGAGTTGAGCGCCGAATCAAGCAGCGTTGGCGAACCCGATTGATTATCTGAGGACAATGATGCCGAAGCCATCAGCAAAATCGAAACAGGAAACGCTGGTCGCTCCTGCCGACCCGGCAAAACGACAGGATGCCGCCAAGAACCGGCGTGAAAGCCGGTTGAAGTCCTATGAGCGTAACAAACGACAATGGATGATCACCAAGATCTCCGCGGCGATTATCGGTTTGGTGATCGTGGCAGGAATCGTCTATTTGATCGTCGACAACGCCAGAAAAGAAGACCTTGATCCGCCCGACGGTGTGGCGTCGTACTCCTACGCTTCCGGCTCGCACGACGATGCGTTCACCGCCTGGACCGAGGTGCCGCCCGCGGGCGGCACGCATAGCAGCACATGGCAGAAGTGCCAGTACTATGCGGCGCCGATCAATCCAGGTATGGGCGTTCACTCGCTCGAGCATGGAGCGGTCTGGATTACCTATTCTCCCGATCTCGCGCAGGATCAAATTGACAAGCTCAAAGCGCTGGCGGACGGTCAGGATTTCATCCTCGTCAGCCCGTTCTCGGGATTGCCGGCGCCGATCGTCGCCACAGCCTGGAACAAGCAGCTCACGCTCGACTCCGCCGACGACAGCAAGCTCGAGCAGTTCATCAAGGTCTTCAGGAACAGCCCGACTAACACGCCTGAGTACGGCGCGACCTGCTCGAGTGGATCGACCGCGACAGTCGGTTAGCGGCGTTCTTCGCTTGTTCCAACGCATTTGAATCGTGCAGTATTGAAACGCGTGCGTGCGCGTCGGCGAAAGCCTCCGGCGTCGGAGGGCACAGGTGTAAGGTGCCATAGCGGTGTCACCATGGCACTGCCACGGGATTGTCCCCTCTGACTGAGCGCGACGCGGCATGGCATGCTGACGGGGTTGTCGTTGGCACGTTGACCCAGGAGGCACACCATGGACCCGCGTCGCCGCAGCAGTGTCGCTGATCGGATGCAATTGATCGAACTCGTCGGACAGGGGCTGACGCTCCGCAAAGCGAGTGCCGCGCTTGGTTTCAGCCGTGACTGGGGACGGCGCTGGCGGCGACGTTACGGCCGCCAAGGGCTGACCGCCCTTGACCCGCCTCCACCACCGCCGCGAGGAGCGCTGGCGACCTTTTCATCGATCGTGCAGACGCAGGTGCTGGCGATCCGGCACCAGTATCCGCTGCTCGGCGCGCGCCGGGCTGTGCTCCTCCTTGAGACCGATCCGACGCTGCGTGGCCAACCGCTCCCCTCCGCCTGCACGATCCACCGCGCGTGGGTGGCGGCTGGCTTGGTGACGCCGACGGCTGCGCGCGAAGCCCCACCACGAGCCCCCGCGCTCCCGGTCGATCCCGGCGACCCCCACGCGGTTTGGCCGATCGATCACCAGGATGGCATTCGGGTGCCTGGGCTGGAGACGCCGGTCGTGTTGCAGGCTGTCCGGGCACCGGCAGCTGGGGTGATTGTCGGCGCCGATTTGTTCGCCGGTCCGCGAGGGGCACACGCCGTGCCCATGGATACGGTGCTGGACGGCTTGCGCGGCCGCTTTGTCCGCTTTGGTAAGCCGCGTGCCCGCTCGGTGGATGCGGGGCTCCACTTCCTCGGGCAGTCCCAGCGCTCATTTCCCAGCCGGTGTGAACTCTTCTGCGCCGGGCTCAGCATTGCCGTCGTGCCGATCCGACCCGCGCGACCCACCGATCACGGTGCGGTCGAGCGCCAACACCGCACGCTCGACGGTTTTCTGCTCGGTCCTGCCAGGGCCTCGCTGCCGGATGCACAAGCAGCGCTCGATGCGCATGTCACCGCGCTCAATACGCGCTTTCGTTCGCGCGCGCGGGTGTGCGCCGGCTCCCCACCACTGACCGCGCATCCCGCTGCCCGCCACTCCGGTCGCCCCTAG